>CAVSRN010000058.1:0-29706 GCA_963730195.1 uncultured Alphaproteobacteria bacterium
GTTGAGGCGTGATGCCAGCCACTCATGCTGTCGGCGCCAGTCTTTCTCGTCCTCGGGATCAACATCATTCAGATAGGCCGAGATGCGGCAGTCGCGGCGGTTCCGAAGCTCTTCCCATTCTAACGGATAGCCGAGTTCCTGCTCGATCGCGCCCTTCTGTTCGTGCAGCAGATGAAAGAACGCTTTGGCGCGGTCCCCACTGATGTAGAGTTCGGACCGGACCTGCCGTTTCGGTCGGATCATCACCGCTCCGAGCCAGAAGCCGCTCCTTCCGATCGAATACGCCATCCACGACTGCGGCTGCGGCTTCCGATTGCCTGATACCGGCCCCGCAGCAGCATTGAGTGCCTGATGGAAGGTGTTCCAGTAGCTGAGCTGTCTCGCGCGCGTCCCCGAAAGCTCCGCTTCGTCGATCGCGCGCGCAGCCTGGGCGACCGACCGCGACCAGTCGTTCGGCTTCGAGATGACGTTGAACTTCGGCGCGGCGGGCGAGTCCCCGATCCGCCACAGTTCAACCTCCAGCCCGAAGAAGCGGAAGCTTTCGTCGGTGATCTTGTTCAGCAGATCACCTCTCGCGTCATCGGATTCGAGCGCGGCATCCGGAAGGTCAAGGCGGTCCTGCTGTGGTTCGCGCTGGCCCACAACATGGCCTGCCTGTGGCGCCTGGCGCCCGCCTGACCAAACCCAACCGAAGGTTGCAAGAGGCGATCGAAACGAGTCGCCCGGCGGCCGCGCGCGGATCAACGGCGCTGGCCCGCTAGGCCTGATCCCGGCCGCCGCCATCGCCGCTCCCATCGCCCGACCTCGTCCGACCCCACCCCCAACCCGAGCCCCGCACATCGACCAAGGCCGAATTCATTGCCAGCCTCTTGAGGTCAGTCGAAGAAGCGCTCGTCGGCCAGGATCGGCAGGGCTTTGGCCGCGATCGGGTCGGCCGCGAAGGCGCGCTGGACCACGTGATCGGCGAGGTGATTGGCGATCGCGACAAACAGCATGCCCTGATCGAGGGTCAGGTAGCGGCGCGCGACCTGGGCGCTCTTCGGGTCGACCGCGTCGTAGAAACCCCAGGCGCCATAGAGGCCCGGGTAGCGCTCGGCGAGCGCGCGCAGGTTCTTGATCGCTGGCCCAGGCGTCACCGCCAGCGCCAGGGCTGAGGCATAGGGCGCGACCACGCCGTCCGGGTAGCCGAGCACGCCGAGATAGCGGACGCCGAACTCGCCGTAGCCGTCGCCGGCGGCGGTGGCGCTCGGCGACATGCCCCAGACCGGATCGCCGAGCTCCTCAAGGGCGTGCCGGCGCTGCAGCGTGGCGTGGACGAAGTCGTTGCGGCCGAGGCTGTCGGGCGCGAAGCGGGCCTCGTCGACCACCAAGGCCGGCATCAGCGCCTCGAACATGCTGCCGCCCCAGGAGGGCAGGTAGCGGTAGGGACCGTGCTCGTACCAGCCGCCGATGACCGTCTGGCCCCGGACCTGCTTGGCTTCGCGCGACTTGGGCGGCTGCGTCTGCCAGCTCTCCTCGGGCGCCAAGGTCCGTTGCAGCTTGAACCAGTGCGCCTCGGGCACGTCGCCCTTGCCGATCGCGATCAGGCTCAGCACCCGCGCTTCGGTGTACAGGAGGCCGTAGTGATACTGGGACGGGCAGTCGAGGTTGACGTAGTAGCCGTGGCTCATCAGGCCTTCGGCATCGTCGTACAGCCAGCCATAGTCGCCGTCCTCGATCAGCCGGCCGGCCGGCGCGGCGAGCTGCGGGAAGGTCTGGCGCACCACCATCAGGCCGGCGGTCAGCCAGCTGGAATCGACCGAGGAGACGAAGTTGCTGCTGCGCTCGAGGGTCGTCGTATCGTAGTAGTTGTAAAAGAAGCCGTGCAGCCGCTCGAGCCCGGCCAGCGTCGCGAGCGCGTGGTCGATCAGGTCGATCGCCTCCGGCCGGCCGATCAGGCCGAGCTTCTCGGCGCCGGCGACCGCCATCAGCCAGATCCCGACGGTGCTCGGGCTGGTGTAGTCGCCGACCTGGGCCTGGCGCGGCTCGACCCCGGTGGTGGCGAAGGTCACGTGATCGACCGGCAGGCCGTGCTCGCGATCGGTCAACGCCACGAGACCCTGCCAGGTGGCGCGCGCGACCTGCATCAGGAAGGCGCTGTCGTCGGCGAGCTCGGGTGGCGGCACGGTCGCGGCGGCGGGCCAGCCACGCAGGCGGCCGGCGACCGCGGCGCGCGCCGCGTCCTTGCCGCCGCGCGCCTGCTCCCAGGCCTCCTTCCTCGGGGTCGGCACCGGGTCGGACGCCGAGGGTCCTGGTCGTCCGGTCCGGATCAGGGCGAGAGCGTCGAGGTAGATCGCGCCGGCCAGGGCCTCGGTGCGCCTCGAATCGACCGCCAGGACGAGCTCGTCGAGCCCGGTCCAGGCGCCGAGCCCGGTCATCCGGTTGAGCGGCACCCGGACGTCGCGCCATTGATCGCTGATGCCCTCGACCAGCGAGCTGCCGCTCTCGATCATGTCCGGACGGTCGGGGCGCGGCCGCTGAAAGCCGACCTCGAGCGTGCGCGCGAAGCCGGCGCTGGGATCGCCCCGGACCCGGAGCTCGAGGTGGTCGTAGGCGCTGGCGTCGAGGCCGTCGAGCTTGATCCGGAGCCCGGCGCGGGCGTGCCGGCCGGGATCGAGGCGATAGGACAGGCGGAGCGCAGGGGCCTTGCCGTCGGGGCCGGCCGCGACGATCGACTGCCCGGCCGCGGCGCCCGGGTCGCCCTCGGTGAAGCTCTGGAGCTTTTGGGTCGCGCCGTCAGCGCCAGCTCGCCCGGCGTCATACAGCGGCAGACGCGCCAGCACCTGATCGGGCGGGCCGCCGCGGCTCGGGCAGGCGCCGGCCCGAACCTCGGCGCCGCCGAGCAGCAACAGCCCGAGCGATGCCAGCACGGCGAGGCGCTGCGCTCTGTCCCGCCACCGCGCACCATGACGAGAGCTCATGGCGCGCGGCCGTGCCGTCTACTGGGTCGTCGACACCTTGGGCGCGCTCTCGGCATGGGCTGCGGTCCGCTCGGCATCCACGGGCAGGTCCTCGATCTCGCGACAGTTGTCGCCGGCGCAGTTCAAAAGCTCGGCCAGCCGGGCCGCCAGGAGCTCGACGGACAGCGGCTCGGCCCGGCCCGGCCGAACTCTCGAGCTGGTAGGGATCATCGTGGAGATCATAGAGCTCCCGATCGCCGTCACCATACTCGACATAGATCCGCTCGGCGCTCCGGATCGCGTCGAACCGCGCCGGCCCGGTCATCTCGTGGGTCTCGAGCTCGCGGCGCTGGATCAGGAAGCTGTGGCGCCAGGGGCGCTCCGGGTTCTTGAACAGCGGCAGGAAGGAGCGGCCATCGACGTAGCTCGGCGGCGGCACGCCGGCGATCGCGGCGAAGGTCGGCGCGAAATCGTTGTTGAGCACCATCGCCTTGATCCGCTGGCCCGCCGGCACGCCCGGTCCCCGCACGATCGCCGGCACCCGGATGTCTTCCTCGTAGGCGGTGGTCTTGCCGGCGATCATCCGATGCTCGCCCATGTGGAAGCCGTTGTCCGAGGTATAGATGATATAGGTCGATTCCAGCTGGCCGGTCTGCGCGAGGGTCCGGACGACGGTCTCGACCATATCGTCGATCGCCTGGAGCGATCGCAACCGCCGGCGGTAGTGCTCCTCCATGGCCTGGATCTGCGGGTCGCTGAGCGGCGGCAGGTTGCGGATGATCGAGGGCTTGTCGCTGACGTCGGGCTCGTCGAACGAGGGTGGATGCGGCAGCGGCGTGTCGGTGAACATGCCGTCGTGGCGCGGCGCCCAGGTGGCCGGCGCGTGCGGCGTGTAGGTCGAGAGGTAGAGGAAGAACGGCTGCCCGGCGGCGGTCGCCTGATCGATCGTCCGGACCGCCTTGCGGGCGATCACGTCGGTCAGATAGTCCTCGGCGCGGTCGCCGTAGTGCACGATCCGGCCGTTCTCGTTCAGGATGTAGTTGAAGTTCGACCAGTTGTCGCCGCCGGCGTACCACTCGTCCCAGCCGGGCTGGACGCCGTCGGTCTGCGGATCGTATTGGTTCAGATATTTGCCATAGAATGCCGTGTGATAACCGCCGGCGTGCAGCCAGGTCGCGATGGTCGAGTTCCCGAGCCCGAGCGCGTGCCACTTCTTGAACCCGCCGGTCGGCAGCTGGATACCCTCGATCTGGGTGTTGTGGGGATACTGACCGCGCAGGATCGTGGCCCGCGAGGGGCAGCAGAAGGAATAGGTGACGAAGAAGTTGTCGAAGGCCGTCCCGTGGTCCTCGAGCAGCGCCTTGGTCTTGGGCATGTAGGCGTGGATCTTGACGTCCTCGTCGTCGCTCAGGATGAACACGATGTTGGGCCTGGCGACCGCCGCCTCCGCCAGGGCGGGCGGCGTTCGAGCGAGCCCGATGGCGAGCGTGGCGGCCAGCAGCGACCAGCGGGCCGCGGCCAGGATGCGGTCAGAGGACATAACGCGCTCCACTTTTGCGTTCAACGACGCGAGCCAGGCCGGCGAGGCCCCGGCTCATGGGCGTGAGGGCGACGACGGACGTCATCAGTGCTGCATCGCCGCCTGGCGGATGGTGCCGTCGCCGAGCGGCTGATCCTCGACGTCACGGCAGGCCGCGCCGGTGCAGCGGGCGAGCTGGCTGAGGCGCACTGCGAGCGCCGCCTTGAGCGCCGGGTCGGCGGTCTCGATCAGGTTGTCGAGCTGGTAGGGATCGTCCACGACGTTGTACAGCTCGCGCGCGCCGGAGCCGTATTCCATGTAGGCCCACTCGGGGGTCCGCAGGCCTTCGATGTAAGCATGCCGGTCGAGCTGGTCGCGGGTCATGCCGTGCTGCTCGGCCAGCTCGATGTATTGCCCCTCGAGCTGGCGGCGCTCGATCAGGAAGCTGCGGCGCCAGGCATGGCCCGGATCGGCGAGCAGCGGCAGGAACGAGCGGCCGTCGACGAAATCCGGCGTCGCGATCCCGGCCATGTCGGCGAAGGTCGGCGCGAGGTCGATGTTGAGCGCCATGGCGTCGAGATGCGCGCCCTGGGCCACGCCCGGGCCGCGCATGACCATCGGCACCCGGATGTCCTCCTCATAGCCTGTGTCCTTGCCGGCGATCATCCGATGCTCGCCCATGTGGAAGCCGTTGTCGGAGGTGTAGATCAGGTAGGTCTGGTCGAGCACGCCGGCCGCCTCGAGGGTGCCGACGATGGTCTCGACCATGTCGTCGACCGCCTGCAGCGATCGCAGCCGCCGCCGGTACTCGTCCTCGAGCCAGGCGAGCGCATGGCCTTCCAGATGCGGAAAGCTCTGGATCACCGCCGGCTTGTCGCTGACGTCGGCCTCGTCGAAGGCCGGCGGGCGCGGCAGCTGGGCATCGCGGAACAGTTGCAGGTGGCGCGGCGCGGCGGCGGCCGGGCTGTGCGGCGTGAAGGTCGAGACGTAGAGGAAGAACGGCTCCTTGGCCGCGGTCGAGCGCCTGATCACCTCGACCGCCCTGCGGGTCAGCACGTCGTTCGCGTAGTCGTCCGGCTCGGTCCCGTAGGCCACGATCCGACCGTTCTCGTTGAGCTTGTAGTCGTAGCCCTCGTGGGCGTCGGTGCCGCCGGCGTACCAGTCGGTCCAGCCGGGCGGGACGCCGCGTGCGGGCTCGTAGCGGTTGATGTACTTGCCGAACAGCGCGGTGTGGTAACCCGCGGCCTGCAGCCAGGTCGCGATGGTCGAGCGCTCCAGGCCTTCCTGGTGCAGCTTCTCGTAGCCGCCATAGGGCAGCTCGTTGCCGACGATGTGCGTGTTGTGGCCATATTGGCCGCGCAGGATCGAGGTTCTGGACGGGCAACAGAACGCGTAGCTGACGAAGAAGTTGTCAAAGGTGGTCCCGTGGTCCTCGAGCAGCGCCTTGGTCTTGGGCATGAACCGGTGGCTGGCGACGTCCTCGTCGTCGGTCAGGATCAGGACGATGTTGGGCTGGCTGGGGCGATCGCCGATCGTCGCGGCCGCCGCTGGCGCGAAGCAGGGTGCCATGGCCAGCAGGAGGGCGAACGGCAACCAGGGGATCCATGACGACGGCATTGAGCGCTCCGGTTCAGGTTGGCCGGAAGAATTCAGGTCGGACCTGGGGCCTGGACGGACATCGAGCATCGGCCGAGCCCCGGCGGGCGAAAGCAGCTTGCATGCGACTCCGTTCCCAACCCGTGAATGCAGCTCGAAGCTACGAAGGTGGCCAGGGCGCGTGAATCCGGTCATCCACGTAGGGAACAGCCCTTAGGGCGATCCCGCGGGCGCCGACCGCCGGGACCGGCACGCGAGCAAACGCCGTGGCGCGGGCGACCACCGGTGGCAGCCGGGGCCCGGATGGAAAGGTGAAAGCAGCATGAGGCTCTCCCGTTATGGTTGAGCGCGGAGGGACGCTTCAAGCCAAAGGCGACCGATTCACGGAGTTCGGGATTGGCATCGGGGGTGCCGATGCCGGCGCTGGCTAGACGCTCGCAGGGATGGCCGGGGTCGGCCGAAAGGTGGTGGCGTCGACGCTCGTGGCTGCGCCCGCCAGTCCGGTTGCCGAGCCCGATCCTGATCCCCTCCGTCGCGGCGGCGCGATCAGCGTGCGGCCGGGTGAGGGCCGGACAAGAGCGCTGGTGAACCTGGCTGCGAGCATCCGATTCTTCCGGCTCGGAGCGCGGCACCCGGGTTCCGCCGCGCGTCCAATCAAAACTGACAGTTGATCACCTGTCGAGGTTCTACCGGTAGCTGGGGCTCGATCAACCCTCATATTCCCATGCGACGAAAAATCCTCATGGTCTGTTGCGTCGGAGCCACGAATCGGCCCTGCCAGCCCGAAAACAGCCGGCATAGCCGTTACAGAAATGCAACAGATCGGTGTAGCCCAGGTCACTGGCCAGGCTTGGCGGCCGTGTCATCCGGAAGGCCTTCATGGCGCCCGTGAGGCCGGACGGGCGAGCCGTTCCTCCAGCAGCTCAACCTGCGCCTCGACGCTGACCGGCAGCTGCGAGGTCACCTCGAGCTTGCGGTCCTCGTAGGCATTGACCCCCGGATGCTCACGTTTCCAGGCGCGCAGGCGCTCGTCGCGCTGCTGCAGGAGCACCTCGATCTGCGGCCGGAACAGGCGCAAGAGGCTGGTCAGCCAGCGGTTCACCGGCCAGCTCGGCCGGCTCGTCTTGAGATCGAAGCCATCAAGCATGGCGGCGATGTCGTGGGCCGCGTACCAGGTCTCGGCGGTGACCCAGCGGTTGGTCGTGAACAGGCCGATCGGCCAGCCGGCCCGGTCCATCGAGACCGCGATCAGGTGGCAGACCAGGTCGTGCTTGTCGGCCTTCGGCCGGAAGTCGGGCACGGGTGCCGGCGCGATCCCGGCCGGTATGCCGCCGCCGCGCAGGAAGGTGTGGAAATGGCCGTGCTCGCCCGGCCGGTCTTTCTTGTCGTGGGCGTGATAGTACCACTGGCTGTGGCTCTCGGGATCGAACACGTCGCCCTTGGGGTAGTGGTCGAGGACGTAGAACTCGCCGGCGTGCTTGAGCACCTCGCCGACGATGTTGTCGCCGGTCTTGGCCAGGATCCGGCGCCACTCCAGGACCTCGTGCCCGGCCGCGAGCATGGCCTCGAGGCTGGCGCGCGGCAGGTCGTCGAGCCAGGCGGGCGCATCGGCATGGGGTTCGGCTGTGGATGGCAGCATGGCCGATCTCCGCGATCACCGGCAGCATAGCCGCCCGGCGCCGGTTCGCGAAGGCCGCTGACAGGCTCGTGAACGCCGGTGAATCGACGCCCGCCGCCGATCGGCCGATAAGGGAGCTCGGCGCTGGACGTCGAGCCAGCCTGGCGCGGCCCGCCGCCTGCCAACACGTCAACGGGAGATGTCCGATGAAGCTCTATCGCCACCGCCTGCTGTCGACCACCTATCTCAGCCTGGCCGTGGGCACCGGCGCGCTCCTGCTGGGCGCGGCCCTGCCCGGAACCGGCGCCGGCTTCGGCGCGGGCGTCGCCTATGCCGCCGCGTGCAATCCCTGCAATCCGTGCGCCGCGCAGGCCACCGCCAATCCCTGCAACCCCTGCGCCGCGGCCAATCCCTGCAATCCCTGCGCCGCCACCAAGCTGATCCCCGCGGCCGCGCCGTGCAATCCCTGCGCCGCGGCCAACCCCTGCGCCGCCAGCCCCTGCAATCCCTGCAAGACCAACTGAGCGCGGCACCGCCTCGCCTGATCCCGCCCCGGGGGCATCGCCCGCTGGGGCGCTCGCCGGTCGGCGACCGGGCGGCGCGGCGGTTCGCCGCCAGACCGGAGCCGGCGCCAGTTCCGCCGGCATCGAGGTCAAAGGACCGTGCGCAGGACCGCGAACAGGCGATCGAGGTCGGCGTCGTCGTTATAGAGGTGCGGCGTGACCCGGAGCGAGGCCCCGCGCAGGCTGACGTAGACCCGCTCCTGCGCCAGCCGCTCCGGCAGGCCGGCCGGCAGGCCTTCGGGGAAGCCGAGGCCGAGATAGTGGCCGGCGCGCCGGTCGGCGGGCGTCGAGACCAGCCCGAGGGCGGCCGCGCGCCGGGCGATCGCCTCGGTCTTGGCCGCCAGCGTCGCCGCGATCGCCGGCACGCCCCAGGCCAGCAGCTGCTCGAGCCCGACGATGCTGACCGGCAGGAGCGCGAAGTTGGAGCGCTCGCCGACATCGAAGCGGCGCGCCCCCGGCTGATAGCGCTCGGCGTAGTCGATCAGGCGGGCGAAGTCTTCGCTGGCCTCGCGGGCGATCCAGTTCTGCTCGAGCGGTCGGCCGTCCTGATGCTGCGGGGCGACGTAGAGGTAGCCGAGGCTGTAGGGACCGAGCAGCCATTTGTAGCCGGGACAGACCAGATAGTCCGGCCGGACGCGCGCAAGATCGAGCGGCAGGGCGCCGAGCGACTGGGTGACATCGAGCACCAGCGCGCTCTTGATCTCGCGGCAGCGCTCGCCGATCGCGACCAGGTCGAGCAGGCCGCCGTCGGTCCAGTGGCAGTGCGGCAGGGCGGTGATCGCCACCCGCTCGTCCAGCCCCGCGAGCACCGCCGCCGTCCAGTCGCGCTCCGGGGGCCGCGCGATGGTCAGGACCTCGCCACCCCGCTGCTTCGCGAGCTCCCGCCAGCTGAACACGTTGGACGGGAACTGCTCGGCCAGGACCAGGATGCGCTCGCCCTCGGCAAGCGGCAGGTTGGCGGCCGCGACCGCGAGGCCGTAGCTGGCCGCGGGCACGATCGCGATGTCGTCGGCGCCGGCCCCGAGCAGCGCCGCGAACAGCTGGCGCGCCCGCTCGCTGTCGGCGAAGAAGTCGGCCGCGGTGATCGTCCAGGGCCGGCATTTGCGCGCGATCGCCTCGGCGCCGACCGCCGCCGCGCGCTTGAGGAGCGGCGACATGTAGGCGCAGTTCAGGTAGGCGACGTCCTCCGGCAGGTCGAACAGATGGCGCTGGCAGGGGATCATGGTCGGAGGTCGCCCGAGGCCTTGGCCGGGATGCAGATCAGCGACTGCAGCAGCACCGCGCATAAGGTCTCGATGCCGTCCCGGCGACAGAAGGCTTCGGCCGTGGCGACGGTCAGCGTCCGGCCGGGCTTGATCACCCGGCCGCGCGCGATCAGTCGCTCGCCCTGCGCGGCGGCGACGAAATTGATCTTGTACTCGGTGGTCAGCACATCGGTGCCGGCCGGCATCAGGCTGTAGGCGGCATAGCCGCCGGCGCAATCCAGCATGGCGCCGATCAGGGCGCCGTGGAAGAAGCCCTGCTGCTGGGTGAGCCCGGGATGCGCGGCCGCCTCGAGCACGCAGGTTCCCGGGCCGACCCCGGCGAGCTCGATGCCGAGCGCCTGCATCAGGCCCTGCCTGGCGAAGCTCGCGCGCACGACGGCGGCGAAGTCGGGATTCTGCGGCTCGAAGTCACTCATGCTCGCGGGTGCTCAGCGAAGGGCTGGACAAGGGCGCCCCGGTTCGGCCAGAGGATCTCGGGGCCGGCTGGGCCTGTCAACGTGCGAACCAGCGGAAAGGGAACCTGATGCCGAGCTCTGCCGGCGCGAGACCTGTGGTGGTGTTCGATCTGGGCGGCGTGCTGATCGACTGGAACCCGCGCTATCTCTATCGGCAGCTGATCGCGGATGAGACGGCAATCGAGCGTTTCCTCACCGAGGTCTGCCATGCGAGCTGGAACGAGGAGCAGGACCGCGGCCGGACCTTCGCCGAGGCGGTCGAGGAGGCGGTCGCCCGTCATCCGGGCGAGCGGGCGCTGATCGAGGCCTACCACCACCGCTGGCACGAGATGCTGGCCGGCCCGATCCCGGGCAGCGTCACAATCCTCGAGGAGCTGAAGCAGGCCGGCTACGAGCTGCACGCGCTCACCAACTGGTCGGTGGAAAAATTCCCGATCGCGCGCGAGCGCTACGACTTCCTCGATCATTTCGAGAGCATCCTGGTCTCGGGCGAGGTCGGCCTGATCAAGCCCGACCCGCGGATTTTTCGGCTCCTCCTCGAAGGCATCGGGCGCCAGGCCGCCGACTGCATCTACATCGACGACAACGCCAGGAACGTCACCGCCGCCGCGGCGCTGGGGTTCGATGCCCTCCACTTCCGGGGACCGGAGCCGCTCCGTCACGATCTGGTCCGGCGCGGAGCCTTGAGCGGGCAGGGCTGACTTGCGCCGCCTTGGCCGCTGGCTCGGGTGGGGGCTGCTCGGGCTTCTGGTCATGAGCGCGGTGGGGCTGAGCGGCGGGTATCTCTGGCTGCGGCGCTCGTTGCCGCAGGTGGAAGGGGAGATCCGGGTTCCGGGGGTGACGGCGCCGGTCGCGGTGGTGCGCGATCGGTGGGCGATCCCGCACATCGAGGCGGGGAGCTTCCTGGATGCGGTGTTCGCGCTCGGCTTCGTCCATGCCCAGGACCGGCTCTGGCAGATGGAGTTCCAAAGGCGGGTCGGCGCCGGCCGGCTGGCCGAGATCGTCGGCGCGGCAGCGCTGCCGACCGATCGCTTCATGCGCACGCTCGGGCTCTATCGGCGGGCGCACGCGAGCTTGGCGCATCTGGCGCCGGCGACGCGCGCCTGGCTCGAGGCCTATGCGGCGGGCGTCAACGCTTATCTGAGAGCCCGGAGCGGGCCGCTGCCGCCCGAGTTCCTGATTCTCGGGGAGCATGAGCTAGAGCCCTGGACGCCTGCCGACAGCCTGGTCTGGCTGCGCGTGATGGCGCTCGACCTCGGCACCAACTACCGGGACGAGCTGTTGCGCGCGCGGCTCAGCACGCGGCTCACCGACCAGCAGATCGCCGACATCTGGCCGGACTATCCGAAGGATGCGCCGATCACGCTGGCCGGGCTGACGCGGGGTCTCGGGCTGGAGGCGCTGGCCGCCGTCCTGCCGCCGGCGTCCGGGCCTGCCGAAGGCTCGAATGCCTGGGTGGTGGCGGGCAGCCGGACGCGGACCGGGGCGCCCTTGCTCGCGAACGATCCCCATCTCGGGCTGCAGGCGCCAGGCGTCTGGTACCTCGCCCACCTGAAGACGCCGGCGCTCGAGCTGATCGGCGCGACGCTGCCTGGCGTGCCGGCGATCGTGCTCGGTCATAACGGTAGCGTCGCCTGGGGCTTCACCAATACCGGCGCCGATGTCGAGGACCTGTTCATCGAGCGGCTCGATCCTGCCGATCCCGCGCGCTATCTCACGCCGGACGGCTCGGCGCCGTTCGCGGTCCGGGACGAGGTCATCCGGGTCAAGGGCGCCCCGCCGGTCACCATCAGCGTCCGGGAAACCCGGCACGGGCCGGTGCTCTCGGATCTCATGGCGGACGCAGCGACCACCTTCGGCGCCGATCGCGTGCTGGCGCTCGCCTGGACCGGGCTCGCCGAGGACGACCGCACGGCCGACGCGCTGCTGGCGCTGGACCAGGCGAAGGACTGGCCGGGCTTCGTCGAGGCGACCCGCGCGGTCGGGGCGCCGATGCAGAACATCCTCTACGCCGACACGAGGGGCCACATCGGCTTCATCGCGCCCGGGCGGGTGCCGGTCCGGCGCCAGGGCGATGGCCGCTGGCCGGTCGCGGGCTGGAGCGGGGACGTACGACTGGCAGGGCTGGATCCCGTTCGAGGCTCTGCCGCGGGCGCTGGACCCGAAGGATGGCCGGTTGTTCAACGCCAACAACCGGATCGTGCCGGAGGGCTACCCCTATCTGCTGACCGCCGACTGGGAGGCGCCCTATCGGGCCCGCCGGCTGGCCGAGCTGCTCCAGGGCAGCGACTTCGACCTGACCGCCTTCGCGGCGATCCAGGCCGACCAGTATTCGCTGCTGGCCGAGGACCTGCTGCCGATCCTGCTCGAGGCGGAGCCCGGAAGCGCGGCGGCGGCCGCGGCGATCCGCGAGCTCGAGGCCTGGGACCGGGTGATGCGTCCGGACGGCCGCGCGCCGCTCCTGTTCGCGGCCTGGTACCGCGAGCTGTCGCGCCTGATCCAGGCCGACGAGCTGGGCCCCTTGTTCCGGTCCTTCTGGGCGGTCCGGCCGCGGTTCATGGAGCAGATCCTGAAGCGGCGGCCGGTCTGGTGCGACGACATCTCGACCGCGCCGGTCGAGACCTGTGCCGAGCTTGCCAGCCGGGCGCTCGATCGGGCGCTCGCCGATCTGGCGCGGCGCTACGGTCCGGACCAGGCGGACTGGCGCTGGGGTGAGGCGCATCCGGCGCGCATGGCGCATGCGATCTTCGGCGATCAGCCGCTGCTCGACCGGCTGTTCGACATCGAGATCCCGAGCGGCGGCGGCGACACGACGGTCGATGTCGGCCATTTCGCGCCGGGCGACGAGCAGCGCCCGTTCGCCAACACCCATGCCGCCAGCTACCGGGGGCTGTACGATCTGGCCGACCTCGACCGCTCGCGCTGGATCGCCGCGACCGGCCAGTCGGGCAACCCGCTGTCCAGCCACTATCGCGATCTCACGCGGCTCTGGGCGGACGGCGAGAGCGTGCCGATGACCCGGGACGCGGACGCCTACCGCAGGGGGGCGATCGGGCGCCTGCGGCTGCTGCCCGCCGGTCGAGCGCGCGCCGCGCGCGTGCCGAGCGGAGACGTGGCCGAGGTGCGACATTTGGTAGCAGTTGAGACCTTTTCCCATTGGCAGGGGACTAATCCGGAAAGTTCGCGTAGAGGGCGATGAACATTCGTCAACAGCCTGTGTATAAATGAGTTCTTCCCCTATCAGTTGTATTGACTGGCGGCCCCGAATTCGGGTCCGCGGATCACCACGGCGACCGGGTCCGATCGGGGCTTCCGCTGGCTGGGCAATCACTTGCGAGAGCGAATAACACTTTGAAAAAGTGGAATTTCTCACGGCCCGAGCCGCTGCCCGGGCCGGCGTGCGGCACAAACCACATTTTTCTCTAGCGCAGTGGTTTCGAGTGGGCGTATTTTACTTTGCGTAGTCCCATCGCATCCGAAATTCACGTTGAACGGGAAACCCGTTCGCTCATGCCGTGGAGTCGCACCGACAATGACCCAACTAGCCAGCAAGGTAGCCAGCCGTGGGGTCGGCGGGCGAAGTCGCGCCCTCGACGTCGACCGGTTCGTCAGCCTGCGCATCCGCCAACGGCGGATCATGCTCGGCCTGACCCAGCAGCAGATGGCCGAGCTGATCGGCGTCACCTATCAACAGGCGCACAAGTACGAGACCGGCATCAATCGCATCTCGGCCGGCCGGCTGTACCAGATCGCCCGGGCGCTGGGGGTCGAGATCAGCCACTTCTTCGAGGACGTCGAGCCGGGCAGCAGCGCCACGCGCAATCAGGAGCTGATGCCGCAGCAACGCATGCTCCTCGAGCTGGCGCGCAACTTCGCCGCGATCAAGAGCCGCAAGCACCAGGAGGCGCTGTGTCATCTGGCAAGGGTGCTGAGCGACGGCGACGCGCGCCACTAGCGGGAGCAGGTCCGGGCGGGCGGGCGACCTGGCGGCGCCGGGCGACGGAGAGCTCGAGGAACCAGCCTGGCAAACATCGCCGGGCGCCGCCGTCTAGCGGGCCGAGGCGAGCTGGTGGGCGAGGCGGGTCGGCTCGGGCAGCCGGTAGCGGCCGGTGCAGGCGAGCGTCAGGCGGATCGCGCTCGCCAGCCCGACCCGATGCCCGGACGAGACGAGCAGCGGCTTGACGCCCGCACGCGAGCGGAGCGCGGCGCCGATCACCTGATCCCGATCGAGCAGCGGCGAGGAGGTGCCGCGCGCCGGTCCGGGCTCGGCGAAGGCGCCGATCAGGCGCGACTTCGCGACCCCGATGCAGGGCACGTCGAGCAGCCAGCCGAGATGGCAGGCGAGGCCGAAGCGGCGCGGATGGGCGAAGCCCTGACCGTCGCAGAGCACAAGGTCGGGGGTCGCCGCGAGCGCCGCCAGGGCCTCGATGGCTGCGGGGATCTCGCGAAACGACAGCAGGCCCGGGACGTAGGGGAAGTCCGTCGGCCGGCGCGCGAGCGCGCTCTCGACCAGGGCGAGATCCGGCAGCCGGAGCACCGCGACCGCGGCCCGGGTGACCTTGCCCGCCTGCTCGAAGCCGATGTCGACGCCGGCGACCAGGGCGATCTCGCCAAAGCGGTCGTCGAGCTCGACCCGGTCGGCGAGCGCCAGCTGCAGAGCGCGCGCGTCGGCCGGGCAGAGATCCCAGGGGTGGCGATGGGCCGGCGTCAGGGGCACGCGCGCCCGGCCCTGGCGAGCTGGATGATGCGCAAGGTCTCCGACCAGAGGCCGAGCTCCCCGAGCTGGTCGAGGCCGAACCAGCGGGCGTCGGCGGCATCGCTGCCCGGGCGCAGCTCGGGCCCGTCGGCCTCGGCGCTGAAGTCGATCAGCGTGTAATGATAGCGCACGCGCTCGCCCTCGCGCTCGATCAGGTCGACCACCGCGAGCACCTCGCCGACCTCGACCGCGAGGCCGGTCTCCTCCCTGACCTCGCGCCGCGCCGCCTCGGCGACGGTCTCGCCGAGCTTCTGGGCGCCGCCCGGCAGGCTCCACTGGCCGACCCGCGGCGGCTTGCCGCGCCGGATCAGCAGCACGCGCTCGCCATGCCAGACCACGATGCCGACGCCGATCAACGGCCGCGGCGGATATTCACGGGGCGAGGTCATCCTCTCGATCCATGGGGCAGCCCGGCCGGCGGCACCGGACTGACCCGCATTTTTCAGGCCGGATCGCTGCGGCCAGCCCACACAGCTCCTCGTCGAGCTTGCCGAGGTAGCTGGGCCTTCTGGCTACCGCCCAGAAAGGTCGCGACACCGAGACCGAGCGCGCCGATCAGGAGCACGCCGTGGCAGATCAGGGCGGCGATGATCGCCGGTGGCCAGGCCAGGCCGGTGAGGTGCAAGGTGGTCGCCCAGGCGGCTTGCGGTGCTCCGAGGCCCGCGAGACCGCTGACCGGCAGGGCAAATGCCAGGTTGGCCGCGGCGTTGGCCAGCATGATTTCGAAGAAGCCCGGATTTTCCACAACCGCCGTCGCGGCCAGATAGGCGAGCGTCGCCTGCATCATCCAGATTGCCACGGTGAGCCCCAGCGCTATGGCGCGCTGCGGCAGTGGCCGATACGGCGCAGCACCCCGAACCAGACGGTCGACCCACGGCGCAAGGCGCGGCAGACGACCACTCAGACCCCAGAGCACGGCGAGCATCTCGAACCCGACCAGGGGCAGGGCCAGAGCGCCGGTGCCGACCGCGAGCAGCACTTCCAGGTTCCAGTGGTAACGGGCCGGATCGATCACCAGGGCCGCACTGAAAACGAGCATGGCCGAAACCACGCACAGGTCAGCCAGCCGTGCAACGATCAAGACCGCGATCGAGCGCAGGTGGTCGGTGCCGAACGCCTGACTCATCATCAACGGGAAACTGACTTCTCCGAGTTTGAACGGCAGCAGATAGTTGAACAGAAGCAATCGCGATGCGATCACGTACATCGGCCAAGATGGTGCCGCCAGCCGTCCGGTCGCCAGCAGGGAGAAACGCGAGGCTCGCACGCCCTGGATCACCGGGACCATGGCGCAGGCCATCGCCAGCTGCCAGAACCGCGCGCCGTGCATGGCCTCGGCGAACGCCACCAGCACCGGCTCCGACAGGAGCCACCAAAGCGCCACGCCGCTCGCGAGCAGCGCCAGGAGCGTCGCGCTCCCCCGATGGACGGTTGTCACCTCCTTGCGGCCCCGGATCGAGCCGCACCGACCATACCCCAGGGGCGCGAGTGAGCCGACCGTGATCGACCTATCATAGCCCACTCATCCTCGCATTCAGTGCGGCCAAGCGGCGGCGCGCGTCCGTGCCCGGCCGCCCCTGTGGAGCCAGCTTGGCGGCCCGTTCATACAGCGCCCTGGCGCCGGCCAGATCGTCGTCACCCTCTAAAATCCGCGCCCAATCAAAGTAAATGTACGGATTCTGCGGATTCAATTTTGCTGCCTTTCTGTATTGATCGACTGCGCTTTCTTTTTCTCCCTTTTTCTGTAAGAGAAATCCCAGATCATACTGGGCATAGGCATGATTGGGATCTAGTTTTATAACCTTGCGATACTTGTCGATCGCACCGTCGATATCGCCTTGAACCTGAAGCATGTAGCCCAGATCGTACAAGATGGCGGGATGATCGGGATTGAGCCTGGCGGCTTCCTGATACCAATGGGTTGCGGCGACGAGATCGCCCTCCGATTGGGCTCGATGGCCACGAGCATAGAGCGCCGCCCAGGAAGGCCCGCCCGGCGGCAGCCCGGTCGCTTGTGCACTACCGGAGGCCGTGCTCTCACGGTCGTCGGCGGGGCCGGTCGCCGGTTCGGCCGGTTCCGGATTTGCGGACGATGCGGAATCGCTCGCCGACTGCGCCTGGCTCGCGTCCTTCGACCCGTCGGCTCCGGCGGCGCCGTTGTCTGGGCTGGACCTCGTGACAGCCAGGGCCACCGCAAGCTGGCCCTCGCCGGGGGTCGGGCTGGAGGAGTCGCCGGTGTCCCGACTAACCGATCGCCGGGCTATCTTGGTGTCAGCCGCGGAGCGGCTTGCCGCCGGTGCGGTGGCAGAACGCGGCGGCACCAGCTCATCCAGCTGAACGATGATTTGGCCGAGATTGAAGCCGGTGAGCAGGGCACTGCCGCTGGCGGCGATGCCGAGTGCGAATCCGGCAAAGATCCCGCAGCTGATCAAGAGAAGTCGCTTGGCACCTCGCGCTCGATCGGAATTGACGCGCTGGGCTGGTGCGGCAGACCGATCGGGAGTGGAAGCCTTCTGTTCAGCCTTGGAGCGCGCGAACCCTCTATTCGACCGCCGAACCACGACCGAGCTAGATGCCAACACGGGTAGCTTGACCTCGCCCTCGGGCTCGGCGAGCCTCGCGACAACGGTCGCGCATGTCAACACAGCATCAGGTGCGACGACAGGCAACAGTGATCGCGCGGCCGAACCTGCCGTTGAGCCCTGGTAGCTCGCCGCGCCGATCTCCGCCAATCCCCAGCGCCGGTTCATGGCCAACGCCGACGCACTGCGCCATCTGCTGGCCTCGTGCTCGGCCCTGCTTGGCAGCTCGTGGCTCAGTTCGTCCCAACGGAACTTCCGGGCGCGCAAGCTGGGCAATCGGGCTACCGGTTCCTTCTCCAAGCCGGCTGCGAAAGTCTGTGGACTGGGGCGACGAGCGAGCGCAACTCGCTCCCCGGCGGGCGGCCGCTCAAGGTCGGCTGGCGCGCCAGCGTTCGCGGCACTGTGCGGAGCTGGCTCGACTGTTGCAGAAGGGCGTATCGCCTGTGCTACCGGCGCGACAAAACGCAAGCCCGGGACGTGCGGCGGTGCTCCTTCGCTCTCAAGACCACCCGCCCGCCGCCTGAACACCCGGGCCACCCATCGCTTGGGCCAGCTCCGCTCGTCAATTTCCTGGCGGAGAGTCAAGTGCCACGGAACCAACTCTCCATCAGGCAATGTCGAGGAACGCCAGACCTCCGCCGCCTCGATGGTCTTCGCAAAACTCGGGCGGGGCGGTCGCTTCCTGCTTGGCCGATGCGGTCGAGGCTCCCACGACTGGGTCTGCGGCTTTTCAGCTGGCGGCTGATCTTCCGCAGGTTTCACAGACGTGTCTCGGTTGCGGATGCGTTCCGCCATGGCGCGCGCCGCGGCCGCAGCCTGCAGCGCCCCTGCCAAGTGTGGGGGTAAATTCTGGGAGATTTCTGCGCGAGGTTCCTGAGCCATTTCGGTCATCCGCCGGCTTTCGCTTGGTTGGACCCTTAGGCGAAGAGTTGGTGCCCAATCATTCTTCAATTCGCCAGAAGGGCGCGATGAACCCACTTAATCCCCGCAATCACCAAGAACAACAAAGCTAAGAGAACCACCCACGAGAACGCAAGCATGGCGCACATTGTTAGACAAATCACCCAATGGGTTCGCTTGGCTCCAGTTGTTTCGATGCGCTCCCTCAGAGACATGTCTGTTCGCTCCGCGACCGTTGTGCGACTAGTCGTGGCGTCCGCGCTGATAAGCCTTTTACGCATACGACATTGCTCCTGCGCGCACCCGGCGCCGCGTTATCTCCAAGGCTCGGCCGGCAGAGCGCCACATCGGACGCCTGCCCATGTCCTGCCCTCGGGTGCCGCAGGTAGGGCTTGGTCAGCCGACCAAGCCCACGCGTTTCCCTCCTCCGAGCCATGACCTAGGCCATGGAACCGCTGGTTGATCCAGCGGTCGTATTTTACAAAAAAAGCGTAAAACGTTACGCACACCTTGTGGATAAGCATCCATCGAACCCGAATCAAGCTAGAGTTGCTGACACAAAGCTCGTTCGGGATTTAGATGTGGCTGTAATGCCACAGATGTTGACACGCTAACGGAGACAAGACCCTGGCCTCTGTTACGAGATACGATGGACAGGAGCGAAACAATCCCACTGAATTATTGTGCAATTCGCCGAAGCGAATGATAAACCCGCCGAATCTTGCCAATGGCTAGGAACAACAGAGCGAAGAAGACGAACCACAAGGCTGCCAACGCCGCCGCCACCCAAATGAGCCAAGCGTGGGGTCTCGATCGACTTGACCCGGTGGCCTTCTGTGAAGGTCGAGCGTCCCGCCCCACGACCGTGTGACTGGTCGTGGCGTCCGCGCTGATGAGTCGTTTACTCATGCATCATGGCTCCTGCGCGCACCCGGCGCCGCGCGATCTCCAAGGCTCAGCCGGCAGAGCGCCACATCGGACGCCTGCCCATGTCCTGCCCTCGGGTGCCGCAGGTAGGACTTGGTCAGCTGACCAAGTCCAAGCGTTTCCCGCCTCCGACCCATGACCGAAGCCATGGCACTGCTGGTTGATCCAGCAGTCGTATTTTACAAAAAAAAGCGTAAAAAGGTACGCACATCTTGTGGATAAAGATTGGTCGAACTCGAATCAAGCTAGAGTTGCTGGCCCAAGCCATCGTTCGGCACCGGGTGTGGCCGCAGTGCCACAGACCGGGCCGGGCGAGTGACCTTCCTGGCGTCTCGTTACCAGGTGCGGGCAATCGCGTGAGGTACCTGTCGGGAACCTCCCCGGCGGGCGCGCGACCGGACAGCGTCGTGGCCTCGAGCGCTTGGGCCAACTGGTTACCTAGAGGAACAGGGTCAGCACGCCGGTGTAGCCATACAGGCGATCGTGGTAGATCTCGCCACTGGTGAAGAAGCCGGCCAGCGGCATTGGTCCGAGCGCCGCCTCGATCATCTTGAGCTCGGCCGAATCGGGGCCGAACATGTGGGCGCCCCGGGCGACGCAGGTGTGGTAGAGCGCGCCCCGGATGCGCCGGCCGTCGAGCCTGGCGCCGAGGTCGTCGAGCATCCGGCGCAGATCGGCCTGGGCGGCGCTGCCGTCGCGCTTGACGAACAGCAGCGGGTCGCCGCGCCGGAGGTCGGCGCCGAGCGCGATCATCTCGCGCCGGGCGTCGATCGCGAGCAGCGGCCGGACCACGTAGTCGGCGCGATCGGAGCCGGGCAGCGGCACCGCCGCATGGATGTAGCCGCCGATCCGCTGCGGCTTGCGCGCCAGGACCTCGCCGATCTCCGCCTCCAGGACCGCGACCGCGGGCCGGCCATCGATCGCCAGCACCCAGGGCCCCTGGCTGGCGCTCACCTCATGGACCGGACCGATCGGCGTGCAGCCCTGCGAGAGGCCGGTGATCAGCGGCACCCCGGCGGCCATCAGGACGCCCGAGACCCCGCCCTCGGTCGGTCGGCCGGCGATCTGCAGGGGCGAGCCCTTGGCCGAGGTCAGCCCGCCGACCAGAAACGCGTCCATGCCGTCGCTGAGGCGGGCGACGGTTTCCGCCGCGCCGCCGTGGCGCGGATCGCCATGAACCACGCCGAACGGGGACCCGCCGCCGAGAGCCCAGTCGGCGAGCCGGCGATCGAGGTCCGCCTGGCCGTCGCGCAGGCCATCGAACAGCCGGAAGCTCTGCTCGGGCAGGCTCGTGACCAGGGCCACGATCGCGCCGCTGCCCATGTATTCCCGGCCGGAGCCGCAGACGCCGGCGCCGCCGGTCCCGACCCAGTCGCGCACCCCGGTCGCCTCGGCCAGACGGGCG
Source organism: uncultured Alphaproteobacteria bacterium (assembly GCA_963730195.1). GTDB lineage: Bacteria > Pseudomonadota > Alphaproteobacteria > Geminicoccales > Geminicoccaceae > DATAOG01. The sequence goes on from CAVSRN010000058.1 coordinate 20,526, forward strand.
ACGATCAGGTCCAGGGACTCGGCCAGCGGGTCGCTGGCGTAGACGAAGCCGAGATTGGCGCTCGCCGGCAGATCGGCCAAGCCTTGGATGCAGGCCCGGCAGGCGCCATGCCAGTCGGTGTCGCGCCCCTCGGCCGCTCGGAAAACCTCCATCCAACTCCCCCCAACCGCCCCTTCACCTAGCCCAGCGCCGCGCGAAAGCCAATCGCCGAGGAGATTCAACTTCCAGGCGATATTTCTCTTGACGAACATTTCAGAAACGTTAAGAGTATGCGCAACGTTGGTTGGTGCAACGGGTGACTCCACGGCATGGCCAGCGTTGACTGATGAGATGGGACCCTCGGGGGGTCGTCCGCTCGGGCGGCCCCCCAGCGGTCTGTGGACAGCTCAGGATCGATCTGAAGCGGCGTCGCTAAGTCGCCGGCCGGGACGGCCAGGGGGCCGATCATCTGCTGGCTCGAGCCGGCTCGGGGATGTCGACCAGGCGCCGGCGATCGGATCGGCAGGTCGGGGAACCGTTCGGATGCGGCACGCCCTGCCCGGTCGCACCGGACCTCTCCCGGCCGCGCCCGCAGGCCGCGGTGGGTGACCGCAGCGGGGCGCTGAGATCCAACCTCAGGATGATATGCCATGCCGGCTTGACCGGTGGATCGACCGGCGGCGGCTGGCGGTCGGCCCGGTCGGACGACGGATCGCCGAGACCGCCGAAAACATCGCCTCGAGACATCCCCTCGAGATGTCGCCTCGAGACATCGAGAACCTGGCCTCGGCAAGAATCGTGGCGCGCGCCGTGGCAGGTCCTGGCCCATGGCGCCGGGCGGTCAGCGGAAGATGAAGCTGACAAACGGGTCCGTCATGTCCGTCATGGGATCGGCGCACATCGGAGCGGGCGCGCACTCGCCCGAGCCGCGAAGTGGGCTTGTCGAAGCTAACCTTAGGTGGTAATATATTGTTAGCCTTTCACCTTTTGCTTGATGAAAAATCGACCCTCAGCTAAGGAGGGTTCAGCGGATCAACTCCTGGCATGATCAGTCTCAGGACCGATCGTCGAGTTCTCGTTTGCGATGCCCAATGTCGTGGTCATTGATGACCGGGTCACCAATCGGAACATACTTACCCGGTTGGCGGCCTCGGTCGAGGAGGGGGTCCGGGTCAAGGCATTCGCGAGCCCGCAGGCGGCTCTGGATTCGGCTTCGGGCGTGCTGCCCGACCTGGTGATCACCGATTACAAGATGCCCGGGATGGACGGCGCCGATTTCGTCCGCGCCTTTCGGGCCTTGCCCGGGGCGGTCGACGTGCCGGTGGTCGTGGTCACGGTCTACGAGGATCGCAGCTACTGCTACCAGGCGCTCGAAGCCGGTGCGACTGACTTCCTGCTGAGCCCGGTCGACCATGTCGAGTTCCGCGCCCGGGCACGCAATCTTTTGACCCTGCGCAAGCAGCAGAAGCTGCTGGAGCAACGCGCCCACGAGCTACGTCGCGAGCTGGTGTCGAGCAGCGAGCAGCACGAGGCGGCGCTCCGGGCCAGCGAGCTGCGCTTGCGGCGCCTGATCGACACCGTGCCCGCGACCATCAGCGCGGTCGACCGCAACGGCCGTCTGACCCTGGTCAACAGCGCTCACAGGCAGATCTACGGGATCGATCCGGCGACCGCCATGGGTCGGACCCTGGAGCAGGTCTACGGCGAGGAGCAGGCGACCCGGCAGCTGGTGCTCAACGCCAAGGTGTTCGAGACCGGCGCGACCCTGCCGAGCTTCGAGCAGGAGGTGACCTGTCCGATCTCCGGTCAGGAGCACGTCCTGCTGACCACCAAGTCGCCGCTGCTCGACGATGCCGGCCGGGTCGCCGACGTGGTGACGGTGTCTTTGGACATCACCGAGCTGCGCCGGGCCGAGGCACGGATGCGCCACCAGGCCGGCCACGACGCGCTGACCGGCCTGCCCAATCGGGCGCTGTTCCGGGAGTACCTCGACCATGCGCTGGCGCGGGCGCGCCGCTGCGACAGCGTCGCGGCGCTGCTGTTGCTCGACCTGGACCGGTTCAAGGGGATCAACGACGCCTTCGGCCTGCCGTGCGGCGACCTGCTGCTCAAGGCGGTCGCCGAGCGCCTGCAGGCCTGCCTGCGCGAGACCGACGCGATCGGCCGGCTCGGCGGCGACGAGTTCGTGATCCTGCAGACCGACGTCCGCACCGCGGACGAGCCGCGCGGCCTGGCCCGGCGTCTGATCGACAGCTTCGGGCAGCCGTTCGTGATCAACGGCGAGGAGCTCCACACCAGCGCCAGCATCGGGCTCACCCTGTTCCCGGCCGACGGCCAGGCCGCCGACCGGCTGCTCAAGAACGCCGAGCTGGCGATGTACCGGGCCAAGTCGAACGGCCGCAACGGCAGCTGCTTCTTCGCCCCGCAGATGAACCTGGTGGCGCGCCGCACCGGACTGCTCGAGCGCGAGCTGCGCCAGGCCTTCGTGGCCGACCAGTTCACGGTCCACTACCAGCCGCAGCGCGATCTCCGCAGCGGCCAGATCGTCGGCATCGAGGCGCTGCTGCGCTGGCGCCATCCGCGCCGCGGCATGGTCCGGCCGAGCGAGTTCGTCGGGCTCGCCGAGGACATCGGCCTGATCGGCCCGTTGACCGAGCGGGTCCTCGACCACGCCTGCCGCCAGCATCATCTGTGGCAGGCCGCCGGCCTGCCGCCGTTGCGTCTCTCGGTCAATCTGTCGCCGGTGCAGTTTCGCGAAGGCGCGATCACCGGCCTGATCGAGGATACCCTCGCGGAGACCGGGCTCGACCCTGCCTGGCTGGAGATCGAGCTGACCGAGGGCGTCATGCTCGACGACAGCGAGACCGTCATGACCAGCCTGCGCCGGCTGCATCAGATCGGCGTCAACTTCTCGCTCGACGATTTCGGGACCGGCTATTCCTCGCTGGCTTACGTCAAGCGGCTCCCGATCCAGCGGCTCAAGATCGACCAGAGCTTCGTCCACAAGGTCGGTCATGATGGCCAGGACGAGGCCATCGTGCGGGCCGTGATCGACCTCGGCCACAGCTTGAGCCTCAAGGTCACCGCCGAGGGGGTCGAGACCGCGGACCAGCTCGCCCGCCTGCATCAGCTGGGTTGCGACGAGGCCCAGGGCGATCTGATCAGCCCGCCCCTGCCGGCGGAGGACTTTCATGTCTTGTTCCAAGGCCGGGATCTGCCGGCCGTAGCCTCCGGCTGAGGCCGGCTCGGCCGCCGGACGCCGGTCGCGATGCGCGCCAGGACCACGGTCCTGCGATCGGGACGAGGACGGCGCGTGGCGGAGCGGCGGTCATGAGCGTCCAGGCGCGCCGGCGGGCGGCCGCCCAACCCGCCCCGGGGGAATCGCGGGCCGAGCGGGCGGCAGCCGCCGGGCGGCGGCTGGTCGCCGGTCTGCGGGCGCGACCGGACAGCGAGCACGAGCAGGTCCTGATCCGGGTCGGCATCGCCGCGGCCTGCCTGCTCTATCTCGCTCTGGCGGCGCTCGGCGACGACCAGTCGGCGGCATTGGCGCAGCGCTGCCGGCCGCTCGGGGTCGCCTATCTGGCCGGCGCCCTGCTCCTGCTCGGCCATCTGTTGTGGCGACCGGGACCGCGCCCGGCGCGGCGCTATGCCGGCATGACCCTCGACATGGTGACCCTGACGGTGGCGTTGACCATCGGGGAGGCGACGGCGGCCGTGTTCTATCCGTTTTATCTCTGGATCACGTTCGGGATGGGGTTCCGCTATGGCCGCCGCTATCTGTTCATCTCGGCGCTGTTGAGCCTGGCCGGCTTCGCCCTGGTGATCGCGCTGACCGGGTATTGGCGGCGCCAGCCGGCGCTTTCTGCGGGCCTCTGGTTCGCCCTCCTGCTGTTGCCGGCCTACGCCGCGTCCCTCTTGATCCGGCTGACCGACGCGCTCGACCGGGCGGAGGCCGCCAACCGGGCCAAGAGCCGGTTCCTTGCGACCATGAGCCACGAGCTGCGCACGCCCTTGCACGCGATCATCGGCATGGCCGACCTGCTGCGCGGCACCTCGCTCGAGAACGCCCAGCGCGACATGGTGCAGACCGTGCGCAGCGCCGGTCAGACCCTGCTCGAGATGATCGGCGACATCTTGAACATCGCCCGGATCGAGTCCGAGCAGGCCGATCCGGCGTCCGACTTCGATCTCCATGCCCTGCTCGCGACCGTGCACGCCCTGCTCCACCACCAGGCGGTCGAGAAGGGGCTGACCTTGCACCTCCAGGTCGACCCGGCGGTGCCGCACCGGCTGCACGGCGCGCGGCGCTCGCTGCAGCAGGTTCTGGTCAACCTCGCCGCCAACGCGGTCAAGTTCACCGACCGCGGCCGGGTGACGATCCGTCTGGTCGGGGAGACGATCGGGCGCGAGCGGGTGACGCTCCGGATCGAGGTCCAGGACACCGGCATCGGGATCTCGCCCGCGGCCCGGGAGCGCATCTTCGAGCGCTTCACCCAGGCCGACGAGTCGACCACCCGGCGCTATGGCGGTACCGGGCTCGGGCTCGCCATCGCCCGCCAGCTGGCCGAGCTGCTCGGCGGCTCGCTGGTGGTCGAGAGCACGCCCGCAGTCGGCTCGTGCTTCCGGTTCCAGGGCACTTTCGCCCGGTGCCCGGACGGCGAGCAGGCGCTGAGCGGGCAGGTCGTGCTGATCGGCGAGCGGGCGGCGGCGCTCGCCTGGCGGCGACGGCTGGCGCGCTGGGGCGTCGACGTGGTGCTCGCCGGCAGCCCGGAGGCGGCGCGGATCGCGCTCGGCCAGGCCGGGCGTCGGCGCGCGCTGCTGCTGCTCGACGCGCCCGCGGTCGACCTCGATCGCCGGCTGCGCGCCGAATGGGCCCGGCGCTTCCCGGCCGAGCCGCTGAACGCCATCCTGATCGCCGGCGCCGGGCCGCCTCCGGCCGGCGACTATCTGGCCCGCCTGCCCGAGGCGGTCGGGGACGATCTTCTGTATGCCAGTCTGCATGCGGCCCTGGCGATCGCCGACGGGCCCGCCGGCGAGACGGGGGCAGCGCCCCCGCCGCCGTCCAAGGTCTGGCCGAGCCGCCGGATCCTGGTCGCCGAGGACAATCGCATCAATCAGCTCGTGATCGACAGGATGCTGCGCGGCGCCGGTCACGAGGTGACCATCGTCGGCAACGGCGAGGAGGCGCTCGACGCGCTCGCGGTCACCCAGTTCGATCTCGTCATCATGGACCTCAACATGCCGGTCATGGGCGGCCTCGATGCGCTCAAGCTGCATCGGTTCGCGACCGGCGGCCGCGATCTGCCGCCGTTCGTCGCGCTCACGGCCGATGCCACCGAGGAGACCCGGCGCCAGTGTGGGGCGGCGGGCATGGACGCCTACGTCACCAAGCCGGTGGCGCTGGAGGAGCTGTTGGCGCTGGTCGAGCGCTTGACCCGACGACCGGGCGCCGCCGGCCCGGCCACCGCTCGGGCGGCGCAGGACGGCGCTCGGAGGCCATCCCGCGCCGGGTCCCCGGGCGCCGATGCGGGCCGGTTGCCGGTGCTCGACCCGGCGCTGCTCGATCGCTTGCGCCAGCTGGACGACGAGGACGGCTTCCTGGCCCGGCTGATCGACGATTTCATCGCCGACGCCGAGCAACTGATCGCGGAGCTCGAGGCCGGCGCAGCCGCGGTCGACGCGGCCACCTTCCGCGATCGGGCGCACGCGCTCCGCAGCAGCGCTGCGCACATCGGCGCGGCGGCGTTGGTCGAGCTCTGTCTCGGCTGGCGCGGCATCGGCGCCGCCGAGCTGGCGGAGCGGGGCGCCGACCACGTCGCCCGGCTCAAATCCGAGTTCGAGCGGTTGCGGCGGGCCTTACGCGCCGAGCTCGCCGCGCCACGCGCGCAACCGGTCCTCAGCCAGCCGCACTGAGCAGGGGCGGCGGCTCGGCGGACGCCTGGGCCCGCGTCCGGCGCCGCTGCTGCGCGGCCGCGAGCCGCTCCATCCGCCGGAGGTCGGCCTCGTCGAGGGCGAGCGCGGTGGCCACCCAGAGCTCGGTGACCGCGATCAGCTCGTCGTAGCTGACCGGTTGGCAGCGCCGGCGGACCTCGCTGAGCGCGCGCAGCACGGCGTGGCGACGCTCGTTGCGGGTCAGGTAGTCGCGGACCGCGGCCTCGCCCTCCCCGGGCTCGACCACCAGGTCGACCAGGCCCATGCCCTCGAGCTCCTCGGCCTCGTACAGGCGGCCGCTCAAGATCAGCTGCTGCGCCCGGCACCCGTCCAGGCGCCGGCAGAGCAGGCTGTAGGCGCCCATGCCGGGGAACATGTTGAACAGGATCTCGGGCAGGCCGAACTTGCTGTCGCGCTCGGCGATGATGACGTCGTTGGTCAGCACCGCCTCGAAGCCGCCGCCGAGCGCGTCGCCCTGGACCAGGGCGATGGTCAGGAACGGCAGCTCGAGCTTGCACAGATTCTGGTAGACGACGTCGACGCAGGCGTGCGCGTAGCGGCGCAGCTCGGCCTCGGCCTGGGCCCGGATCAGCTCGACGAACAGCCCGAGATCACCGCCGAGGTTCCAGATGCCCGGCACCGTCGACGTCCAGATCAAGCTGCGCAGCGGCACGCGCCCGCCGCTCACCGGCCTCGTCAGCCCGCGCTGGAGACGGATCTGCAGGCGTCGGATGGCTTCCAGGAGCTCGGGCGTGAAACAGGGTCGCTGACCGTGGTTGAACGCGCACCAGAGGCTACCCTGGTCGGCCTCGAAGCGAACCTCGAGGGCGTCCGACTGACCCTCGAGGTCACGCAGATCGAGGCTGACGACGTTGTCCCGACGCCGGCCCCGACCGGGACCGTGCCGGTGCGGAAGCTCTCGATCTGGGCGATCTGGCGCAGCGCGCCAGCGTGAACCTCGGGCTGAGCCGAGCCGTCCGGCATCGGCCTCGTGGAAAGCGCCATGATGTCCTCTCAAATCTGACCGGTGTTGGTTCTGGCTCTGGTCGAGCTGCGCAGTTCCCACTCGTCACTGCGTCGTTACCGACGTCGCGCAGACGACCCGGAGTTTTTCGGGCAATTGATAAAACATAACCAATCCCTTATTCAAGTATAAATGCAAATTTAGTTTTGATTCAAAAGTACAATTTAAGTCAAATCAAAATCAATTTTCTAACAATGCGCTAATTCGGCCGCAGATTGATTGGACGAGAGGGATTGCTGGAGGCAAACATGAGCCAGCCGCGGGCAGTGGCGGTCGGCTTGGGAGACGGGTCGGCCGGCGCCAGGGGGGCGGGTCGGCCAGCGCCGGGGGAGGGGGCGAGTCGCCGCCGCCCGCGGCCCGGCGCCAGCGCGGGCGCGGCGCGAGCGCGGCGCTCTCAGTTCAGGATCAGGACCTCGACGCGCCGGTTGGCCTGGCGCCCGGCCAGCGTGTCGTTGGACGCGATCGGCTGATCCTCGCCGCGGCCTTCGGTCGACAGGCGGGTGCCGTCGATCTCGAAATTGTCGATGAAGAACTGCTTGACCAGCCGAGCGCGCCGCTGCGAGAGGGTCCGGTTGTAGGACGCGTCGCCCATCGCATCGGTGTAGCCGATGATCCGTACCGGGTGGCCGTCATAGGCGTTGATCAGTTCGGCCACCTTGGCGAGGGTGTCGTTCGCGGCCGGCTCGATCCGGTCACTGTTGGTCGCGAGAAGGCCCTGGCCCGGGACCGTCAGCGCGAGCCCCGGGGGGCCGGCCTTGGCGTCGAGATCGACCAGCAGGCCTTGCACCTGCAAGCGCCGCTCCAGCGGCAATTCGGCGGTCAGGCGCGCCAGATCCTGGTGCGGCGGCGTCTGTCCGGCGCGCGCCGACTTGATCAGGTCGAGATCGGCATCGACCGCGGCGGTTGGCGTGGCCGTGGTCGCCGCGACCTCGACCTCGGCCGGCGGACGGCCGGCCGGGCGGTGGCATTGGCGCCGCGGGCGCGGACGCGGCGCCGGTCGACGCGCCCCGCGCCGGTCCCGGCGGCCGGGGCGGCGGCGGGGATCGTCTTGGGCAGGCCGGCGGCCGCCCCGGGCGCTGGCGTGTCGACCCCCAGCGCGGCATTCAGCTCCTTGATCCGGGCCTCGACTGGGGTCAGCAGGTTCTGGCGCGCGGCGTCGGCGGCCGAGCCCGCTGCCGCCCGCAGCTGAGCGACCTCCTGCTCCAGATCATGCTTGCCGCGCGTCACCTGCCCGAGCTCGGCCTCGGCGGAGGCCAGAGCCGCGCGTGCAGCCGGTCGGCTTCAGGGGTCAGTTCGGCGGCCCGCGCACGCGCCTGGTCCCGCTCGCTCTCGGCTTGGGCCAGCTGGCTGCGGAGGGTGGTCAGCTGCTCGTCCAGGCGGGTGCTCTTGGCTTCCTCGGCGCCCTTGGCCTTCGTCTGCAGCTCCGCGACCCGCGCCTCGGCCTCGCTGCGTGAGCTCACGGCGCTCTCGAGCCGATGCTCGGCGTCGGCGAGCGCGGTGCGCAGACGGGCGATCTCGGACGATTGCTCGGCCGACCCGGTCAGCGTCTCGACCTTGGCCGCCAAGGCCTGCTCGGTCTTGTGCGCCTCGGCCAGGGCCTGGTCGCTGCGCGCTGCCTGGGCGCGGGTCAGGCTGGTGTTGAGCTGCGCGTTCTGCCAGCGCATCGTGACCAGCTCCTGCTCGATGCGCTTGGCGTCGGCGGCCGCATCCTGCGCGGCCTTGCTCAGCTCGGCGATCCGCGCCTCGGCGCCCTGGCTCGACTGCTGGAGCGCCGCGACCTGGGCGAGCAGCCGTTGGTTCTCCTGCTTGACCGCGCTCAGCTCCTGACGCGCTTGGCCGGCGGTCGCCACCACCGCGGCGGCCTTGGAGAGCTCCTGGAGCCGGGCCTGGGCGGCGGCGAGCGCGGCGTTGAGCTCGGCAAAGGGCGCTCGTGCCTGGTCGTCCGGGGCGGACGCCGGGGACGCGGGGTCCTCGATCGGGATCACGCCCGTGGTCGGGCCGATCGGCTGACCGAGCGGCAATGCCGCCGCTCCAGTGCCGTACAATCCCGTCACCGCGCCGGCCAATAGCGCACAGACCGGCAGACTGTTCCAGACTGGTTGAGCTCGCGGTCGATCGGCCATGACCCGCAATCCGCTGCTGTCGTTTCAGCTCGCGTCATGAGCAAGCTGAGGCGTTGCCAACTCGACTGCGGATCATCGCGCACGATGGGAGCGCGTCAAGCTAAATGTCGTGTCGGTTGGATTG
>CAVSRN010000059.1:0-69885 GCA_963730195.1 uncultured Alphaproteobacteria bacterium
CGATGGCGCTCGCCGGCTAAGGCAGGCCCGGCGACTGACAAACGGCTTGCCAGGCGCGGGCCTTGGCGGGCATGTCTTGGGCGGTGCAGGAGAGCATGACCGCCGGCATGAAATCGAAACCCCGCCCGCGGACCAGGGTTGGCCGCGCGAACGCCGAGACCGGCGGGCGCCTGGCACGGGCCCGGGCGCTCGCCGCCGGCGGGCGGTTCGACCAGGCGGGACGCGAGGTCGACGCCGTCCTCGCCGGTGACCCGGACTGTGCCCAGGGCTGGCAGATCAAAGGCGTGCTGGCCCTGCTCGCGGGCCGGGTCCCGGCGGCGGTCGAGGCGTTGCAGCGGGCGGTCGCGCTGGCGCCGGAGGACGCCGCCGGCTGGACCAATCTCGGCATCGCCCAGCACCAGGCGGGCGAGGTCGACGCGGCGGCTTCGAGTCTGGAGCGGGCGACCACGCTGCAGCCGGGGCTGGCCAAGGCGGAGCACAATCTGGGCGTGCTCTGCAGCCAGCAGGGTCGGCTCGAGGCGGCGGAACGGCATTTCCGGCGCGCGCTCGCCGCCGATCCGGCCTACGCCAGAGCCTGGCTCGAGCTCGGCCGCATCCGCCTCGCCCAGGGCGCCCACGAGGAGGCGCAGGCCTGCCTGCGGCGGGCGGGCCCGCTGCCGGAAGCGCAGCTGACCCTTGGCCTCTGCCTGCAGGAGTCCGGCGCGGTGGACGCGGCGCTGGCGGTCTACCGGGCCGCCCTCGGGCGCGATCCGACGCTCTATGGCGCCGTGGTCAAGAACCTCACCAGCGCCGCCAAGGGCCGCCTCTGGCTGCGCCCGCAGGACCTCCGCCGGGCGCTGCTCGGCGCGGCGCCGGGTCCCGATCGGTGAGCGCGACGCGGCGGCTCGCCTGGCTGGTCGCCGGTTTCGCCAGCCTCCTTTTCGGCGCCAGCCCGCGTGCCGGGACGGTCACGACCGGCGGCCTGTCGTTCAGCGACGAGCTCGGCGGCGCGCGGCTGCTGGCGGCGAGCGGCACGGGCACCGCCGGCGATCCGATCGTCCTGGTCGAGGAGATCACCGGCGCGGGGCCCGCGGTCCTGGTGGTCCGCAATGGCCGCCCGAATCATCTCAACGTCTCGCCGGCCATCGGTTTCCTGCGCGTCTCGATCGTCAACGTGATCGCCAACCGCGGCCCCTGGCGCTGGGCGGGCTTCGATCTGGAGCTCCGGACCACCCCCGACCAGCCGAGCGTCTACACCGATGGCCTGTCGTTCGATCAGCCGCAGACCTTTCACCGCGTGGCCAAGGCCGATCGCTTCGAGCAGACCTGGCAGGAGGACGAACCCTTCGACCGCATCCGCTTCGACGGCGGCAGCGTCGATCCGCGGGACGATCTCCGGCTCGACTTCGACATCCTCGATGCCAACGGGCGCGCGGTCTTCTACCTGGTCCAGCGACCGATCGTCCTGCTCGCCGGGAACGACCCGCGGCCCGGTCCACAATTGGCAGCCCTCGATCAGGGCCGGGGGGCGCGGAACCGCTTGCGGTAGACGCCGGGTTCCGCCGCGAGCGCGTCCTTGACCTCGGCGAACCGCAGGGCCGCCGCGCCTTCCAGCGCCTCGAACGCGAGTTCCAGCGCTTCGCGCCGCACCGGGATGCATTGTGCCACCGGGGTGCCCCGCGCCAGCACGCCCTCGAAGCCGGCATCGAGCCAGCGGGCCGGGAACTGGATCAGGCCGTCCCCGAACCGATCGGCGTCGACCAGGCCGGTGATCGTCTCGAACGGCAGGTCGGCGCGGTTGATCGGATGGGTCACCAGCACCGACCAGCCGGGCTCGAGCTCGAGGGTCCAGAAATTGTTGAACTTGAGGAACAGCCGCTCCGGGTCGTGCAGCGGCGCGCCGGTCGCCTGCTCGGCGTGATGGAAGCTCAGCGGCGAGCGCGTGGTGCGGCCGAGCGCGGTCGCCGGCGGGTCCCAGTCCCAGCTGAAGCTGCCGGCCGCGATCCGGAGGTCGGCGACCAACGGCATCAGAAAGCCCGTGCGCATGGCATCGAGGAACGGCGGGCAATGCTTCAGCGTGCGCACCTCGCCGCCGAGCTCCGCGACCAGCACCTCGGCCGGCATGGCGCGCAGCCACTCCGGCAGCCCGTCCTTGGCCGGTAGCGGTCGCGGCAGGATCTCGAACCACTCGGGCGGGCAGCGGAAGGTGATGTTCATGGCGGGAGCCTTGCGGATTCGAGCTCGGCGAGCTAGATGTAGTGCCATCACTACAGAATGCGCATGGTCATGAAAACCGTCTCGGCCCGCGAAGCCAACCAACAATTCTCACGCCTGCTTGGCGAAGCCGCGGACGGCGAGGAGATCGTCATCACCCGCCACGGTCAGCCCGTCGCAACGCTCGCTCCCTACCGCGGGCGGCCGATGACGCCCGAGCGCAAGGCGGCGATCGAACGGATGCTGGCGTATGCGCGGGAGGGCGTTCATCTTGGTGGAATCCGGGCCACCCGCGACGAGATGCATGAGCGGTAAGGCTCGCAGGTCGAGGTATGCGATGAGGACTGTCACCGCCCGGGAGGCCAATCAACGGTTTTCACGTCTTCTTGGCGAAGTTGCAGATGGCGAGGAGATTGTCATCACGCGTCGCGGGCAGCCGGTCGCGACGCTCGCGCCGTACCGCGGGCATTCGATCACGCCAGAGCGCCAAGCCGCGATCAATCGCCTGATGGCTCTCCTGGATGAGGGGGTCCCGATGGGCGGCATCCGTGCCACGCGGGATGAAATGCACGAGCGGTGAGGCTGAGCCTTGACGCGAACGTCCTCGTCTATGCCGCTGACAGCCAAGCCGGCGGACGGCATCGCGTCGCAGCGCAACTGGTGCGGCGCGCGAGCCGCGTCGACAGCTTCCTGACGCTCCAGTCACTTGGCGAATTTTTCCACGTCGTCACGCGCAAAGGCAAGGTGGCGCCGGCGCATGCGGTGACGCTCGTTCAGAGTTTCCGCGCTGCCTTCCCGGTCGAGGCGGCCGAGCCTGGGATTTTCACGACCGCGCTGCCGGCGGTACTTCGGCACGGTCTGCCGTTCTGGGACGCGATGCTGTGGGCGACGGTGCAGAAGGCCGGGTGTCAGATCCTGCTGACCGAGGATTTCCAGGACGGGCGCAAGCTCGGATCGGTGACCTTCGTCGATCCGTTCGCTGCCGGGAACGCGAGCCTGCTGGACCGGATCCTGCCCTAACGCGCCTTGGTGCGCTGGAGCTCGCGCTGGCGCAGGAGCATGTAGATCGAGGCCGCGATCACCGTGATCACGACGAAGATCACCCCGATCACGTTGATCACCGGCGACAGGCCGAAGCGGAAGCGCGAGCCGATCTCGGTCACCAGCGTCCAGTCGCCGCCGATCGCGAACACCGTGGTATTGTAGTTCTCGATCGACTGCAAAAAGCCGATCACCGCCGCGGTGAAGAGGGTCGGCGCCAGGAAGGGCAGCGTGATCCGCCGGAACACCATCACGGGCGAGGCGCCGAGGTCGAGCGCCGCCTCCTCGAGCGTGCGGTCCTGGCGCTGCAGGCGGGCCATGAACATCAGCATCGAATAGGAGGCGATGAACGACGACTGGGCGACCGTCGCGACCCATTTGCCGCCGCCAACTCCGAAGTTCTGCCAGAAGATCAGGGTCGAGATGCCGAGGATGATGCCGGGGGTCAGCACCGGCGAGACCATGACGCCGTAGAGCACGCCACTCCAGCGCGACTGCAGGCGGGTCAGGATCAAGGCGCCGGCGAGCCCGAAGGGCAGCGAGATCGCGATCACGCCGATCGCGATGATCAGCGAGTGGATCACGCCCTCCCACATCCGGGTGTCGGCGGCGAGCGCCCCGAACCACTTGAGCGTCCAGCCCTGCCACTGGGTGACCGACGGATACTGATAGGCGTTGAAGGCGGCGAGCGACATCACCAGCAGCGGCGCGAACAGATAGACGTAGAAGATCGTCAGATAGACGTTCAGGACCAGCTGGCTCCAGTCGCGCTCCGAGCGGGCCGCCCTGGGCGCCGGTGCCGAGATCGCGACCGCCATCCGCCGTCTCCCTATTTGGCGATGTCGCGGATGCTGACCCGGAAGATCGTCATCATCAGGAAGATGAAGGCGATGCAGACCAAGAGCAGGCTGAAGCTGTAGGCGGCGCCGATGTTCCAGTTGAAGCTCTCGAAGAACTGCCGGTAGATCAGCTGCGAGAACCAGTCGCCGCTCTTGCCGCGGGTCATGACCTGGGGCACCGAATAGGAGCCGGCCGAGAGCATGAAGGTCATGATGCAGCCGACCACGATCCCGGGCTTGGCGTGCGGGATCACCACCCGCCAGTGGATCCGCCAGGTCGGAGCACCGAGGTCGCGCGCCGCCTCGATCTGGTTTTTGTCGAGCGTCTCGATCGTGTTGTAGATCGGGAACACCATGAACAGCACGTAGGCGTAGACCAAGGCGACGAACACGCTGCCCGGATACTCGAGGAACGGGATCCAGGTCTTGGCCTCGAAGTCCACGACCCCGAGCCAGGCGAGGAAGCTGTTGATCACCCCCTGGTAGTCGAGAATCATCAGCCAGGCGTAGACCCGCAGCAGCTCGTTGATCGCGTACGGCACCACGAGCCCGAGCATCATCAGCGCCGCCTTGTTCGGCGTCGCCAGCTGGCCGACCGTGTAGGCGATCGGATAGCAGACCACCAGCGCCAGCAGCGTCACCAGCGCCGCGTAGCCGATCGTCTTGACGAAGATCTGAAAGTGCAGGCTGCTCATGCGCGTGTAGTTGCGCAGCCCATAGACCTTGACCGCTTTGATCTCCGTGCCTTCGAGCTGGGCGATCTCGGCCTGGGCGGCCGCGATCTTCTGCTCGATCGCGGGCTTGTCCGCGGGCTTGGCGGCGTTCAGGTCGAGCTGGGCGAGAGAGACGTCGTTGTAGAGCTGGTCGATCCGATGGGTGACCTGGAACTCGTCGGCGCTCTTCTCCTTCCACCAGAGCGACTGGTCGATCATGAACAGCTGCGGCACGATGATCAGGCCGAACAGCCAGAGCGCCGCCAGCAGCCAGATGACCGCGGTCAGCGTCTTGCCATAGATCTGGACCAGGCCCTGCATCCCGCAGCTCAGTCCTGGGCGAGCTCGCCGGCCGCGAGCGCCAGCGCATCCTTGGCGCTAAAGCCGAAGGCGACCTCGTCGCCGATCGTGGCGTCGTCCTGATCGCCACGGTTGGTCTGGTGCACGAGGAAGGTGGCGCCGGCCGCGGTCGCGATCGCGAGATGAGCGAACGGCCCCTCGAGCTCGCGCCGGACCACCTTGCCCTGCAGCCGGTTGTCGATGCCGTTGGTCGGTCCGAGCTGGACCCGCTCCGGGCGCACGAAGACCATGGCCTCGGCGCCGGCCGCGAGCCCGCCCGGGTTCGCGGCGCGAACCGGCCCGATTGGCGTCTCCGCCTGGAGCACGCCGTTGGTCGCCTGGCGGACCTTGCCGCGCAGCACGTTGTTCTCGCCGACGAAGGTCGCGACAAAGGCCGAGGCGGGCGCGTCGTAGAGGCGATCGGGCGTTGCGACCTGCTCGATCACGCCCTGCGACATGACCGCGATCCGGTCGGACATGGTGAGCGCCTCACCCTGGTCGTGGGTGATGTAGATGAAGGTGATGCCGACCTGCTTCTGGATGCCCCGGAGCTCGGTCCGCATGTGCTGGCGGAGCTTGAGGTCGAGCGCCGAGAGCGGCTCGTCCAGCAGCAGCACCGCGGGCTCGACCGCGAGCGCCCGGGCGACCGCGACCCGCTGACGCTGGCCGCCGCTGAGTTCGGTCGGCTTCTTGTCGCCCTGGCCGGTCAGAGCGACCAGCTCCAAAAGCTCGTCGGCGCGCCGGCGGCGCTGCTCCTTGGCGACGCCTCGGCATTCCAGGCCGAAGGCGACGTTCTCCCAGACGGTCATCAGCGGGAACAGCGCCAGGTTCTGGAAGATCAGCGCGGTCGGCCGCCGGTTCGGGCCGACGCCGGCCATGGTCTCGCCGCCGATCAGGATCCGGCCCTCGCTCGGCTCGAGAAAGCCCGAGATCATCCGTAAGATCGTGGTCTTGCCGCAGCCCGACGGCCCCAGGATCGAGAAGAACTCGCCGGCCTGGACCGTCAGGTCGGTCGGTTGGACGGCGACGAAGTCGCCGAACCGCATCGAGACGTGGTCGAGAACGACGTCCTTGCCGCGCATGGCGGTCCCTCGCGCTCACCCGGGCCCCGAGGTCGCGGCGGCCGGGAGCCGCCGCGACCTCGGCTCATGCGTTCCTCAAGCGTTGGTCAGCTTCTCGGAATACAGCGAGCGCAGCTCTGCGAAGAACGGCGTCTGCGCCGGCCACCACCACAAGTTGTCGATCGCGCTCGGCTCCGGGTACGACATCTGGAATGTCGTCTTCTTGTTCTCGTCCAGATGCTCGCTGGCGCCGACCGCGACCGAATTGTAGCCGATCGTGTTGGCAAAGATCCCACCCATCTCAGGCGACAGGATGAAGTTCATGAACTCGTAGGCCTGCTCGACGTTCTCGGCATGCGACGGGATCGCCATGGTATCGAGCCAGCCGAGGCCGCCCTCCTTGGGCATGGTGTAGCGCCACTTCGGGTCGATCTTGAGGTGCAGGTCGGTGCCGGTGTTGTCCCAGGTCTGGCCGATCGTGCAGCCGGCGTCGGTGAACGCCGAGGTCGCCTCGGTGCCATTGTTCCAAAAGGCGCCGATGTTGGCCTTGTGCTGGATCGCGAAATTGGTGCAGGCCTCGAACACGCGCTTGGACTCCTCCTCCGACTTGTAGAGGTCCATGGCGCGGTTCGACTTGACCTCGCCGATCGCGTCCAGATAGATCGCGAGGCTGACCAGGATCGACTTCTGCCGGCAGGCGGTCTGGCCGGTCGCACCCTCGCGCCAGAGGTCGGCGTAGGACAGGGTCCCGTATTCGAGGCCCGGGATCGCGCCGCTGTCCCAGGTCACGCCCTCGGTGCCCCAGTCGAACGGCACCAGGTAGCGCTTGCCGCGGTGGGTCGCGCCGAGATTGATCGACTGCCGGTAGATCGCAGGAATGATCGCGTCGACGTGGAGCTTGCTCTCGTCGATCGGCGCCAGCAGCCCGTCGCCGTAGTAGTTGGGACCGGTGTCGACCGAGGGGAACACGATGTCGAAGCCGGCGCCGCCGGCGGCGCGCAGCTTGTTCTCGACCTCGTCATTGGAGCCGTAGGTCGAGTGGTTGACCGCGATACCGGTCTTCTCGGTGAAGGCTTTGAGCATGCCGCCGCCGATCAGGCCCGGACTGTAATCGCCCCAGGCGAACACGTTGATCTCGCCGGCGCCGAGCGCGCGCCTCGGCAGGACGAACGGGCCGACGCTCAGCGCCGCGCCGGTCGCGAGCGCGCCCTTGAGCAGGCTGCGGCGGTTGAAGTCCCTGGCCGCCCGAAGCGTGGCGGTGCTGGCGTTCCGGTTGGACATCTCGGTGGTCTCCCTGTCGCTCGGACCTCGTCGCCGCGCTGGTAGCCGGGCGCTGTCACAAATTGATGACAGGCCGCGCTCTGCGATGCCTCGCGGGCGGTCCTGGCTCTTTCCCAGGCTGGATTGTGCTGACAATCGGATGCGCTTGGCAAGCCCCATGCGGCCCTGCTATCAGGCCGGCCCAACCACCGCCAGGGTCGCCGGCGCGGGGATTGCCCCATGAACGTGCTCCTCATCACCGCCGACCAGTGGCGCGCCGAGTGCCTCGGAGCGCTCGGCCACCCTTGCCTTAAGACCCCGCATCTGGATGCGCTCGCCGGCCACGGCGTGCTGTTCCGGCGCCACTTCACCCAGGCGACGCCCTGCGGGCCGGCGCGCGCATCCCTGCACACCGGCATGTACGCGCTCAACCACCGCTCGATCACCAACGGCACGCCGCTCGATGCCCGCCACCGCGATCTCGCCGCCGAGGCGAGGCAGGCGGGCTACCGCCCGATCCTGTTCGGCTACACCGACCGGAGCGCCGATCCGCGCGGGCGCGATCCCGGCGATCCCTGGCTTCGGACCTACGAGGGCCTCTACCCGAGCTTCGAGGTCGGCCTCTACCTGCCCGAGGACAATGCCGCCTGGCTCGCCCATCTGGAGCGCCGCCATGGCCGGTCCCGGAGCCTTTTCGAGCTGTTCGGCGGCGCCCTCGGCGCGCCCGCGCCCTATCCCGCCGAGGACAGCGAGACCGCCTTCCTCGCCGATGCCTTCCTCACCTGGCTTGACCATAGGGAAACGGCCGACCCCTGGTTCGCGCACCTGAGCTTCATCAAGCCGCATCCGCCGCTGGTGGCACCCGCCCCCTATCATGCGCTCTATCATCCCGACCAGGTGCCGGCGCCGGTCCGGGCCGAGAGCCCCACGGCCGAGGCGGCAGCGCATCCCTGGCTCGCGGCCAAGCTCGCGCAGCCCAAGTCCGAGAGCTGGTACGGCAAGCCCGCGCGCCTGGACGAGGCCGAGATCCGCAAGACGCGCGCGGTCTACTACGGCCTGATCACCGAGATCGACCACCACATCGGCCGGATCGTCCGCGCCCTCGAGGCGCGCTCCGAGCGCGGGCGGACCCTGATCCTGGTCACCGCCGACCACGGCGAGATGCTGGGCGACCACTGGCTGCTCGGCAAGGACGGCTTCTTCAAAGAAGCCTTCCACGTGCCGCTGATCGTGGTCGATCCGAGCCCGCGCGCGGTCCGTGGCCGCATGGTCGAGGCCTTCACCGAGCAGGTCGACCTGATGCCGACGATCCTGTCGCGGATCGGGCTCGAGGTGCCGCTCCAGTGCGATGGCCAGAGCCTGGTGCCCTGGCTCGAGGGCGGGACGCCCCCCGGCTGGCGCCAGGCGGCGCACTTCGAGCACGATTTCCGGGACGTCGAGACGCGCATCTTCGAGGACGCCCTCGGCCTCAGCTCCGACCGCTGCGCGCTCGCGGTGCGCCAGAGCACCGACTACGCCTACGTCCACTTCAACGGCCTGGCGCCGCTCTGCTACGACCTGCGCCACGATCCGGACCAGCTCGACGACATCGCGGGCGCGGGCGGGCGCGCGGCCGAGGTGCTCGAGCAGGCACAGGCGATGCTCAGCTGGCGGATGGCCATGGCCGAGCGCCGCCTGACCGGCTGCAAGCTGACGGCCGCGGGCCCGGTCGGCCGCTTCTGACGCCGGTCAGCCGATGACCTGGAAATGCGCCTCGGTCGGGGTCAGGCCGACGCCGTTGATCGGCACCAGGTCCTGCGGGCAGGCGGACAGGGCGACGATGCAGTCGAGCTCGGCGCGCAGCACCACGTAGTCGCCGGACCGGCTGACCGGAGGCCGCCAGTCGATGCCCTGGTCCTCGACCACGGGCGTGTTCATCCAGAGGTTCAAGGGGCTCGGGCATTCGGGCGGCACGAGGCCAAGCTCGGCCATGCCGGCGAACAGGTTGTCCCGGCAGTTGTCGTGGTAGCCAGCGCAGCCGAGGTTGCGGTAGCGCCAGATGTCGCAGGCCGCGAGCAGCGTGTCGTGGACGCCGGGCGAGGTGTCTTCCACGAGGGTCAGGATCGGCCGGCGGTGGTTGGTCGCGAGCGGGTCGCCGACCCGCGGCACGATCCGGTTGAGCACCTGGCGCAGATGCTCCATCGACATGAACTCGCCGAGGTCCGCGGCATGGAACGCCCAAGTGTCGACCACCTGCTGGCCGTGGCTGTTGATCACCTTGAGCGCCTGCCCCTTGGCGAGGCGCACCGCCTTGCCGCGGCGGGCGGGCAGGGTCTGGATCGCGGGCTCGGTCATCGATGGTCTCCAGCGGCTGAAGATGGCCAACTGCATCCTTGGGTTGATCTGCCTCTCTGCCGCAACATACATCAAGTCGTTACTTCAGGATGATCTTGCTCGACGCCTCCTATCGTGCAAGGCTCATGGTTCGTTGACGGTCATCATATCTTAAACGGCGGAGGCGGTCCTGTGCAACAACTACTGAAAGTTTTGATCGTCACTGTCCCGACGGCGTTCTGCGCCTTGTCGCCGTTGGTGGCCGCGGCCGCCGATCGGAATCGCGCTGGTCGGTTAGCAACCGCCTGGCCGCCAGTGATGGCCCAACCGCGACGTTCTTGCAGATCGGTGGGGAGTCCAGCAACAGGGGCGGCTTTGCCTTCGAGACAGAAGGTAGTGATGAGAAGGGCGGCTTAGCCATCCAGACCGACGGCGTCTCGGAGGACGTCGCGGGCCGGAGCTGCGCGAGAGTTCTGGCCGACTTGGTCGACGACGGCTTCGCGTTCCGGAGCGCCAATGTCTCCGGACGGGCTCTGAATCAATGGCACGTCTCGATCTGGCAGGCGAGCCAGGATGATCCGGCATGCCCCACTGACCGGCATCCGCGACCGTTGACAGGGGTGCCCGCCCCTCATGATGGCCGGGGAGATGGATCGCGGGGGCGGGAACGATGGATCTGCGGTTGGACGGTAAACGGGTGGTGCTGACTGCGGGTGGGGCCGGGATCGGGCGGGTCACGCTCCAGACCTTGTTCGAGGCGGGGGCGCGCCTCGTGACCTGCGACGTCGATCAGGCGGCGCTCGACCGGCTGCGCACAGAGCTGCCCGAGGTGCCGGCGATCAAGGCCGACGTCGCGCTGGAGGCGGACGTCGACCGTCTGTTCGCGCTCGCCGAGGAGCAGCTCGGTGGCCTCGACATCCTGATCAACAACGCCGGCATCGCCGGGCCGACCGGGCCGATCGAGGAGCTTCTGCCCGAGGACTGGCGGCGCTGCCTCGAGGTCAACCTCACCGGCCAGTATCTCTGCGCGCGCCGCGCCGTGCCGATGCTCAAGGCCGCGGGCGGCGGCGCGATCGTCAATCTGTCCTCGGCCGCCGGCCGCTTCGGCTTCGCGCTCCGGACGCCTTACTGCGCCTCGAAGTGGGCGCGTGGTCGGGCTCACCAAGGCGCTCGCGATCGAGCTCGGGCCGGACCAGATCCGGGTCAACGCGATCTGCCCGGGCGCGGTCGAAGGCGATCGGATCAACCGGGTGATCGCCGCCAAGGCCCAGGCCCGTGGCGTCGCGTTCGAGGCGATGTATGCCGAGTATACCGAGACCGCCTCGATGCGGCGGATGATCAGCCCGCAGGACATCGCCAACATGATCCTCTACCTCTGCTCGGAGGCCGGCCGGCTGGTCTCGGGCCAGGCGATCGGGGTCGACGGCAACGTCGAGTATCTGCGGTGAGCCCGGCCGGGGCCGGTCGAGAGGAGGTGCGGCGGGTCGCGGTGCTCGGCGCCGGCACGATCGGCGCGAGCTGGACGGCGCTGTTCCTGGCGGGCGGCCTCGAGGTCAGCATCTACGATCCGGCCGCAGGCACCGAGACGCGGGTCAAGGCCTTCGTCGAGCGCGCCTGGCCGACACTCGAGCGCCTCGGCCTGGTACGCGTGGCTGCGCCCGCGGCGCCGTCCTTCCATCAAAGTCCGGCCGCCGCGGTCGAGGGCGCCGGCTGGGTCCAGGAGAACGGGCCCGAAAACCTCGAGGCCAAGCGCGCGCTGTACGCGGCCATGGAGCCGGGGCTCGGCGCCGATGCGGTGGTCGCCTCCTCGACCTCGGGGATCATGCCGAGCGAGCTGCAGGCGGGGCGGCAAGGCGAGGGCCGCTACATCGTCGCCCACCCCTTCAACCCGCCGCATCTGATCCCGCTGGTCGAGCTGGTCGGCGGCCGCGCGACCGAGCCGGCGGCGATCGACCGCGCCGAGGCCTTCTATCAGAGCGTCGGCAAGGTCACGATCCGGGTCCGGCGCGAGGTCCCGGGCCACGTGGTCAACCGCATGCAGGCGGCGCTCTGGCGCGAGGCGATCAACCTCGTGCTCGCGGGCGTCGCCGACCTCGAGGACGTCGACCGCGGGATCGCCTACGGGCCGGGGCTGCGCTGGGCGATCATGGGGCCGCACGCGACCCACCACCTCGCGGGCGGCCGGGGCGGGCTGCGCCACCTGCTCGAGCATATCGGTCCCGGCCTGCAGCGCTGGATGGACGATCTCGAGGGCCTGCGCATCACGCCCGAGGTGATCGAGCGCCTGGTCGCCGCGCACGAGGCGAGCCATCCGCCCTCGATCGAGCGCCTCGAGGCCGAGCGCGACGCGCTGCTGCTCGCCCTGCTCGAGACCCTGCAGACGACCCGCCGGCGACTTGCCGAAGGCTCTTGAAGGAGGGCGGCCATGAGGTTCGCAGGCAAGAGCGTGATCGTGACCGGGGGGGCGTCGGGCATCGGCCAAGCCACCGCCCGGTTGTTCGCCGCCGAAGGGGCGCGCGTGGTGATCGCCGATCTCGACCCGGCCGGCGAGGCGCTCGCCGAGGAGCTGCGCGAGCAGGGCCAGGAGGCGGCCTTCGTGCGGGCCAACGCGGCCGACGCCGGCGATGCCGAGAACCTGGTCAGCGAGGCGGTCCGCCGCCACGGTCGGCTGGACATCCTGCACAACAACGCCGGCGTCCTCGTCATCGGCGATGTCACGACCCTTTCCGAAACCGATTGGGACCGCTGCATCGACATCAACCTCAAGAGCGTCTTTCTGGTGTCCAGGCACGCGGTGCCGGCGATGCGGCGGACCGGCGGCGGCGCGATCGTCAACACCGCCTCGGTCGCCGGCAAGGCGGGCGGCCGCGGCTATTCGGTCTACTGCGCCTCGAAAGCCGGGATCCTGCTCCTGACCCAGTGCATGGCGCTCGATTTCGCCGCCGACCGGATCCGGGTCAACGCGGTCTGCCCCGGCCCGACCGCGACCCACATGGTGCTCGGCCTCACCAACGCTCCCGACCGTGAGCGCGCGCGCTGGGCGAATGAGCTGCCGGCCGGCCGGATCGGGGAGCCCGAGGATACCGCCAGGGTGGTCGCCTATCTGGCCTCCGACGACGCTTCGTTCGTGACCGGGGCGGCCTGGGTGGTCGACGGCGGCCGGCTGCTGACCGGCATCGGCCAGAGCACCGTCGACCGGCCTTGAGAGGCTGTGAAAGTATTGAGGCACGGTGGAGGGGAGGGAAGTGTTGGGGGAAGAGTTGGTGCGGGGGAGGGGTGTGGCCGCCGACGAGGGACTGTCGCGAGGCGACGCGGTGGTCCCGGGCCGCCGGCTTTGCTCCTTTTGGTTGTGTTAGTTCGTTTTCGAAGCAGCATTTGGTTGAGGACGGTGGCGTCAGAGCACGCTAGCGGGGCCGCTGGTGAGCGCCAGGATGCGCATCATGTTGTGCGCCAGCGCGAACCACAGGGCAATCGCCGTGACCTTGGCCAAGCCCCGGACCGGGAACTGGCGCAGGCCGCGGTTGCGGGCCTGGGCGTTGGCGCACTCCGCCGTCGCCGCCCGCTCCTTGTAGATCTCGCGCGCTGGCGCGCCGGCCATGCGCTGGCGCCAGGCGGCAATCGCCGGGCTGTCGTCAGCGCGCGGCTGATGACGGTCGCGGCTCGTGTCCTTGGGCTTCGGCACCGGCACGTAGGCGGTCGTGCCGCCAGCGTCCAAGGCCGCGATGTCGGCCAGGCTGGCATAGCCGCCGTTGGCCAGATGCTCGCCCGGTCGGCTGCCGTACGCGGCCGCCAGCCGGTCCGCCATCGGCGCCATCTTGCCCATGTCGCTGCCGCCGTTGTCGAGGCTGACGGCGGCGATCATGCCGCTCTTGGTGTCGCTGGCGAGCTGCAGGTTGTAGGCCGGCCGGAAGCCACCGTCGGCCATCTTCATCACCCGGGCGTCGGCATCGGTGGTCGAGGCGCGCGCATCGGCCCTGGTCTTGAGCCTGTCGACCGCCGCCAACGCCGCCGCGATCCGCTCGCCGCGCTCACGCGCCGCCCGCTCGCGCGCCACCGCCTGACGCCGGCTCGCCGCCGCCGGGTCGGTCTCGAGCTCGGCGCGCAGCTCGGCCACGCGCTCGGCCGCCGCGCGCCGCAGCTCCAGGAGCCGCGCCTGGCGCCGGAACGACGCCGCCCCGGCCGCGGCGCGCACCCGCACCCCGTCCTGCGCCACCCGCTCGAGCGATGCCATCCCGACCTCGATGATGGCGGCGAAGCTGTCGGCCAGCAGGCCGTCGAGCAGGCCGCCGTGCGCCACCCGGAAGGCGGCCAGCGTCTTGTGGTTCACGCTGACCCCGCCGCACAGCCAGCGATAGGCGTGATGCTCCGCGCACAGCCGCGCCAACGCCCGGGCGCTGCCCACCCCCTCGACCGTGGCATAGAGCCACAGCGCCAGGAGCAGGCGCGGGTCGGCCGGCGGGTGGCCGGGCTGGCCCTCGACCGCCCTGATCGCCCGATACCAGGCCGTCAGGTCGAGCCGCTCGGCGAACGCCCAGACCTGACGCACGCGGTGATCCTCGGCCACCAGCTCGTCCAGGCTCACCGCGCGCAACGCCACCTGTCGGCGCTCCGGCTGGCGCAACCGCGGCGCCGCAGCCCCGACACCCTCCGGCGACGCCTGCTCCGCAAGCTCGCCGAACAGCCCCTCGTTCGCTCGCTCGGACATGTCCACCACCATATCTCGGTGACCACCATGCCCAACCTACTACATCCAGATCCCCTCTGGGAATCCCCTTCGAACCACCAATACATTCACAGGCTCTGAGCACTCCGGCACGCTCGCATCGCCCCAGCGCGCTCGAGACAGCGGGTGATCGAAGCCTCAAAGTCTCAAGGCCAAAGTCTCTTGGTAAGAAGTGGTGCGACAATGGCGAGCGCTCCAAAGCGGCTCAGATGATTGTCATCTCTATAAAGAGGCCGGCCCTGCTCGACGACTTGGCACGCTGAATGGCAAAACAATGGCATCAGAGGTATGAACTCTACTCCTGGACGTGCGGCCACCGCCGCTAGTGCCTGGTTCGCGCGCGCCTCTCGCCGTGAGACGGCGGCGGCGGTTGGCAGCGGTGGCAAAGGTCTTCCCCAGAGCAGATAGTCGCCGAGGTGATCCGGCACGTTCCAGCCGATTTCAGGCACGTCGCCAAGCAAAACCAGCTTGCGCCCCGTAGCACGGATAGCGGCAACCGTGTCTGTCAGGGCCGAACGGAATAGGGCGAAGTTACCCTCCACCGTTGCAGGCGCGTTACCGGCGCGAACGAACAGCACCGGTGGCCTCCGCTCTCCCAATACCCGGGTACCTTCCGCAGTCAGCGCCCAGCGACCAGCAAGGATCACAAGCGGCATGTCCTTGCGCGCCCGCAGCGCGGCGATCACGGCTGCGTTGAAGTTCGAGCATCTATCGGCTGGGGATCCGTGCGAGGTATCAAGGCCGAGCAACGGCGCACAATCCGTTTGCCCCGCGAACACTCCACTCCGGCCTGCCCGAAGCGCCGCCACCTCGACCGCCGGCATGTCTGCAAGCGCGTGGGAGTCACCCCAGAGCAGGAAATCAGCCGATGTAGCAGCTCCGGTGTTCGCGCCAAACCGACAAAGCCCCGCTTCAGGCCGCCGCCCGAAACAGCGAGCTGCCGGATCATCCTGAGTGGCAGCGAAAACGACACGCGCCTCGGCCGAAAACCGCCCAGGAAGACCATCATAGTGCCAAATGCCGCCGGCTAGCACTAGCACGAGGGCAATCCCCGTCGATGCGGTGCCGAAGATCCAGTGCCGCGGCAGCCCTGCCGGCGGGCGGCGGCGGAAAGGCCGTTCAACAAACGCCCAGGTGGCGACCGAGAGCGTGAACGCTGTCGCAACCGCCATCGCCGCCACCAGCGGCGCCAAATCAAGCGTGCTTAGATACAGCCGCGTGAAGGCGAGGATCGGCCAATGCCAGAGGTACAGCGAATAGGAGATCAACCCGACGAATACCATCGGCCGGGTGGACAGCATGTCCGTAATCCGGCTCCGGCCCTGCGCGCCAGCCCAAAGCAACGCCGTAGCCCCCAGGCAGGGTGGCAGCGCAGCGAACCCTGGAAAGGGCGTCTCGGTATCATAGAGCACCAACGCCGCAATGATTGCCAGCAATCCTGCCGCTCCCACCGTTTCGCGCAGCCAATGGCGGTTCGAGCTAGGCACGGCGCCAAGCGCAAGAAGCACCCCGAAGCCAAGCTCCCAGGCCCTCGTTGGCGCAAGATAGAACGTCGCCCCTGGCCGCAAGGCTACGCCGCCAACGGCGAGCACGAAGGAGGCGAGGCAAGCGGCGACCATCGTCCCGATTAGCGCTCGACGCGGACGACCAAAGAGCAGCCAAAGCAGCAGAGGATACGCGATGTAGAACTGTTCTTCGATCGCCAGAGACCAAGTATGCAGCAACGGCTCGAGCTCTATGTTCGGGGAAAAATAGTTGTGGGTAGCACTCCAGAACCAAAAATTGGAAGCGAACAGCACAGCTGCATTTGCCGATTTCGCCAAGCCAATGAAAGGCTGCGGGCGCGTGATCACCACGCCAGCCGCCAAGCAGGCCAAAACGACCACAATTAGCGCAGGTAAGATTCGCCGGGCGCGCCGCTCGTAAAAACCAACGAGGGAGAATTGACCCGCATTCAGGTCGTCTCGTAAGATGCCGGTGATTAGAAATCCTGAAATGACGAAGAAAATGTCAACGCCGACGTAGCCTCCATCGAATCCTGGCACACCAGCATGATACAGCACAACTGACAGTACGGCGATTGCGCGAAGACCGTCGATGTCAGGGCGATAAATGTGCATCTGTGCTACTACTTCTTCTACGCATCCATAGACGGGCGAGCTGCTCAAGCACCTGCAGGTTTTGTGCCTACGACTTCGGGGAAGAATTTAGCAGAAGTCCGGCCTCAAGCAAAAGGCTGGTTCGCATTCGTTTGCGGCCCCACCCTTCCGGAGCGTAGTCTCGGTCAACCTGGGCGAGGAGTTAGCCAATTTCCGCCACACCCGCCGCCTGGATCGTCCGCTTCGCGCCGCTGGTGGCGGCGGGCGCGCCGGTCCTCGATCTCGCCTGCGGCCAGGGCCGCCATAGCCGCTTCTTTCCTCGAGCGCGGCCATCCGGTGACCGCGGTCGACATCGACGTCTCCGGCCTCGACGATCTCGGTGATGAGAAGCGCCTGGAGGTCGTGCAAGCCGACCTCGAGGCCTCGCCCTGGCCGCTCCCGGGCCGCCGCTTCGGCGCGGTCGTGGTCACCAACTATCTCTGGCGCCCGCTTTTCCCCCACATTATCGAATTGATCGATGCCGAGGGCGTCCTGCTCTACGAGACCTTCGCCCTCGGCAACGAGGCCTACGGCCGGCCGACCCACCCCGACTTCCTGCTGCGACCGGGCGAGCTGATCGAGCTGGTACGGGGCCGCCTCCAGGTCGCCGCCTACGAGCATGGCTACCTGGAGCAGCCCCGGCCCACGATCAGGCAGCGGATCTGCGCCATGCGTGGGGCACGGCCGGTCGCGCTCGGGGTTGCTCTGCCGGCGGCCGATCTCGGCGAGGGGACGACCATGATCCGCGATCCCTTGGTGGCCTGTCTGATCCGCCATGGTCTGGCCGGCGCGCTCGCCGGCTGGCTGACCGTGGTCGGGCTGCTCGCCCTGGACGTCGGCGGCCTCGGCACCCTGGCGTTCGCCTCCGATCTCTTTCCGGTGCCGCTGGTCATGCTGTTCGGCTTCTTCGGCCTGACCTTCGCGAGCGTTGCGATGGGCGCTGCGATCATGAGCCTGGGCCGGGCCGGGCCGGCAGGAGGCGGGCGAGCTCGGCCAGCGGGACGACGAGGTCGCCGAAGCGCGCCGGCGCTGACGTCCGCACCGTGCGGACCAGCCGCGCGTCGGCGGTGATCAGGGGCCGGGCGAGCTCTTCGGCGAGGCAAAGGTAGATGCAGTCGTAAGCCGGGTGCCGAAGCGCGCACGCGGCGGTGACCGCCGCCTGCCAATGGCGTCGCGTCGGGTACAGCGCGATCTCGGCTCTCTCCAGGGCGGCGGCCATGGCCTCTGCCTCCGGCAGCGAGAGCTCGTCCCGCACCACCTTCTTCCACAGGATGTTCGCGCATTCCGGACCGAGCAGGTCCGGCGCGGCGAGCGGGTGATCGAGCAGGAGCGCGGCCAGCTGGGCGTCCGGCTCGTCCACCAGCCACTTGATCGCGACGCTGGCGTCGACGACGAAGCCGCTCAACGCTCCTCGCGGCTCTCGCGCAGCAGGTCTTCGGCCGGTGTGTGGCGCCGGCCGCGGGTCAGCGCGCGCAGCTGGGCTGCGATGTCCTTGAAGGCGGCGTTCGGCTCGCCGCTCAGGGCCTGCTTGAGGATCTCGCGATGCTCGGCCTCGGCCGACCGGTTGTTGCGCGCGGCGCGCAGCTTGAGCCGTCGGACCAGCTCTTCGTCCACCCGCCGGACGATCAGGGACTTCGCCATGGGCTGCGACCTGTTTGATGACGATGATTGCAATAATATCATCCGAACGCCGATGACTCAAGCGCGCGGGTGCATGTTATGCTGACGGCTCATCCACCGGGACAAGGGCGAGGGGGCACCGTGATCGATCTCTACACCTGGAGCACGCCGAACGGCCGCAAGGTCTCGATCATGCTGGAGGAGGTCGGCTGGCCTTACCAGGTCCATCCGATCAACATCGGCCAGGGCGACCAGTTCAAGCCCGAGTTCCTGGCGGTCAGCCCGAACAACAAGATCCCCGGGATCGTCGACCGCGACAACGGCTACAAGATGTTCGAATCCGGCGCGATCCTGATCTATCTGGCCGACAAGAGCGGCAAGCTGCTGCCCGGCATGGACGACTATCTGAAGCGCATGGACGTGATGCAGTGGCTGATGTTCCAGATGGGCGGGGTCGGCCCGTTCTTCGGCCAGACCCACCACTTCAACCGCTTCGCCAAGGAGAAGATCCCTTACGCGATCGAGCGCTACGTCACCGAGACCAAGCGGCTCTACGGGGTCATGGACAAGCGCCTCGGCGAGGTCGAATACCTGGCCGGCGACTACTCGATCGCCGACGTCGCGACCTGGCCCTGGGTGTCGCGCTTCGACTGGCACGGGCTCGACGACGGCCTGAACGACTTTCCGAACGTCAAGCGCTGGTACAATACGATCGCGGCCCGGCCCGCGGTGCAGCGGGGTTACGACGTGCCCGAGATGGGCAACACGATCCCGCTGGCGTGAGCCGGCTCGCGCATCCCGCGGTCCGGCGGGTCCAGGCGGCGCTCGCCGAGAAGGGCTCGCGGGCGGCGGTCATCGAGCTCGCCGAGACCGCGCGCAGCGCCGCGGATGCCGCCCGGGCGCTCGGCGTCGTCCAGGGCGCGATCGTCAAGTCGCTGGTGTTCACGATCGACGGCGCGCCGGTCATGGCGCTGGTCGCGGGCGATCGGCGCTGCGATACCCAGGCCCTGCCCGGGGTCTTCGGGCGTCGCGGCCTGGTGCTGCGGGCCGATGCCGAGCGGGTGCGCGCGGTGACCGGCTTCGTGATCGGCGGGGTCGCCCCGCTCGGCCATCCGCGGCCGCTGCCGACCGCGATCGACGACAGCCTCGGCCGGTTCGAGACCGTCTATGCGGCCGCCGGCCATCCGTTCTGCGTGTTCCCGACCACGGTCCTGGAACTCAGCCTCCTGACCGGCGGGTCGGTGGTCAAGGGCCTCGCCTGCGCTTGAGCGCTGCCGGCGCCAGCCCCATATGGCGATCAGCCGGGCGGCTGCGATTGACGCCGGATTCCCGCTTCAGTAGAAGAAAGCACCCTGCGGAGGGGTGGCCGAGCGGCTGAAGGCGGCGGTTTGCTAAACCGTTATACGGTGATAAGCCGTATCGTGGGTTCGAATCCCATCCCCTCCGCCAATTCAAAGACTTAGTCCGGATTTTTGACAGCAAAGTAATGCATCGGGATGGTCAATCGGCGATCGTTCCTTTTTGCGGCAAAGAGTTGAGCCTGTTGCGCAATTTCCCGCTCAGGTGGCATTGACGGCGCGATGATCGCGTAATTCGTTGGGCATGATCCCCAACGGACGCGAGGCCGACATGGCGACCTTCTTCCGCAAGCCCGACCGCCGGCAGCGCTTTCTGCTACCCGTGGACATGCGGGATTGGCTGCCTGAGACCGACTTGGTGCACCTCGTGCTCGATGCGGTCGAGCAGACGGACCTGTCGGTGTTCGAAGCGGAGTACAGGACAGGAGGTGCCGGCCAGGCGCCGTTTGCGCCGTCGATGATACTGGCGGTGCTGATCTACGCCTACGCCAACGGCCATCGCTCCAGCCGCAAGATCGAGCGGCTGTGCTGGCGGGACGCGGGCTTCCGCATGATCGTCGGCGAGCACGTGCCGGATCACAGTGTGATCGCGCGGTTCCGGCGACGGCACGCCGAGCGGGTGCAGGTGCTGTTCGTCGAGGTGCTCGAGCTGTGCCGAGCCGCTGGGCTGGGACGCCTGGGCGTGGTCGCGCTGGACGGGACGAAGGTGGCGGCCAATGCGGCGCTGGCGGCGAACCGCACGGCCAAGACGATCGACGAGGAAGTCGCCGCCATCTTGGCCGAAGCCGAGACGACCGATGCTGCCGAAGACGCCATGCATGGTGAGCTGCGGGGTGACGAGCTGCCGGCGGGCCTGCGCCGGCACGAGGATCGGCTCGCGCGCCTCCTGGCGGCCAAGGAACGGCTGGCGCGCGAAGCCGCCGAGCGGGCCGCGGCCCAGCAGGCGAAGGTCGAGGCCCGCGCCGCCGAAGAGGCCAAGACTGGCCAGCGCAAGCGGGGCCGCAAGCCAACACTGCCGTCGGCCGCGGTCGACCCGCAGGCCAAGGCGAACCCGACCGATCCCGACAGTGGGATCATGAAGACGGCCAAGGGCTGGGTGCAAGGTTACAACGCCCAGGCGATGGTGACCGAGGATCAGATCATCATCGCCGGCACGCTCACGCAGGACGCCAACGACGTCCATCAGCTCGGCTCGATGGTCACGGCGGCGCTGGTGAACTTGGAGATGGTGAGCGGCGAGGAGGCCGAACTCGGCACCGTGCTGGCCGACGCCGGCTATTGGTCGGAGGCCAACGCCGAGGGCGAGACCGGGGAGGCCGAGCTGCTCATCGCCACCCGCAAAGATCACCGCCAGCGAGCGGCTCTGCGGGACCTGCCGCCGCCACCGGGCCGCATGCCGACCCACCTCACTGCCCGCCAGCGCATGGAGCGCAAGCTCCTGACCAAGCGTGGCCGTACCCTCTACCGCCGACGTGGCCAGACCGTCGAGCCTGTCTTCGGCCAAATGAAGGAGACCCAGGGCGCCGACCGGTTCATGGTCCGCGGGCTCACCGCCTGCGCCGGCGAGTGGACCCTGCACTGCGTCGCCCACAATCTGAAAAAGCTACACGCCCACTGTGTCCGCCGCGCCGGAACCGCCCGATAGCCCAGCCTCCACTGACCGCTGGTCGACCAAATCGCCGGGGCCGCTTCCCCCAGCCCCGATCATCCCTGAGCTACGACGCCATTCTGCAACAGGCTCAGTTATCGCGACGCAAAGCAGCCGGACCCGCGAGCGGCGCGTTGGCGCCAAGGCCGGGCATCGCCCAAAGGAGCCAACCCGCGCTTCATCATGACCTCGCTCGGCGCCGCCGAGGTCGACGCGCGCACCCCTTACGTCGACGCGCACACCCTTACGAGGACGTTTACTGCGCGCGCCGAGGTCGAGAACCGGATTAAGGAACCCGATCCATGACTGCGTCCACCTCGCGCCCGCGCTGGCCCGCGGCGTGCCGGTGGTGGCCGCGGACCGCCGGTTCGTGAAGGCCGCCCGACGCCACACCGATCTCTCGGACCGACGTCCCCCGGGCCGCCACGGCACGTGAGGCGTCCGCAGGCTGGACGGCGCCTCCCGGCGAGGACTATTTCTAGGCTCGAGGAGCGGCTTGCGCGGCGTGCGCCGCGGCGGCCGGGAGCCGGCAGGAGGGCGGGATGAGCAAGGACATCGGGCACTGGATCGGCGGTCGCAGGGTCGCGGGTGCGAGCGGCCGCTATGGCGACATCTTCAATCCCTCGGTCGGCGAGCGCTCGGGGCGGGTGGCGTTCGCGAGCGCCGCCGAGATCGATGCCGCGGTCCAGGCGGCGCGGGCGGCCTTGCCCGGCTGGGCCGACACCACGCCGCTGCGGCGCGCCCGCCTCCTGTTCCGGCTCAAGGATCTGCTCGAGCAGCACAGCGACGAGCTGGCCTCGCTGATCAGCGCCGAGCACGGCAAGACGCTCGCCGATGCCAAGGGCGAGGTCGTTCGCGGCATCGAGGTGGTCGAGTTCGCCTGCGGCATCCCGCAGCTGCTCAAGGGCGAGTTCAGCGAGAACGTCGGCACCGGGGTCGATCTTTTGTCGTTTCGCCAGCCGCTGGGCGTCTGCGCCGGGATCACGCCCTTCAACTTCCCGGCCATGATCCCGCTCTGGATGTTCCCGATGGCGATCGCCTGCGGCAACACCTTCGTCCTCAAGCCCTCGGAGAAGGATCCGTCCTGCCCGCTCAAGATCGCCGAGATCGTCAAGGAGGCGGGCGTGCCCGACGGCGTGCTCAACGTCGTCAACGGCGACAAGACGGCGGTCGACGCGCTCCTGACCCATCCGGAGATCGCCGCCGTGAGCTTCGTCGGCTCGACCAGGATCGCCGAGTACGTCTTCAAGACCGGCACCTCGCAGGGCAAGCGCGTGCAGGCGCTGGGCGGCGCCAAGAACCACATGGTCGTGCTGCCCGACGCCGATCCCGCCCAGGTCACCGACGCCTTGATCGGCTCGGCCTACGGCTCGGCCGGCGAGCGCTGCATGGCGATCTCGGTCGCGGTCGCGGTCGGCAACGCCGGCGACAAGCTGATCGAAGACCTGGCGCCGCGGGTGCGCGCGCTCAAGATCGGCCCGAGCCACGAGGCCGGCGTCGAGATGGGCCCGCTGGTGACCGCCGAGCACCAGGCCAAGGTCAAGGGCTACGTCGACCTCGGGATCGAGGAGGGCGCCGAGCTCGTGGTCGACGGCCGCGACTTCAGGCTCGACGGCTTCCAAGGCTACGAGAACGGCTATTATCTCGGTGGCTGCCTGTTCGACCGGGTCCGGCCGGAGATGAAGATCTACCAGGACGAGATCTTCGGCCCGGTGCTCGCGGTGGTGCGCGCGCCCGATTTCGATGCCGCGGTCGACCTGGTCAACCAGCACGAATACGGCAACGGCACCGCGATCTTCACCCGCGACGGCGACGCCGCGCGCACCTTCGCCCATCGGGTCAACATCGGCATGGTCGGGGTCAACGTGCCGATCCCGGTGCCGATGGCCTTCCACAGCTTCGGCGGCTGGAAGCGCTCGCTGTTCGGCGACCATCACATGCACGGCCCCGAGGGCGTCCGCTTCTACACCCGGCAGAAGGCGGTGACCTCGCGCTGGCCGACCGGCATCCGCGCCGGCGCCGAGTTCAAGATGCCGACCATGGGCTGAGCCCGCGGCGCGGGCGGGCCGAACCGGGCCGATCGTCTCGGCTCGCGAGCCCACCGGGAGGAGCACCGGACTCCGCCTCGACGCCGACGGGCTGGATTGTTCTGCCGTCCAGGGCGAGGTTGTCGGGCTCGGATCAAGGCCATTCTGCGCCACCACTGCGATCACGCCCGCGAGTGGCGGCCCCGGGCACGGCGCGTCCCGAGAGGGCCGCGATGCCGTGCCCCATCGCGTCGCCCGATAGAACCCAAGCCATCCCAGGTCAAAGGTGAGGCCCGAGGATGTCGTCATCGTCGTGCTGCCGTTGGAGTTGCGCCGATCCGGCCGGCCGCTGCGAGAGCGCGTCGGCGAGCCGGCCCGCGAGGGCGCGAGCGGCGGGCGCGCCGTTGAGCAGCCGATCGATCTCGACCCGCAGGCGGGCCGCGGTCCGATCGTCGCTGCGCTCGATCGCGCTCGCGTAGCGGCGTTTCAGAAACTCGACGACCCCCGGTGTGTCAGGCAAGCAATTCGTCCTGGTCGATGACTCAGCGCCCGGTCCGGGCTGATGCAAGTCTTGGACGGCAAGGATTAAGAAATCGTTAATCGCGTCACCTCAATTCACCGGGGGTTGCATCCTGTCGAACGGCACCAGGAGACTCTCTTCGAGGGGGGGCACGCGTTGGTTTCCAGTCAGAAAGTCCTGATGCTCGGCGACGGCGGGCATCACCCGGCTGGGCCGCCGAACGAACGCGACCACAACTGACGCCCGCCTCCCAATCGCAAGTCGTTCTTGCTCTCGGTCAAGCATCAATATCACCGCAAATTTTGCACGCGAGCGTTGTACTTACCTTCGATCCGCTCTGATGGCTACGTCATTGACGAGCCTGACGCAGCCACTCATTGTCAATTCGAGCCGAGCACGACTTCAGGGTAGCGGCGACGCGGTGATCCTCTACTTGAGAGATCTTTTTGCCTGGCTCTGGTCATCTTTTCGACGTGAGCGCACGAACGCCTCCAGCTCGCGGGGAACCGGCCCGGACCATGGCAGAACTGGTGAAGCCGCTCGCCGCCGTGCTGCAGACGCTCCTGCAGAAAGAGCAGCAACTCGATGCGCTCGAGCTCACGCCCGCGGCGCCCGACCGCGACCAGCTCGAGACGTGGCGCCAGACCAACCTGCAAGCGATCGGGGCGCTCGAGCAGGCGATCGCCTGCCTGCCCGCGAGCACCCTGGACGAGGCCGCAGTTCAGGCGCTGATCGCCGAAGGCACGTTGAACAGTCTGGCCGACGAGCTGCCCGACGCCGACGCCATCGAGGACCGGATCGAGACCGCGGCGCGGCTCCTCAAGTCGGCCTTGCCGGTGATTGCCATGAGCGCCGGCATCGATCTCGATCAGTACGGCGGCCGCCGCTACGGCCATTCGGTGGATCCCTGGCCGTTCCCGCCGGACCGACTCCAGGAGCCCTGAGCGGCGGGCACCCGGGCAGCAGGCCTGGCGCCCGATCCCGGCTTGCCGGCGCCTGAGACCGGGGGCCGCCGAGGCTTGCGCCGGCGCTCGGAACCACCGATATAGCGCTCCGGGCGGGCCATGCCGCGCGGAGGACCATCATGTGCAGTCGGCCGCAGCTGCCGCCGATGAGGCCGCGGTGATCGACGCGTCGACGCGCGCCGCCTGCGCAGCCCTGGACGCCGCCGATCCGCTGGCGCCGTGGCGCGAGCACTTCGCGCTGCCCGCCGGAATGATCTATCTCGACGGCAACTCGCTCGGGCCTCTGCCCAGGGCGACCGCGGCGATCGTCCAGGACGTGGTCCAGCGACAGTGGGGCGAGGACCTGATCGCCAGCTGGAACAAGCACGGCTGGATCGACCTGCCGCATACCCTCGGCGCCAAGATCGCCCGCCTGATCGGGGCTGGGCCGGACGAGGTGATGGTCGCCAACTCGACCTCGGTCAACCTGTTCAAGCTGATCGCCGCGGCGCTGGACCTGCGGCCGGGGCGCCGGGTCGTGGTCTCCGAGCGGAGCAACTTCCCGACCGATCTCTACGTCGCCCAGGGGCTTGCCGGATGGCTCGGCGAGCGGGTCGAGTTGCGCCTGGTCGCGAGCGCGGACCTCGAGGCCGCCCTCGACGAGCGGACGGCGCTCTTGCTGCTGACCCACGTCGACTACCGCAGCGGCCGGCTGCACGACATGGCGCAGCTGACCCGGGCGGCCCACGCCGCGGGCGCGCTGACCCTCTGGGATCTCGCGCACAGCGCCGGCGCCGTCCCGGTCGATCTGAATGCCGCGGGCGCGGATCTCGGGGTCGGCTGCGGCTACAAATATCTGAACGGCGGGCCCGGCGCGCCCGCCTTCCTGTTCGTCGCCGGACGCTGGCAGGGTCAGGCCCGCCAGCCGATCACCGGTTGGCTCGGGCATGCCGAGCCCTTCGCGTTTCGGGCCGACTACCAGCCGGCTGCGGGCATCCGACGCTTCCTCGCGGGCACGCCGCCGATCCTCAGCCTGAAGGCGCTCGAAGCGGGCGTCGATCTCCTGCTCGAGGTCGACCGGCAGGCCCTGCGCGCGAAGTCGATGGCGCTGAGCGACGCCTTCATCCGGCTGGTCGAGGCGCGCTGCGCCGGCTTCGGCCTCGAGCTCGCGAGCCCGCGCGCCGCGGCCGAGCGCGGCTCCCAGGTGTCGTTCCGGCATCCGGACGGCTATCCGATCGTCCAGGCGTTGATCGCCCGCGGCGTGATCGGCGACTTCCGCGCCCCCGACCTGCTGCGCTTCGGCCTGGCGCCCCTCTATGTCCGCTTCGTCGATCTTTGGGACGCCGTGGACGCGCTTGGCCAGGTGATGGCTGGGCGCGCCTGGGATCTGCCAGAATACCAGCAGCGCGCCGCCGTGACATGACCGAGCCCGCCGAAGCCGCCCTGGAGCCCGGCGTCCAGACCGACCTCGCGGACGCTCTGACCTACGGTCGCTACCTGGCGCTCGACGACCTGCTCGGCTGTCAGCGGCCGGTCTCGGCCAGCCACGACGAGATGCTGTTCATCGTGATCCATCAGGCGAGCGAGCTCTGGCTCAAGCTGATGATCCACGAGCTGCGGGCGGCGCGCGCGCGGATCGCCGCCGACGACCTGCAGCCGGCGTTCAAGATGCTGGCGCGGGTGGCGCGCATCCAGGCCCAGATGATCCAGTCCTGGGACGTGCTCGCGACGCTCACCCCGGCCGACTACCTGGTCTTCCGGGACCAGCTCGGGCCGGCGTCGGGCTTTCAGTCGCACCAGTACCGCCTGGTCGAGTTCCTGCTCGGCAACCGGCAGCGGGCGATGCTTGCGGTGCATCGGCACACGCCCGCGGTCCACGCCGAGCTCGCGAGTGAGCTCGAGCGGCCGAGCCTCTACGACGAGGCGATCCGGCTCCTGGCGCGCCGCGGCCTGGCCGTGGCGCGGGACTGCATCGAGCGCGACTGGAGCCGGCCCTACCGGTGCCATCCGAGCGTGCTCCAGGCCTGGGCGGCGATCTATCGCGATGCCGGCCGGAACTGGGATCTGTACGAGCTCGCCGAGGACCTGGTCGACCTCGAGGACTGGTTCCGGCAGTGGCGCTTTCGCCACGTCACCACGGTCGAGCGGATCATCGGCCACAAGACCGGCACCGGCGGCAGCTCGGGTGTCAGCTACCTGAAGCGGGCGCTCGACGTGGTCTGCTTTCCCGAGCTCTGGCAGGTGCGCACCGAGCTCTAGAGCAGGGGTGCGGAAAAAGGATCGTCTTGGCGGCTGGATCTGGTAGGACTGCGGCGAGGGACGCGATGCCGTCCCGTCAGTCCGCCGCCGGTCGGCGGCCGCCCGCAACGGAGGCAGCCTTCGTTGAAGTGCCTGCTGGTCGCCGACCTGCACTACGATCTGCGCAAGTTCGACTGGGTGGTCAATGCGGCCGGCCATGTCGACGTGGTCGTGCTCGCCGGCGACCATCTCGACGCGTTCTCCGCGGTCGACCGTGCCGCCCAGACGATCGTCGTGCAAAAGTATCTGCGCCGGATTCGCGACCGCGCGCCGCTGCTGATCTGCTCGGGCAACCACGACCTCGACGGCTACGACAGCAGAGGCGAGCTGATCACGCGCTGGATCACCAAGGCGCGTCACTACGACGTGCTGACCGACGGCGACTCCCGTCTGATCGGCGATACCCTGTTCACGATCTGCCCCTGGGGTGCCGGCAGCGGCACCCGCGCGGAGATCGCCCGCCATCTGGCCAAAGACGCGCCGACCCGGCCGGCGCGGTGGGTGTGGGTGCATCACGCGCCCCCGCAGGGCTCGCCGACCAGCTGGGACGGCAGGCGATCGTTCGGCGATTCGGCGCTGCGCGGCTGGATCAGGAAGTATCAGCCGGATGTCGTTCTGTCCGGCCACGTGCATCAGTCGCCGTTCACGTCCAAGGGCTCATGGGCGGATCGGATCGGCAGGACCTGGGTCTTCAATGCCGGTCACCAGGTCGGGCCGCTGCCATCGCATGTGGTGGTCGATCTGGCCGCACCCGACGCCTACTGGATCTCGCTGGCGGCCGCCGAGGTCGTGCCCTTGAACCAGTCGCCGAGCCACCCGTTCGCGCCGATGGCCGAACCGCCGCCGTGGCTGCTCGCTATGACTCATCGGGCAGATCGGCGGCCGGAGGAAAGCTCTCGTCCTGCTGGTGAGTGAGCGATTCCAGCACCTCGTCGACCATGCCGAAATGGTCCTTCTGGTCCTGAAACTGCAGTTTGAGATTGACCAGATAGGTGGTCGCGCTCTGCAGGCGTCGGGCCAGGAGCGTGGCGATCGGCAGCAGGGTATGGGGGTTCGCGCTCAGGAACTGCGAGGCGTCTTCGATGACATGGACCTTGGCCGCCGTCACCGCACGCACGCTCGCGGTGTGGGGCTGCTCGAGCAGCACCGCCATCTCACCGAAGACCGCGCCCGGCTCGCTCACGAGCGCGACCTCGACATCGCCCCGATAGACCTCCAGCGTGCCTTCGGCGAGGACCAGCAAGTGGCCGGAGCGTTCGCCCTCCCGCAGCAGAACGGCGCCGGGCGCGATCTGGAGCTCGACAGATCCGCGGCAGTGATCGAGGAGCGATGGCATCTTGGGCATCCGTGGCCGGCGGCGCCTCCCCTTCTAGGGGGGAGTGGGCCGGGCCGGCAAGCCGGCTTCTCGCCGCAACCAGCCTCGCAAGGGGCCGCGATCAGATGACCGGCCGGCACGACGCAGAGACAGAACCTGAGCCGAATGCACGCCAAGCTCTAGCAGGCGGCCGGGCTTCCCCGGTCGCCTGCCAGCAGAGCTCGTCGGCTCGGGCTCAGGTCGCGTCCTTCTCGGTGGTCGCGGTCTGATCCGGGGGCGGCGCCGGCAAAGTCGGCACGCTCATCTGCTGCTGGATGATCTTGGCCGCGCCGAACAGCTGGTCCCGATCCATGGGGCCGATCAGCGCGTAGGCGAACGGGCCCTCGATCCAGTAGACCATGCTCAGCCCGTCCTCGCTCGCGAAGCTCACGGTACCGTCATGGGCACCATTCACCGGCGTGGTCCAGCGGGCACGGATGTAGAGGGTGATCCGGCGCGCGTCCGCATTCTCGTACATCAGCTGCGCGGCCGGCTGACCGGACGCCGGCAGCAGGCGGCCGCCGACCAGGTTCAAGCCGAGCGACTGAAGATTGGGGGCGCGCAAGGCCCCGCCAAGCCGCTCCGACAGCCAGGGCAGGCCGTCCTGCTGATCGGCGCCGAACTCGACCGGATGGCGGAGGTCGGGGGCGAACAGCAGATGGGCGTTGGCCGCCTGCCGGGCGAAGCTCATCGCCGGCGACTCGGCCTCCTGCTTGATGACCTCGCTGTGCATCAGCCAGCCGCCGCCACTGCTCACAAGGAGCAGCACGGCGACCCCGGCGAGCCGCGCGATCAGACCGTGGCGGCCGACGCCGAGCCAGTCCTGCAGCCGTCGGGCCCAGGACGACTGGCCACGGTAGTGCTCGATCCGCAGGCGCTTGGGCAGTGGCTCATAAAGCACCTCGTCATAGGCGAGATGCAGCGCCTCGGTCAGCGTCCGATAGTGATCCATACGGGCCGCCTCGTCGGGGTCGGCGGCCAGGAAGGCCATCACCGCCCGGCGTCGCTCGGGTGGCAACTGGCCATCGACAAAGGCCTGGAAGTCGTCTTCGTCGATCGAAGTCTGGCGAGTGGTCATGGCATGCTGCGCAACTTGGGGTCTTGGCCCGAGGCCTTGGGCGCGGGCCCGTACGCCATGAAACGGCGCAAGGCTTCGCGCCCACGGTGCAGTCGGGACATGACGGTACCGATGGGAATGTCGAGTACGGCGGCAACGTTCTTGTAGTTCATGCCCTCGAGTCCAACTAGCAGCACCACCTGCCGCTGCGGTTCCGGCAGCAGCTGCAGTGCCCTTGCCAGGTCGCGGATCTCGAGCGCCCGCTCCTGGTTCGGAGCGGTCGCCATCTCGGGTTGGTCGTCATCGAGCTCCTGATAGTCGGCACGGGTGCGGCGTTGGCGCTGGTTATTGATGTGGATGTTGTGCAGAATCGTAAACATCCAGGCCCGAATGTCGGTCCCGGGTTGCCAAAGGTGGCTCCGTGACAGCCCTCTGACCAAGGCTTCCTGCACCAAGTCATCCGCCCGTATCGGATCGCCGAGCAACGATCTCGCGTAGCGTCGTAGCTTCGGGATCTGCTCCGCGATCAGTTGTTCAGTTTCCGACACGGCGCCCTCATCAAACGTCCTCGATCCTGAACCAGCGTGGTGCCCCGCCACGCCATCGTTACACGCAAGCCAACAGGGCGCCGCTTACAATATTCCGGTAGCGACCCATGGGGGTCTTTGGCGTTGTATTTCCGTTGGCGACTGTTGCGAAGAAGCCACGACCGCCTCGACCAAGCGGTTCGGCGGCGGGGGATTCTCCGTACCTGAGCGCGAGATCGTCCGGTCCGAGCCTGTGACCTTGCTGCCACTCCGGCGCTCGGACGGCCCCGCGGCTCAGGCGGACCGCAGCCGGGTCACGAGCGCCCGGTGGAGGGCCGTGGTCCCCGCGGCGGCCAGCCCCTCGTGCCGCGTCGCCGGCTTGTTGAGGACCAGGGGCCCGCCGCCCGCCTCGCTGATCCGGCCGCCCGCCTCGCCGATCAGCAAAGCGGCCGCGGCCAGATCCCAGTCGTGGCTGGCGCGCAGCGACACCAGGCCGTCGAACCGCCCGGCGGCGACCAGGGCGAGCTTGTAGGCGAGCGAGCCCATCGTGGTGAAGTGGGCTTCCGGGACCAGTGTCGGCCAGTCGCGGCGGGTCATCTCGGTGCGGCTCGACAAGAGACGCGCGTCCTTGAGCTCGCGCCGATCGCTGATCCGCATCCGGGTGCCGTTCAGCCGCGCGCCACCGTCCCGCTGGGCCTCGAAATGCTCCTCGGTCGCCGGATTGAGCACCGCGCCGAGCACCGGCTCGCCCTCGACCACGAGCGCGATGCTGATCGCGAATTCGGGCTCGCCATCGGCGAACGCCCGCGTGCCGTCGATCGGATCGACCATCCAGACCCGGCGGCGCCGCTGCCGCGAGCCGTCGTCGGCGCGCTCCTCGGACAGCCAGCCATCCTCCGGCCGCGCGCCGATCAAAATGTCGTGAAGCAGGTCGTCGATCGCGAGATCGGCCTGGGTGACCACTTGGCCCGGACCCTTGTACCAGTGGCTGGGCCCGGCGCGGAACTGCTCGAGCGCGACCGCGCCGGCGGCGGTGACCGCACGCCGCAGCAGCCGCCGGTCGGCTTCGAGATCGGGACTCTCGCTCACTGGCCGGCCACGGTCATGCCGTCGATCCGCAGCGTCGGCGCGTCGATGCCGTAGCGGAACTCGAGATCGTTGGCCGGGGTCAGCTGCCGGAACATGTCGGCCAGGTTGCCGGCGATCGTGACCTCGCTGACCGGCCAGCCGAGCGCGCCGTCCTGGATCCAGAAACCGGCCGCGCCCCGGCTGTAGTCACCCGTGACGTAGTTAATCCCCATGCCAAGCATTTCAATGATATAGATACCTTTTTTGATGTCTGACATCAATCCTTCCGGGCTCGCCTCGCCGGCCACGACATAGGCGTTGGTCGGCGCCGGCGCCGGCGCCGAGCTGACCCCGCGGGCGGCATGCCCGGTGGTCGCGAGGCCGAGCTGGCGGGCCGAGGCGCAGTCCAACAGCCAGGTCGTCAAGATGCCGGCATCGACCAGCTTGCGGGGCGTGGCCGCGACGCCTTCGGCATCGAAGCTGCAGGAACGGAGCCCGTCGGCGCGCTGCGGCTGGTCGACGATGGTCACGCCGGCCGCGAAGATCCGCTCGCCGAGCCGATCCTTGAGGAAGGTCGTGCCGCGGGCGACCGCGGGCCCCGCGATCGCGCTCGCGAGGTGACGGACGAACCCGGGCGCCACCCGCGGGTCGAACACGACCGGCAGGCTCTGGCTCTTGACCTTGCGCGGATTGAGCCGGCGCCGCGCGCGTTCGGCGGCCCGCCGGCCGAGTGCGGCGGGGTCGGGCAGATGCTTGGCCCGGACCACGGTCGCGAACTCGTAGTCGCGCTCCATCTTGCCGTTCTCGGCCGCGATCACCGAGGCGCTCAGGCTGTGGCGCGAGCGCGCCGTGCTGCCGGCGAAGCCGTTGGACGCGACCAGGGTCGTGCGGGTCCGCGACCAGCCGGCCTCGGCGCCCTCGGAATTGCTGATCTGGGGCTCGGCGAGGGCCGCGTCCTCGGCCGCGGCCGCCAGCTCGGCCAGGACCCCGGCGGCTGGCTCCTCGCCGTCGTCGAGATCGAGCGCCGCCGGGTCGCGGGCGATCTGATCGGCGTTGGCGAGCCCGGCGTAGCGGTCCTCGGGCACCGCCCGCGCGATCGCGAGCGCGTTCTCGACCAGCCGCTCCAGGCTCGCCGCCCCGAGGTCGCCGGTCGAGACGATCGCCTGGCGCCGGCCGACGAACACGCGCAGCCCGAGGTCGCAACCCTCCGCGCGCTCGATTTTCTCCAGCTTGCCGAGCCGGCGCGTGGCGCTGAGCCCGGCGCTCTCGACCAGCATGGCATCCGCGCCATCGGCCCCGGCGCGCCTGGCGCGGGTCAGCAGGTCAGTGAGGAGGTCGAGGTTGCGGTCGACGTCGGCCATCGGTCACCAGCAGTCGTGGGTTCGGACCCGTGTCGCAGATATGGTCACGGGCCCGTCCGTCCGCCACGCCCTGGCGGCGATTTCGCTCCGAAGCCGATGCCTGCCCTATAGGGCGAGCACTTGACGCAGCCCGTCATCGAGTTCGCGAAGCTTGGCTCCAGCGAGGCTGCCGATCCGCTCGAGGAGCAGGCATTTGTCAACGGTCAGCAGCTGCGTGACGTTGATGGCCGAGTCGCGATCCAAGCCGCAGCTTCCTCGAGGCAGCCGTACGTTGCCGGGCGCGCCCGCAAGGCGCCGGCTGGCCGTAACGGCGGCGACAATCACCGTCGCGATGCGGCTGGCGCTGAACGCGTCCGCCTGGATGATCACGACCGGACGACGGTAGCCCGGCCCGGCGCCGACGGGTTCGGGCAGGTCGCCCCACCACAGCTCGCCGCGCCGCACTACCATTCTTCCTTGGGCAACGACCGGTACTGCATCTCTTTGAGCACCGGATCGAGCTCGGCGAGTTCCGGCTCCGCGTCGTAGATCTCGTTCAGACGCTCGGTGATGCGCTCGTCACGCCGCTGATCCAAGAATGCCTGAAGCGCTTCGGTGTAGAGCTGGCTGCGGGACTTGCCAAGACGGCGCGCCAGCTCTTCGCCGGCTTCGAACAACGAATCGGGAACCGAGATCGCAGTCTTCATGTCTCTGGTATAACCATGGTTATACCAAGAAGCAAGCCCCGCTGGCGGTAAGCCATGGTGGAATGAAACTGCCCATCATCGACGGCCGCTTTCGGCCGGGCGGCGATCAGGTCGGCTTGCCGCGCTCGGACAGCCAGATGCCGCCGAGCACCAGGCAGAGCGCGATCGCGTGGAACGGCGCGAAGGGCTCC
The DNA here is from genome assembly GCA_963730195.1 of uncultured Alphaproteobacteria bacterium. Taxonomy (GTDB): domain Bacteria; phylum Pseudomonadota; class Alphaproteobacteria; order Geminicoccales; family Geminicoccaceae; genus DATAOG01. Next base: position 33,280 of record CAVSRN010000059.1, read on the forward strand.
TTGAGAACGAGCAGCGCCAGGATCGAGGCGAACACCGGAACCAGGTTGATGAACACCCCCGCCCGGCTCGGGCCGATCAGCGCGACCCCCTGGATGAAGCAGATCTGCGCCAGGAAGGACGGGAACAGCGTGATCAGGGCGAGGATCGCCCAGCCGACAGGCGTCGGCCACTGGAACCGACCGAGCGCCGCCTCGGCCAGCGCCAGCGGGATCGAGACCAGGAATGCGGCGCCCGCCATCAGGGTCAGCAGGCCGAGTGTCGAGACCGGCGGGCAGCGGCGCAGGCCCAGGGTATAGCCGGCATAAAGGGCGCAGGCAGCGATCATCAGGAGATCGCCCAGATTGAGCGTGAACGTGGCCAGCCGCGCGAAGTCGCCGCCGCAGGCGACGATCACCACGCCGAGCATGGTCACCAGCACGCCGGCGAGCTGCACGCCGCCGACCGGGGTCCGATCGAGCGCCAGGGCGCCCGCCAGAACGAACACCGGGACCGCGCCCTGGATGATCCCGATGTTGACCGCCGTGGTCCAATGGGCGGCGACATAGTAGAGCGCATTGAAGACCGCCAGGCCGACCGCCCCCATGGCCAATACGAACATCAGGCGCGGGCGGATCGCCGGCCAGTCGCGCCGGAGTTGCGCCTGGGCGAACACCGCGAGCAGGCCGAGCGCGCCCAGCCAGCGCAAGGCGACCAGCGCCATGGGCGAGACCTCGCCGACCGCGAGGCGCGCGAACACCGCGTTGCCGCCCCAGCAGAGCGCGGTCAGCGTGAGCAGAAGATACGCCCGCCCGCTCGCGGCGGCATCCGGAGCATGCGTGGTCATGCGACTGGGCCGACGCCGATGCTCGGCGAGCGAGGCGGCAGCCCGCCCGACGGGCGGCGGACGCGACAGTCGGTCGGCGCGACCTCGACCTGGGGCGGTAAGGGGAAATCGAACGTCGTTCTCATCCGACGGCCTTGTTGGCGATGACCCTGTGGGCGCCCGCGGCACGGATCTTCGAGGGGCCCTCCTCATCGCCTGTCCACCGGTCTCGGGCCGCCAGCCGGCCCTTGGACCATGCGCATATGATGGTCATATCCATTGGATGATTGACTGGGGGCGCGTCGAGGGGTTCGAGTGGGACGGCGGCAACGCCCGTAAGAGCGACAAGAAGCACGGCGTCAGCCAAGCCGAGGCCGAGCAGGTGTTCTTCAACCGGCCGCTTCTGATCGTGGAGGACCCGCGGCACAGCGTGCGCGAGCCGCGCTGCCATGCGCTCGGGCGGACCGACGACGACCGACGATTGCACGTTACCTTCACTTTACGTGGCGCCGCCACCCGGATCCGGGTGATTTCGGCCCGCGACATGAGCCGCAAGGAGAGGACATACTATGCGCAAGAGAGCTGAGCCGATCCCGACTTTTGAGAGCGAGGCCGAGGAGCGGCGCTTCTGGGAGAGCCACGATTCGACCGACTACGTGGACTGGAGCCAGGCCGAGCGCGTGCGGCTGCCTGACCTCAAACCCTCGACAAGATCAATCTCCGTCCGCTTGCCCGTGAGCCTGCTCGAGCGGATCAAGATCGCCGCCCACAAGCGCGACGTTCCCTACCAGTCGCTGATCAAGACCTGGCTCGCCGAGAAGCTCGACGCGGGCTGATGCACCCGGCGACGACGCGGACCAACGCCACCTCGGCGCCACTAGCCCGAACTTCCTTATTGATCGAGACATAAGTTATTGCTGCACCTTGAGAAGGTGGTGTTGGGGGTAAGCGGCTCTGCCTACGGCGCGAGGGGGATCGCGAGGCGGTCGAAGATGGCTTGCTGGAGCGGAGTGGGCTTGGCGAGCATGGTCACGGGCGGGGCGTCGCCCAAGCGCACGCTGTTGCGGGTGAGGGTGGCGAGGTCCTGGAGCAGGGTGCGCAGGCTGTGCACCGGCTGGCCGTCGGCGGTGCGCTTGGTCTGGGCCTTGGCGCGGGCGGCGGGCGAGACCCGGGCGGCGGCGACCGGCGAGGCGCGCTCGCCGCCGCGGCGGCGCGGTCGTGATCGTCGAACAGCAGCGGCGCGAGCGCCTGGCGCAGGTGCCAGATGACGTGATAGGCGAGCATGCACAGGAAGACGTGGGCGCGCACCCGGCTGGCCAGGCGGTGGTGGATCGGGCGGACCTCGAGCTCGACCGTCTTGAGGGTGCGGAAGGCGCGCTCCACGCCGGCCAGGCTCTTGTAGGCGAGAACCGTGGCCGGCGCATCGAGGGTCGCGGCCGGCACGCTGGTGCGCAGCACATAGAAGCCGTCGAGCGCCGCCTCCCTGGCGATCGCGGCCTCGTCCTGCGCAAAGCTCAGGCGGTCTTCGCTGATGGTCAGGCGGAAGTGCTTGGCCATCTTGCGTCGCCCGAGCACGGCGCCGACCTTGAGCGCGATCGCCTGCCGTCCCCGGAGCGGGCGGCGCTCACGCCGCGTGGCGGCCTCGATTGACGCCAGATCCCTCTCGGTCGCCGCCAGCAAGGCCGCCCGCTTGCGCGCCCGCTCGGCCGCCAGCTCCGGGTTGCGGCAGACGATCAGGCGCTCGCCCGGATAGGCGGGCGAGGTGATCTCGGCCAAGTCGCGCTGATCGAACAGCGACAGCTGCAAAGGGCCTTCTCGGCCGCCAGGGCTTGGATCGCCGGCGCGCGCAGCGCGGTGATCCAATCGAGGCCGGCGGGCTTGAGGTCCTGCTCGATCCTGGCCGCCGTGATCATGCCGCGGTCGCCGACCAGCACCACCCGGCCGAGCTCGAAGCGCTGCTTGAGCTTCGCCACCTGGGCGGCGAGCGTGCTCGGATCGGCGCGATCGCCCTCGAACACCTCGACCGCGACCGGACAGCCATCGGCCGCGCACAACAGCCCGAACACGATCTGCAGCTTGTCGCGCCGGCCATCGCGGCTGTAGCCGAAGCGGGCGAGCTCGCAGCAGCGGCCCTCGAGCCAGCTCGAGGTCAAATCGTAGAGCACCAAGCAGCCGTCGCGCAGATGGCGCCGCGCGAGCGCCGCCTCGATCTTCGCCTGCGCCGCGCCCAAGAGATCGAGGGCGGCATAGAGCTCGTCCTCGTCGACCGCACCGAGCCCGAGCACGGCGCCGAGCGAATGCACAGCACTCGCCTCGCTCAGCTGGCGCGCGGTCGCGAGCTTGGCCGCCGGCTCGAGCACCCGGGCCACGATCAGCGCCAGCGCCAGTCTGGCCTGGCGCTGCGGGCGCTGCGGCAGCAGGCGCGCGAGGCCGAGCTTGCTGGCCATCCCGAGCACCACGGCGACATGACCGTGCGGCAGCGAGCGCAGGATCTCGAACCGCTCCACCGGCGCCGCGAGCCGCTCGCCCTTGAGCACCCGCCGCAGCGCCTCGACCTTGGCGTCCGGCCACTGCGACAGGTTGGCAAGAGTGCGCGTGCGGACCTTGCCGCCGTCGCGATAGCTCTCGCGGAGCAGCGTCGCCGGCGGCGAACCGCGATTTGGCACACGCGTCACATACATGCGTATATGTAGCCATCAACATCGACAAATATCAAGCAGAAACTACCATATTACATGCCTACATATCCAAGCCCGAAACCAACCTTTCCTCCACCGCCTCAGTCACTTACCCCATCTCGCGGCTGGGAAGTTCGGACTAGCCGAGCGCGCGAAGCCCCATCGAGTTCAGCACCAGATCCGGAGGGCGCACCCACCAACCGCGGCGCCCAGAGCAAGCGTGAGGATCTTGCAGGGGCCAGGCTCCTTAGCCTACATGCACGTCACCGCCAGATCGGCTTGCCGGAGCCGGGGAGGCCGAGCTCGGACCAGCGCTCGGTGACCCGGGCGATGATGTCGTCCGCCATGCGGATCTTGGTGCCCCAGTCGCGCCTGGTCTCGGGCGGCCATTTGTTGGTCGCGTCGATGCCGAGCTTGGAGCCGAGTCCCAATTCCGGCGAGGCGAAGTCGAGATAGTCGATCGGGGTGTTTTCCAGGATCGTGAGGTCGCGCGCGGGGTCGACCCGGGTCGAGAGCGCCCAGATCACGTCCGGCCAGCTGCGGGCGTCGATGTCGTCGTCGGTGACGATCACGAACTTGGTGTACATGAACTGGCGGAGATAGGACCAGACGCCGAGCATCACCCGCTTGGCGTGGCCGGGATAGGCTTTCTTGATGGTCACCACCGCGACCCGGTAGGAGCAGCCTTCGGGCGGCAGCCAGAAGTCCACGACCTCGGGGAACTGCTGCTTGAAAAGGGGCAGAAAAACCTCGTTGAGCGCCTCGCCGAGCACCGAAGGCTCGTCCGGCGGCCGACCGGTGAACGTGGACAGATAGATCGGCGCGCGGCGCATGGTCATGGCGGTGACCGTGAACACCGGGAATTTCTCGACCGCGTTGTAGTAGCCGGTGTGGTCGCCGTAGGGGCCCTCGTCGCCGTAGTCCTCGAGGCTGACCAGGCCCTCGAGCACGATCTCGGCGGTCGCCGGCACCTTGAGGGGTATCGAGACGCAGTCGGCGAGCTCGACCCGCTGGCCGCGCAGGAGGCCCGCGAACTGGTATTCCGACATGGTGTCGGGCACCGGGGTCACCGCGGCCAGGATGGTGCCGGGATCGGCGCCGATCACCGCGGCCGCCGGCAGGGGGTCGGGACGCGCGGCCTGCCAGCGGCGATGGTGCTGGGCGCCGCCGCGGTGCTTGAGCCAGCGCATGAGCGTGGTGTTGCGACCGGTCACCTGCATCCGGTAGATGCCGAGGTTGAAGCCGTCGGCCCGCTCGCTGCCGGGCCCTCTGGTCACGACCAGCGGCCAGGTGATCAGCGGCGCGGGCTCGCCGGGCCAGCAGGTCTGAACCGGCAGGCGGCCGAGGTCGATCGCCTCGCCCTCGAGCACGACCTCCTGACAGGGCGCGCGGCTCACGGTCTTGGGCTTCATGCTCAGCGCGGCCTTCAGCAGCGGCACCATCTCCATGGCGTCACGCCAGCCGCCGGGTGGTTCCGGCTGCTTGAAGAACGCCAGCATCTCGCCGAGCGCGCGCAGCTCGCCAGGCTCGCGGTTCATCCCCCAGGCGACCCGCTCGACCGTGCCGAACAGGTTGGCGAGGACCGGCAGGGCGCTGCCTTCGACGTTCTCGAACAACACCGCCGGTCCCCGTTCGGCGAGCAGGCGGGTGTGGATCTCGGTGATCTCGAGCCGCGGCGAGACCGGCGCCCTGACCCGCACCAGACGGCCCGTCTGCTCGAGATGGTCGATGAAGTCGCGCAAGGACGCGTAAGCCATGGCGGGTCCAGCCATCGGTGATCGCGGGCCGGCGGCCTACGATCGCGGCTGGCGGCGCTGGCCCCGCGGCGCTGTCCAGCTTGATCCTTCGTTAACCATCGCCTCCCGTCCTGTCCAGGCTCGATGGTCCATCCATGGACGCCTCCCGCTGACCGCATCGAGGTGCCAAGGTGGCAGTCGTCAACTCCGGCGCCGCGCCGGTCGCCGCTCGCCCGGGTCAGCCGGTGAAGCGGTTGCTGCGTGGAAAGCCGTGCGGCGCCATGCGGCCGGTCTGGCCGCGCCGGCCGAGCCAGGGCGTGAGGTCGGTGACCGTGCGCGTGCCCTTGCCGCCCGGCCAGCTGAGGCCGTCCGCGAGGCTGAGCGCACAGGCATCGGCGAGCTCGCCGTCCCGGTAGCGCTGCAGCAGCACGCCCTTGCCCCGGCTCATCACCGGCAGCTGGTCGAGCGGAAAAACCAGAAGCTTGCGGTTGCTGCCGACGGTCGCGACGTGATCGCCCTCGGCCGGTAGCCGCGACCACCAGGCGCTCGCCGTCGTCGAGATTGAACACCTGCTTGCCGGTCCGGGTCTGGGCGGCGATCGCCTGCTCCTCGGCGATGAACCCGCGCGCTGCGCTCGACGCCAGGAGAAGCTTGCCGTCCGGGCGATGGACGGCGAGCCTGAGCGGCTCGGCGCCGCGCGCGAGCTCGATGTGCACCCGGAGCGGCTCGCCCTGGCCGCGGCCGCCCGGCAGGCGCTCGACCGGCAGCAGATAGCCGCGACCGTCGCTGCTGATCAGCAAAAGCTTGTCGGTGGTCTCGGCCTTGAGCACGAAGCGCGCGCCGTCGCCTTCCTTGTACTTGAGCTCGGCGTCGTCCTCGAGATGGCCGCGCAGCACGCGCAGCCAGCCCTGGCGCGAGCAGACCACGGTCACCGGCTGACGCTCGACCGGCTCCTCGAGCGCCAGGTCGTCGATCGCCGGCAGCTCGCCGAGCGTGGTCCGCCGCCCGCCCAGCGGGCCATCGCCAAACTTCCGGCGCGCCTCCTCGATCTCCGCCTTCAGCTGGGCGCGCCGCCGGCTTTCGTCCTTCAGCAACCGCTCGAGCTCTCGCTGCTCGGCCTTGAGCTGCCGCTCCTCCTTGGCGAGCGTCTGCTCCTCGAGCCGGCGCAGGTTGCGCAGGCGCATGTTCAAGATCGCCTCGGCCTGGGCCTCCGACAGCTCGAACGTGCGCATCAGCTCGACCTTGGGCTCGTCCTCCTCGCGGATGATCCGGATCACCTCGTCGAGGTTGAGATAGGCGATCCGGTAGGCGCCGAGCACCTCCAGGCGGTCGGCGATCTTGCCGAGCCGGTAGCGCGAGCGCCGGATCAGCACCACCATGCGATGCTCGAGGAACGCCGCCAGCACCTGGGCGAGGCTCATGACCCGGGGCACGCCCTCGGCGTCCAGGACGTTCAGGTTGAGCGGCAGGCGGACCTCGAGGTCGGTCTGGCGGAACAGCTGCTCCATCAGCACCTCGGCCGGCACGGTGCGCGCGCGCGGCACCAGCACGAGCCGCACCTCCTCGGCGGAATTCGTCGCGCACATCGGCGAGCAGCGGCAGCTTGCGCAGCGCCAGGAGCTCGGCGATCCGCTCGATCAGCCGCGCCTTGGGCACCTGGTAGGGCATCTCGGTGACCACGACCTGATACTGGCCGTGGCCGAGGTCCTCGCGCTGCCAGCGGGCGCGCAGGCGGAAGCTGCCGCGGCCGGTCCGATAGGTCTCGCGCAGGTTGGCGAGCGGCTCCACGAGCACGCCGCCGGTCGGCAGGTCCGGGCCCTTGATGTGCGCGAGCAACGCCTCGCTCGAGGCGTCCGGATCGTCGAGCAGCTGGCAGAGCGCCTGGCAGAGCTCGCCGGCGTTGTGCGGCGGCACGCTGGTCGCCATGCCGACCGCGATGCCGCTGGAGCCGTTGGCGAGCAGGTTGGGGAAGGCGGCCGGCAGCACCACCGGCTCCTCGTCGCTGCCGTCGTAGGTCGGCCGGAAATCGACCGTGTCCTGGTCGATGCCGTCGAGCAGCGCGCGCGCGACCGCGGTCAGGCGCGCCTCGGTGTAGCGCATGGCGGCGGCGTTATCGCCATCGACATTGCCGAAATTGCCCTGGCCGTCGACCAGCGGGTAGCGCTGCGCGAACTCCTGGGCGAGGCGGACCATGGCGTCGTAGATCGCGACCTCGCCATGGGGGTGGTACTTGCCGATCACGTCGCCGACCACGCGGGCGCATTTCTTGTAGCCGGCGTCCGGGTCGAGCCGGAGCTTGAGCATGGCGTAGAGGACCCGGCGCTGGACCGGCTTCAGGCCGTCGCGCACGTCGGGCAGCGAGCGCGCCGTGATGGTCGAGAGCGCGTAGGCGAGGTAGCGCCGGCTGAGGGCGTCGGCGAGCGGGATCGGCTCGACCCCGGCGGGTGCAGGCAGGCTCGACATGGCCCCTCACACAGCTGGTGAACCGGCGGTAGATTGCGCGAGCCGACGCACCAGCCGCTCGCGCGCACTCGGCATCGGCCGCTCGCTAGCATCGAACAGGCGGCGGCGCAAGAACGCCCCGGTCAGCCGCAGCCCGGCCCGGATCTGGGCGGGATCGGCCGGTCCCTGGCCGAGCAGGAAGCCGGGCAGGGGCAGCAGCCGGTCGGCCCAGACGCCCGCGCCCGCCCGACTGACGGCGCGGCCGGTCCGCGGCGAGACGTAGACCAGATCGGTGGCAGCCCCGGTCACCGCGCAGGCCGCGAGATCGAGCCCGAAGCCGAGCTCGGCGAGCAGGCCGAGCTCGAACCTGACATAGCGCTCGAGCCAGTCCGCATGCTCAAGCAACATATCAATGAGTTCCGAGAACATATTGTATAGAATGGGATGTGGGTCACGCTCAGGCAAGGTCGCCTCGAGCAACGCGCAGGCCGAGCCGAGCCCCGCCAGGCGGTCGGGGTCGTCGAGCAGCCGGGCCGCGACCGCGGTCTCGAGCTCGGCGCTGAAGCTGCCGAGCTGCTCGGCGAGCCGCGCCCGCCAGGTCACCCGCAGGCGGTTGCCGGGCTCGTAGGTGGAGCGGGCGCGGCGGCTCGCACCGCCCCGAACCAGCCCGGCGTGCCGGCCGTGGCTGGGCGTGAAGACGCTGATCACCGCCGCGCTCTCGCCGTGCCGGCGGGCCGCCAGCACGATGCCTTCGTCCTGCCACTGCACGGCCGTCAACCCGGATAGTCGATGCCGAGCTCCCGATAGCGCTCCGGGTCCAGGGGCCAGTGCTCGCGCACCTTGACATAGAGGAACAGGTGGACCCGGCAGTCCAGGAGCCGCTCCAGCTCCTCCCGGGCGGCCTGGCCGACCGCCTTGATCTGGCGGCCGCCCTTGCCGAGCACGATCGCCTTCTGGCTCGGGCGCTGGACGTAGATGGTCTGGTCGATCCGGATTTCCGAACCGTCGGCGCTCGCGGTCCAGCCTTCGGTCTCGACGGTCAGGCTGTAGGGCAGCTCCTGATGCAGCTGCCGGAACAGCTGCTCGCGGGTGATCTCGGCCGCCATGGCGCGCTGGGACAAATCCGAGAGCTGGTCCTCGGGAAACAGCCAGGGGCCCTCGGGCAGGACCTCGAGCAGCCAGGCGAGGAGGTCGTCGCAGCCGTCGCCGGTCAGCGCCGAGACGATGAACACCCGCTCGAACCGGCCGCCCTGATCGAGTGCCTGGATCAGCGGCAGGGTCGTGGGCGGCGCCACCAGGTCGAGCTTGTTGATCGCGAGCGCGGCCCGGGTGCGGCGTGCGCGCAGCCCGTCCAGGATCATCCGGGTGTCGGCGTCGCGGCCACGCCGGGCGTCGACCACCAGGACCGAGAGATCGGCGTCCTCGGCGCCGCGCCAGGCGGCCTGGACCAGCGCCCGCTCGAGCGGCCGGCCCGGGCGCGCCGCGAAGATCCCGGGGGTGTCGACGAACACCAGCTGGGCGGCGCCTTGGACGGTGATGCCGAGGACGCGCCGGCGGGTGGTCTGGACCTTGGGGCTGACGATCGAGACCTTGGTGCCGACCAGCCGGTTGAGCAGGGTCGACTTGCCGGCGTTGGGCGCGCCGAGCAGAGCGACGAAACCGCAGCGCCGGGCCGCGGCCGGCGGATCGTCAGCCATCGGTCGCCTCGAGCTCGATCGAGAGCGCGCCCAGCAGCCGCTCCGCCGCCGCCTGCTCGGCCGCCCGCTTGGAGCCGGCGACCGCGCTCGCCGACGGCCGGTCGCCGACCCGCACGCTGACCTCGAAGCGCGGCTCATGCGCCGGCCCGACGACCTCGACCACGCGGTAGTCGGGCAGGGCCAGGCCACGCCCCTGGGCCCACTCCTGCAAGGCGGTCTTGGGGTCCTGCGGCGGCGTCCGCATCGCCGCCAGGCGCGGGCCGAAGTGACGACCGATGAATGCCGCCGCCGGCGCCAGGCCGCCATCGAGATAGAGCGCCCCGATCAGCGCCTCGAGGCCGTTGGCCAGGGTCTGCGGCTTGCTCCGGCCGCCGGTGTCGTCCTCGCTGCGGGCCAGGACCAGGCAGTCGCCGAGCGCGAGCTCGAGCGCGATCTCGGCGAGCGTCGCCCCGCGCACCAGGGCGGCAAGCCGGCGCGACAAGGCGCCTTCGCCCTCCTTGGCAAAGCGCCGGATCAGCAGATCGGCGATCACCAGGCCGAGCACCCGATCGCCGAGGAACTCCAGGCGCTCGTTGCTGCGCACGGCGCGCCGCCCGCGACCGGCGGCGCTGCTGTGGGTCAGCGCCTCGCGGAGCAGGGCGGGATCGGCAAACCGGTGACCCAGCCGCTCCTCGAGCCGGGCCGCCGCCTCGCCCACTGCCGGCAACGCGCCGCTCACTGGATCAGATGGAACAGCCGGCGGAAGCGAATGGTGGCGGGCCAGTCCCAGATCTCCCACAGGCGGGCACTACCATTGGTGGAGAAGAAGATGATCTCGGCCCGACCGATCAGGTTCTCGATCGGGATGAAGCCGACGTTGTCGACCCGGCTGTCGAGCGAGTTGTCGCGATTGTCGCCCATCGCGAAGACATGGCCCGCGGGCACCTCGTAGACCCGGGTGTTGTCGAGCGAGCCGTGGGTCGTGATGTCGAGGACGGTGTAGCTGCGGCCGCTGGGCAGGGTCTCGCGGTAGCGGGGCACCGGGCCGATGCTGCCGGTGCCGTCGTCGTCGTAGAAGTCCTCGAGGCGCACCCGTTTCACGGCCTCGCCGTTGATGTACAGGATGTCGTCCTTGACCTGGATCTTGTCGCCGGGCAGGCCGATGATCCGCTTGATGTAATCGGTGCGGTTGTCCGAGGGCAGCTTGAACACCACGACGTCGCCGCGCTGCGGCAGGCTGCCGGCGATCCGGCCCTCGAACAGCGGCAGGCTGAACGGCAGCGAGTGCTTGCTGTAGCCATAGGCCATCTTGGACACGAACAGATAGTCGCCGACCAAAAGGGTCGGCTTCATCGAGCCGGACGGGATGTTGAAGGGCTCGTACAGGAAGGTGCGGACCGCGAGCGCGATCGCGACCGCGTAGACCAGGGTGCGCGCGGTCTCCCAGAAGCCCTTGGACCGGCTGCGCGCGACCGCCAGGTGCTTCCTCACGGCCGCGACCCGCCCATCGACGCGATCCCGGCTCGGGCCGCGCCAGCGGCCCCGGGCGTGGGGTCGAGGCCCTGATCGACACCACGGCCCCGATCGACCTCGCAAGCCATCAACACGATTTCCCTCATGATCGGACACTAACCAACGCGTTGGCAGCCGTAAAGTGAACGCCCTGTCATCTCGGCGCGCTCACGCCGCGCTCGCCGACGCCGCGGCGACCGCGCTGATGATCACCACGGCATGCCCGAACGGCGGCTCGTCGGTCAGGCTGAGATCGATCCGCGCGGTCATGCCGGCCGGCGTCAGCGCCGCCAGGCGCGCCGCGGCGCCGCCGGTCAGGTGCAGCAGCGGCTGGCCGGAGGGCCGGTTGTCGACCCCGATGTCGCGCCAGTAGACGCCCTGCCGGAAGCCGGTGCCGAGCGCCTTGGCGCAGGCCTCCTTGGCGGCGTAGCGCTTGGCGTAGGCCGCCGCGCGGTTGCTCCGACGCTCGGCCCTGGCCTGCTCGGCGGCGGTGAACACGCGCTCCACGAAGCGCCCGCCGAAGCGCTCGAGGGTGCGCTCGATCCGGCGGATGTCGATCAGGTCGGTCCCGACGCCCAGAATCATCGTCTCCACAGCCCAGGCCGGCGCCCCGGCAGCGCCCGGCGCCCGGGCATCACGGATGGTCGAGCCAGGGTCATCGGATCGCTTCCCGGCGAGCTCGGCTGGCGGCCAGCTTATAGGCGGCGCGCGCCGCGCTGACCAGGGTGTGATTACGACGCACTGGTATCGGGCGATGCGCCCCGCGAGGTCAGGCCGAGCTTGCTGCGGCGCTCCGCCCGCCGCCGCTCCCGGCGGTGGCGGCGCGCGGTCTGGTAGGCGGCGACCATGCGCACCAGGGGAAAATAGACCGCCAACCCGGCGAGCGCGCCGAGCGGCACGCTCCCGACCGTCATGGGCCAGATCAGGGCGCCGAGGTCGTGGAGCAGGCTGTGGAAGTCGGGGTCCTGGAGCGCCGCGGCCGCCGGCAGCGGGCCGCCGAGCAGGGCGTGACCGAGCTTGGCGCTCGCCACCCAGATGAACGGGAAGGTCCAGGGATTGCCGACCAGGGTGCCGACCATCGCCGCCAGGTAGTTGCCGCGCACCAGGAACGAGAGCAGGACGCTCAGCAGCGTGTGCAGCCCCAGGAACGGGGTGAACGACATCGCCGTGCCGCAGGCGAAGCCGGCGGCGATGCTGTGCGGCGTCCCGGGCAGGCGGGTCAGTCGCTTGACCAGGTAGATGCCCAGCCGGCGCCAGCCCATGTGCGGCCAGAGCCAGCGGTGCAAGCGCCGCCCCAGGGAGATCGGATGCCGACGGCGAAACATAGCGCCCAGTTTCCGTCACGCTCGTTAAGCTCAGATTATAGTACGCGCGGCGCGTCTGTCCGCCCCTTTGTCGACGCCGGGTCGCCCGGGCCGGGGACGGCGGTCACGGCCGCGTCACCGGGCTCGGCCGGTCGGCCCGGCTCCGAGACGGTCGCCGGCGCGCCGACCACCACGACCCTGGGCCAAGCGCCGCGACGGTCACCCCTGGGTCCGCTCGACCGAGGTCACGACCGCGTTGGCGCGCAGGCTGGCCACGATCCGTTCCAGGTGATCGCGGTTCTCGACCTCGATGTCGAGGATGATCTCGTACAGCTCGGGCGACCGGCTGCCGAACCGCAGGTCGGTGATGTTGCCGCCCTGCTTGCCGACCACGGTGCTGAGCGAGCCGAGGCTGCCCGGCTGATTGGTGGTCATGATCTGCAGCCGGGCGATCGCCTTGGCGTCCTTGGCCGCCGGGTTCCAGCCGAGATCCAGCCAGCGATCGGGATCGTCGGCCTTGCGGCTGAGGGAGGGGCAGTCGCTGCGATGGATGGCGACCCCGCGCCCGGTGCGGACCACGCCGACGATCGCATCGCCCGGGATCGGATGACAGCAGCCGGCGAAGCTGATCGCCATGCCCGACAGGAGGCCGCTGATCAGACCCTCGCGGCCGTCCGGCGCCGGGGGCGGGCGCGGCCGGCGCAGCGCCACCACCTTGGCGTCGTCGGCCTCGGCCGGGCTGACCGGCGCGGTCGGCTGCTGGTCCCGGCGCAGCGCCTCGATCACCGCCCGGGCACCGAGCGCGCCCTCGCCGATCGCGGCCAGCAGATCCTCGACCGACTTCTGGTGGACGCCCGCGAGCACCGCCTCGAGCCGCTTGTCGCCGAGCGCCAGGCGCTCCCTCTGGCCGGCCCGCTGGAGCAGCTCGCGGCCGTGGGCGATGAAGTCGTTGCGCTGGCGGGTGCGCAGGAAGCGGCGGATGCGCGAGCGCGCCTTGCCGGTGACCACGAACCGCTCCCAGGCCGGCGACGGCGTGGCGCTCTTGCTGGTGATGCACCTCGACCTGGTCGCCGTGGTTGAGGCGGGTGCGCAGCGGCACCAGGCGGCCGTTGACCTTGGCGCCGATGCAGCCGTCGCCGACCTCGGAGTGAACCGCATAGGCGAAGTCGATCGGGGTCGCCCCCTGCGGCAGCGCGATCAGGTCGCCGCGCGGGGTGAAGCAGAACACCTGGTCCTGGAACATCTCGAGCTTGGTGTGCTCGAGGAACTCCTCGGGGCCGGACGCCTGCTCGAGGATCTCGAGGAGGCCGCGCACCCAGCGATACTGGCGGCCGTCGGTCAGCTGGCGCTTCTGCTTGTAGGCCCAGTGGGCGGCGACGCCCATCTCGGCGATCTCGTGCATGTCCCGGGTCCGGATCTGAACCTCGATGCGCCGCCGTTCGGGGCCGAAGATGGTGGTGTGCAGCGAGCGGTAGGCGTTCGGCTTGGGCGTGCTGATGAAGTCCTTGAAGCGTTCCGGCACCATCGCGTAGCGGCCATGGATGACGCCCAGCGCCGCATAGCAGTTGGGCACGCTGTCGACCGTGATCCGGAACGCCATGATGTCGGACAGCTGCTCGAAGCTGACGTTCTTGCGCTTCATCTTGCGCCAGATCGAGAACGGGGTCTTCTCGCGGCCGTAGACCTCGGCCTCGAGCCCGGCGTCGTGCAGGGTCTGGCGGAGCTCGGCGACGATCCGCTCGATCAGGTTGCTGTCGTGCTTGCGCAGCTGGCTGAGGCGATTGTGGACCGATTCGCGCGCGTCCGGCCACAGCGCCGCGAACGCCAGGTCCTCGAGGTCGTCCTTGAGCGCCTGCATGCCGATCCGCTCGGCCAGCGGCGCGTAGATCTCGATCGTCTCGGCGGCGATCCGACGCCGTTTGTCGGCTTTGCGGATGAAGTGCAGGGTGCGCATGTTGTGCAGCCGGTCGGCGAGCTTGACCAGCAGCACGCGGATGTCGTCCGACATCGCGAGCAGGAGCTTGCGGAAATTCTCGGCCTGCTCGGTGTGCGAGGACTGCAGCTCGAGCTTGTTGAGCTTGGTGACGCCGTCGACCAGGCGGGCGACCTCGGCGCCGAACAGCCGCTCGAGCTCGGCGACGGTGGCGCCGGTGTCCTCGACCGTGTCGTGGAGCAGGGCGGTCGCGATCGAGGCGCTGTCCAGCTTCCAGGCGGACAGGATGCCGGCGACCTCGACCGGGTGCGAGAAATAGGGATCGCCGGAGGCTCTGAGCTGGGTGCCGTGCGCCTTCATCGCGAACACGTAGGCGCGATTGAGCAGCTCCTCGTCGGCGCTCGGATCGTAGGCCTTGACCCGCTCGACCAGCTCGTACTGACGCATCACCGGCCGGCGGGGCGGCGCCGGACTGGCCGGCTCGATCGACGCCCCCGCCTCGAGCAGCAGCGGCGCCGGCTCCACCACCATTCCGCCCGGCCGGGTCACCGTCGTTCAGCTATTCGAAGCGCGGGTCCTCGTCGATCGTGGGCTGCGGCGCCCGGCCGAGATCCGGGTAGTCGTCGTCGACCTCGCCGCCGACCGCGAGCGGCGGCCCCGGCTCGACCATCGGCTGGTCCTGATAGGCCATCATCAGATCGTCCGGCTGATCCTCGATCTCGACGTGCCGGCGCAGGCCATGGATCAGCTCGTAGCGCAGATGGTCGAGCTCGACCGTGCCGTCGGCGATCTCGCGCAAGGCGATCACCGGGTTCTTGTCGTTGTCGCGCTCGACCGTGAGCGGGGCCCCGGCCGAGACGTCGCGCGCCCGCTGGGCGGCGAGCATCACGAGCTCGAAGCGGTTGGGAATCCTGGTGACGCAGTCTTCGACGGTGATCCGAGCCATGGATGTGCACTCCGGCGGCAATTCGACGATTTACCAGTTAGTTAGCGCGTCGGCCCCGATCCTGCAACCGAGCCGGCTGCGATTTCCGCACCCGGGCCGGCCATGGCTGCGACAAATTGCCCGGGCGGGAGCGCCGCCAGCAGCTCTGCCACGGTCCGGCCGAGGGCCGGATGACGCCAGGCGGGCGCGATCTCGGCCAGCGGCACCAGCACGAAGGCGCGCTCGTGCAGGCGCGGGTGCGGCAGAATCGGCGAGGCCGCTGGCGCCGGGTTCGGCCAGGTATTAAGGTCGTGATAGGCGAGCAGATCGAGATCGAGGACGCGGGGCGCCCAGCGCTGGCTGCGGATGCGCCCGAAACGGCGCTCGGTCTCGAGCAACAGCGCCATGAGGTCCGAAGGTGGGAGGTCGGTGTCGAGGTGCGCGACGCCATTGACGTAGTGCGGCTGACCGTTGTCCGGAACCG
Organism: uncultured Alphaproteobacteria bacterium; assembly: GCA_963730195.1. Lineage (GTDB taxonomy): Bacteria > Pseudomonadota > Alphaproteobacteria > Geminicoccales > Geminicoccaceae > DATAOG01. The sequence goes on from CAVSRN010000059.1 coordinate 48,773, forward strand.
GGGTCGTGCGATACCAGCGCGAGCGCTGGCGGGTGCTGGCCCCGGCCGCGGCGAGGGCGTCGAGCGCGGCCTCGAGGGTCGCACGCGGGGCGCCAAATTTTGCGCTGGGCAGGTTGCCACCGAGACCAAGAAGGATCATCTTCTGACTCCCATCCGATCGGCGTTTTGGCGCCGGTCGAGCTGGCTTGAGAGGCAAGGCTCATCGTTATGTAGTATGAGCCGATAGACAATCGGAGGTTGACCCTTATGAATTGCCCGGTGATCGAGGACATTATCAGCGAAGAAGACCGCTTCGCGCTGATGATCGACGGCGCCAATCTCTATCAGGCGGCGCGGGCACTCGGCTTCGACATCGACTATCGCCTGCTGCTCGACACCTTCTCGCGGAGCGGCCGGCTGGTGCGCGCCTGCTACTACACGGCGTTGTTGGACGATCAGGAGTACTCGCCGATCCGGCCCCTGGTCGATTGGCTCGACTACAACGGTTACACCGTGGTCACCAAACCGCTCAAGGAGTTCACGGACGCCTCCGGGCGGCGCAAGTTCAAAGGCAACATGGACATGGAGCTGGCGGTCGACGCCATGGAGATGGCGCAGTATCTCGACCACCTGGTCCTGTTCTCGGGCGATGGCGACTTCCGACGCCTGACCGAGGCGCTGCAGCGCCGGGGCCTCAGGGTAACCGTGGTGAGCACGATCCGGACCCAGCCGCCGATGATCGCCGACGAGCTGCGCCGCCAGGCCGATACCTTCCTCGAGCTGCACGAGCTGTCGGCGTACATCGCCCGTGAGCACCGCCCGGCGGTCGCGGTCGCCGACGACGACGAGGACGACGACGAGACCGGAACCCCGCAGCGCCCGGCCCCGCGCTCGGGGCGGTTCTACCAGCCGGCCTGAGCCGGCGGCCGATCCCCGGGCGGCGCGGGCCTGCGCATGCGTCCCGCGCCACCGGAGGATTGCGCGCTCTGTCCCCGGCTGGCCGGATTTCGCTCGGCCAACCGGATCTCCTTCCCCGACTGGCACAACGCCCCGGTCGCCTCGTTCGGCGATCCGGCCGCCCGGCTGCTGATCGTCGGCCTGGCCCCGGGCCTGCGCGGCGCCAACCGGACCGGCCGGCCGTTCACCGGCGATCACGCCGGCCTGCTGCTCTATGACACCCTGCTCCGGTTCGGCTTCGCCCGCGGCGACTACCGGGCGGACCCGGACGACGGCCTGCGGCTGATCGATTGCCGGATCACCAACGCCGTCCGCTGCGTGCCGCCCGCGAACCGGCCGCAGGGCGACGAGGTCAACGCCTGCCGGCGGTTTCTGGTCGGCGAGCTCGGCACCGCGCCGGCGCCCGAGATCGTGCTGGCGCTCGGCGGCATCGCCCACGGCTCGGTGCTGCGCGCGCTGGGCCAGAGCGCGCGGCGCTATCCGTTCGTGCACGGCGCGCTCTATCGGCCGGACGCGCTGCCGGCGCTCGCCTCGTCCTACCACTGCTCGCGCTACAACCTGAACACCGGACGGCTCACCAGCGCGATGTTCGAGACGGTGTTCGCCCAGATCCGGGCCAGCCTCGACCCCGGCTGAGGGTCAGCGCCACCGCCGCGCCCGGGCTCGTGACCCTCGCCGACTGCGCGCCCGGCAACCGGCGGCGCTCAGCCGGCCCTCGGCTGCACGGTCCCGGCGCCCGGCGCTCGGTAGGGTCCACGAGGCACCCCGGCCGGCCCTGGTGACGGGGCCGGCCGCCTATCCCGAACTCTCCAGCAGGAGCAGCGTGGAGAGTTGCGATGAGCCTCATCCGGAAGCGCGCGGGCGGCGGGGCGCCGCCCCTCGATCCCGCAGCCGGCCATCCGCCGCCCTGGCCGGTCGCGGTGGTCGTCGCCCTGGCGCTGGCCGGGCTGATCTCGCCCCTGATCACCTTCGTCGGCGCGGTCGTGGCCTATGCGCTGGCGGACAAGGACCAGGGCACGCTGCTGACCGGGGCGGGCCTGGTCCACGTGCTCGTGGCGCTGACCTTCACCGCCGGCTTTTGAGGCCGCGCACCCAGGATCGGCCCCGCCCCGGTCCTGCCCTCTTGCCGGGGCGCCTTTGAAGGCGCGATCATCGCCCACCTGCCCCAGCTGGAGCCGGGAGCGATGGCCGGCAAGGACAGCGAGTTCGCGAATTTCGTGGTCGAGTGCCTGCAGCCGCTCGGCCCGGTCGGCGCGCGCCGGATGTTCGGCGGCTTCGGCATCTATCTGCACGGCACGATGTTCGCGCTGATCGCCGACGACCAGCTCTACCTCAAGGTCGACGACGGCAACCGGCAGGCCTATGAGGACGCGGGCCTCCCCCACTTCACCTACACCGACAAAGGCAAGCCGATCCGCATGCCCTACCGCGAAGCCCCGAGCGACGGCTTCGACGACCCGGAAATCCTCTGCGCCTGGGCCTGCGAGGCCTACGCGGCTGCGCTGCGGACGGCGACGCGCAAACGCCGGTGATTGCCCGAGGGCCGAGCTCGGCCGGGGCTCTGCCATGCAGCCTCTTGGGCCATCGCGAAGCCTTCGGCGAAGGCCTCGTCAAGATCAACCTCCGCGCTCAAGGATGGAAACTGCGGGCCTGGACGCGTGAGACCCACGCCGCCGCGCTCGGGACCGGAAAGCCCGAGCGCGGCCGGCTCGCGAGCGGTGCTACGCTCAGCCGCGCGGTTGCGGCACGAATCGGATGTAGGGCTTGGGCGCCTTCCAGCCGCCCGGGTACTTGGCCTTGGCGGCCTCGTTCGAGACCGAGGGCGCGATGATCACGTCCTCGCCCTCTTGCCAGTTGACCGGCGTCGCCACCTGGTGCTTGGCGGTCAGCTGGACCGAATCCAGGGCGCGCAGGATCTCGGCGAAGTTGCGGCCGGTGCTCATCGGATAGGAGATCATCAGCTTGACCTTCTTGTCCGGGCCGATGAGGTAGACGTTGCGCACGGTCGCGTTGTCGACCGCGGTGCGCCCGGTGGCGGTGTCGCCGGCGCTCGCGGGCAGCATGCCGTAGAGCTTGGCGATCGCCAGGTCGCTGTCGCCGATCATCGGATAGTTGGGCGCCTGGCCCATGGTGTCCGCGATGTCCTTGGACCAGCGCACGTGATCGTCGACCGAATCGACGCTCAAGCCCAGGATCTTGCAGTTGCGCTTGTCGAATTCGGGCTTGAGCCTGGCCATGAAGCCGAGCTCGGTCGTGCACACCGGCGTGAAGTCCTTAGCCGGCAAGCCTCGGCTGAGCTCCCTGGCCGGCGACCGCCGCGGCGGCGATCGGGAAGCCGATGGCCGGTGAGCGTCGCCAAGCTCCCGCCGCACGACCAGCCACGGCGTGCCGACCAGCCGGCACGCCGTGGCGGAGCGAGCCAGGCTGGCTGCCGTCAGTGCCGGATCATGGTCAACGAGAAGATCACGACTCCGTCATTGCATGTGCCGACCCCGTCCACCGTCTGCTTGTTCGGGGCGAGAGTTGCCTGGGTAATCTCGCAGTCGTTGGCGTCGTCCTCGAAGTGCTGCGTGATCGGCCCGCCGATCAGACAGTAGCCATTGAAGGTGAGCCGACCCGAGATCGTGCTTGCCTCGCCGGAATTGGTCAGGCAGTTGCCCCTGATGATGACCCCGGTCGGGCCGAAGCGGAGGCGGCAGCGGTTCCAGAAGGGGTCGCCTTCATCCACGCCGCTCGAGTAGACGTCCCAATACCCCGCCAGATCGCTCGGCGCGCAGGCGGCATTCACGTTCGCCGGCACGAGCGTCAACGCCGCCCCGGCAAAGCATGCCGTCAGCAGCCACGTTTTCATGTCACCCGCCCCCCCCATGGTCTTAACTTAGGATGTGGGAAAATCACGCACCAGCTGTCGCCCAGCCAGTCATAGAAGCTGATCGGACCCTCGGTCGTCTGCGCCCGGAAATCCGGTGCGGTACTGCCGATCTGCAAGGTCATCAGAGGTCTCCCTTGAGCTTTGGATGCGCCGCCAAGGCGCGTCTACGCCGTCGACTTGCCGACGTCAACGGCCGCAAGCGACTGACGGTTGGCACTTCCCATCGCGACGGCGAGGGGGCTGAACGCCCAACCCGAGCGCCATCGAGCAATCGGCGCGAGCTGGCGCGCCCGGCCGGCACACGGAGGGTGGAAGCGCGACAAAGCACCCTGGCGAGGCGTGCTCAGGGAGCTGTGCGCGGTGGGGCAGCCTGATCCCGCATATCGATCATCCACGAACGGCACAGGATCGGTGCGCGCGGCATGCGGCCAAACGGTCTGTTGCGCCGACCCGCGGGTTGCCGGTCGATCCCTCCCGAGCTCCGGGCAACGGACGGGGAGGCCTCGACGTAAGAAGTCCCGACTCCGACGAATGGTGATGGGGAGTTTCGGCGAAGAAGAGCGGGGCGGTTGCATTGCGACTCGTTGCCGCAGGACCGCCGGTTTTGCCTGGACGGCGCGAGAAATGCGGCGCTAAGCAAGGGACGCGTCATCGAGCGCAGACCGAGCGTCGGGGGTTCGCGGAAAGCGCACGCCGATTGCTTGAGATCTGGCCGATGCAAGGGGAGGCCCTCATGAGCTGCCTGGCATATCGAGTCTTGCTTTGCGCCGCGGTCATGGGCGTCGCACTGTTCTCGGCACCGGCACGTAGCCCGGCCGCGACATTGTGCGTGCGATCCCATTCCGCGGGGTGTGACAACACTTACCCAACAATTCAGGACGCGGTTGACGCCGCGACCAGCGGCGACACCGTCAAGGTCGCGCCGGGGCACTACCAGGAGGACGTGCATATCGTGAAACCGCTCTCGCTGATCGGGGCGGGGGCGCGGAGGACCATGATCGATGCGGCGAGTCAGCCCAACGGCATTTTCGTTGATGGCGACGTCAACGGCACACCCGGTAGCAACACGTTGAAGGATGTCGTCGTCACGGGCTTCACCGTCGAAAACGCCGAGTACGAGGGCATCCTGATCGCCAACGCCTCCTATGTGACGGTCCAGCGGAACACCGTCGTCGGCAATAACCTCAGTCTTGCAAACGGGACTTGCCCTGGCATTCCGGATTTCGAGACCAACGAGGACTTCGATTGCGGTGAGGGCGTCCATCTCACAGGCGTCGATCATGCGACCATCGCCGACAACGACGTCGAGCGCAACGCCGGCGGCATCCTCCTCGCCGACGAGACCGGCCCAACCCATCACAACCTGATCGTCGGCAATACCGTCGCGAACAACCCGTACGATTGCGGCATAACGCTCGCCTCGCACGATCCCTATGGAGCATCGCCGCCGCCAGAAGCCTACGGCGTCTACCAGAACACGATCGCCGACAATGTGTCGTCCAGAAACGGGCTCGCGACAGAGGACGGCGCGGGGGTCGGTTTGTTCACCCCTTCGCCGACCAAGAAGACCTACGGCAACGTCGTTATTGGGAATCGACTGACCGACAACGGTCTGCCCGGCGTCGCCCTGCACAGTCACGCGCCGAACCAGAACCTCAACGACAATCAGATCACCGGCAACTACATCGCCGGCAACGGCCCCGATACCGACGTCGAGACGAACGCGGGAGATCAGGTCCCGACAGGGATCTCCCTGCTCGGGGTCTCGCCGAACAGCGGCACGGTGATCACGCGCAATGTCATCAAGGACGAGTCGATCGACATCGCGGTCAATCTCGGCAGCAACACGGATGCGACGATCGAGGCGCATCTCAACGATCTGGCGGGCGGCGCCGTGGGGATCGCCAATTTCGATGCCGGCACCGTCAACGGTACGGAGAACTGGTGGGGCTGCTCAAGAGGCCCAGGTGCTGGCGGCTGCTCGTCGGTCGGCGGAACCAACGTCATCACCGATCCGTTCCTGCCGCGCCCCTATCGCTCAAGGCGACAGCGCCCGGGTGGCCACGAAGCTACGGATTAGGATAGCGACAACGAGTGGGAGCCAGTCGCGGGTTAGCACGATTCCGGCCCCGACGGCGACCACGGTGTCGATCGAGGAGCCAACCGGCAGCTCTCAGGCGACCGGAAGGTCGGTAGCCCAGATATAGGCCATCATGAACCCCTTTTCGCGTTGGCGGCGGTCGCACCGGACCCGTGGCCGGCGAGGCACCGGACTCCGGCCTCAGAGATGGCTCATCGCGCCGTCGACGACGAACTCGCTGCCGACCGTGAAGGCCGCCTCGTCGGAGGCCAGAAACACGATCGCCTGGGCGATCTCGTCGGGATGGTCGCGGCGCCCGGCGGGAATCGGGGCCACGAGAGCGTCGAGAGGGGCGCCGACCAGGCCGAGCTTCTCGTGCATCGGGGTCGCGGTCGGGCCCGGGCTGACCGCGTTGACCCGGATGCCGCGCCCGATCAGCTCGCCCGAGAGCGTGACCTCGGCGAACTGCGCGCGAACCTGCTCGAAGTCGGCAGCGCGCAAGTGGCTCTCGGGGGCGAGCGTCACCGCCTCCGCGCCGGCGCCGGCGGCCCCTGTACAAAGCGGCGATTCGGGCCCGGCGTCGAGGCCATAAAGTCGTTGCTCCTCGTCCGCGGGTCGAGCCTTGGCGCGGCCGACGGGCGGCGCCGGATCGGGGCTTGTCGGGCCAGGGCGATGCCGGCAGAGTGCCGCGCGTCGTATCCGAGCAGGGATGACCCGATGGCCGACGCCCCGAAGCCCCAGCCCATCCGTCTCGAGGACTATCGGCCGCCGGACTGGCTGGTCGATCGGGTGGAGCTGGAGTTCGCCCTCGACGAGGCCGCGAGCGAGGTCACGGCACGGCTCGAGGTGCGGCGCAATCCGGCCGCCGGAGCGGGGCTGGCGCCTTTGGTCCTGGACGGTCAGGAGCTCGAGTTGCTGGCGCTCGAGGTCGACGGCCTGCCGCTCGGCGCCAATCGCTATGCCCGAGATGACGACCATCTGAGCCTGCACGATCTGCCGGACGCCTGCACCGTTCAGACCCGGGTGCGGATCCACCCCGAGGCCAACACCGCGCTCGAGGGCCTCTACGTCTCGAACGGCATCTTCTGCACCCAGTGCGAGGCCGAGGGTTTCCGCAAGATCACCTATTTCCCGGACCGGCCGGACGTGATGGCGCGCTACCGCGTCCGGATCGAGGGCGACCGCGAGCGCCATCCCGTGCTGCTCGCCAACGGCAACCCGGTCGAGGCCGGCGAGCTCGCCGGCGGGCGCCACTTCGTGCTCTGGGAGGACCCGTTCCCCAAGCCCAGCTACCTGTTCGCCCTGGTCGCCGGCCGGCTCGCCAAGCTCGAGGACCGGTTCACCACCCGTTCGGGCCGCGTCGTCACCCTCCAGATCTATGCCGAGCCCCAGGAGATCGACAAATGCGCCCATGCCATGACCTCGCTCAAGAAGTCGATGCGCTGGGACGAGGACCGCTTCCAGCTCGAATACGACCTGGATCAGTTCATGATCGTCGCGGTCTCCACCTTTAACTTCGGCGCGATGGAGAACAAGGGCCTCAACGTCTTCAATACCAAATACGTCCTGGCCCAGCCGGCGAGCGCCACCGATGCCGACTATCTCGGCATCGAGAGCGTGATCGCGCACGAATATTTCCACAACTGGACCGGCAATCGGGTGACCTGCCGCGACTGGTTCCAGCTGGCATTGAAGGAGGGTCTGACGGTATTCCGCGATCAGGAATTCACATCAGACCTGCATTCGCGGCCCGTCAAGCGCATCGCCGACGTCCGTCGACTGCGCGCGAGCCAGTTCCTGGAAGATGCGGGTCCGCTCGCGCACCCGGTTCGTCCGGAGAGCTACGTCGAGATCAACAATTTTTACACGACGACCGTGTATGAGAAGGGCGCGGAAGTCATCCGCATGCTGCACACGCTGATCGGCGAAGCGGCGTTCCAGGCGGGGATCCGGCTGTATTTCGAGCGCCACGACGGTCAGGCGGTGACCTGCGAGGATTTCGTGCGCGCGATGGCCGACGCCTCGGGCAGGAACCTCGACCAGTTCCGCCGCTGGTATTCCCAGGCCGGCACGCCCAGGCTCGAGGTCAGCGGTTCCTACGATAAGGGCGCCAAGACCTATACGCTGACCGTCCGCCAGTCGACGCCGCCGACCCCCGGCCAGCCCGAGAAACCGCCCCTGGTCATCCCGCTCGGGCTCGGGTTGCTCGATCGCGCCGGGCGGGAAGTGCCGCTGCAGCTTGCGGGCGAGGCCGCGGCCGCGGGCACGTCCCGCGTGCTCGAGGTCACCGACGCCGAGCAGCGCTTCGTCTTCCGAGGTGTGCCCGAGGCGCCGGTCGCCTCGCTGCTGCGCGGCTTCTCGGCGCCGGTCGTGCTCGAGAGCGACGCCGACGCCGCCCGCCTCCGCTTCCTCATGGCGCACGATCCCGACCCCTTCGTGCGCTGGGAATCCGGCCAGACCTATGCCCTGCAGCTGATGCTCGACCTGGTCGCGGGACATCGGCGGGGGCGCCCGCTCGGCCTCGATGACGGGCTCGCCGAGGCGTTCCGGGCGACCCTTCGCGACGACCGCCTCGACCACGCCTTCCGGGCCCAGGCGCTGAGCCTGCCATCGGAGACCTACGTCGGCCAGCAGATGGCCGAGATCGACGTCGACGGCATCCACGCGGTCCGCGAGTTCCTGCGCGCCGAGCTCGGCCGGCGCCTGCACCGGGACTGGCTCGAGACCTACCGCGCGCTCGACACCGACCAGCCCTACCGGTTCGAGGCGGCCGAGGTCGGCCGGCGCGCGCTCCGCAACCTCGCGCTCGGCCATCTGATGGCGGCCGGCGGCGAGGACGGCCGGATGCTCTGCCTGGACTCAGTTCCGGGCTGCCGACAACATGACCGACACGATCGCCGCCCTCGACCTGCTGGCGACGAGCGACCTTGCCGAGCGGCCGCAGGCGCTCTCCGACTTCTATGCCCGCTGGCGGGACGATGCGCTGGTGATCGACAAATGGTTCGCGCTCCAGGCCATGGCGCAGCGGCCGGACGCGGTCGAGGTGGTCCGCGGCCTGCTCGGCCACGAGGCGTTCACGCTCAAGAACCCGAACCGCGTGCGCGCCCTGATCGGCGCCTTCGCCGCCGGCAACCCGACCGGCTTCCACCGAGCCGACGGCGCCGGCTACGCCCTGATCGCCGACCACGTGCTCGAGCTCGACCCGCGCAACCCGCAGGTCGCCGCCCGCCTGGCCAAGGCCTTCGACCGCTGGCGCCGCTACGACCCGCCGCGCCAGGCCAAGATGCAGACCCAGCTCGAGCGCATCCTCGCCGCGCCCAAACTGTCCCGCGACGTCTACGAGATCGCGAGCAAGAGCCTGCAATGATGGGGAAGTCAACCTGCCGCGTACTCAAAGTGCCAGATCGGCAGCTCGGAGAAATCAGGCGCCATTCAAAGAATAGTCTAAGTCGACGACAGATCACCGATGCGACCTTCCGCGAGGCCTCGGATGGAGGCAGGCTTGAGTCGGCCCATCAACGCGGCATTCGATGGCGCGCCGGTTGGCCAGCCGCGCGCCAATGAAGACCCAGACCTCGTTCAGAATTGTTGGCCTGTTGCGCCGACCGGACGTCCATATTCCTCAATGTTGGCACGCCATTTCCAATGTGTGTAAGTAATAGGTCGAAATGACAATTGTTCATTCATGGATGATTACATGGAAGGTCACACAGAGTGTCGCGAAGTGTCGCGTCCGGATCTGGTGGATGGCACAGATGTGTGACCACCAATGACTTTGGCCAGCCAAATGGTGCCGGCGATCAAGCGGCATCAACCGAAAATCAACCGCCAATCAAGCTGAGAACTGGCTATTATATCGCTTTGTAACATGTTCAATTCATGAGCTTATAGTGTTCTGCATTTGAATATGTGTATAACTTTGTGAGCGCCTTTTTGCCAGGGGCATGGAGTCAGGTTGATTGCGGGCGTGGGTGATCACATGTGGCGCAAGACGCTACACTTGTGAGGCCCACCCGCGCCCGCGTGGCCGGTGGATTTGCGATGGGGAGGAGAACGAAACGGGAATCTGATGCGCTCAGACGTTCAAGTTGCAGCCGCGTGTCGTGGCTGCTATCATAAGAAGAGAGAAAGTATTCGCGGGAGTGAATTGCGATGTGGCGCTGGCTCCAGCGCAGCCGCAATCAGAAGGTGCTGGCCCTGCTCGGACCGGCGATCGCGGCGGTCGCCGTCGCGGCCTGGACCGTTTTTTCCCACTTTCACCAGGACGACGGCCGGGACGGCGGGCCGCGCGTGCAGGCGGACCACGGCGTCGCCGCCGGCGGCAACATCGAACGCAGCACGATCACGATCGAGGGCGGCCCGAACGGCGGGGCCAAGGAGAAATAGCCGATGGCGGGCGCGGCGCGCCGTCGTCTGATCCTGGCGAGCGTCCTGCTGCTCGGGCTCTGGCCGGGCTCGCGCGGGCCGCCGGGAACGTCACGGCCGAGCACGGCGTCGCCGCCGGCGGCGACATCCGGGACAGCAGCATCACGATCGGGCTCACGCCCAAGCAGGTGCAGGAGCTGGTCGATCGCATCATGTCCGAGGCCGGGACAGGGACGGCGCAGATCGTCGACCTGGCGACCAGGCTCGGGGTGACGCAAGGGGCCGTGACGACGTTCCTGCGCACGCTCGGCGAGAAGGACGTGCCGATCGAGGAGCTGCCGGCCAAGCTCGGCGAGATCGCCGAACGGCACAAGGCGCTCTGGCGCAGATCGCGAGCGTGCGCTCGGAGAGCCCGGACGTGCAGGCGATCAAGGACCAGGCGCACGCCGCGGTCGAGCGGGGCGACTACGAGCGCGCCGAGAGCCTGCTGACCAAGGCGGAGGACGCGGCGCTCGCGAGCGCCGACCAGCTTCTGCTCGATGCCGCAGCGCTCCGCGCCGAGCGCGGCGAGCTGGCTTTCACGCGCCTGGACTATCGGGCTGCGGCCGAGCATTTCGCGACCGCAGCGAGCCTGGTGCCGACCGCGGAACCGCTGGTCCGGGCGGACTATCTGAACCGTGAAGGCCAGGCTGCCTACGAGGCCGGCAGACTACTCCGAGGCTGGAGCTGCCTTGGACGGAGGCGCTCCGATTGCGCGAGGCGCAGCTCGGGCCCGACGACCCGGACCTTGGCGTGAGCCTCAACAACCTGGCCGCGCTGTACCGGGACACCGGCCGCTACGCCGAGGCCGAGCCGCTGTACCAGCGGGCGATCGCGATCGACGAGAAGGCCTTGGGGCCGGATCATCCGGGCCTCGCCACCGATCTCAACAACCTGGCCGCGCTGTACCAGGCCACGGGCCGCTACGCCGAGGCCGAGCCGCTGTACCAGCGGGCGATCGCGATCGACGAGAAGGCCTTGGGGCCGGATCATCCGGGCCTCGCCACGCATCTCAACAACCTGGCCGCGCTGTACCGGGACGACCGGCCGCTACGCCGAGGCCGAGCCGCTGTACCAGCGGGCGATCGCGATCGACGAGAAGGCCTTGGGGCCGGATCATCCGGGCCTCGCCATCGATCTCAACAACCTGGCCGAGCTGTACCGGGACACCGGCCGCTACGCCGAGGCCGAGCCGCTGTTCCAGCGGGCGATCGCGATCGACGAGAAGGCCTTGGGGCCGGATCATCCGCAGCCTCGCCAGCCATCTCAACAACCTGGCCTTGCTGTACCAGGACACCGGCCGCTACGCCGAGGCCGAGCCGCTGTACCAGCGGGCGATCGCGATCGACGAGAAGGCCTTGGGGCCGGATCATCCGGGCCTCGCCTCGCCTCAACAACCTGGCCGTGCTGTACTGGGCGACCGGCCGCTACGCCGAGGCCGAGCCGCTGTTCCAGCGGGCGATCGCGATCGCCGAGAAGGCCTTGGGGCCGGATCATCCGGACCTCGCCACCGATCTCAACAACCTGGCCGCGCTGTACCAGGACACGGGCCGCTACGCCGAGGCCGAGCCGCTGTACCAGCGGGCGATCGCGATCGACGAGAAGGCCTTGGGGCCGGATCATCCGGACCTCGCCACGCGATCTCAACAACCTGGCCGTGCTGTACCAGGACACCGGCCGCTACGCCGAGGCCGAGCCGCTGTTCCAGCGGGCGCTGGCCATCTGCGAGGCGCGGCTCGGTCCCGATCACCCGAACACGAAGACGGTCCGCGCCAATCTCGCGGAGCTGAAGCAGGCGATTGCGGATCAGGGGATGGCCGAGCGGTAGCGGGCCGATCGATCGGTCCGGCAACTCCGGCGAGCAACGTGAGCGATCGCGAGCTCGGCCCCGGGTCAGCCCGCGGCGATGGGTCCTCAGGCTCGAGCCCGAGGACGAGCGATTGAGCGTCCCGATGAAGCCGGAGGACGGAAATCGAGCCGTTCGCAGAGCGGTAACGCGCGCCGCTGGTGGCAGGGCGGCGCCGGGCGCCCATATCGGTGGAGGGCGTGGAGGAAAAAAATGTCGCCGCTGAGCCTGCTGCTCAACATTCTCTGGGTCGTGACCGGCGGGCATCTGGATGGCGGTCGCGTGGCTGGTGGCCGCGGTGATCATGGCGATCACGATCATCGGGCTGCCCTGGGCGCGGGCCGCGGTCAACATCGCGAGCTACACGTTTCTGCCCTTTGGGCGGGTGGCGCTGGCGCGGGACGAGGTCGCGGGCGCGGAGGATCTCGGCACCGGGCCGCTGGGCGTGCTCGGCAATCTGATCTGGCTGGTGCTGGCGGGCTGGTGGCTGGCGCTCGGGCATGTGATCACCGCGGTCGCCCTCGCGGTCACGATCATCGGGCATGCCGTTCGCCTGGGCGCATCTGAAGCTCGCCGCGCTGTCGCTGTGGCCGATCGGGCGGACGATCGTCAGCGTCGAGGAGGCGGAGGCGCTGCGCGGCCGCGGAGTCTGAGCCGGGGCTCGCATTGGCGCGTGGTGCGGGGTATGGTTGTGCCTCGGTAGGGAAAAACGCGGGCGGCAAGGGGAGAAAAGGCATGTTGGAAGAGCTGGATGAGGTCGTCGCCACCGGGGCGCCGAACGATCTGGAATCGCTCTGGCTGCCGTTCACCGCGAACCGTCAGTTCAAGCAGCACCCGCGGATCGTGGTCGCGGCCAAGGGCATGCACTACCGCTCGCACGACGGGCGGACCATCCTGGACGGCTCGGCGGGCTTGTGGTGCGCCAATCTCGGCCACAGCCACCCCAAGGTGGTCGAGGCGGTGCAGCGGGCGGTCGCGACGCTGGACTTCGCGCCGACCTTCCAGTTCGCGCATGCGCCGGTGCTCGAGCTCGCATCCCGGGTCGCGCATGCGATGCCGGCCGACCTCAACCGCGTGTTCTTCGTCAACTCGGGCTCGGAGGCCTGCGATACCGCGCTCAAGATCGCGCTCGCCTACCACCGGGCGCGCGGCGAGGGCCAGCGCATCCGGCTGATCGGGCGCGAGCGCGCCTATCACGGGGTCGGCTTCGGCGGCATGTCGGTCGGCGGCATGGTCGCCAACCGGCGGACCTTCGGGCCGATGCTGCCGGGGGTCGACCACATCCGCCACACCCTCGATCTCGAGCGCAACGCGTTCACCCGCGGCCAGCCGCAGCACGGCAAGGAGCTGGCCGAGGACCTCGAGCGGCTGTGCGCGCTCCACGATCCTTCGACCATCGCCGCCGTGATCGTCGAGCCGGTCGCGGGCTCGGTCGGGGTCTATCCGCCGCCCGTGGGCTATCTCGAGCGGCTGCGCGAGATCTGCGACAAGCACGGGATTCTCCTGATCTTCGACGAGGTGATCACCGCCTGGGGGCGTCTGGGCTACGCGTCGGCGGCCGAGCGGCTCGGCATCGTCCCCGACATGATCACGATGGCCAAGGGCCTGACCGCGGCCCATGTGCCGATGGGGGCGGTGGTCGCGCGCGACTTCATCTATGAGGCCTTCATGAAGGGCCCCGAGCACGTCATCGAGCTGTTCCACGGCTACACCTATTCCGGTCATCCGGTGGCGGCGGCGGCCGGGCTCGCGAGCCTCGAGGCGTACAAGGAGGAGGGCATCTTCGAGCGGGTGCGCGAGCTCGAGGGCTATTTCGAGGACGCGCTGCACGCCTGCCGCGACCTGCCGCATGTGATCGACGTCCGCAACATGGGCCTGATGGGCGCGATCGAGCTGGCGCCGCTGCCGGGCCAGCCGGGCAAGCGCGGCTTCGAGTGCATGATCGCCTGCTACGAGGCCGGCCTGATGGTCCGGATCGCGGGCGACACCTTCGAGTTCTCGCCGCCGCTGATCGTCGAGCGCAGCCACATCGACCAGATCTTCGAGACCGTCAGCAGGGTGCTGCGCGAGAAGGGATGAGCGCCGCCTGCCGCCCGCCGGGCGAACCGCCGACGGCGCCAGCCGGCTCGGCCTCGAGCGCTTCGCGCACCACCTCGTCGGCGGCATCGAAGCGATCGTCGGCTCCTGGCGACGGGCCGGCCATGGCCTCTTCGCCGAAGCCCGCGTCAGCGCCCGAAGGCCGCGCGCGCGGCCGTGACCGCCGCGTCGGCGCCGCCCGCCAGCAGCTCGACGTCCGAGGTCAGGAGTGCCAGCCTGGCGCCGCGCTCGATCCACTCCCGCTGCCGCTCGAGCGGCAAGGTGATGCCGGTGCAGACCGCGACGCCCCGCGCCCTGGCCGCGCTCAGGACCTTGTCGATCGCGGCGCGCACCACCGGGTGATCGTGCTGGCGGAGCACACCGGCGCTGCCCGAGAGGTCGTTCGGGCCGATGCAGAGCGCGTCGACCCCCTCGACCGCCAGGATCTCCTCGACCGCTTCGGCCGCGCCGAGATCCTCGATCTGCGGGATCACGATGGTCGCGGCATTGGCGCCGGCGACGTAGGCGTCGAGGTTGCGCCCATAGTCGGACGCCCGGCGCGGGCCGAAGCCGCGGATGCCGTCCGGGGGGTACTTGGCCGCGGCGACCAGGGCGCGGGCCTCGGCCGCATTTCTGACCATCGGCGCGAGCACGCCGTCGGCGCCGACGTCGAGCGCCTGCTTGACGTGGACCTGATCGTTCCAGGGCACGCGCACGATCGGCACGGTCGGCGCACCCCGGAAGGCCATCAGCGTGGTCTGGAGCGATTCCAGCGACCAGGGCGCATGCTCGGTGTCGATCAGGATGTAGTCGAAGCCGGCTCCGGCCATGATCTCGGCGACCGCCGGATCGGTGATCGACAGCCAGGCGCCGAGGGCGGTCGCGCCCGCCCGCAGGCGGCGCTTCAGGTCGAGGGCGCGCTCCGACATCGATCGCTCTCCTAAGCCTTCAGGACTTCGGGGTTGAGGACGTAGCCGGGACCGGGGTCCTGGCCGCGGTGGATCGCAAGGATGCTGGCGACGCAGCGCTCGCCCATCAGGCGCTCGGCGGCCTCGTCCATGCCGGCGGCATGGGGCGCCAGCAGCACGTTCTCGAGGTCGAGCAGCGGCGAGCCCGCGGGCGGCTCGGCCTCGAACACGTCGAGGCCGGCGCCGGCGAGCCGCCCCGAGGTCAGCGCCTCGTAGAGCGCGATCTCGTCGATCAGCCCGCCGCGCGCGGTGTTGATCAGGAAGGCGGAAGGCTTCATCACCGCCAGCTCGCGCCGGCCGATCAGATGGCGGGTCTCGGGTGCCAGCGGCGTGTGCAGGGAGACGAAGTCGGCTTCGCGCAGCAGCTCGTCGAGCGACACCAGCTCGATCCCGTGGGCAGCAGCGAACGCCCGGTCAGCCACCGGATCGGTCGCCAACAGCCGCATCTCGAAGGCCGCGGCGCGGCGCGCGAGCGCCTTGCCGATCCGGCCGAGGCCGACGATTCCCAGGCAGCGGCCCCAGAGCCCGGGGTGGAAGCTGCAGCCCCAGCCCCGGCCAGCGACCCGGGCATGGTGCGGCAGGAGCTCGACCGCGAGACCGAGCGCGAGCGCGAAGGCATAGTCGGCGACGCTCTCGTGATTGGTCCCGAACGCCATCGCCACGGCGACGCCATGGCGGGTCGCGGCATCGACGTCGACCCGGTCGTAGCCGACCCCGAAGCGGGCGACCACCCGCAACTCGGGCGCCGCGGCGAACACCTGCTCGGTATAAGGCTCGCCGCCGGCGACGGTCGCGATTGCGCCCGGCAGGCGCTCGATCAGCTCGGCCTCGCTCAGCAGCCGCCCCGTCTCGTTGATCACGACCTCGAAGCCGGCCGCGCGCAAGGGTGCGAGGAAGGCTGCCGGTCGGCCGTGGAGCTGTTGGATGTTGCAGAGGACCCGGCTCAAGGTCGCTGCTCCCCGGTTCGCGTTTCTTCGACGGCAGCCGGCCGCGATCCCTCCACTATCGCAGGCTGCCCGCGATTTCCAATAGGCTTCGTGACATCAGTCGGCGTCGACGTCGCGTGGCTCTTGGCACCGGCGGCCAGGCGGGACCGGGGCCGGCTGCGAGACCAGGAGCTGGCGGCCGAACATGCGCTCGATCTGACCGACCGCGCCCGGGCGCGCGCTCAGGTAGCCCTGCACCTCGTCACAGGCATGGTCACGCAGAAAGGCGAGCTGAGGTTCGGTTTCCACGCCTTCGGCGGTGACCGACTTACCAAGGCTGCGGCCGAGGGCGATGATCGCCTTGACGATCGCGTCGCCGCGGGTGGTCAGATCGAGTTGGATGAGGACGAACTCGTCGCCGCCGACCCGGGCGAGCGTGTCGGTGGCGCGCAAGGCGCCGCCGAGGCGGCGCGCGACCTCCTGCAGCAACCGGTCGCCGATGGTGTGGCCGAGGACGTCGTTGACGTGCTTGAAGTGATCGAGGTCCAGCATCATCACCGCGACGCCTTGGCCATGCCGGCGCGCGTGGGCCAGCGCCTGGCCGAGCCGGTCGTGCAGGAGCACCCGGTTGGGCAGCCCGGTCAGGGTGTCGTGGTGCGCCAGACGGTGGACGCTCTCGAGCGCCAGGACCTGCTCGGTCACGTCCTCGACCAGCGACAGGACCGCGACCCTGCTGCTGTCCTTGGGATGGAGCGCCGAGTTGGACCACTGACAGTGACGAACAGGCCGTCGGAGGCTTGCCTCATCCGGCGAAGCGACGCATGATCGCCGTTCGGAAGCCGGCATATGGGAAATGTCGGTTAACTGGTGGCGAGCCGGTCCATCGCCTTGCACATTAGCCCGGGTCGGACACCGGAATCGCCCTCCCCTTTTCGGCATCTCCGCGCTGGGCGACGGTCAGGCAAAGGGAGTCAGTCGTGCAAATTCAGGTCAACACCGACGAAAACGTAGAGGGCGGGGAAGCGCTGTCCGCGCTTGTTTCGGCTGAGATCCACGCCCGTCTGGACCGCTTCAGTCAACATATCACCCGTATTGAGGTGCACCTCAGCGATGAGAACGGTGGCAAGTCCGGCAGTTCCGACAAGCGCTGTCTCATCGAAGCGCGCCTGGAGGGTCGTCAGCCGGAAGTCGCCAGTGATCGGGCCGCAACGCTTGAGGGTGCCTATTCGGGTGCCGCCAAGAAGTTGCAGCGGGCACTGGAGACCACCCTCGGCAGGCTCAGCCATACGAAGGGCGCTGACACCATACGGACCGGTGATTGGTAGGAGGTTGCCTGCCGCCGAACCCGCAAACGAACGAGCCAGGAGAAACAGGATCATGGTCGAGAAGCAACCCAAGGCGCCAACCCCGAAGACTAGCCCCAAAAGCAAGCACGAGCAGCGCAAATCCGGAGACAAAGCCGCAGTCCCTTCGCCCGAACCCGTCGCCGTTGATCGACCGGGCTTCGATCTCAGTGGTTCAAGCGGCAAAACGAGCGCGGGAACAGGTCTGGGCCTCGGCCAAGACGCAGCTGAAAATCGCCGCGATCGTAGCTTGCCGGGGCGTCGAGGGAAAAGCACGTAGAGCGCAGGCCCGCTGGCGGGCCCCTTCCTTCGATGGCCATTAGGTACGAGGCCTATCTCGAGAAGCACCCCAATGGCGAGTTCGTCCCGCTGGCCAAGGTAAGGCTCGAGGAGCTGCGCGCACCGGACCGGGTGACGCATCAGGGGCCGCAGTCGCCGAGCCGGCTTGCGCGCTAAGTCCGAGAGTAGCCTGCGAGGTATTTCGCACCCTGACTGATCTAGATCAGCTTTGGCCAGCGCCCGCCACGTCATGATTAGAGACCGAATGGCTGGCGACCGAGGACAACCTGAAAGCCCTCGCCGATCTTTGTGGCGCATGGATCGACCGTGTCCATGACCGCAAGCCGCCGGACGGCATCATTCTCGACATGGATAGCTCGGTGAGCCCGACCTATGGCACGCAGGAAGGCACCGCCTACAATGGCCACTTTGCCTGCACCTGTTATCACCCGCTGTTCCTGTTCAATCAGCTCGGGGACCTCGAGCGCAGCCTCCTTCGGCCCGGCAATGCGCACAGCGCCGAGGACTGGCGCCTCGTCCTCGAGCCGGTGATCGCGCGGTATCGAGAGCGGGGCATCGATCTCTACTTCCGGGCTGATGCGGCCTTCGCCAAGCCCGAACTCTACGAACTCCTGGAGGCCGAAGGAGTCCGCTACGCCATCAGGCTACCAGCCAATCGCGTGCTGCAGGAGTGTATCGCGCACTTGCTGACCCGACCGGTGGGGCGACCGCCCAACAAGCCGCAGGTTTTCTTCGCCAGCTTCAGCTACCGGGCGCAGAGTTGGAGCAAGGCGCGCCGGGTCGTGGCCAAGGTCGAGTGGCATCGCGGCGACCTCTATCCGCGTGTCGGCTTCATCGTCACCAACCTGACCCGACCCAATGGCCGCGTCGTGAAGTTCTACAACGGTCGCGGCACGGCCGAGCAATGGATCAAGGAGGGCAAGAACGCGATCCGCTGGACGCGGCTTTCCTGCCGAGCCTTCAGGCACAACGCCGTGCGGCTCCAACTCCATGCGCTGGCGTACAATCTGGCCAATTTCATGCGCGCTCTCGCCCTACCCGAAGAGGTCGAGCACTGGTCGCTGACGACCCTACGCGAGAAGCTGGTGAAGATCGGCGCCCGGATCGTGCGGCATGGACGGTACGTCGTCTTCCAACTAGCCGAGGTGGCGGTGCCGCGCGGGCTGTTCGACGAGATCCTGCAGCGGATCAGCCGCCTCCGCGCACAACCACCGCCACACCCGGCATGAGGGAGCCACACAGAATGAGCCTCGACCCGACAGGTGAAGTGCGCCCAAACTTCCAGAAAACGGCGCCTCAGCGGACACAGCGCACCATTTTCGAACCGCGGTGGCGTCTGCCATCGCCGCGAGAGGCGACCTTACGCCGGCATGGGTTCCCTGACGTCGTCATCGAGGGTACTCTCGACCCGAATCCGGCGCCAAATGGGCGATGGCGGACAAATTCCCCTCCCCAGAAAAATCTAAGGACAGGAAAGCCCATGCTTCTTCGCGCAATACTAGCGACAACGTTCCTGGTCTCTTTCGCCGGGCTTCAGGTTTCGGCCGAGGTCACCCAGGCCGAGTTGGATGCGATCTCGATTCCCGACAAGGTCGAGACGTCGATTGGTACCCTGGAGTTCTTCGACGGTGTGCCAAACGGCGACACGATCGACAAGGTTTACGACTACCTCGACCAGCTGCGCGGGGTCGAGGTGTTCCTCGACAATGTTGGCGCCGTGTCGATGTACAACGTGCGCAAGGGGCTGGCCGATGCCGGGGCCGAAGGGGCGCATCGGATCGGGCTCTTCAAAGAACTGATGGATTCCCAGACCCTCGTTGTCACGGCCAACACCTCGACGCTCTACGCCTTCACCTATACCGACCTCACCAAGGACGGGCCAACGGTGATCGAGGTCCCGCCCGGCATTCTCGGCTTTCTCGACGACGGCTGGCAGCGCTTCATTGGCAACATGGGCGTGACCGGGCCGGACAAGGGCAAGGGCGGCAAGTATCTGGTGGTGCCCCCGGGCTATGCCGGCGACATCCCGGAGGGCTATTTCCTGCTCAAGCCGCCGACCAACCGGAACTTCATGTTCCTGCGGGGTTTGATCGAGAACGGGCTGGAGCCTGCGGTCGAGAACATCATCTCGAACCTCAAGGTCTATCCGCTGAAGGATGCGGCAAACCCGGCGACGACCGAATTCGTCGACATGTCCAACAAGGCGTTCAACACCGTCTTCCCCAGCGACTTCAGCTACTTCGAGAACCTCAACGAGGTCATCCAGGAAGAGCCGATCGAGGCGATCAGCCCGGAAGTGCGCGGTGTGATTGCCGCCATCGGCATCGTCAAGGGTAAGCCCTTCGCCCCCGATGCGCGGATGAAGACGCTGCTGACCAAGGCCGCTACGCTGGGCGCTGCGGCGTCGCGGGCAATCACCTACCAGCCCCGGATCGCTGGCGTGCGAATCTATCCCGACGATCCCAAGAGCGTCTGGTCCACCGCCTTCGCCAACAAGAACACCAGCTTCGAGGCCGACGGGACCATGGGGCTCGACGCCCGGGTGCTCTACTACTTCAACGCTGGCGGCGTGACCCCGTCGATGGTCGCCACGAGGCCCGGCGCAGGTTCGGATTACGCCTTGGCATTGCTCGATGCCAACAGCCAAGCCTTCGACGGCTCGAAGACCTACAAGCTGCACCTGCCCAAGGACGTGCCGGTAAAGGACTTCTGGGCCGTGACGCTCTACGACACCCAGACGCGGTCGATGCTGCAGACCGGTCAGCAGTTCCCGACCGTCGGCAGCCAGACCAAGGGACTGACCGCGAACGCCGACGGCTCCTATGACCTCTATTTCGCCCCCGAGGCGCCCGAGGGCAAGGAAGGCAACTGGCTGCAGACCGTTCCGGGCAAGAGCTGGTTCACCATCCTGCGCCTGTACGGCCCGCTTGAGCCCTGGATCAACAAGACCTGGCGGCCCGGCGAGATCGAGATGGTGCAGTAGGGAGCCGCCGCGCCGGCGATCACTGCCTAGGCGTATCGGGGGTAAGGTGCGGATGGAGGCGCCGGGCCAGAAGAGGAGCACCGCGCCAACTGCCACGCCAAGCAGCGCCTGCAGGAGGTTGGCGCCGCGCTCGGAAGCACGCCAGACGCCAAACAGCCCCGCCGCACCGTCCGCTAGGCAGTAGATGCCCATGGATATGACCGTGCAGCAATCCCGCCGAACGCGCAAGTCGCGTCGACCGCCCCCCCCTTTAAGGTGAATGCCTTTTCATACATCTGACGCGGTGAACGCAAAAGCGCCGCCGGTTGGGTTCGGCGGCGCGGCGCGTCTACCACTCCTCGGGAAGGAGGATGGTGAGGACGCGCAAGGTGAGATCCGG
>CAVSRN010000060.1:0-105758 GCA_963730195.1 uncultured Alphaproteobacteria bacterium
TCCGCCCGCGCGCAAACCTATCCTTCGGCCCCCCTCGCATGACCAGACCTCGCGCCGCTCCTCTTCGGGGCCCAGTCGCGGCACGCCACGTGGACGGAGATCTCACTCTCTAGCAAAAGATGTCTCAGTGAGTTGATGTGGCAGGCCCCACATATAAATAACGCTGACCAACAGTTAAACTCTTTAAGGCAAGATATCCAGTATTCTTCTCTCATAATGTGGGATCGTTCAACGTTAATTCCGAGTTGCGCTCGGTCTTCGGAGCTGGGATCACAATGTCTATGTGGAAGCCCGAGCTTTTCCGTCAACGTAGCACCCACGGACGAAGAAACGCTATCGAGCTTCAGCGCCTGTAGGCTGAAAATCGAGGCAACATTTCTCCGCGAAAGCGCCAAGTTCATCAGCGCCAGGTTTTCCGGGCGTCTGATAGCTGTGACTTGTTTCGATCAGGGTGACATGCCTTGTCACTCCTGCCACATCCCCCAGTTGGGGCGACCTTGGCACGTCTGACATCTCGCCTCACCCGTTTTGGTGACTGTCGCCAGCGGACCATCACGCCGCAGGCGTCAAGCGTTCAACCTTGATCTGGTCGGCTTGGCGCAGAGCCTGGGCGAGATCGTAGGCCGCCTGGACGCGGACCCAAGTCGCCGCGCCGCCGCCGAACGCCTTGTCGAGCCGGATCGCCATCTCCGGCGAGATGCCGGAGTGGCAGTTGACGATGTCGGACAACTGCTTGCGACTGACGCCGAGCTTCCGCGCCGCCTCGGTCACGCTCAGCCCGAGCGGCTCCAGGCAATCGTGGCGGACCGACAGGCCTGGGTGCGGTGGGTTCTTCATCGGCATGGCTCAACCTTCCTAGTGGTAATCGATCAGGTCCACGTCGCTGGCGTCGCCGCGCTCGAAGCGGAAGACGATTCGCCAGTTGCCGGAAACCGTCACCGACCAATAGCCCGCGAGATCGCCCTTCAAGGGATGCAGCCGGAAACCGGGCAGGTCCATGTTGCCCACGTCAGACGCCTCTTCCAGACGGGCAAGAATGCGCTCGATCTTGTTCGCATGGTCCGACAGCACCCGCCGCCGGTCGCCCTTCTCGAACAGGAGCTTTAAGCCCTTGTGGCGGAAGCTGGCGATCATCGGGTCGAATGTAACGTGTCACCGCTCACTTAACAACCCCTCGGCCGCTGATCCCGAACCTTCCGCAGACGGGTTCAGCCGACGTTGTCGAGCGAGTTGTACAGGTAGGATTGGCGGTCCAGGCCGCCGAAGTCCGGGTTGTCCCAGACGAGCATTTTGCCGGGGTTGAGGAGGCCCAGGGGGTCGGCTGCGCGTTTGAAGGCGACTTGGGTGTGGTCGACCTGCCTTCATGCCGCCTTCCTCGGGGGTGAAGGCGTGCGGGTTGAAGATCGGGCAGTTTTGGTACTCGTGGAAGCGGATGATCTCGTCGAGGCGGGTTTCGGTCGTGAAGCGGACGATTGGCAGGCCGAAACAGGCGATTTGGCCCTCGAAACCGACGAATTCGAGGTGAATCATGACCTCTTCATCATAGTGGCGGTGCATCTCCAGGGCCCGCTCAACGTGGACGGGCGGCGGGTAGAGGACCTGGAGGCAGGTGATCGTCGGGTCGATCTTGAGCGCGTGCAAGGTCGTGTGATTCCGGGACAATTCGTAGACCGGCCGCGCCCGGCGCTTGGGGTCGGCCGCCCGATGCTTCCACAGCCCCTCAGAGCAGCGCCAAGGCCCGGCAAGGCGCGCCGGTGGCGCCTTTGATCCGCGGGCAGCCGACCACGAGGGTCGCCCCGGTCGGCGGCAGCAGAGCGAGATTGGCGAGCGCCTCCAGCCCATAGCGGCCGGACGGCAGCCAGAGCGCATGGGTCGCGAAGTCGCTCGAGGCCCCAGGGTCGAGGGAGAGCGTATCGACCGCGATCGCGGCGGCGTCGCGCTCGATCAGGAGCGCCGCCGCCTCGGCGTGAAAGCCGGGGAAATGCATGACCCCCCGATCATCGTCGTTGCGGAATCGCGCCGAGGTGACGTGCCGGTCCCAGCCGCTCAGCATGGCGACGCAGGCGCCCGCGGCAATAGTGCCGTGCCGGGCCTCGAACGCCAGGAGGTCGTCGGGCGTCAGCTCGGCATCCGGGTCGGCCTCGGCCCTGGCCCCGATGTCGACCACGATCAGCGGCGAGATCAGCTGCTCGAGCGGGATCTGATCGACCGCGAGGCCGCCGTTCGCGAAGTGGAGCGGCGCGTCGATGTGGGTGCCGCTGTGCTCGATCAGATGCCAGCGGCCCATGTTGTAGCCATCGGCCTCGAGCGAGGCGATCGGCTCGAGCGTGAAGCTGTCCTGGTCGAAGCTCGGAAAGTCCGGGCCCAGCGCATGGGTCAGGTCGAGGCAGCGGCTGAAACCCCGGCCAAGCGCCGAAGGCACCGCGGCTGGCGTGCGAGCGGCGGTCGGCCGGGTCGGGACACCGAAGCCACTCAGCTGCTCGCCGACGGTCGGCAGGCATCGCGGCGGACACATGCGGCTCCTCCGAGCTTCGCTCCTCGAGCAGCAGTGTACCGCCCGACCGTTCAGCGGCCAAACAGATGATCGAGCCCGCGGCAGCCGAGCGGGGTGGCGTCGATCGGCCGGCCGGCGCGCGGCACGACCCGATCGCTCTCGGCCGGCGACAGCAGTTCGCGCCACTGGTGCGCGCAAACCCCGCGCCAAAGCCGCACGCGCGACCATCGGTTGAACGCAGAGCCATCAGCCCAGGCTCACGGCAGCGCACAACCCGCGCCAGCTCAACCGCCGGCCGGCCGACACCCGGCGTCCTGGAGCCCGCATGACGATCTCACCGCCGGCCGGGCCCGAAAGCCCGACCGGCGATCGGATCCTACGCTTTGAGCCCCTTCTTCTGCATGCAGTCGTTGATGTAGTTGTCCTCCCAAGCTGGAATTTGAGCGTTGGGCACGCCCGCGGTTTCCGACTGCTTGATCGCCTCAGCCTGGCACTGCGCATAGGCATCGTCCCAGGCCTTGTTGTGCTGGGCGCAGCCCGAAAGAAGGAGGGCCGTCGAAGCCAACCAAAGAAACCCAAGCCGCATGTGCATTACTCCGACAGGTGTGATCCGGGGTCATCGACACGAGCGCCGACCCGATACCTAGGGTTTAGCTCGGACCGTCGCCCAAGGCGAGCACATCGTCGAGCTCGCGATCGTCCGGCGGGCTGGTGTCGATCGGCCGGCGGGCATGCGTGCTCCACGACGCCTCTCCGTTCGTCTGGCGGCCGGGTCAGCTCTGGCCTTGATAGCGCCAGTCGGTCGCGTAGCGTATCCCTTTGCCGAGGTTGCAGTCGGCGCACAGGACCTGCAGGTTGGCGGGCTCGAGGGCGAGCTCCGGGTGGCTCGAGCGCGGCCGGATGTGGTCGACGTGCCATTGGCGGGCGGCGTTGGTCAGGCAACATTCGCAGGTGAGCGCGCCATAGCGCGCGCGGTTGGCCTCGAGCGCGTCGATCCGCGCCCGCCGCCAGCGATGGGAGCCGTAGAAGGCCTCGGCGCTCGGCCACTCGACCGCGATCTCGCCGCGCCGGCGCAGCGGCCAGGCGAGCAGCCAGAGCACGAGGCCCACAAGCGCCAGCAGCCAGACCGGCAGGCGCCAGATCAGCTTGAGCAGCCACCCGAGCAGACGCAGCTCGATCGGCAGCCGGGACTTGGCTTCGGTCCTCCGGCCCGGCATCCGCGCGACCGTCTCCCTAGATCTTGCTCCTCAACCTCCCTCTACCACAAATTCTGGTAGAAGCGGGCAAAACCTATTCCGGGTCGTGGCAGACCGCCTCGATGTTGTGGCCGTCCGGATCGAGCACGAAGGCGCCATAGTAGTTCGGATGATACTCCGGACGCAGCCCGGGCGCGCCGTTGTCGCGCCCGCCGGCCGCGCGGGCGGCCTCGTAGAACGCTCGCACGGTGGCCCGGTCCCGGGCGCGAAAGGCGATGTGGGTGTGGGGCGTCGTCGCCCCGCCGTCCGCGATCCAGAGGTCCGGCTTGCCGGCCGCACCGAGGCCCGCGGCCGGGCCGGCCTGCGGGACCTCCATCACCAGGCCGTAGCCGAGCGGGGCGAGCGCGGCCAGGTAGAACGCCTTGCTCGCCTCATAGTCGCCGACGCTGAGCCCGATGTGGTCGATCATGGCCTTCTTCCCGCGATTTGCGTTCGCCAGGCGGATCGCCCTGTCAATAGACGATCGTCGGCATGCCGGCTAGCGGCGGGGCTCGTAGAGGCTCACGAACAGCTCGTGGTGGGTGCGGTAGATGACCTGCCGCTTGAGCTTGAGGGTCGGGGTCATCAGGCCGTTCTCGATGCTGAACGGCTCGGGCATGAGCTTGAAGTGGCGTACCCGCTCGAGCACCGAGAGGCTCTGGTTGGCGCGCTTGACCGCCTCGCCGACGGTCCGCCGCAAGCCCTCGTCCTCGGCCAGCGCGGCGAGGTCGGAGGGCAGCCGGTGGCTGCGCGCGTAGCTCCTGGCGAAGTCCGGGTCCGGCACCAGCAGGGCGACCAGATGCGGCCGGCGGTCGCCGTAGACGATCGCCTGGCCGATCTCCGGCTCGAGCAACAGGACGCCCTCGACCCGCTGCGGCGAGAGGTTGTCGCCGCCCGAGTTGACGATGATGTCCTTCTTGCGGTCGGTGATCTGGATATAGCCGTCGGCGTCGATCAGGCCGACGTCGCCGGTATGCAGCCAGCCGTCCTTGAGCGTCTCGGCGGTCGCCGCCGCGTCCCGCCAGTAGCCCTGCATGACCGAGGCGCCGCGCACCAGGATCTCGCCGTCGGCCGCGATCTCGACCTCGATCCCCGGCAGCGGCGGCCCGACCGTGTGCAGCTTGATCTGGCGCGGGGTGTTGACGCTCACCACCGGCGAGCATTCGGTCTGGCCGTAGCCCTGGAACACCGGCAGGCCGAGGGCGGTGAAGAACAGGCCGACCTCGTAGTTGAGCGGCGCGCCGCCCGAGACCAGGGCCTTGATCCGACCGCCGAAGCGCGCCCGGACCTGCTCGCGCACCAGCCGGTCGAGCAGGCGGTCGATCAGGCGTTCGCCGAGCCCGAGCGCGCCCGGGGTCCGATAGGCCTTGCAGCCGAGCTCGACCGCTTTCTGGAAGAGCTTGGGCTTGAGACCCTTCTGGCGGTCGATCGCGTTCAGGATGCGCTGGCGCATGACCTCGTAGAGCCGCGGCACGCAGGTCATGATGGTCGGGCGCGCCTCGAGCAGGTTGGTCGTGAGCGTCTCGAGCCCGTCCGCATAGTAGATCTGGGCGCCGACCGCGATCGGCATGAACTGGCCGGCGGTGTGCTCGTAGGCGTGCGAGAGCGGCAGGAACGACAGGAACACCTCGTGCTCGTCGAGGCCGAGCATCGCGAGCGCCGCGGCCGACCCGGCGACGTTGGCGAGCACGTTGCCGTGGCTCAGCATGACGCCTTTGGGCTTGCCGCCGGTGCCCGAGGTGTAGATGAAGCAGGCGGTGTCCCCGGGCGACAGGCAGCTGGCCGGATCGGGGCCCGGATCGGGCAGCTGCTCGGCCGCGGCCAGCGCCTCCGGCCAGGCGAGCACCGGCAGGTTCAGCTGGCCGGCGGCCGCCAGCGGCTCGATGCTGATGACCAGGCGGGCGGCCGGCGCCTGGGCGATCGCCGGCAGCAGCTGGCCGGCCAGGCGGTCGTTCGAGACCACGACCGCGGCCGCCCCGCTGTGCTCGAGCAGATAGGCGTGGTCGCGGACGGTGTTGGTGGTATAGGCCGGGACCGTGATCGCGCCCGCGGTCATGATCGCGAGATCGGCGATCAGCCATTCCGGCCGGTTCTCGGCGACCAGCAGCACCCGGTCGCCGGGCGCCACCCCCCTGGCGCGCAGCACGCGGGCGAGCAGACGCGCCTCGCGCGCCGCCCGCTGCCACGACCAGGGCCGATAGACCCCCTCGCGCTTCAGCCAGAGGAAGGGTTGCTCGCCGCGCCCCCTGGCCGTCCGCTCGAACAGCTCGACCAGGTTCGAGCCCAGATCCGGGGCGGACATGGCATCTCCCGGCGCTTGCCCGCTCCGGCGCGGACGATCACCTGGCCCGGGCCCGGCCGGACCGGCCGGGCCCGGGCCAATTCCACGGTCGCGAACAGATAGAGGGATTTGCCTGGATTGACCAGGGGCGGTGCATATATCTCCAGGGGTCCGCAACGGGAGCATGGGATGATCCAGCCTTGTCATCAAGCCGCGCCGGCCGCGGCGGCGGCGCCGGCCGCCATGCTGCCGGAATGGGACTTAAGCGATCTCTACCCTGCGCCCGATGCGCCCGAGGTCGATGCCGACCTGCGCCAGGCGGCGGCCGACGCGGGCGCCCTCGAGGCCGAGTTCAAGGGCCGTCTCGAAGGCCTCGACGGCCAGGCGCTGGCGATCCTGATCGAGCGCTACGAGCGGCTCGAGGAGCAGCTCGGCCGGGTCGCGAGCTATGCCCAGCTGCTGCACGCCGCCAAGGCCGACGACCCGGAGATCGGGCGCTTCTTCCAGACCGTCCAGGAGCGGGTCAACGAGGCCGCGACCAAGCTCCTGTTCGTCACCCTCGAGCTCAACCGGATCGAGGACGACGCGCTCGCGGTCAAGGTCGAGCAGTCGGAGCGGCTCGCCCGCTACCGGCCCTGGCTGCGCGACGTGCGCAGCTTCCGCCCGCATCAGCTCGACGACGAGATCGAGCGCGTCCTGCACGAGAAGTCGATCACCGGCCGGAGCGCCTGGGTCCGCCTGTTCGACGAGACCATGGCCGGGCTCCGCTTCCCGCTCGACGGCAAGGAGCTGACCAGCGCCGAGATTTTCGATGTCTTCTCGGACAAGGACCGGGCCAGGCGGCAGGCGGCCGCCGAAGCGGTCGCCGGCGTGCTCGAGAGCCGCACGCGCCTGTTCGCCCTGATCACCAACACGCTCGCCAAGGACAAGCAGATCGAGGACGGCTGGCGCCACTTCGCCCGGCCGATCTCGAGCCGCAACCTCGCCAATCAGGTCGAGGATGAGGTCGTCGACGCCCTGATCGGCGCGGTCCGGGACGCCTGGCCGCGGCTGTCGCATCGCTACTATGCGATCAAGGCGGGCTGGATGGGTCTGGACAAGCTCGAGTACTGGGACCGCAACGCGCCCTTGCCCGAGGACAGCGACCGCCGGATCGCCTGGCCGGACGCCAAGCTGGTCGTGCTCGACGCCTACCGCCGGTTCGCGCCGCCGCTGGCCCAGATCCTCGAGCGCTTCTTCGCCGGCCGCTGGATCGATGCCGCGCTCCGGCCGGGCAAGGACGCGGGCGCGTTCTGCCATCCGACCGTGCCGAGCGTGCATCCCTACGTGCTCATGAATTACCAGGGCCGCGCCCGGGACGTCATGACGCTCGCCCACGAGCTCGGCCACGGCGTCCACCAGGTGCTGGCGGCGGGGCAGGGCCCGCTGATGGCCGGGACGCCCTTGACGCTCGCCGAGACCGCTTCGGTGTTCGGCGAGCAGCTGACCTTCCGCGCCCTGCTCGACGCCGAGCAGGATCCGGTCCAGCGCCGGGTGCTGCTCGCCGGCAAGATCGAGGATGCGCTCAACACCGTGGTCCGCCAGATCGCGTTCGTCGAGTTCGAGCGCCGGGTTCACGACGCGCGCAAGACCGCCGAGCTCACTGCCGCCGAGCTCGGCAAGATCTGGCTCGGGGTCCAGACCGAGAGCCTGGGCCCGGCGTTCCGCTTCGAGGACTCCTACCGGGCCTATTGGAGCTACATCCCGCACTTCGTCCACGTGCCGTTCTACGTTTACGCCTACGCCTTCGGCGATTGCCTGGTGAACTCGCTGTACGCGGTCTATGAGGCCGAGCCCGAAGGCTTTCAGGAACGCTATCTCGAGCTGCTGCGGGCCGGCGGCACGCGCCGCCATCGGGAGCTGCTGGCGCCCTTCGGCCTCGATGCCTCGGACCCGGGCTTCTGGGCCAAGGGCCTCGGCATGATCGAGGGCCTGATCGACCAGCTCGAGCGCGCGATGGCGACCTAGACGCATGAGTGACGGCCGCAGCGGGGCCGACGGCCGGAGCAGCCCGTCCGAGAACACGCTCTCGGGACGGGTCCGACGCTATGCCCAGGTGTCGGGGGCCATGGGCGGGCTCGCGGCGCGGATCGCCGGCGCCCGTTACCTCGGCATCAAGATCGACCGCGCCTCGCACGCCGAGGAGCTGAAGGCGGCGCTCGGCGGCCTCAAGGGGCCGCTGATGAAGGTCGCGCAGCTGCTCGCGACCATCCCGGAAGCGTTGCCCAAGGAATACGCGGCCGAGCTCGGCCAGCTGCAGAGCCAGGCGCCGCCCATGGGCCGGCCGTTCGTCCGCCGGCGGATGGTGGCCGAGCTCGGCCCCGGCTGGCAGGACCGGTTCGCCGAGTTCGAGCTCGACGCCGCGGCCGCCGCCTCGCTCGGCCAGGTCCACCGGGCGCTCGCCAAGGACGGTCGCCGGCTCGCCTGCAAGCTCCAGTACCCGAGCATCGCGAGCGCGGTCGAGGCCGACCTCGCCCAGCTCCGGGTGCTGTTCGGCATCTACCGGCGCTACGACGGCTCGATCAATCCCGAGCGGATCTACGACGAGCTGGCCGAGCGCCTGCGCGAGGAGCTGGACTACCGGCGCGAGGCGAAGCAGATGGCGCTCTACCGCCACATGCTCCGGTGACGAGCCCGGCGTGCGCGTGCCCGAGGTCCTGCCGGAGCTCTCGACCGGGCGGCTTTTGACCATGACCTGGCTCGACGGCCGGCCGCTGCTCGAGCTGGTCGACGCGCCCCAGGAAGTGCGCGACCGGCTCGCCCGCAACATGTTCCGCGCCTGGTACGTGCCCTTCTACGACTACGCCGTGCTCCACGGCGACCCGCATCTCGGCAATTACAGCGCGTGTCCTGACCAGACCATCAACCTGATCGACTTCGGCTGCATCCGGGTGTTCAAGCCGGCGCTGGTCCAGGGCGTGATCGACCTCTACTGGGCCCTGGTCCGGGGCGACCGCGACCTCGCCGTGCACGCCTATGAGACCTGGGGGTTTTCCGACCTCAGGAAGGACGTGATCGACACCCTCAACCTCTGGGCCGCGTTCATCTATGCGCCGCTGATGGAGGACCGGCCGCGGCTGATCGAGGAGACCAACTCCGGCGCCTACGGCCGCGAGGTCGCGTTCAACGTGCAAAAGCGCCTGCGCGAGATCGGCGGCGTGACCCCGCCGCGCGAGTTCGTGCTCATGGACCGCGCCGCGATCGGCCTCGGCTCGGTGTTCATGCACCTCAAGGCCGAGGTCAACTGGCATCAGCTGTTCATGGGCCTGATCCAGGACTTCGACGTCGACCGCGCTCGAGCGCCGCCAGACCGCGGCGCTTCAGGCGCAGGACCTGCCCTTGCCGAGCTGATCGCGCCGACCGTCAGCCCGGCGGGCCGACGACCGGCGACAGATCCGGCCTACTGCGCCATGGTCGGCGGGCTGTCGGGCGGCATCACTTCGGCTTCCGCGAGCGGCGGCAGCTCCAGCGTGCGCAGGCCCTCGGCGCAGGCCGCGGCGTCCTTGCGATCGGCGCTGCCGGCGCCGGGCATGACCGCCCAGCCGCCCTCCTGGACGAACTTGCCCCGTTGATAGGAGCTGGTGATCCCGTTGAGCGTCGCGAGTTGCGTGCGCGCGTCCGGGGCGCCCGCGAAGCGATCGTTGCAGATAGCCGCGGCGAGGGCCTGATGCCCCTGCTGCGCGGCCTTCTCGGTCATCGCCCGGGCGCTGCCGCCCGTGACCCAGCCGCCCCAGGAGAAGCCGACGACCATCGTCGCCACGGAACCTGCGACACAGGCCCAGAACACCACGGACTTGCTCGGACGCAGCTGGTCCCAGCGTTGCGCGATGGTTGCCTTTTGGATCCCTGACATTTGGCACTCCTTTTGGGTTGCGCTGCCTCCAAGAGACAGCTCTGATGTTCATCCCTTAAATGAAAAATGGTGATGGGATGTTACAATGTCAAGAACTGGAAAAAATAAATCACATATTTTATCTTCCATAATTGTATTTGTTGACGATTTCTCTGCGAGTGTTACTGGGGCAAACTCAGTCGCTCCAGCGGCCATGGGCAGCGAGGAACTTGACAAGAGCCGGTTGGCGTACGCGAGACGGGGAGCACCGCGTCGGGGTTTATGGGGACACAATACGCGATTAACCGTGTAAACGGGAAACCGGAGTGACGCAAAAACGGGGGCTGGACTTTTCGAGACCTGACCACGTCCACCCCCGGCACGCCGCCGGAGCCGGCGGTTCGCTCAGATGCGTATTGTGTCCCCTTACTGAAATCCCAACATGATACCTGACACTCAGGCGGCGTATTTGACGGGGTCGGGCCGGAAGTAGGCGCGGACCCGCGCCGGGGCACGCTGGCCGAGCAGGCGGTGATCTACTGGGGCGACCAGACCGGGATCTCCAACCAGGATCAGATCGGCCGCAGCTGGGCCCTGAAGGGCCAGACCCCGGTCGTCGCCCGGACCGCCAAACGGATCAGCCAGAGCCTGATCTCAGCCGTCTCCAACCGCGGCCTGATGCGCTTCATGTTGTCCGAGGGCGCGCTCAATGCCGACCGCTTCATCACTTTCCTCAGGCGGCTGATCAAGGACGCCGGGCAGAACCTTGGCCCGGCGGGCGATCTTCGGGTAGTCGCGCTCCAGCCAGGCCGCGATCGCCGCTGGCGAGCGTTCCCTGGCACGGGCCAGCGGCTTCTGCGGTGTCATGCCCCAGCGCCGGAGGTCCAACTGGACGGTCGACAGGCCGAGGCGCTTGCCGAAGCGGCGTTCGATCAGCTCGCGCACCGCCCGTGATGTCCAGAGCGCGAACGGCAGCTTCAGCTGATCGGGCGTCTTGTCGCCGATCCAGCGGCGGAGCTTTTGGGCCTCTTCGGCGCTGAGCGCGCCCTTGCCCCGGCGCGGCGACACCCGGCGACCATCGAGCACGCCCGCCTCGCCCTCGGCGCGGTAGCGCTTGAGCCAAATGTTGACCGTCTGCCGCTGCACCCCGACCGCCCGCGCGGCCTCGGCCTGGCTCGCGCCGTGCTGCTCGACCAGCACGATCGCGCACCGCCTGAGCGCCTCCTGCGCCGCCCGCCCGATACTCCGAAAGTCCCCGCCTCCATCTCGATGTCGTAGCACGGCCTTCCGGCGGTCGATTCTTGCGGGATCGCTCTTGCCGCGCGCTGATACGGTGCTTATAATAAGCATGCTTACTATGAGCATGTAGAGAGCCCGTGGACGATCCCTATCAAAGTGTCGGCGTGCTGCTGGTCGACGTCGCCCGGTTGCTGCGCCGGAACTTCAACCGGCGCGCCCAGGCGCTCGGCCTGACCCAGCCGCAGTGGCAGGCGCTCGCGCGTCTGTCCCAAAATCAGGGCATGAACCAGGCTTGCCTCGCCGATCTGCTCGAGGTCCAGCCGATCACGCTCACCCGCCTGATCGACCGGCTCGAGGCCGCCGGCTGGGTCGAGCGCCGGCCCGATCCCGCCGACCGGCGGGTCCAGCGCCTGTACCTGACGGTCAAGGCCGAGCCGCTGCTCGACGACATGCGGGCGCTCGCGACCGAGACTCGCGAGGAGGCGATGCAGGGGCTCGCCGACCGGGACCGCCAGCGGCTGTTGCAGGCGCTGCTGACGATCAAGGGCAACCTGGCGCGCGCGGAGGTGGCCCGTGCCTAAGCGCTTGTGGTCGCGACGTCCGGCCCCGCCGGCGCCGATCGGGGCGGGCGCGACCGCGGTCGTCGAGGCCGCCCACCCGGCGCGGCCCGAGCGCCGGCGGCGCTGGCTGCGCCGCGTGCTGCTGCTGCTGGGCCCAGCACTGGTCCTGATCGTCGGCGGCTATTTCTATGTCACCGGCGGCCGTTACGTCGACACCGACGACGCTTACATCCGGGCCGACATGGTGGCGCTCAGCGCCCAGGTCTCGGGCCCGATCGTCGAGGTCGACGTCCGCGAGAACCAGCACGTCGACCGGGGCCAGGTGCTGTTCGAGCTCGATCGGCAGCCGTTCAAGATCGCGCTCGCCCAGGCCGAGGCGCGCCTCGACAAGGCCGACAACGGCGTCCGCGCGCTCAAGGCCGGCTACCGGCAAAAGCAGCAGGAGCTGGAGCTCGCCAACAAGAACGTCGACTATGCCGAGCAGGAGTTCCAGCGCCAGGCCAAGCTGGCGAAGCGCGACTTCGCGTCTCAGGCCAAGTACGACGAGGCGCAGCACAACCTCGAGATGGCGCGCCAGCAGGTCGCGGTGACCGAGCAGGAGCTGCGCGGCCTGCTCGCCGATCTGGGCGGCAATCCGGACATCCCGGTCGAGCAGCATCCGACCTATCTCGATGCCAAGGCGGCGCGCGACCAGGCCGCCCTCGACCTCCGGCATGCGGTCGTGCGCGCCCCGTTCGCGGGCATCGCCAGCCACAAGCCGGATCTCGGGAGCTACGTCACCGCCGGCACGCCGGTGATGAGCATCGTCGCCGATCAGTCGGTCTGGGTCGAGGCCAACTTCAAGGAGACCGATCTGACCCACGTCCGGCCCGGGCAGCCGGCGACCGTCGTGATCGACACCTATCCCGACCGCGAATGGCCGGCCACGGTCGAGAGCATCAGCCAGGCGACCGGCGCCCAGTTTTCCGTACTTCCGGCCCAGAACGCGAGCGGCAACTGGGTCAAGGTGGTGCAGCGGATTCCGGTCAGGATCGCGATCCAGGCCGGCCCCGACGATCCGCCGCTGCGCGCCGGCATGAGCGTCACCGCCGAGATCGACACCGGCCATCACCGCGAGCTGCCGGGCATCGTCCAGACCGCGCTCGCCTGGGCGGGCTATGTCGCCGAGCCGCCAAAGGCGCTTGCCGGGAGCCGCTGATGAGCTCCCAGGACGACGGCGGCGCGCCCATCAACCGGGCGCTGATCACCGTCTCGGTGATGCTGGCGACGATCATGCAGGCGCTCGACATGACGATCGCCAACGTCGCCCTGCCGCACATGCAGGGCAGCATGTCGGCGACCCAGGACCAGATCTCCTGGGTCCTGACCTCCTACATCGTCGCGGCCGCGATCATGACCCCGCCGACCGGCTGGCTCGCGGCCCGCTTCGGCCGCAAGCGCCTGTTCCTGGTCACGGTCACCGGCTTCACGCTGGTCTCCATGCTCTGCGGCGCTGCGACCTCGCTGAGCCAGCTCGTGCTGTTCCGCCTGCTCCAGGGCGCCTTCGGCGCCGGCCTGGTGCCGCTCTCGCAAGCCGTCCTGCTCGACAGCTATCCGCGCGAGCAGCACGGCCGGGCGATGGCCATGTGGGGGGTCGGCGTCATGGTCGGCCCGATCCTCGGCCCCACGCTCGGCGGCTATCTGACCGAATACTACAACTGGCGCTGGGTGTTCTACATCAACCTGCCGTTCGGCATCCTCGCCCTCATGGGCCTGCTCGCCTTCGTCCCGGAGACCCGTCGGGACAGCTCACGCCCCTTCGACTTTTTCGGGTTTGCCCTCCTCAGCCTGGCGCTGGGCGCGCTCCAGCTGATGCTCGACCGGGGCGAGACCAAGGACTGGTTCTCCTCGACCGAGATCATCACCGAGGCGGTGATCGCCGGCCTCTGCTTCTATCTGTTCCTGGTCCACATGATGACCGCCAAACGCCCGTTCATCGAGCCCGGCCTGTTCAAGGACCGCAATTTCGCGACCGGCCTGTTGTTCATCTTCGTGGTCGGGATCATCCTGCTCGCGACCTTGAGCCTGCTGCCGCCCTTCCTCCAGAACCTGATGGGCTATCCGGTCCTGACCACGGGCTATCTGCTGGCGCCGCGCGGGATGGGCACGATGGGCGCGATGTTCCTGGTCGGCTTCCTCACCGGCCGGCTCGACGTCCGCCTGCTGATCCTGATCGGGCTCAGCCTGACCGCGCTCTCGCTCTGGCAGATGGCCGGCTTCACCGCCGAGGTGAGCGCTCGCGCGATCGTCGAGAGCGGCCTGATCCAGGGCCTCGGCCTCGGCTTCATGTTCGTGCCGCTGAGCACGGTCGCGTTCGCGACGCTCGCGCCTGAGCGCCGCACCGAGGCGACCGCGATGTTCAGCCTGATGCGCAACATCGGCAGCTCGATCGGCATCTCGGTCGTGGTCAGCCGGCTCGCCCAGAACACCCAGATCAACCACGCGACCCTGGCCGAGCACGCGACCCCCTTCAATCCGATCTTCCAGATCCCCAACATCGCCCGGTTCTGGGGTCTCCACAGCCAGGCCGGCCTGATGGCGCTCAACCACGAGATCACCCAGCAGGCGGCAGCAATCGCCTACGTCGACGATTTCCGCCTCATGATGTACGTCATGCTGCTGGCGATCCCGATGCTGCTCCTCTTGCGCAGCCCGCGCCGCCAGCGCGCCGCCACCGCCGCCATGGCGGCCGAATAGGCGCGCCGCGCCTTGTTCCGAGGCCGACTCGCGCCTACTCTCGATCCGATGAAGTCATCGCAAGGCGAGACCAAACCGCAATGCGCACTACCACCGGCGAGAACTCGGACCTGAGGACGCGGGATGCGATCCTGGGCGTCGCCGTCGTCGGCTGCGGCTTGCTCGCGACTCTTATGCATTGGGGATGGTTCCCCGGCCAGGGGGCGCCGCCGCTCGGACTAACCATCGCGATAGCGTTCCTGGCGGCGGCGGTGGTCGCCGTGGTCTTGCGGTCCTGGCTCTCTTGGTCGAATCTGCGCTCGGCGCGGCGCGAAACCGATGCGTGCTTTAGGGATCTCGATCGAGCGCTCACGCGCACTCGCCGTCAGGCACCGGCCGGGGACACACAGGCCGCCGATACGCCCCGCGATCGCCAGCAAATCGCTAGCCCAGGTAAGCGTGTTGCGATGACCCCACATGGGGTCAACTTGGAGTTGGCTTGGCGTCGCTCGGGGTCGGTGATCATCTTCGATGATCCTCTGGAGTTGATGCGACGCGAGTGGCTGCGCGACCAGCAGGTTCTCGAAGCGATGCGCGACAACGATGCATTTCTGGTAGTCTGGCGACGTAAGTTCGGTCCCGACGCCCCAGACCCTAGGCAGGTCATGCAGATGCTGGAGAGACTACTGCGAAAGTGACGGATCGGGCTGCCAGCGCTCTCCTCGATGCCGCCCGACCCGCTTGAGAGTCTGCGCTTCGACACCCCCGAATGGCTCTCCAGGCGACCGGATCTCGCGGACCTCGAATGGCGGCTCGCACGAGCTTTGCTTTCGGCGGCGGTGGAGCGCAATCGTCTGGAAGCCGAGCGGGCGCGATTCCGCAGCGATTGGCGGGAGTGGCTCATCAATGCGGGCGGATCGGGGCTCGCTGGCGCGAGCCTTTTGAAAATGATGACATCCACGACCTTGCTGATCGGTGATCTCGCCATTGGCGGGCTTGGATCGCTACTGACACTTTGGGGTGGCAATCGCTTCCGGAACAAAGTCGAGGCAGCGCTCGACCGGGTGGGTCATGCGAGACGGCTGCGCGCGACACCAACGCCTTCCGACCAGTCATAGCTAAAAGCCCGCCATCAGGCTTGCCGCGCGTAAAGCGCCCGGACCGTCTCGATCGTGTCCGCCGTCCTCGGGGCGCTTGCCCTCGCGATACGCCTTGACCCGGGCGAACCCGAGCGCTGAGGCCGCCCGGATAGTGCGGGCTCGCCTGGAGATCGTTGTAGGCGATTTCGATCACCAGCTCCGTCGCAGCCGATCTCCAGCCCGAGCAGCTTCTCGGTCTGCCAGGCGAGCATCTGATCGGTCAGGCCCTTGAAGGTCTTGCCCCAACATTATGAAGCCGTTCTGGGCGGGATCGTAAGCGCCGCGAGCAGGTTGCTCGAGGATCCCGCGCCGCCGGCCGTGGCCCCATTCTGCCGCCAGGACCGCGAGGTCCAGGGTGTGCGCCTGCTTGACCTTGAGCAGCCCGCGCCCCGGGGCTGGCCTCGTAGGGCGCATCGAGCGTCTTGGCCATGGCGCCCTCATCGCCCTCGGCCTCGGCTTCGTGTTCGTGCCGCTCAGCACGGTCGCCAGGCCGGCCTGATGGCGCTCAACGGCGAGATCACCCGCCAGGCGGCGGCCATCGCCTATGTCGACGATTTCCGGCTGATGATGTACGTCATGCTGCTGGCGATCCCGATGCTGCTCCTCTTGCGCAGCCCGCGCCGCCAGCGCGCCGCCACCGCCGCCATGGCGGCCGAATAGGCGGACCGCGGCCGACGGAGCTGGCTGGACCTGATCGCCGCCTGGCTGTACATCCAGATGCTGAGCCTGCGTCGTCGGGTCTTGATCAGCTGGCGATAGACGGCGCGTCCGGGAGGCCCCCTTCGGCCCGCTGCCACGCAGGAGAGCCGCACCTTTGACCCGGTCTTCGGCTGGTCCGTGCGACTGTGGCCGTGCGCCGCCGACCGGACGCGGAGCAAGCCCGGGCGCGGCCGACGCGACAGCGAGGCCACGACGGGATCGAGGCCTCGGTCGCCCTGAGGTGGAGCCGGCGTGGCTGTGACGGGGAAGGGGAGCGACCCATGAGCCGGCGGTCCAGGGGCGCCGGCCGGCGGGCGCCGCTCGGGGTCGGGCTCGCGGCCGGGGCCGGCCTGCTCTACCTGCACCTGCCGATGGCGTTCATCCTGCTCTACGCCTTCACCACCGACGACAAGAGCTACCAGTTCCCGCCGCCGGGCCTGACGCTCCGATGGTTCGGGATCGCCTGGCAACGCCAGGACATCTGGGACGCGCTGTTCCTCTCGGTCCGGGTCGCCCTGGTCTCGACCACCGGCGCGCTCCTGCTCGGCACGCTCGCGGCCGCCGCCCTCTACCGGGCGCGCTTCTTCGGCCGCGAGGCGATCACGCTCCTGATCATCCTGCCGATAGCACTACCCGGGATCGTGACCGGGATCTCGCTGCGCGCCGCGATCAACCTCGCCGGCCTGCCCTACAGCTTCTGGACGATCGTGATCGGCCACGCGACCTTCTGCATCGTGGTCGTCTACAACAATGTCCTGGCCCGCTTCCGGCGGACCTCGGGCGCGATCATCGAGGCCTCGATGGACCTCGGCGCCGACGGCTTTCAGACCTTCCGCTACGTCGTGCTGCCGAACATCGCGACCGCCCTTCTGGCCGGCGGCATGCTCGCGTTCGCGCTCAGCTTCGATGAGGTGATCGTCACCACCTTCACCGCCGGCCCGCAGACGACGCTGCCGATCTGGATGCTGACCGAGCTGGTCCGCCCCCGCCAGCGACCGGTGACCAACGTGGTCGCGGTGTTCGTGATCGCGGTGACCCTGGTCCCGATCCTGATCGCCTATTACGCCACCCGCGGCACCGAGACGGTCACCGGCGGCGGCAAATGAGCAGACCGGACGCGGGGCCCCGTGCCCAGGATGCCAGGCTCGCGCACCGCGGGCCATGGAGGG
This sequence comes from uncultured Alphaproteobacteria bacterium, assembly GCA_963730195.1. Lineage (GTDB taxonomy): Bacteria > Pseudomonadota > Alphaproteobacteria > Geminicoccales > Geminicoccaceae > DATAOG01. The sequence continues at coordinate 17,403 of CAVSRN010000060.1, forward strand.
AGAGGCAGATGCAGTGGCTGATCATCGCGCGCGACGGTCAGGACGCGCAGGCGCCGGAGCGGCGCCTCGCGGCGCGGCCGGCGCATCTCGAGAATGCGGCCCGGCTGCAGGCGGCGGGCCATCTTCTGGTCGGTGGCGCGCTGACCGATGAGGCGGGCAACATGATCGGCTCGGCCGCGGTCGCCCAGTTCGCGAGCCGCGAGGAGCTGGACCACTGGCTGCGGACCGACCCCTACGTGACCGGCGGGGTCTGGCGCGACATCGAGGTGATCCCCTATCGGGTCGCGCCGCACTACGACTTCCCGCCCTGCCCGCGGGCCGCCGACCCCGGGACCGGGTCGTGATCCGCCTGCGCAACGCCCTGGTCCTGGCGCCCGAGGCCCTGGGGCCCAAGGACATCCTGATCGCCGGCGAGCGGATCGTCGCGATCGCCGCGCCGGGGATCGAGATCCGCGGCATCGAGGTGGAAGAGCGCGATCTGGCGGGCCTGACCCTGACGCCGGGCCTGATCGACAACCACGTCCACGTGCTGGGCGGCGGCGGGGGGCTTGGCTTCTCGAGCCGGGCGCCGGAGCTCCAGACCAGCCAGCTGGTGCGCGCCGGGATCACGAGCGTGATCGGCATGCTGGGCTTCGATGCCACCTCCAAGGACATGCGCGCGCTGATCGCGAAGACCAAGGCGTTCAAGGCGGACGGCATCTCGGCCTACGCGCTGACCGGGGCGACGCTCGAGCATCCGGTGCCGACGCTGACCGGCCGCATCCGCGACGACATCGCGTTCATCGAGGAGATCATCGGGGTCGGCGAGATCTCGGTTTCTGAACTTGGCTACGCCTACGACAGCAACGGCCCGGGGACGCAGTACATCGCCGAGGCGGCGACCGCCGGCCTGCTCGCCGGGCGCCTCGCCGGGAAACGCGGCTATCTCTGCCTCCAGGTGCCGCCCTACCACGGCGCCTGCCTGAAGCCGCTGCTCGCCATGCTGGAGCGGACCGGCTTCCCGATCGGCCAGCTGCTGCCCTCGCACGTCAACCAGACCGACGCCTACATGGCGGATGCGACCCTCTGGGCGGCACGCGGCGGCTATGTCGACGTCGGCGCCAACTACAGCCCGGACAACAATTTCAGCCGGGCGACCGCGCCCGCCAGGGCGATCTCCCAGCTGCTCGGTGCGGGCGTGCCGCTGGAGCAAATCCTGCTCAGCTCCGATGGCAACGGCGCCCCGCCGAAGGAGGAAAAACGCGAGGGCCAGCCGGCGGTCGCCAACTACATGCCGGTCGGCGCGCTGCACGCCACCTGGCGCCGGCTGATCGTCGAGGAAGGCCTGCCGGCGAGCGACGCGCTCCGGGTCGTCACCTCGAACGTCGCGAGCGCGGCCGGCCTGACCCGCAAAGGCCGGATCGCGCCCGGCCTCGATGCCGACCTGATCGCTTTCGACCACGACTGGCAGATCCGGACCGTGATCGCCCGCGGCCGGGTCATGGTCGAGGCCGGCCGGCCGGTCGCGCGCGGCATGTTCGACCAGATCCTGCTCGACCAGCTGGCCTGAGCGGGTTCGACCGGCGTCGCGGCGCCTGGTCGCGCGCCGGCTCTACCTGGGCGGCGACGCGCTCCGGCTGGTCTGATCCGGCCGGCGGCCGGCGCGCCGGGTCGCGGGGCGCCGGGTCGGGGCGGCGGAACGCGCCAACGGCAGCGGTGCCAGCACCCGGCGATCGAGCGCCGCGACGCCGTCCCAGCCGCCGAGCGCCAGGACCCGGTCGATGTCGCGCCGCAAGATCTGCGGCGGCTCGCCGTGTTCGTCGCGACCCGGCCGGTCGACTTCCGCAGGGCATGGACGGTCTGGCCGCGGTGGTGCAGCAGCAGCTGCGGCTCGACCCCTTCTGCGGCGCGGTCTTCGTCTTCCGGGCCAAACGGGCCGATCGGGTCAAGCTTTTGGTCTGGGACGGCAGCGGGCTGACCCTGATCTACAAACGGCTCGACCAGGCCCGGTTCGTCTGGCCGCGGATCGAGGACGGGGTGATGCGACTGTCGCCGGGTCAGCTCGGGGCGCTGTTCGAGGGGCTCGACTGGACGCGGGTGCACAGCCGGCGGGTGGCCCGGCCGCAGCTCGCGCAGTGACCCTGCGACAGAGTGAATCACCAGTCGATTTAGTGAATTACAAGCCGCCGGCGATGTGATCCACTGCCCCCATGAGCCCTTCGCCGGAGGCCGCCGCAGCCGCCCCGTTGCCCGCCGACGTGGCGACGCTGCAAGCTCTGCTGCTGGCCGAACGCGCGAGCGCGGCCAAGCTGGCCGGGCACAACGAGCAGCTGCGCGCGATCATCAAGGAGCTGCAGCGGGCTCTGTTCGGGCGGCGCTCCGAGAAGACGGCCGATCCCGATCAGCTGCAGCTGGCCCTCGAGGACCTCGAGCAGGCGCTGGCCGCAGCCGAGGTGCAAGAACAGAAGACCGATGCGACGCTGCAAGCGTCGCGCTCGCGGCAACGGCGTGTCAATCGCGGCGCGCTGCCCAAGCACCTGCCGCGCGAAGAGATCGTGATCGAGCCAGCCGAGCAGACCTGTCCCTGCTGTGGCGGCGCGCTGCACCGGATCGGCGAGGAGCTGGCCGAGCGGCTCGACATCATCCCGGCCCAGTTCAAGGTGATCGTCACCCGCCGGCCCAAATATGGCTGCCGTGCCTGCGAGAGCGCCGTCGTCCAGGCGCCCGCCCCGGCCCGGCTGATCGAGGGCGGGCTGCCGACAGAGGCCCTGGTGGCCCATGTCCTGGTCGGCAAATACGCCGACCACCTGCCGCTCTACCGCCAGAGCCAGATCTACGCCCGGCAAGGGATCGAGCTCGATCGCTCGACCCTGGCGGACTGGGTCGGGCACGCCGCCGCCGAGCTCCGCCCCTTGCATGAGCGGCTGTTCGAGCACCTCAAGCGCTCGCCCAAGCTGTTCATGGACGAGACTCGCGCGCCGGTGCTTGATCCGGGGCGGCGACGAACCAAGACCGGCTACCTCTGGGCGCTCGCCCGCGACGACCGGCCGTGGGGCGGCGGCGATCCACCGGCGGTCGCCTATCTCTACGCGCCTGGTCGTGGCGCCGAGCACGCCATCAGGCCGTTGGCCGGGTTCAGTGGCATCCTCCAGGTGGACGCGTACGCCGCCTACAACGCCCTGGCCGATCCTGCGCGTGCCGGCGGTCCGGCGACGCTGGCCTATTGCTGGTCACACGTCCGGCGGCGGTTCCGAGATCGCCCAGGGTGGCAACGCCCCGATCGCCGAGGGCGCCTTGCAACGCATCGCCGCGCTCACCGCATCGAGAGCACGATCCGCGGCCAGGCCCCCGAGCGGCGCCGCACCCTCCGCGATCAGCAGAGCCGGCCGATCGTCGATCAACTGCGGGCCTGGCTCGATGCCCAGCTCGCCAAGGTCCCGGGCCGCTCCCGCATGGCCGAGGCCATCCGCTACGCCTTGAAACTATGGCGCGGCCTCACCGTCTTCCTCGACGACGGCCGGGTCGAGATCGATTCCAACGTGGTCGAGCGTTCGATCCGCCCGATCGCCCTCTCCCGCAAGAACGCGCTGTTCGCCGGTTCCGATCAGGGCGGGGTCCACTGGGGCGTGATCGCCTCACTGATCGAGACCTGCAAGCTCAACACGGTCGATCCCAGGCCTATCTCGCCGACGTCTGACCGTCTGGTCAACCGCCACCGCAGCCAGATCGATCAGTATGGGGTAGGATAAGGGTGGGAAAAGGACCGAGCACCCGGGCGACGCCCGCCTCGCCGGCGACCGCGAGACCCCACAGATGCGGCCGGCCGATCGTGCAGGCGGTGGCCCCGAGCGCCAGCGCCTTGACCACGTGGCTGCCGCGCCGGACGCCACCGTCGAGCAGCACCGGAATCCGGCCCGCGAGCGCATCGGCGACCGCCGGCAACGCCCGGATCGCGGCGATCGCGCCGTCGAGCTGGCGGCCGCCGTGGTTGGAGACGATCACCCCGTCGACGCCGTGATCGAGGGCGGCCTTGGCCTCGTCCGGATGGAGCACCCCCTTCAGGAGCAGCGGCCCCCGCCAGATCCCGCGCAGCCAGTCGACGTCCCGCCAGTTGAGGGTCGGGTCGAGCAGGCTCGCGACGTAGGCGGCAAGCGAGACGATGTCCCGCTTCTCCTCGGTCACATAGTTGACGAAGGTGAGCGGCGCCCGCGCCATCCGCAGCGCCCAGGGCCACGCGCGCGCGACATCGAGCACGCTCCGCCAGCTGACCCGGGGCGGGATCACGAAGCCGTTCCTGAGGTCGCGCTCGCGCTGGCCCAGCACCTGGTTGTCGATGGTCAGGACCAGCGCCTGGTAGCCGGCCGCCTGGGCGCGCTCGGCGAACGAGCGCGTCAGGCCGCGGTCGCGGTACATGAAGTTCTGGAACCAGAGCGGCCCGGGCGCCGAGGCTGCCAGGTCCTCGATCGAGACGGTCGAGCCGTGGCTCATGGTGTAGACGGTGCCGGCGCCGGCAGCGGCGCGCGCCGCCGCCAGCTCGCCGCGCGGCCAGAGCATGCCGGACAGGCCGGTCGGGCCGATGATCACCGGCAGAGCGAGCTTGTGCCCGAACAGCAGGGTCGACTGGTCGCGCCGGGTGGTGCCGCCGAGCGGCTGCGGCAAAAACTCCCAGTCGGCAAAGCCCGTCTCGTTGCGATCGCGCGTGCTCTCGTCCTCGGCGCCGCCGTCGCAGAAGTCGAACACCATGCGCGGCAGCCGGCGCCTGGCCAGGCGCCGCAGCTCGGCGACGCTGAAGCCCCGCTTTTCCAAGTCCGCCCGATCCAAGACCGTTCCTCCGACCGTAAGCCGCGATCATCGAGCCTAGCCGAGGCGCCGGCGCGCCGCTACCTTGCGGACCGTTCGACAGCCGGGCGCCCGCCATGGAACCGCAAGCCATCCTCGAGCATCTGGCCCAGGACGAGGGCCTGCCGGAAGCCGCGATCCTGGCCGCGCGCGAGCGCTGGACCGAGGTCGCGCCGCTGCTGATCGACCTGGTCGAGCGCTGCGCCGCCGGCGACGCCGCGGCCCGCGCGCTGCAGCCGGCCGTGTTCGCCGGCTTCCATCTGCTCGGCGAACGGCGGGAGAAGCCAGCCTATCGGCCGCTCGCGCGCCTGCTCGCGATCGATCCCGAGGCCCTCGACGAGCTGCTCGGCGATGCCACCGTCGAGAACGCGCATCGGGTCATGGCGGCGGTCTTCGACGGCGATCCCAGCCCGCTCCATGAGGTGATCGAGGCCGAGCACGCCGACCCCTTCGTCCGCTCGCGCCTGCTGGAGGCCCTGGCGCTGCTGGTGCTGCGGGGCGAGCTCGGGCGCGACGCGGTCGCCCGCTACCTGCGCGACGCTTTCATGACCCTGCGTCCGCACGGCGACAACTACGTCTGGGTCGGCTGGCAGAGCGCGATCGCGATGCTCGGCCTCAAGGAGCTCGCCCAGCTGGTCAGGAAGGCGTTCGATCGCGGCCTGATCCACCGCTCGCACATGAGCCTCGAGAACTTCCGCTCCGATCTCGGCTACGCGCTCGCTCACCCCGAGCAGCCCTGGCCGTTCGGCGAGCGCGAATACGCGCCCCTGGACGATGCGCTCGAGGAGCTCAGACACTGGTACGCCTTGGCTGACGACCACGAGGACCCGGCCCAAGACGGCGATCTCGGCCGCGCCTTCGGGCCGGTCGAGCCGGTGGTCAATCGGTTCCGCAAGGTCGGGCGCAACGACCCCTGCCCCTGCGGCAGCGGCAAGAAGTTCAAGAAATGCTGTCTGGCTTGATTGGCCTCTGGTGCGCGGTGACCAGCCGCGAACGGTCTTGAACGACGGTCATTTTGCTATAGGTTCGAAGGCCAATGGGGGGTATCTGTCCACGGCGCCCGCCTTAAACACGAGGGAGAACTGTGATATGAAGCCGTCCCGACTCTGGCACCCTGCCTCGGCGTCATCGCCGGCGCAGCCGCAGTCTTTGGCATGGTTGCGGCCGCCCAGGCGGAGACGATCACGGTGTGGTGGAACAAGGGCTATTTTCCCGCTGAGGACGCTGCCCTTCAGACCATGATCAAGAGGTGGGAGGATCAGACCGGCAATAAGGTCAATCTCTCCTTCTACAGTGGGGCCGACATTCCAACCAAGATCATCTCGGCGATCACCTCCGGCAACGTCCCGGACGTGGCGTACGCTGATGTCAACGATTTCTCGATCGCACCACAGCAGGCATGGAAGGACACGCTGGCCGACGTGTCCGATGTGGTCGAGCCGTTGAAGGACAAGTATACCAAGACGGCTTTGCGCTCGGCCTATCTGTACGACTCGGTCCAGAAGAAGCGCAGCTATTTCGCGGTGCCGCTGAAGCAGCAGGCTCTGCACGACTTCTACTGGCGACCGTTGCTCGAGGCGGCCGGCTACAAGGATGCCGATATCCCGACGGCCTGGGACGACTACTGGAAGTTCTGGGAGGACGTGCAGGACAAGCTGCGCGACCAGGGCGAGCGGGTCTATGCCATCGGCCTGCCGGTGTCGACGGTCGACACCGACAACTACTACACGTTCAATCAATACATGCTGGGTTACGGCGGTCGTGTGGTCAATCCCGACGGCACCCTCAACCTGTCCGATCAGACCAAGCAGGCGGCGATCAAGACACTGACCTTCATCGCCGACGCCTTCAATGCGGGTTACATCCCGCATAGCGCGCTCAACTGGGGCGATCCGGACAACAATGTGGCGTTCTTCTCCAAGCAGATCATCATGACCAACAACGCGACCCTCTCGATCCCGGTCGCGAAGTTCGACGACAAGCAGCTCTACGAGCACGACATCGTCACCCGCGAGATGCCCAACGCGCCCGACGGCAAGCCGATGACCAGCCTGGTCGCGGTCAAGGTCGCGATCGTGCCCAAGGCCGCCGAGCACATCGAGACCGCCAAGGAATTCCTGAAGTTCTTCGTGACGCCTGAGAACCTCGGCGAGTACCTCGCGGCCGCGCGCGGTCGCTGGATGCCCGTCATGCCGGAGATCATCAAGGCCAATCCGTCGTTCTGGGTGGACACCCAGGACCCGCACATCCCGGTCGCCGTGAAGCAGGAGGTCGACGGCCCGACCGAGCCCTGGCCGATGGCCTACAATCCGGCCTATGCGCAGGTCAATGCCGAGGAGGTCTGGGGCACGGCCGAGGGTGCCGTGCTGGTCCACGGCGAGACCCCGGAGCAGGCCGTCGACGAAGCGTTCGCGCGGATCAAGGAGATCTTCTCGCAGTACAACGTCGGCAATTAGCGAGGCTGCGATGGCCAGAGCACCGGCCCGGGGGGCGCTGCCCCCCGCTCCCCTCGAGCGGCTGCGCCAGCGCGCGACCGACCTCATGGGTGGAGGCGGAGAGTTGACCGCCGAAGGCCTGTGGGGGGCGCTGTTCGTCGTCCCCTACATCGCCGTCTTCCTGCTGCTCGTCGTCTACCCGGTGCTCTACGGCCTCTGGCTGGGCAGCAGCCCGGCCAGCTACGTCACGCTGTTCAACGATCCTTTGTACCTGCGCACGATCTGGAACACGCTCCTGCTCCTGATCATCGGCGTCAACGTCAAGATGTTCCTGGCGCTCCTGCTCTCGAGCTTCTTCCACCAGAGCTATCGCTGGGTGAAGTGGCTGTTCCTGATCTTCATCCTGCCGTGGGCGGTGCCGGCGATCCCGACCTTCATCTCGGCCCACTGGCTGCTGAACGGCCAGTGGGGCCTGATCAACAACGTCATCTGGGACCTGTTCCACAAGGAGGGCCCGGGCTGGCTGACCACGCCGAGCCTCGCCATGGGCTCGGTGATCACCTTCTACATCTGGAAGTGGATGCCGTTCTGGACCGTGATCTTCCTCGCCGGCCGGACCGCGATCCCGGGCGAGCTCTACGAGGCAGCGGCGATCGATGGCGCCACGGGGCTGCAACGGTTCCGCTACATCACCTTCCCGATGATGAAGAACCTCTACATCATCTGCACGGTGCTCTCGACCATCTGGACGCTCGGTGACTACAACACGGTGCACTTCGTCACCGGCGGCGGCCCGGTGCTGTCGACCCACGTGTTCGCGACGCTCGGCATCCGCGACGCCTTCGAGGTCGGCAATCCGGCGCTCGGCGTCGCGGTCGTGATCACCGCCCTGCCGGTGCTGGTGCCACTGGTGATGTACCTCATGCGCAAGCTGCACCGGGAGGCCGTCGAGCTATGAGCACCGCCGCCGCCCTTCCCGGCAGCCAGTCGGCCCCCCGCCAGACCCTCGCGCTGCTGCTCGGCGTGATCATCCTGTTCTGGACCCTGATGCCGATCTACAACATGGTGATCGTCTCGCTGCAGACCAACGATGCCATCTTCAGCGGCAACATCTGGCCCAAGCAGCCGACGCTCAGCACCTTCACCACGGTGTTCAAGGAGGACTACTGGTACCTCAACGACTTCTGGGTGCAGATGCTGAACAGCCTGCTGGTCGGCGTCGGCACGGCGCTGCTCGTGGTCGGGATCGCCTCGCTCGCGAGCTTCGCGATCACCCGCCTCAAGATCCGGTTCGGCTGGCTGCTCTCCAACGCCGCGCTGCTGACCTACGTCATCCCGGCGTCGTTCCTGGCGATCCCCTTCTACAAGATCATGGACGGCTACCAGCTCCTCGACAACTTGTGGTCGCTGATCCTGGTCGAGGTCACCTTCGCGACCCCCTACGCCATCTTCATCTTCCAGCAATACAGCACCAGCATCCCGCGCTCGCTCGAGGAGAGCGCCAAGATCGACGGCGCGACCACGCCCCAGATCTTCTGGCACATCTTCCTGCCGCTGATGATGCCCGCCCTGGTCGCGGTCGGCACCTACGCCCTGCTGCTGGCCTGGAACGAGTACCTCTACGCGTTCCTGTTGCTGTCGACGCCGACCAAGGTGACCGTGCCGGTGGCGCTCGGCTTCTTCCTCAGCAGCGACGAATCGCCCTGGAACCTGCTGATGGCCGCCGCCATCATCTACTCGATCCCGCCGCTCGTGATCTACTACATGTTCCGCGGCAAGATGACGACCGGGCTGACCATCGGCAGCGTCAAAGGTTGATCTAAGTTCGACCCTGCGAGAAAATCATGCATCGACGTCGTTCACACAAGCAGGGGAGAAACACCGTGAATTGACGGCGCCTGCTCACACTGATCACCACGGTTGCGGCGTGGCTGGGGATCGCCATTGCGGCGAGCAACGCGGTCGCCCAACCGGCAGCGGACGTGGAGGGGGTGAAAGCAGCGAGCAAGGCCTTTTACGCGGCGCTAGCGGTGATCGACGATGGGCAAGCCATGGATGAGGTCGCCGCTCATACGCCCTACCTCACAATCGCCGGTCCCGCCAGCAGGTCGATCACTGTCGGCTATGACGCCTGGAAGAAATACTGGGCGGCTGCAAACCAGCGATTTTCGCTGAGAACGGTGTCGTTGTCAGAACAGCATATCCACGTCAATGGCAATCTCGGGTACGAGACCGGCGAGGAGAGCGGGACGGTGAAATACAAGGACGGCAAAAAAGCGATCGAGATCGCCGCCATCGTCACCAACGTCTATGAGAAAATCGACGGCCGCTGGCTCATGGTTTCTCATCATGCGAGCCGGAAGCCGCAGTAAGCGCTGAGCACGTCTCCAGCTGAGGGGCAGGTCTTGTAATACCACGTCCCTGGCCCAACAACCCAGCCATGGGGCGTCGCTTCGGCTGTCGGCGCCTGCGCTCTGAAGAGGGCTGATCCTCCCGCGCGGGTCCTCAGTCGGCGCGCTCGACCTTGATCGCGGCGCCGCTGCGGACCGCGCGCAGCGTCTGGACGTCGTCCAGGGCCCGACCCCAGATGTTGCAGGGGCTGGCGAGCCGGCATTCGTCACCCCGCGAGATCGGGGTCGGGCCGAAGCCGATCGCGATCGCATCGCCATCCGGCCAGAAGGCGAGCTCGCCCGGCTCGACCACGGCCTTGGCGCCCGCCTCGCGGGCCTGCGCCACCGGCGTCCGGAAATAGACCTCGTCGCCCCAGGTCGAGGCGCGCGCCTCGAACGGGGCGGCGGCGTAGAGCGCGTCCGCGGTCGGCGTCTCCAGCAGCTCGGCCCGGATCACGACGTTGCCGATCGTCATCTTCAGCTCGCGCATGCCATCCCCCATGATCATCGGTCGCGGCTCGCCAAGGTAGCTTCCGCCCGCGGTTTCGGCTAGCGATCGGACCAGCGCCGGTTGCGGGAGCGAAGGAGGCGACGTGCCAACCCTGCTGGTCGGGTCGACCGCGATCCCCTGGCGCCTGCGGCGGAGCGCCCGCGCCAGGCGGCTGCGCCTGACGGTGCAGGCGGGCGGCGTCGAGGTGGTGGCGCCGGTCCGCCTGCGCGAGCCCGAGATTGTCCGGTTTGTCGAGCAGCATCGGCACTGGCTGTTGGACAAGGTGAGCCGTCTGCGCCAGACGCTGGCCGCGCATCCGGGCCAGCAGCGCCTCGCCGACGGCGGCCGGATCCCCTACCGGGGCCGCCCGGTCGAACTCAGGATCGGACCGGCCGCCGGCGCCCGGACCATGGTCCGCTACCAGGACGGCTTCGAGGTCGAGCTGCCGGAGCGCATCCCGGAGGGCGAGCGCGAGCGCTCGATCGAGGCAGCCCTCGGCCACTGGCTCCGGCGCCAGGCGCGCCTCGATGCCGATCGCCTGATCGACCGCCACGGCCCGCCCCATCGCCTGATCCCGCGCGGCCTCCGGATCAAGGACCAGAAGCAGATCTGGGGCAGCTGCTCGGCGCGCGGCCTGATCAACCTCAACTGGCGCCTGATCCTGGCCCCCGAGCCGGTGTTCGAATACGTCGTCGTGCACGAGCTCTGCCATCTGCGCGTGCGCAACCATCAAAAGGAATTCTGGCAGCTGGTGGCGCAGATCCTGCCGGGCTACGAGCCACCAGCGCCGCTGGCTGCGCGCCAACGGCCATCTCCTGACGCTGCGCCCGACGAGCCTGGGACCGACATGAGCGATCTCGACGCCTTCATCCGCGGCCTGCCCAAGACCGAGCTGCACATGCACCTCGAGGGCAGCATCGAGCCCGAGCTCATGCTCGACCTCGCGGCGCGCAACGGCCTGCGGCTGCGCTGGGCCAGCGCGGCGGAGCTGCGCGCCGCCTACGAGTTCCGGAACCTGCAATCGTTCCTGGACCTCTACTTCCAAGGCTGCCGCGTGCTCGTGCAGGAGCAGGACTTCTACGACGTGACGCGCGCCTATCTGCGCCGCGCCCAGGAGGACGGGGTCATCCGGGCCGAGCTCTTCATCGGGCCGCAGAGCTTCACCGAGCGCGGCGTCGAGATCGCGACCCTGATGCAGGGCGTGCTCGCCGCGATCGACGACGGCACGCGCGCGGATGGCCTCAGCGCCGGGCTGCTGATCAGCGCCCACCGCCACCGCAGCGAGGCGGACGCGCTCGAGCTGCTCGAGCAGATCATGCCCTGGTCGGACCGCATCCTCGGCATCGGCATGGGCGGCCCCGAGCTCGGCAATCCGCCGTCGAGGTTCGTGAACTTCTTCCGCGCCTGCCGCGAGCGCGGCTTGCGCACCACGGTGCACGCCGGCGAGGAGGGCCCGGCCGCCTACGTGCGCGAGGCGCTCGAGCTCCTGCAGGTCGACCGGATCGACCACGGCAACGCCTGCCTGGACGATCCCGATCTCGTGCGCGAGCTCGCGGCGCGCGCCATACCGCTCACGGTGTGCCCGCTCTCGAACCTCAGGCTCAAGGTCGTGCCGGCGCTCGAGCGCCATCCGCTGCGCGCCATGCTCGCGGCCGGCCTGCACGTCACGGTCAATTCCGACGATCCGCCCTATTTCGACGGCTACGTCAGCGAGAACATGATCGCCTGCCAGCGCGCGCTGAACCTGTCGGTCGACGAGCTCGCGACGCTTGCGCGCAACGGCGTGAGCGCCGCGTTCATCTCCGGGGACGAGGCCGCCCAGGCGCTGGCGCGCATCGACGCCTACGTCGCCGATTTTCGGAGCCGGCTCCCGAGCTGAGGCCGCCTCCTCCCGTCACTCGGCGCGGCGGCCGAACGAGACGGCGTAGGTCTCGTCGCGCACGTCGATCATCGGGTCGTCGGAGGGCTCGATCCCGTCGACCAGGCTGCCGGGCAGGAGCATGAGCTCCTTCTCGGCGGCGTCATTGTCGGCGGCGGGCGTGGTCAGCGCGATCTCGCCGAGGTCGACCAGCTCGCGATCGTCCGGCCAGGGCTTCGACGGATCGGCGGTCTGATCGCCCGGCTTGGCGAGCTGTGCCAGCAGCCGAAAGCGCACCGGGCCCTTGGCGAGCTCGGTCCGCAGCTCCTCGAAGAGGAAGTCGGGGGCCTGCTTGGCGGCGTCCCCGGCGCTCAGATGCGCCTCGCCCGCGACCGGCGTGATCTTGAACCGGAAGGGATGACGCCCGCCGGCGGCGTCGACGAACACGAAGGCGTTGACGCCGTTGTAGGTCTCGCGGGCGAAGCTGGTCGGCGTCGAGATGCTGCCCAAGGCCTGCGGCACGCTCGGATGGGTCGCCACGAACTGCTCGAGCGCGGTCGGCTTGGCAGCATCCGGGCCGCTCGCGGCGACCGCCTGGAGCAGGCCCAAAAACTCCTCGCCGGTCGCGACCGGGAAGAACTTCAGCGAGTTGGTGACGACGTCCATCTCGCTGCCATCGGCCAGGTGGAAGCGGAGGCCGAGGCCGTGCGGGTTGGCGTTGGGGTCGCCGTCCGGAATCGCGGGCAGCCCGGTCGCGTCCGAGAAGCGCGCGGTCACCGGCGTCGGGGTCGCCCTGGAACAGCGCGGCCTTGCTGAGCGCGGCGCCGGCGCTGCTCGGGCGTGAAGCTGCCCTCGACCACCACGCCCTTGGCGTGCATGGCGCGCAGGCCGGGATGCTTGCCGAACAGCTGGTTCATGACGTCGACCAGCCGCTCGCCGAGCGGGGCCTCATCGGCTGCCAGGACTGCGGGCGAAACCCAGGCAACTGGGAGCAAAATCGCGGCGGCCAAACCAATCCTCATCCAGCGCACGACACCCTCCCAGCTGGTTTCGGCAACACCCTAGCCGACGGTATTCCGACAGTCCATCCTGCGCTCAAGCGCCGTGAGCGTATAAACATCACGATAGAAACGGCCGCATGAGTTTGCCTACTATGGAGCCTGATTAAGAAACATACCGCCGTAGCCTTTTTCCGGCGTACCAGTAGTTTGTTCAAAGATGATTTGGCATATCTTCATACCCGAATCTAGTATAATGTTGTTTGCTCCGAAATTATAGATTTCTAACTGCAACGGTCCTTTGAAACCCGCATGAATAGTTGGTGCAGTCACATGAATCCCCACGCCGAGCCTTGAGATTCCGCTTTTTCCTTCTACTCGCGCTGCTAGTTTGGATTCTACCGGCAGTTCGATACGTTCTGCGGTCCATGCTAAAAGGAACGCTTTTGGTCCAAGATGATAACTTTTTATCTTCACATCTTTTTGAAGATGCTTGATGCTTGTGTATTTATAACCGTCCACGCCGGGGCAAATCGATACACCTGGATTTGCGGTCCATTCTACGCCTTGCACCGCAAGCGTTAGATCCACGCTTGTTGAGCTATAATCGGTCTCTGGATTTGGTATGGGAGTAATGACAAGCTGGCCGCATCGGATTGCAATCTGTATTTCGCGATCCGTTAAAACCACGGTAGAAGACCTCCAAGTCTTTATGCTATAGCATCTAGCGCTACCCATAAGCGCCAATTACCAGACGCGGACTCCCGTGGTAATTCAATTAGTACCTTGCCGTTATCTCTATGCAACGAACCTACTTCGAGCGCATCATCCTCGATCAAGCTCGGATCTACAATTACCTCTTCCTCACGCCCGTCCCAGGTGTTGATAATGATTACGTTTTCGGGTCCTGGGCCAACAGCTACCGTCCGGCATCTTACCCGCATCGTCATTCCATCCTCCCGTCGCCCGCTTTCGGAGTTCATTTGATTTGGGCGGTCCATGGTGTCCGCGGCATCGGTTGGCTATCCTCATCCCGTCCGGTACCATACCAGAGGTTGCGTCGTTGCAACCGATGATAATCGTCAAGATGCACGTTTGGGCTTTGAGGGCAAGTCTGAAAAGAGCGAGCTGGGAACGGTGCCGCTGGGAGCCCCATTTCTCCCAGCGCTTGGCTGCAGCCTTCGGCGCGCGCCTTGCCACCCTTGCGCCCAAGCTCGGCCGCGGCCTGGTCCTTGCCGACATCGGCCTCATATTCCTCATCCCGCTGCCCGGTCTATATCTCCATGACGCGCACGGCGTTGCCGATCACGTCGGCCGGCCGCTTCTGGGCCCTCGGTCCCTTGGACATGCTCAGCTCCCTTGGCTATGCTTGGCGCTAAGCATCTAGGAGGCGCAGCCGGAATGCCAGCCCGGCGTCAACGGCGGCGGATTTCAAACTGAGACACTACCCCGCGACGCGCCGGTAGCCGGCGTCAGTCCTTGTCCAGGCCGCCGGCGACGTCGAGGCGGGCGGCGGTCTCAGGCGAGGGTGGCACCGGACGTGCTGGTCCGGGTGGCCGCTTCGAGGTCGGCCAACAGAGCCGTCGCGCGCTCGCGCTTGGCGGGGTCGGGATCGCGCTGGACGATCCGCAGGAGGACCGCCGTCGCCAGTGGGTCGCCGCGCTCGGCCAGATCGAAGGCGATCCGATCGCGTTGCTCGTAGTAGCGCATGTCGTAGTCGGCGACCTTGGGCGCCTGCCTGCGCCAGTAGTACGGCAGATCCGGCGAGGTCCAGCCGGCGGTGATCTCGTCCCAGCTGCCGCAGCCGGCGTAGGGTTGCAGGCAGCGCTCGCAGACCGGCTCGGACGCCCGCTGATAACGGTTGTCGAGGGACAGGCGCAGCCGGTCGGAGAGGTTGGGCAGCCCCTTGTGCACGGTCAGGCTATGGAAGATCAGCGCATCGCCGGCTTCGAGCGGGCCCGCGACCCAATCGCCCTCCAAGGGGTCGATCACCGCCATGCCGCCGGCGCCGCCGCTGACCGTGAAGTCGCGCACGCCTTCGGTGTGCGTGCCGCGGGCGATCGCGAGGCCGCCCATCTCGGCCGGGCAGTCGCCGAGCGGCAGCCAGAGGCTGAGCGTCTCGGTCGTGCCCTGGATGTGCGGGATAGTCCTGATGCGCGGGCGTGGTGAACTCCGGCCGCTGGGGGAAGATGCAGCGCGGGATCAGGAGCGGATGCGCCAGCACCGGCTCGCCGAACAGGCGCTCGAACAGGCTCAGGACGTTGGCATGGAGCTTGAGGGCATGACCCTCCTCATGGCGGTAGAAGCGGCGCAGCACGTCGACGAACGGCGCCTGCGGGTCGACGCAGGCCTCGGCCGGATCGGCGATCGCGGCGTCCACGTCCGTGCCGGCTTTCAGCCAGCCGGCCGCCGCGATCGCGTCCAGGAACCGCGCCCGCACGCGCAGCACGTCCGCCCGCGGCAGCAGCCCCTTGATCAAGAGGTAGCCGTACGCGTCCAGGCGCCGGGCAAGCGCTTCGCCATCGTCCAGGAGGCTCGAGGAATCGAGGAAATCGTCCATGGCGGTCTCTCCCGGGTTCAGTCCTTGTCGAGGCCGCCGGTGACGTTGAGGCGGGCGGCCGTCATGTAGGCGGGGGCTTCGGTCGCGAGCCAGACGACCATCTGGGCCATCTCCGCGGGGTCGCTGCGGCGGCCGAGCGGGATGCGGGCGGTGCGCTCGGCCTTGAACGCCTCGAGGTCGTTGCGGCCCGCCAGATCACAGAAAACCGCCTCGGTCCGGTCCTGGAGGGCTGTGTCCATCATGCCGGGCGAGAGGCTGTTGACCCGGATGCCGTGGGGTGCCAGCGCGACCGCCGCCGTGCGGGTCAGGGAATCCACCGCCGCCTTGGTCGCGGCGTAGGCGGCGTAGGCGGGCAGGGCCATGCGCGCCGCGGCCGAGGTGACGTTGATGATCCGGCCGCCGCCCTGCGCCTGCATCACCCGGCCGGCCGCGGCGAGCGCGAGGGCCACGGCCCGGACGTTGACCAGCAGCGCCGTCTCCCAGGCCTCCGCGGTCATGGTCAAAAACGCCTCGACCGGGGCGACCGCGGCGCCGTTCACGAGCACGTCGAGGCGGCCGGCCCGGCGCACCGTCTCCTCGACCATCCAGCCCGGACCGTCGGCGCTCGCAAGATCGACCGGGATCGCAAACGCGCTGCTGCCGCAGGCTTCGGCGACCGCCCGGGCGCCGGCCGCGCCGAGGTCGGCAACCCCGACCGTCCAATCCCTGGCCGCGAGCTGCCGGCAGACCGCACTGCCGAGCCCGCCGGCGCCGCCGGTGACCAGGACGACCGGCACCGGTTGCGGCCTCAGCCGGACAGACCCTTGATTGCGGCGACGATCCGCTCGGCGCTCGGGATCACGGCCCGCTCGAGCCGGTCGTTGAACGGCATCGGCACATCCAGCGCGCCGACCCGGGCCACCGGCGCGTCCAGCCAGTCGAACGCCGCCTCGGTCACCGAGGCCGCGATCTCGCCGCCGAAGCCGCCGAACTTCCAGCCCTCGTGCACCACCACCAACCGATTGGTGCGCTTGACCGAGGCGACGATCGTATCCAGGTCGAGGGGCTTCAAGGTCCGCGGGTCGATCACCTCGGCGCTGATGCCGTCCGCCTCGAGCCGGGTTGCCGCCTGCAGCGCCTGGCCGACCATCATCTGGGTCGCGACGATGGTGACGTCGGTGCCGGCGCGCCGGATCGCCGCCTTGCCGAGCGGGATCGCGTAGGGCGCTTCGGGCACGGGCTCGGCCTGGCCGAGGTAAAGGAGCTTGTGCTCGAGAAAAATGACCGGGTTGTCGTCCCGGATCGCGGCGATCAGCAGGCCCTTGGCGTCGTAGGCCGAAGATGGCGCCACCACCACCAGGCCCGGGACATGAGCGAACCAGGCCTCCAGGCTCTGGCTGTGCTGGGCGGCGAGACGAATGCCGCCGCCCTGCGGCCCCCGGACCACCAGCGGCACGGTCGGCAGGCCGCCCAGCATGTAGCGGAACTTGGCCGCCTGGTTGACCAGCATGTCCATCATCAGGGTCACGAAGTCGAAGATCTGGACCTCGACGATCGGCCGCATGCCGGCGATCGCAGCCCCGACGCCGGCGCCGCAGAAGGTCGCCTCGGAGATCGGCGTATCCCGCACCCGCTCGCGCCCGAAGCGCTCGAGCAGACCCTTGCTGACCTGAAAAATGCCGCCGGTGTCGGCGACGTCCTCGCCCATCAGGAACACGCGCTGATCGCGCGCCATCTCCTGGGCCATGGCCTCGTTCAGCGCCTGGGCGAAGGTCACTTCCCGCGTCCCCCGCGCCGCCGGCTCGACATGCGCCTCGAGATGCGCGACGTGCGGCGCGTAGACCGCCGCCTGGAGCACCGCAAGCTCGGGCTCGGGGCTGGCCTCGGCGAACGCCACCGCCTGGTCGAGCTCCTCGCGGGCGGCGTCGTCCAGCGCCTCGAGCTCGGCGCCGGTGAAGATCTCGCGCCCGGTCAGCACGCCCGCGAACGCCGGGATCGGATCGCGCGCGATCCAGGCCGCCATGTCGTCGTCGGAGCGCGGGTCGCGCAGGTTCGCGCGCATGCTGTGCTGGCCCCAGCGCCAGGTCATGGCCTCGATCAGGCTCGGGCCCTGGCCGCTACGCGCGCGAGAAACCGCCTCGCCGAGCGCGGCATGGACCGCGAGCACGTCGTTGCCGTCGATCCGCACGCCCGGGATGTCGTAGGCGACCGCCCGGGTCGCGACCGAATCGACCGCGGTCGTGTGCTTATAGGACGTGCTGAGCGCATACTGGTTGTTCTCGCACACGAACAGCACCGGCAGCCGCCAGACCGCCGCCAGGTTCAGCAACTCGTGAAAGATCCCCTGGTTGTTGGCGCCATCGCCGAAGAACGCGATCACCACCTGATCGCCGCCCCGGAGCTTGATCGCGAGCCCCGCCCCGACGCTGAGCGGCATCGCCGCCCCGACAATGCCGTTGGCGCCCAGGATGTTGCGCTCCAGGTCGGCCACGTGCATCGAGCCGCCGAGCCCCTGGCAATAGCCGGTCGCCCGGCCCATCAGCTCGGCCATCATCCGGTCGGTCCGCGCCCCCTTGGCGATGCAGTGGCCGTGCCCCCGATGATAGCTCGCGACGTAGTCGTCCTGGCGCAGATGCGCGCAGGCGCCGACCGCGATCGCCTCCTCGCCGGCATAGCTGTGCGC
This sequence comes from uncultured Alphaproteobacteria bacterium, assembly GCA_963730195.1. Classification (GTDB taxonomy): domain Bacteria; phylum Pseudomonadota; class Alphaproteobacteria; order Geminicoccales; family Geminicoccaceae; genus DATAOG01. The sequence goes on from CAVSRN010000060.1 coordinate 35,614, forward strand.
CGTGCCCTTGACCAGGCCAGCCTGGAACAGCTCGACCACCCGCTCCTCGAACCGCCGGATCCGCACCATGTCGGCATAGAGCCGCTCGAGCTGCTCGGGCGGCAGCTCCAGATTGGGCGTGATGGTCAACGCTGCCATGGTTCAGCCCCCCGCACCGTGTTTCCGCCACCATGGCACAGCCCGCCCCCCTTGGCGAGCACCTAACCCCGCCACCGGCCGACCGCCACCCTGCGCCCTCGCCTGATCTCTCACGCCCGGGCCGGCCTCAGAGCCGGATCTCGAGCACATGCACCCGCCCGAGCGCATCCCCGGCGACCACGCGGCGGCCATCCGGGGTGACGGCGCAGCTTCCAATAGCGCCGTCGGCGGTGAACACGGCGAGCAGCTCGACCGGTGCCCAGATCCCAGAGGCGGAGCGTCCGGTCGTCTGAGCCCGAGACCGCGCGCCGGCCGTCCGGCGTCACCGCCACCGCCATGACCCCATCGCCATGGCCCTCCAGGGTCGCCAGCAGCGCGCCCTGCTCCAGGTCCCAGACCTTGAGCGTCTGGTCGCTAGAGCCCGAGACCGCGCGCCGGCCGTCCGGCGTCACCGCCACCGCCCATGACCCCAATCGCCATGGCCCTCCAGGGTCGCCAGCAGCGCGCCCTGCTCCAGGTCCCAGACCTTGAGCGTCCGGTCGTCTGAGCCCGAGACCGCGCGCCGGCCGTCCGGCGTCACCGCCACCGCCCTGACCCCATGCGCCATGGCCCTCCAGGGTCGCCAGCAGCGCGCCCTGCTCCAGGTCCCAGACCTTGAGCGTCCGGTCGTCAGAGCCCGAGACCGCGCGCCGGCCGTCCGGCGTCACCGCCACCGCCCTGACCCCAGCGCCATGGCCCTCCAGGGTCGCCAGCAGCGCGCCCTGCTCCAGGTCCCAGACCTTGAGCGTCCGGTCGTCTGAGCCCGAGACCGCGCGCCGGCCGTCCGGCGTCACCGCCACCGCCATGACCCCATCGCCATGGCCCTCCAGGGTCGCCAGCAGCGCGCCCTGCTCCAGGTCCCAGACCTTGAGCGTCTTATCGTCCGAGCCCGAGACCGCGCGCCGGCCGTCCGGCGTCACCGCCACCGCCATGACCCCAGCGCCATGGCCCTCCAGGGTCGCCAGCAGCGCGCCCTGCTCCAGGTCCCAGACCTTGAGCGTCTTATCGTAAGAGCCCGAGACCGCGCGCCGGCCGTCCGGCGTCACCGCCACCGCCCTGACCCCTGCGCCATGGCCCTCCAGGGTCGCCAGCAGCGGTCCGCCCGGCGGCGTCAGGGAATTTCGAATCGGCAGGAGCCCCGGGTGGTCGGCCAGGGCCCGGGCGGCGCCCAGGAGTTCCGCGACGGCCGGACCGTCGCTCGGCGCGAGCCGCCCGAGCAGCTGCCCCGCGAGCTGCCCGGGCGCGTCATTCAGGACGTGGGCGGAGAGGCGCAGCGCGCCCGCGAGCCTGCCCGCCTCACCATCACCTTGCAGCCGTTCCAGATCTGCGATCAGGCTGTTGACGCCCGCAACCTCGAGCTTCCGGCGCAGCCAGCGATAGTCGAACAGCAGCGCCCGCCGCTCCTCCGCCCGCCCCGCCTCGGCGAGGTGGTAGGGGAGGTGCTGGAAGAAATAGCCGTCGTCCGGCCCGGCATGCCAGCCGTCCGGACAGCGGCGCGCGATAGGCTTCGACCAGCCCGGCATGGAGGACGGGCAGGCGCGCTCGCTCCTCGCCCTGCAGGTAGCTCCGGATCACGTCATGCAGGCGGATGCGGCGGGTCGCGAGGTCGAACCCGAGCAGCAGCGACAGGCCGAAAAGCCGTCCGCACAGCTCCTCGGTGTCGAAATCGTCGAGTCCGGCGGTGCGGCCCCACAGCGCTGCGACCGTATCGAGCGGCACGTCGACATCTTCCGGGAAGATCGCGAGCTCGGCAAAGCGCGCGCGCTCATCTTCATCGAGCAGCTCCAGGCTGACGCTCGAGCGTCTTTGCGACCGCCTGGCTCCGCTCCTCCGGCTTCGCGCGCATCGAAGGCGGTAAGCCCGCGCCGGTCGAGAGCCTTGCTCACCCACGGCGAGCGCGTCGGCGAGGGGCTGGCTCATCTCGCCCACGCGTCGTCGCAGGGCGCCGTTCACGAGCTTCAGGAGCAGCGGCCACTCCCCAAGGCGCGCGGCGAGCTGGTCGAAGGCAGCGCCTTCGCCGTCCGGGAGACCATGGCGGAGCAGCCCGGTCGCCTCGCCACTCGTCATGGCGTCGACGTCGATCCGCTGCGCCGTGGCGGGCAGCGTGTCGCTGTTGCGCGTGGTGATCAGGCGCGCGCAGTTCGGCCCGCCTTGCGTGAAGGGGCGGATGTGCGCGGCGTTCCAGACGTCGTCGATCACGATCAGCATGTGCCGTTCGCCGAGCACCTCGCCGAGGCGGCTCGTGGCGGCTTCCAAGGTCTTGAAGCCGGAAGGCTCGCCCGTGAGCACCCCGATCAGGTCCTGGACGTGGCCGGTGAGGTCGCCCGGCTGCTCGCCGAGGGTGACCCAGAGGATGCCGTCGGTGAACGCGTCCTGGATCTGCTCGTCGTGGCCGAGCGCCCGGGCGAGCGTGGTCTTGCCGTAGCCGCCGGCACCTTTGAGGGCGGCGGTGATCGCGACCGGCTCTTCCCGCGCGGGGTCGAGCAGCGCGGCGCGCAGCTTTGCCAGCTCCTCCTCGCGGACCACGTAGTCGGGCGGCAGGTCCTCGAGCATGAGCGGCACGCGCACGGCCCGGCAGGGCGCCTCGAGGGTGCGGACCAGGCGGCGCCACTGGTCGGGCTCGTCGGTGTCGACGAAATGCGCGCGCTTCATCCAGCCCGGCAGGCTCGCGAAGTCGAGGCCCTTGGCGGCTCTCACCGGAATGACGCATTTGCCCTGCTGGCGGGCGTAGCGCCATTCCCTGCGCACATACGGCGAGGCGAGCGCCCGGGGCGTCATCACCAGCACCAGGTATTCGGTCTGGTCGATCGCCTCGGTGATCTGCAGCCACCAGTCGCGCCCGCCTTCCATGTCGGCGAGGTCCTGCCAGAGCGGGAAGCCGTGCTCGTCCTGGAGCCGGCGGCGCAGCTTCGAGGCGAAATCCTTGCCGTCGCTCCTGGCATAGGAGACGAAAATGCGCGCGGCGGCCGGTGCTGGTGCCATGGCGGACGGCAATCGCTCGATGGTTCGCTTGTCGCCATGGTAGATCCGGCGCGCAGGCGGCGAAAGGCCAAGTGTCGTCGGCACGGATGCGTCGCCTGGGGGCACACATCTGCGCCACCGCGGCGCATGGAGAATTCGATGGAGGCTCCAGCGCGGATCAATCCGGCCGGGCCGGGCGAGGGCCGGTTTTCCTGGGCTCGGGAAGCGGTTGCCTCCAGATGTGAGATCAATGTTGACTTCAGTTGATTGATGCGCGGCCGTCGCTTTTGAGCTACAGGTTGTGGCAAGACGAACACGCTCCAGATCCGTGCCGCTCGAAGTCAAGAGATGCGACGGTTGTGAGTAACGGCGTGTGCCGCTGGCGATGGCGGCCGGGTGCCGTCCGCGGCTCCAGCGGCCTCCACCCGACGCTTCGATGGAGCCGCTGGAGGCTCGGGGCCAGTCGGGAAAACAGCTGGCGGTGCCTGCCTCTTTTCTCGGGCGGCGAAAGCGTGTAGGTGACGGCGGGGGTGCTGCCGGCCATGGCGGCGGCAGCGTTTGGCATGCGCGACAGCTCGAAGGGGTGGGATGAACGACGCCACGGGGCAGAGAGAGCCGATCCGGACCGACCCCATCCGGACCGACATGGTGATCGTCGGCGCCGGGCCGGTCGGCCTGTTCGCGGTGTTCGAGGCGGGCTTGCTCAACATGCAGTGCCAGCTGGTCGACAACCTCGATCGGATCGGCGGCCAGTGCATCGAGCTCTATCCGGACAAGCCGATCTACGACATTCCGGCGGTGCCGCGCTGCACCGGCGAGCGCCTGGTCGAGCTGCTCATGGAGCAGATCCGGCCGTTCGAGCCCGGCTTTCATCTGAGCCAGCGGGTCGAGCGGCTGGAGCGCCTCGACGATGGCCGCTGGCGCCTGGCGACCAGCGAGGGCCTGGTGCTCGAGGCGCCGGTCGTGGTGATCGCCGCCGGCGCCGGCAGCTTCGAGCCCCGTCGCCTGCCGCTGCCCGGCGCGGAACTCCGGGAAAACCGCTCGATCTTCTACGCCGTGCGCCGGATGGAGGACTTCCGGGGCAAAGACCTCCTGATCGCGGGCGGCGGCGACAGCGCGCTCGACTGGACGCTCAACCTGCAGCCGCTCGCCCACAGCCTGGCGCTGGTCCACCGGCGCAAGGACTTCCGCGCCGCGCCGGATTCGGTCGCGCGCATGGAGGCGCTGGTCGCGGCGGGCGCCATCGACCTGCACATCGGCCAGATCGCGGGCCTGCACGGGCCGGCCGACCGCCTGGACGGGGTCACGGTCAAGAGCCCGGACGGCGAGACCCTGGTGCCCTGCGACACGCCTGCTCGCGTTCTACGGCCTCAAGATGGAGCTCGGGCCGCTCGCGGGCTGGGGCCTGGCGCTCGAGGGCGATCTGATCAAGGTCGACACCGCGACCTTCGAGACCAACCTCGAAGGCGTGTTCGCGATCGGCGACATCATCACCTACCCGGGCAAGCTGAAACTGATTCTCTCGGGTTTCCACGAGTCGGCGCTGATGTGCCAGAAGGCCTTCCACTACTGCTTCCCGGAGAAGAAGCTGATCTTCCGCTACACGACCTCGAGCACCGATCTGCAGAAGAAGCTGGGCGTGGCCTGATGTTTTGCCGCACCAAGGACGCCGGGCGCGGCCCGATGGCGAGCTTTTCGGTCCACAAGAGGCCGGATGGGAGCCGATGGCGGATCCTTGCCTCGAGAACCAGCCGGGCGTGGCCTGATGGCGGGCATCGTCGTGATCGACCGCGAGGGCGCGGAGCACCTGATCGAGGGCACCCCCGGCTGGTCGGTGATGGAGATCATCCGCGAGCACGACCTGCCGATCGAGGCGGCCTGCGGTGGCTGCTGCGCCTGCGCAACCTGCCACGTGTATGTCGATCCCACGTGGCTCGACCAGTTGGCGCCGACCTCCGACGAGGAGGATCGGATGCTCGACGAGGCCTACCAGGTGCAGGAGAACTCCCGCCTGTCCTGCCAGATCCCGTTCAGCGCCGAGTTGGACGGGCTCAAGGTGACGCTCGCGCCCGAGTTCTGAGGCCGGCGCGCTCAGCGGCCGACGCGGCGCGTGAGCAGGGCCAGCTCGTCGAGGCTCTTGCGCTCGCGCCCGGAGCGCCTCGGCCGCGCGGCGCCAGTCCTGCCGCTGCTGCAGCACTTCCAGCCGCTTGAGCTCGAGCCGCCCTGCCATCAGCTGCGCGAGCTGCTGCGCGCGGCTCGCTGCGAGGCGGGAGAGGTCCGCTGCGGCCGCCTGCAGACGTTGCCGGTGAACCTCGAGATAGACCGCCAGCAGCCGGGCGCCGGCCAAGTCGAAGGGAGCCCGCCGCTCCTTTTCGGCCTCGGCCTGCGCTGCGGCGATCTGCTGCCGCAGCCGGTCGAGCAGGTCATCGAGCGCGGCCAGGGCGCGCCGCTCGCGCTCCACCTCGAGCCGGGCGAGCCGGGGCCGGCGAAAATACCCATCCGCTGGCCGTGGCGGCAGGGCGTGAAGAGGTTGAGCGCCCGCACGCCGAGGTCGAGCGTCGGCCCGAAGCCCCGCCGCTGATGCGCCGGCGCCGGACGCGCGTGCAACGGATAGGCCACCCTGCCCCAGCTCGGCGCCGGCCCGTCATCGAGCGGGCGCGCCAACGGGTCGAGCACCCGAGCGATCCAGCCGAGGCTCGGCCGGATGTGATCGAGACCGCGGGTCAGGGTGACGCGCGCGTCGAGGCCGACGCCTTCGAGCTCGCTGAACGGCAGCAGATGGACGCCGGCGTCATCCAGGGCGACGACCTCGCCGAGCAACGGCTCACGCTCGGTGGTGCTCGGCCAGGGACACTCGTCATAGTTGTGCGAGCGCGGCTCGATCAGGCAGGCGTCGCCCAGGCCGACCATGCCAGTCAGCCCGCCGCAGACCAGCAACGTGCCCCTGCAGCTGCGTACGCGGCCTCGGATCTGGTACGGTTCTATTTCCTTAAGACGCTGAAAAAACTCGTCTATGTTAGCTCTCCTGGGCCCCCGCGACAGCGTTTCGAGCCGCCGGCTGCCCGAGAATGGGCTCGCCCCTGCGGCCTCAGGCAGGACAGAATCATGCTCGGGTTAACTTTTTTGTTGCAAGATTATAAAACCTATGATTGTATCAGGCGCGTCGTCAGAGCCGATAAGGAGCATATGCCGCTACCTGGATCGGTTCGTTGGCAAGGAAATACAACCCGGCTTAACGAAGTCTTAAGGAAAGGTCTCTTAGGGTTACGTTTGTGCAACGAATGTATCCTAAGAGCGTGCACGAAGGAGCGAGGAATGCGAGCTCTGGTTGTTGAGGACGATCCCGTCTCCGCGAAGCTGATCGATGCCGCGCTGAAGAGCGAGGGTATGATCTGCGAGCCGGCGGAGTCCGGGGAGGACGCCATTGACCTCGCCAAGCACTACGATTTCGACATCATCGTGCTGGATCTGCGGCTGCCCGACATGGAGGGCTTCGAGGTCGTTCGGCGGCTGCGTGCCGCCAAGGTGCGGACACCGGTCCTGATCCTGTCTGGCCTCAACGAGACCGACGACAAGGTCAGAGGCCTGGCGACCGGCGCCGACGACTATCTGACCAAGCCGTTCCACAAGAGCGAGCTGATCGCGCGGATCCACGCGATCGTGCGGCGTTCGAAGGGCCATTCGGAGTCGGTGATCAAGACCGGCAAGCTGGTGGTCAATCTCGACACCCGCTCGGTCGACGTCGACGGTCGCCGGCTCCACGTCACCGGCAAGGAGTACAGCATCCTCGAGCTGCTGTCCCTGCGCAAGGGGACGACGCTGACCAAAGAGATGTTCCTCGATCACCTCTATGGCGGCATCGACGAGCCGGAACTCAAGATCATCGACGTGTTCATCTGCAAGTTGCGCAAGAAGATCGCGGCCGCGACCAACGGTCTGCACTACATCGAGACCGTCTGGGGCCGCGGCTACGTGCTCAAGGACCCCGAGGTCCGGGCCGAGCCGGGTGAGGCGACGCCGCTCCAGATCGGCAGCCAAGCCGCCGTCGCCTGACCGTTCCAGCGGCCGGCTCCGGGGAGACGTCGGTGGTCGCCCTCGAGCACTGACCGCTGTGACGGACCGACGACGGCGGTCGGTTCGCCGGACCGTGCCGACCACCGGAGGTCGGCAGCGGGTCCGGGCAACGGGTCCCAACCGGGACCACCGCTCCCCGCTTCGAACCGGCCATTGAAGGCCGGTTTGCTGGAGCCGCGAGGTCCGGAGCGGCACACGCCCGCCGCCGACGGTCGGCGCTCCGACCATCGGACAACGACCGCAAGACCACCGGCGCGGTCCGGACAGACCGTCCCAGCGGCCCGCCAGGCGCCCTCGGCGACGTGGCCGCAGGATATCCTGAGCGGCTGCCGGCTGCGCTATGGCGGCCGCTTGGGAATTCCAATGGATTCTGCCTACATGATCGAGACGCTGCTGCTGGGCGTCGAGATGACCATCGTCGTCACGCTCGGCGGCCTGCTCGTCGCGGTCGTGCCCGGGCTCCTGGGCGCGGTGCTGCGGACCGCGCAGCTGGGCGTGCTGCGCGCCATCGGCACGATCTACGTCGACGTGTTCCGCTCGGTGCCGGTGCTGACCCAGCTCTTCATCATCTATTTCGGGCTCGCGGAGGTCGGGATCAGGCTGGCGCCGGTGCCGGCCGCGATCATCGGCTTCGGCATCAATGGCGGGGCTTATCTCACCGAGGTCTTCCGCGCCGGGATCGAGGCGGTGCACGCTGGCCAGACCGAGGCGGGGCTGTCGATCGGCATGACCCGGCTGCAGGCGTTCAGGATCATCATCCTGCCCCAGGCGATGCGGGTGATCCTGCCGCCGCTCGGCAATTTCGGGATCGGGCTGTTGAAGGACACCTCGGTCGCCTCCTCGGTCGCCGCACCGGAGCTGACCTTCCGGGCGCACATGCTGGTCGATCAGACCTATCTCAGCACGCAGATCTACCTGATGGTCGCGGTGCTCTATCTGGCGATGAGCCTGCCGCTGGCGCGCCTGGTCCGCTGGCTCGAGCAGCGGGCAGGCCGCGGAGGGCCGGCATGAGCTGGGACGCCCTGCGCGACTGGATGCCGCAGCTCCTGGTCGCCGCCGGCGGCACCCTGAAGATGGCGGTGCTGGCCTATGGGATCGGCGTCGTCGCCGGGCTGCTGCTGGCGCTGGCGCGGCTGTCGCGCTGGCAGCTCCTGTCGCGGGCGGCCGGGCTCTACATCGAGCTGGTCCGCGGCACCCCGGCGCTGACGCAACTGTTCCTGATCTATTTCGGCCTCGCCGCCGCCGGGATCGTGCTGTCCGCCTTCACCGCGGCGGTGGTCGGGCTGGGCCTGAACTACGCCGCCTATCTGGCCGAGGTCTACCGGGCCGGCATCATCGCGGTCCATCGCGGCCAGCGCGAGGCGGCGCTGGCGATCGGGATGACCAACGCGCTCGCCATGCGCACCATCATCCTGCCGCAGGCGGCCCGCATCATCGTGCCCCCGATGGCCAACTACGCCGTGTCGCTGCTGAAGGATACCTCGGTCGCGTCGCTGATCTCGGCGCCCGAGCTGATGCTGCGGGCGCGCGATCTCAGCAGCGAGTACTTCACGCCCATGCCGCTCTATCTTCTGGTCGGGGCGATGTATCTGGTGATGGCCTACCCGCTGGGCAAAGGTGCCCGCTATCTGGAGCTGCGCATGGGGCGCGGACGAGGATCCGGCTGAGAGGGGAGACGATGATCGAGGCAACCGAGTGTGTCGTGATCGGCTCGGGGGCGCAGGGGGCGAGCGTCGCCTACCATCTGGCCCGCGGCGGCAAGCAGGTCGCGCTGGTCGACAAGCACGCGCTCGGCTCGCAGACCTCGCCGCGGGCGGCGGGGCTGACCTCGCAGGCGCGCGGCACCGATCTGATGACCACGCTCGCCAAGCGCGCCGTGCGCAAGATCGAGGCGTTCGAGCGCGAGACCGGCGAGCCGCTGGTCTTCTACCAGCCCGGCGCGCTCAAGATCGCCCGCACCCCCGATCACGTCGAGCAGCTCGCGGATCGAGCTCGAGCGGAGCCGGCGGCTCGCGACCGGGCTCGAGGCGATCTCGCCGTCCGAGGCCCGCGCGATGAACCCGTTCCTGGAGACCGCCGGCATCCTCGCGGTCAACTACTCGCCGACCGATCTCTATCTGGAGCCGTCCCAGATCCCCAACGCCTATGCCAGGGCGGCGGAGCGCCTGGGCGTGCAGCTGCTGCCGCACACGCTGGTGAGCGGGATCGTGCTGCGCGGCGATGCGGTCGCCGGGGTCGAGACCGAGCACGGCACGATCGCCTGCGAGACCGTGGTCGATGCCGCCGGCGCCTGGCTGCGCGCGGTGGCCGCGCTCGCCGGGGCGAGCGTGCCGATGGTGCCGACCCGCCACCAGCTGCTGATCACCGAGCCGATCGAGGGCGTCGATCCGCTGCAGCCGATCACCCGCATCATCGACGCCAACGTCTATGTCCGGCCGGACGAGGGCGGGCTTGATGCTCGGCGGCTACGAGGCCGATCCGGTGCAGTACGACCCCGCGAGCCTGCCGGCGCGCTTCGACATCGACGATCTGCCGCTCGACCTCGGCGTGCTGCGCCATCTGGCCGATCGCGTGCGCGAGCAGCTGCCGATCTTCCAGCGCGTGCCCGGGCGAGATCGGGGTGCGGGTGCACCGCGGCGGGCTGCCGACCATGACCGCCGACGGCGAGCACACGGTGGGCCCGGTGCCGGGCGTGCGCGGGCTCTATGTCTCGGGCGGCTGCTGCGTCGGCGGCCTGTCGATCGCCCCGGCGATCGGCGAAGCCCTGGCGGCGTGGATCATCGACGGGACGCCGCCGATCGACCTGACGCCGCTGGCGCCGGGGCGCGAGGCCGGCATGGACGAGGAGCTGCTGCGGACGGCCTGCCGACTGCACTACGCCCATCACTACTGGCACAAGCTGCCGGCAGCCGCTCACTGAGCCGCGGGCCAGCTCCCGCCATTTCGCGAGGGCATCAGGCTCCGGGGGCGGGAATCGAGAAGGGAATCTGGCGCGCCCGAAGGGATTCGAACCCCTGCCCCGAGGCGGACAGCGGCGTCTGGCGCCGGCAGGGAGTCCCACGGTCGCACGGACCACCCGAAAAAGTGGTTAACGCGCCAAAGTTAACGCTTCGTTAACGCGCGCAGGGCCAGCGGCCGACCTGGCGGGCCGGGCGCGTCCCGCCAACGTCCAGATGTCGCTCGTCGCTCGCGTGGGTCGCGCCGGCGGGCGATCGGCACCTCCTGCGATGGGATGGCGCGGGTGTGTGCAGCCTTGTGCACAGGCCCGCCGGATCAGCGCGGATCAACGGCCGCCCAGGCTTGCCTGATGGCGACATGGTTGCTCGGACGGGAATCGGTGATGTTATCAACTATTTCCGCTACTTAGCGGAAAATAGGGCACATGAGATCCTCTTTATGGCCGGTTGATTATGGTTGATCCTCGCCGGTACTTGGAGCCGCAAGTCGAACACGCATCACTCGTGCGCTATGCAGGCGGCGGTCCGGCGACGGTGGCAAGGTTAGAGCGGCACAGGTTTGGGTCCTCATGGCGCTGTCTACTGATACTGGACCCGGCGTTCGACGTAGTGGAACTGGAGGCCGGTGAGCGTGATGACGATCAGCATGAGGATGACCGACTGGGCTGCAGAACCGCCGAGGTCGAGGGCGATGAAGCCGTCGCGGAACACTTTGTAGACCAGGATCTCGGTGGCGCGCGCCGGGCCGCCCGCGGTCACCGCGTGGATGATCCCGAAGGTGTCGAAGAAAGCGTAGACCAGGTTGACCACGATCAGGAAGAAGGTGGTCGGCGAGAGCAGTGGGAAAATGATCGTCCAGAAGCGGCGAGCAGGGCCCGCGCAGTCGATCGCGGCGGCCTCGAGCAGGGATTTGGGGATCGCCTGCAGGCCGGCGAGAAAGAACAGAAAATTGTAGCTGACCTGCTTCCAGGTGGCGGCGATCACGACCAGGATCATCGCCTGGCCGCCGTTCAGCTGGTGGTTCCAGTCGATGCCGATGCCCCGCAAGAGGTAGGGGAGGATGCCGATCGTCGGGTTGAACATGAACAGCCAGAGCACGCCCGCGATCGCCGGCGCGACCGCGTAGGGCCAGATCAGGATGGTCTTGTAGAGGGTCCCGCCCTTGATCACCCGGTCCGCCATCGCCGCCAGCAGCAGGGCCAGCGCGAGCCCGCAGAAGGTGACCGCGGCGCTGAAGATGAGCGTCACCTGCAGCGAGTGCAGGTAGCCCGGGTCGCGGAGCACGCGGGCGAAGTTGGCCAGGCCCACGAAGCTGGTCCTGAGCCCGAACGGGTCCTGCCGCAGGAGCGACTGGAACAGCGCCTGCGAGGCCGGCCAGATGAAGAAGACGAGCGTGATCAGGAGCTGCGGTGTGAGCAGCAGCAGCGGCAGCACCAAGCCGCGGAAAGTGACCCGCTTTTGCATCTCGGCCGGGCCGTCGGGACGTCCCGTGCGAGGACGCCCCGATCGGCCGCGCTCTAAGAGTTGTTGGCCTCGAACTCACGCAGCAGCTGGTTGCCGCGCGTCGCCGCCGCGTCGAGCGCGTCCTTGGCGCTCTTGCTGCCGTTCCAGACCGCCTCCAGCTCCTCGTTGATGATGTCCCGGATCTGGACGAAGTTGCCGAAGCGCAACCCCTTGGAGTTGGCGGTCGGCGGGTTCAGCGTGATCTGTTTGATCGCGGTGTCGGTGCCGGGGTTCTGCTCATAGAAGCCCTGCTTCCTCGACAATTCGTAGGCGGCCTGGGTGATCGGCAGATAGCCGGTCGCCTGGTGCCAGGCGGCCTGGACCTCGGGCGAGGACAGATAGGTGAAGAACTTCGCGACCCCCTTGTAGTCCTCGGCCGGGTGGCCCTGCAGCACCCACAGCGAGGCGCCCCCGATGATCGAGTTCTGCGGCGCGCCCTTGATGTCGTCGTAGTAGGGCAGCATCCCGACTCCGAACTCGAAGTCCTTGACATTGGCTTTGATGCCGCCGTAACCGGCCGAGGACTCGGTATACATGACGCAGTCCTGCGTATAGAACTTCGGGGCGGCGGTGTTGGTGCGGCCGCCATAGTCGAAGATCTTGGTCTTCTGCCATTCGGCGAGGTTGGCGATGTGCCGTGGCACGACGTCGTTCTGGTTGAACACGAGCTCGGTGCCGAGGCCCTCGAAGCCGTTCGCCAGCGTGCCGATCGGCTGGTTGTGCCACGCGCTCATGTTCTCGACCTGGATCCAGGACTGCCAGGCCGTGGTCAGGCCACAAGGGTAGCCCGCGGCCTGGGTCGCCTTGGCGTCCGTGACCAGCTCGGACCAGGTCCTGGGCGGCTGGTCGGGGTTCAGGCCGGCCTTGGCGAAGGCGGTCTTGTTGTACCAGAGCACCGGCGTCGAGCTGTTGAACGGCATCGAGAGCATCTTGCCGTCGGGGGTCGTGTAGTAGCCCGCGACCGCCGGCAGGTAGCCGCTCGGGTCGAACGGCTCGCCGGCATCGGCCATCAGCTGGTAGACCGGATAGATCGCCCCCTTGGCCGCCATCATGGTCGCCGTGCCGACCTCGAACACCTGGACGATGTGCGGCTGCTGGCCGGCCCGGAAGGCGGCGATCGCCGCGGTCATGGTCTCGGTGTAGTTGCCTTTGAAGACCGGCGTGACCTGGTAGTCGCTCTGGCTCTCGTTGAAGCCCTTGGCGATCTGGTTGACCCGCTCGCCATTGGCGCCGCCCATCGCGTGCCACCACTGGATCTCGGTCACGGCCCGCGCCTCGGGGCCGGCCAGGCCGACCGCCAGCAGGACGGCCGCCGAGAGCAACATCCGATCGGTTCGCATGGGTCTCCCTCTCCTGTTCCGACGATCGACGGATCGACGGCGCCACACCGCCCCAGACCGGCGCTCGGCCGCGCCCCGTCTTTGCCGGGTTTCTTGACAGCCCGATGACACTACGGCCGCCAGCGCCGAGCGACAACCCGACCGCCGGCAACGCCGATCTACCCGGGGCCCTGAGGCTCCGCTCCCGAGAAGTGACCGGGCAGCGACGTTCTCAGCCGTCGTGGCGGTAGTGGCGGACGGCGGCCTCATCCCAGAGCAGACCGTTGCCCGGCCGGTCGGGGATCTGGATGTGACCGTCCCGGACCGGGAACGGCTCGGCCAGGATCGGGTGCGACCAGTCCTGCCATTCGAGCCAATGAGCGGTCGGCGTCACCCGCATCAGATGCGCCGCGATCTCCGGGTAGAGATGGGTCGACATCGGGACGCCCGCGGCATCGGCGATCGCGGCCGCCCGCAACCATCCGCTGACGCCGCCGATCCGCATCAGATCCGGCATCACGAAGTCGCAGGCCTGGCGCCGGATCGCCTCGTAGAGCGAGCGCGGGCCGTAGAAGTTCTCGCCGATCTGGAGCGGTGTCCTGAGCTCCCGGGCGAGCTTCGCGCAGCCGGCAAGGTCGTCGTAGGCGATCGGCTCCTCGAACCAGAACAGCCCCTGATCGTCGAGCTCGTGGCAGCGCCGGAGCGCGTCGCCTGGCGTCAGCCCCTGGTTGAAATCGACCATCAGCCTCACCTCGTCACCGGCGGCGGCGCGCACCGCCCGGATCGCCGCGAGGTCATCGCCGAGCCGCTCCCGGCCGAGGCGGAGCTTGAAGCCGGTGAACCCGCCCTCACCGGCGAGCTCCCGGGTCTCGTCACCGAGCCCCGCCGGATCGACCAGCCACAGCCCATTGGAGTTGTACGCCGGGACCGGCCCGAGCGAGCCGCCGAGGTGCACCGCGAGCGGCACGCCCGCCGCCTGCGCCCGGGCGTCCCAGATCGCCATATCGATGCCCGAGACCGCGATCAGGGTCACGCCCTCCAGGCCGACCAGGTGCAGCGCCTTGCGCCCGGTCTGGTAGGCATCGAATGCGGCCAGCGGCTTGCCATCGAGCGCGCTCGCGAGGTCATGCAGCGCCGGAATGATGTAACGCATCGCGGGCGCGAGATAGGGTGCCAGATAGCTCCGGCCGACGATGCCCTCCCGGGTCTGCAGGTCGATCAGGATCAGCGGCCAGTGTTCAAAGATCCCGACCCTGGACACGACCGGGCGCTTCAGCGGCACCAGCACCGGCCGCACCTCCAGCCGCTCGAAGGTCAACGTCGCCATGGTCGTGCTCCCCCGTGGTCGGGCCGGTCTCACGCCGCCGGCCCATGTCGCTCCCCTTCTACGCGGTCCTCGGCGCGCTGGGGATTCGAGACTCGACGGCAGCTGGCGAGCGGTCGATGATGGTCGCAACGTCACGAGACGGCTGCCCGGTGTTGGTCGAGGTCCAGGATCTGAAGAAGCACTTCCCGGTCACCCGGGGGATCGTGTTCCGGCGCGCGGTCGGCCAGGTGAGGGCGGTCGACGGGGTCAGCTTCACCATCCGCAAGGGCGAGGCGCTGGGGCTGGTCGGCGAATCGGGCTGCGGCAAGAGCACCGTCGCGCGCTGCCTGCTCAAGCTGCTGGCGCCGACTTCCGGCCGGGTGCGCTTCGACGGCGCCGATCTGGAGAGCCTGGGCCGGCAGGCGACCTTCCGGTTCCGGCGCCGGGTGCAGGCGATCTTCCAGGACCCGTACTCCTCGCTCAATCCGCGCATGACGGTGCGCGAGATCGTCGGCGAGCCGCTCTACGTGCACGGCCTCGAGACCGGCGCCGGGCTCGCCCGGCGGGTCGACCAGCTGCTCGACCATTGCGGGCTGCACCGGGGCATCGCCCTGCACTATCCGCACGAGATGAGCGGCGGCCAGCGCCAGCGGGTCGGCATCGCGCGCGCGCTCGCCCTCGAGCCGGAGCTGGTGGTCTGCGACGAGCCGGTCTCGGCGCTCGACGTCTCGATCCAGGCCCAGATCATCAACCTGCTCGACGACCTGCGGACCGAGCTCGGGCTCACCTACCTGTTCATCGGCCACGACCTCAGCGTGGTGCGGCATCTTTGCGACCGGGTCGCCGTGATGTATCTCGGCAGGCTGGTGGAGATCGCGGACAGCGACGAGCTGTTCGCCCATCCGCGCCACCCCTACACCCAGGCGCTGCTGGCCGCGGTGCCGATGCCCGATCCGGTGGCCGAGCGGGCGCGCGAGCATCAGATCCTGCCAGGCGAGGTGCCGAGCCCCCTCGACCCGCCGGCCGGTTGCGTGTTTCACCCCCGCTGCCGCCTCGCCGAGCCGGCCTGCCGCGAACGGGTGCCGGAGCTGCTGGAGCTGAGGCCTGACCATCGGGTGGCTTGTCCGGTGGTGGCGAGATGAGCCGGGCGTCGGCGCCGGGGGGTGCGGTGGCCTGGTTGCGGTGACGGCGGCTGGTGGGGCCGGCGGTGGCTTGCCCATCCATGGGAGGACCGGAGAATGAACACGAAGCATCGAGGCTTGACGCGGGAGGCTGACGAGCGACTCCGGGAGGAGTTGCGGCAGGCCTATGATTTCGACCCGCGCGACCCGCTGTTCGGCCTGAGCCGCGCCGCGCTGTCCGGCCCGCGCCTCGACCGGCGGACCACGCTCCGGCTGCTCGCGGCCGCCGGCACCCTCTCGGCGTGGCAGCTGATGCCGGGGCTCGGGATTCGGGCCGCGGCCGCCCAGGCGGGCGGCGAGCTGCGCTGCGGCTGGTCCGGGGTCGGCGAGATCCGCACCCTCGATCCGGCCCAGATCAACCAGGTGCTGCAGTTCCAGATCACATCCAACGTGCTCAGCGGCCTGACCCACATCAATCCGGAGCTGATCGCCGAGGGCGACCTCGCCGAGGACTGGACGGTCTCCGACGACGGCAAGGAATACACCTTCAATTTGCGCCAGGGCGTGACCTTCCACGACGGCAACCCGTTCACCGCCGACGACGTCGTCTTCACCTACAACCGCTCCAAGGACCCGGAGAAGTCGATCCACTCGCGGGTGCTGGCCAACGTCAAGGACGTGGTCAAGGTCGACGACCATACCGTCAAGATCGTGCTCGGCGCTCCCCAGGCGTCGTTCCTGACCAAGACCCTCGAGCGCTCGAGCGGGCGCGCCATGACCATCGTCAGCCGGCGCGGCCTCGAGCAGCTGGGCACGGCGCAATATGGCCTGACCCCGGTCGGCACCGGGCCGTTCCGGGTCACCGCCCACACCCTTGGCCAGTCCGTGGTCCTCGAAAAGTTCGAGAAATACTACGATCCGGAGCGGCCCAAGCTCGACAAGGTCACGATCACGCCGATCATCGACGCCGAGCCGCTGGCGGCCGCGATCGAGGCGGGCGACATCCAGCTGATCGGCGGCAACCCGATCGCGCCCGAGCTCACCGATCGCTTCGTCGCCAACCCCGACCTGGTGGTCAGCATCGTGCCGGGGCCGGGCTTCCAGAACGTCTGGCTGAACCCCTGGCGCGAGCCGTTCGTGGTCGCCGACTTCAATCAGCCGCTCGACCAGCTGATGCAGGAGAAGGGCTTCAAGGTGCGCCTCGCGATCGCCAAGGCGCTCGATCGCGAGCGCTACATCGAGCAGGCCCAGTTCGGCCGCGGCACGCCCGCCTACGGCACGATCAACCCGGCGATGGGCTTCTATTTCGACGACCGCCTGGGCGCGACCAGCAACCAGCGCTACGACCTCGCAGCCGCCAAGGCCCTGCTCGCCGACGCGGGCTTTCCCGAGGGCAAAGGCTTTCCCAAGCTCAAGATCATCCACACCCCGGATGCCCGCCGCGAGGTCCAGGTGATCGCCAACATCCTCAAGACCGGGCTCGGCATCGAGCTCGAGCTCGACACCAAGGACTTCCCGGTCCTGATCGACCAGTTCGACAAGATGGACTGGGACCTGGTGCGGCTGGGCTCGGGCGGCGACTACGATCCCGACGATGGCCTGGTCGACTGGATGCAGACGAGCTCCAAGTTCAACGGCCCAACCCGGGACAAGGACAAGATGGCCTTCGGCTTCTTCTCCGAGCGCCGGGTCGACGAGCTGACCGATCAGCAGAGCCTGGAGACCGATCCGGAAAAGCGCAAGGCGCTGGTCCAGGAGGCCAACAAGATCACCTCCGACAAGGTCGCGGGCGCCTTCCTGTTCCACCCCATGGACATCCTGGTCTACCGCAAGACGGTCAACTTCCCGCCCGAGAGCCGGATCCCGGGCCTGGTCGACCTCGACCTGACCACGATCTCGGGCTGACGGCAGGAGCGGCGGGCGGCCCCTGCCCGTCCGCCGCCGGCGCGCTCACCACAGATGTCCCGCTATCTGCTTCGGCGCACGCTCGGCGCGATCGTCGTCATGTGGGCGGTCGCGACGCTGGTCTTCTTCATGCTGCGGGCGGTGCCGGGCGACCCGATCGCCGCCATGCTGTTCGACGTCGCCGATCCGGCCGCGGCCGAGCAGCTGCGGCAAAAGTTCGGCCTCGATCAGCCAGTCTACGTCCAATACGTCAAATGGTTCGCGCTGGCTCTCCAGGGCGACCTCGGCACCTCGCTGCTCGGCAGCCAGATCCAGGTGTCGCGGATCGTCACCGAGGCCCTGCCGCGCACCCTCTCGCTCGCCAGCCTGTCGTTCGTGATCGCCTTGACGATCGCCGGGCCGGCCGGGCTGATCTCGGCGCTCAAGCGCCATTCGGCGATCGATCACGCGGTCACGCTGATCGCGTTCCTTGGCCTGTCGATGCCCGACTTCTGGCTCGCGATCCTTTTGATCATCGTGTTCGCGGCCCATCTGCAATGGCTGCCGGCGATCGGCTACGTCCCGCTCGCGCAAGGCTTCTGGCCCTGGCTCTCGCACCTGATCCTGCCCTCGATCGCGATCGGCACGCCGTTCGCGGCGATCATGGCGCGCATGATCCGCTCCTCGATGCTCGAAGTGCTCAAGACCGAGTACATGCAGGTCGCCCGCGCCAAGGGCCTGCTGAAGCCGCGCCTGATCTTCGTCCACGCCCTGCCGAACGCCCTGATCCCGGTGGTCACGGTGATGGGGATCGCGCTCGCGCTGCTGATGGCCGGCACGGTGGTGGTCGAGAACGTGTTCGCGATCAAGGGCCTGGGGCGCGTCCTGATCCAGGGCATCCTCAATCGCGACTACCCGGTGGTCCAAGGCGCGATCCTGGTGGTCTCGGCGATCTTCGTGTTCGCCAATCTCCTGGTCGACGTCCTGTACACGGTGATCGACCCGCGGATTCGCTTCGAGTAGATGGCGGGGCTGGAATGGAACGCGCGGATCTGATCGGGCCGGCGACCGGGGACGAGCCCGGCGCGCCGCCGGCGCGCCGCACGTCCTGGCTGCGCTTCATCGCGCGCGACAAAAAGGCGCTCGCGAGCCTGATCGTGCTCGTGGCGCTGAGCCTGGCCGCGGTCCTGGCGCCGGTGATCACGCCTTACGATCCGAACGGCATGCTCTACGACATGATCGGGGCGCCCTCGCTCGCTCACCCGCTCGGCACCGACGATCTCGGGCGGGATCTTTTGAGCCGGCTGATCTACGGCGCCCGGATCTCGCTGCTGGTCGGCGTCTCGACGGTGTTCCTGGCCCTGGTCGCGGGCGTCCTGTTGGGCATCGCCGCCGGCTATCTCGGCGGCTTCGTCGACACCATCATCATGCGCTACATCGACCTGCAATGGGCGTTTCCGAACTTCATCATCGCGGTCTATCTGGTGGCGGTGTTCGGCACCGGGCTGTCGAACGTGATCGTCGCGATCTCGCTCGCCTTCGTCGACGACTTCGCCCGGATCGCGCGCGGCATGGTGCTGACCATCAAGGAGGAGCAGTACGTCGCCGCGGCGCGCGTGGTCGGCGTCTCCGACTGGCGGATCATGTGGCGCCACATCCTCCCGAACGCGAGCGCGCCGATCATCGTCCAGGCGACGGTCATCGTCTCCTACGCGATCCTGGCCGAGGCCGGACTGTCGTTCCTGGGGCTCGGCGTCGAGTCCGATACGCCGACCTGGGGCCTGATCCTGGCCGACGCCCGCAGCTTCATCACGCGCGCCTGGTGGCTCGGCGTGTTTCCGGGTCTGTTCATCATGATCACGGTGCTGTCGATCAATTTCCTCGGCGACGCGCTCCGCGACCTGCTCGACGTCCGCGAGGTCAAGGACCCCGGCCAGGTCTGATCGGCCTCAGCGCCCGGCCCGGGCGCCGCGCGCCATGAACCGCCGGTTCATCGCCTCCTGGGCCGCCTCGGAGCCATCGTGGAAGGTGCCGAACCACTGGTCGAGCGGGATCGAGCCATCGGCGTAGTTGCATTCGAAGTACTTGTGGTGAAGGTAGTGGGCATAGCAGTCGGTATCGACCGTGCCGTCCTTGCCGACCACCAGCTTTTCGAAGCCGGTATGGCCCGGCACCGGGGACAGCCCGGCATGGATCAGGTGAAACAGGGCGTGCACCGGGTGCGACGGCAGGACCCAGTGAACGAGCACGCCCGAGAAATACAAAAGATGCTCGACCGGGTGCATGGACAGGCCCGACCAGGGGCCTGGATTGACGTTGTTGTGATGGAGCTTGTGCGCCATCCGGTAGAGTGCCGGCACGTGCAGCAGCCGGTGAACCAGATAGAAGTGGAACTCGCGCAGCAGCGGGATCATCAGCATCACCACGGCCAGGTAAACCGGATGCGCTTGCCAGGTCACCCAAGGGATGTAACCGTTGGCGAACACCCACAAGGTCACGACCTCGTAGGCCGTCCAGATCGGCACCCCGCTCGCGAGCGTCCAGATCATGTTGTCGAGGGTCTGGTTGCCGAATAGAAATGTGGGATTGCCAATGTCGAGCCATTTCGGATTGTACTTGAACCGGCTGCCCTGGGCTTTGCGGATGTAGAGCCGCAAGTGGAAAGCGCCGAAGAACAGCGTGGTCAGAACCAGGTTGCGGGCGAGGACCAGGACGATCCAGCCGGGCGCCAGGGTCTCGAGGGTCTCGAGCGGCGGCGTCAGGTACAACCAGACCACGACCGCCACCAGAGCATAGATCAGGTTCCAGGGCAGGAGGTAGCTCGGGTAGCCGAACAGCCACTTCAGAATGCCGAGCGGCTGCAGCGGCCAGACGAAGACCGGCGGATACTCGACCAGCTTGAAGGGCTTCCAGTGGCCCCGGCGGTCGCGCTGGCCGTACTGGGCGTCATCCATCGGTCTCGTCTCCACCAACGCGGCGGGCGGCCTCCGGGCTAGGCCGACAGGGTCACCAGATCGAGGTCGACGAGGTCGGGAATTCGGCTTTCGGCCGGGAAGTTGACCTCCTTGCGGGTGACCAGCGGGCTCACCGGGTGATAGACGAACATCGCCGCGACCTTGTCCGAGGTCAGGATATTGGCCTTCTGGACCAGCTCGCGGCGGCGCGCCGGGTCGGGGGTCACGCTCTGCTCCGCGGTCAGCCGGTCGACCTCCTTGTCCGAGAAATAGCCGAACGGGTATTTGGCCTTGTCGCGCGCGTGGGCGTTGAACTTCGATTCCGTGGTCATGAAATCGACCAGGCCGTCGTCGGGATCGAAGTCGCCGCCGCTGTTCTGGACCAGCAGATCGAAGTCCATCCGGTCGCGCCGGTCGCCGAGTATCGTGTTGTCGACCGGGTCGAGCTTGATCTCGACGCCGAGCTCGCGCTTCATGATGTCGGCGAACACCTGGCCCCGGCGGCGTTCGTCGGGGATGATCGTCAGGACCAGCGGCCGCATGCCCTCGCCGTTGGGGAAGCCGGCCTTGGCGAGCAGCTCGCGCGCGGAGTTCGGGCTGATAGCGCTGCTTGCTCTTCTTGCCGATGTCCGGGTCGTACATGAAGCCCAGCGCCGGGTTGATCGAGCCGAACGAGGGCACGCCGAAGCCGAGGTTGCCGATCTCGATGAAGCGGTCGCGGTCGAGGGCGCGGGCGAGCGCGGCGCGCACCTGGAAGCCCGGCTCCTGGAGCAGCTCCTCGAGCGGCTTGTTGAAATCCGCAACCCGCATCGGGTCGACCCAGGGGTTCAGGTAGATCGCGTAGAAGCCCGGACGTGGCGCCATGTCGACCACGATGTCGGGGTTCGACTGGAAGCGCTCGATCAGCTCCGCCGGCACCGGCGCGCCGCCGATGATCTGGATGTCGCCGGCCTCGAGCGCTGCGGCCAGGGGCTCGGCCTCGATGATCGGCCGGATGTTGACGCGCTCGAGCTTGGGGCGCGAGGGATCGTAGTAGTGCTCGAACGCTTCGAGCTTGACCCCCTGGCCGAGGACGTGCTCGGCGATCCGGAACGGGCCGGTGCCGACCGGGGTCAGGCCGTACTGCGCCGCGCCCATCTCCTCGAGCGCGCGCCGGTTGACGATCGTCATCGCGCGGCCGCTCGAGCGCTCGGTGGTCTTGACCAGGAAGGACGCCTGTGGCCGCGCGAGCTTGAAGCGCACGGTCAGGTCGTCGACCTTGACGACGTCCATGACGTTGACGAGCACCTGGGTCTGGATCGACTGGGCGGGGTCCTTCGACCGCTTGAAGGTGAACACGACGTCGTCGGCCGTGAACGGATCGCCGTTGTGAAAGGTGACCCCGTCGCGGAGGTGGAAGGTGTACTCGGTGCCGTCGTCCGAGACCTTCCAGTCGGCGGCGAGATCGGGCTGGGCGACGAACTGGCCGTTGATGTGGGTCAGCCCGGAGAGCACGTTCGAGGAGATCTGGAACTCCTCGACCTGATCGATCCGGGCCGGGTCGAGGGTGCTGATCTCGCTGACGCCGGACCAGCCGCCCTGGAGCGTGCCGCCGCTCTGCTGGGCCGCCGCCGCGCGCGGCGCCAGCCCGGGCAGCAGATGCGCGACGGTGAGCGTGCCCGAGGCCGCCATCAGCCGCAGCACCGTGCGCCGCTCCAGCCGGGGGCCCGAGAGCTGCGCTTGCGAGAGGCCGTGCAACGGGTCGCGCGGGTCGAAGTCGTAGGCCTGCTCGAGCTCGTCCGCGATCTCCGCCTTCTGCTTCTCGGTGAGGTTGGCGAAGCGGTTTCTCAGCATTTTTGCCTCCCGGATTTCGTGGCTGCCAGCTCTGCCGAGCCGTCACCCTACTCCGGGGATGGCGTCGATCAAGTACCGATGCCCGGCGGGGCCGGCTCACGCTCCGGTGGGCAGCTCGTGCTTGCGGAAGCAGGCGGCGCGATGGCTTCCCTCGAGGGCCTCGAGCGGCGGGAAGGATTCGGCGCAGCGAGCGATCGCGAGGCCGCAGCGCGGCCGGTAGGAGCAGGCCTGGTCGAGGCGGGCGAGGTCGGGCGGTTGGCCCTCGATCGGCACCAGGCGCACCGAGCGCGGCAGATCGAGGCGCGGCACCGAGGCCATCAGGCCGATCGTGTAGGGGTGGCTTGGCCGGGTGAAGATCTGCTCGGCGGTGCCGGTCTCGACGATGCGCCCGGCGTACATCACGTTGACCCGATCGGCGTAGCGCGCGACCACGCCGAGATTGTGGGTGATGATCACCAGCGCGACCCCGAGGCTGCGGCTGAGGTCCTTCATCAGCTCGAGGATCTGGGCCTGGATGGTGACGTCGAGGGCGGTGGTCGGCTCGTCGGCGATGATCAGCTTGGGCTCGCAGCCGAGCGCGACCGCGATCATCACCCGCTGGCGCATGCCGCCGCTGAAATGATGGGGATATTGCCGAAGGCGCCGCTCGGCATCGGCGATCCCGACCCGGCCCAACAGCTCGACCGCGCGCGCGCGCGCCTCTGCCCGCGACAGGCCGAGGTGGCGGCGCATCCCCTCGGTCAGCTGCACGCCGATGCTGAGCACCGGATTGAGCGAGGTCATCGGTTCCTGGAAGACCATGGCGATCTCGCGACCGCGGACCTCGACCAGCCGGTCCTCGCCGAGGTCGAGCAGCTCGCGGCCGGCGAAGCGGACGCGACCGCCGGCGACCCGGCCCGGGTGCGGGACCAGGCCGAGGATCGCGAGCGCGCTCACCGACTTGCCGCAGCCGGATTCGCCGACCAGTGCCACCGTCTCGCCGGCATCGACCGCATAGGAGATGCCGTCGACCGCCTTCACGACGCCGTGGGCGCCGCGGAACTCGACCCTGAGGTCGTCGATCTCGAGCAAAGGGACCACCGCCGCCACCTGTGGTGGTCGCCCGTCCTCGCGCCGAGATGCACCGCGACCACGCCTCGAGGCTAGGTCGGCGACCGGGCATCGTCAATCGCCAGCGCCCGACGCCGCGCCGGACCCGCCGGGCCGGCGGCGGCCGCGATGACGCGCGATCGGCTCCGATCGCTACTTCGCGCTCTTGCCCGAGCGCCGGCGCTTCGAGCCGGCCGCGGCTTCGCGCAGATGCTTGCCGACCTTGAAGCGGACCGCCTTGGTCGCCGGGATCTTCAGGCTTTCACCGGTCCGAGGTTGCGGCCGCGGCGAGCGCTGCGCTCATAGACCTCGAACCGGCCGAAGCCGACCAGGTTCACCGTCTCGGCCTTGCCGACGGCTGCCTCGATCCGGGCGAGCACGCCGCGCACGACGGCGTCGACCACGACCTTCGGTTGCCCGGTCTCGGTCGCGACGCCTTCGATCAAGTCTGCCAGAAGCACGACTCCCTCCCGTTTTTTTCCATCGCGGCGGTAGCACGACCTTGGACGCAAAGCAACAAGTAGTGGGCAAGTCAATTCTCGATCGGCGCCCGGCCGCCCCGATCCGGTCCTTTCGCCGGCCCCCCTGAGGTGGTACGTTCAGTGATCGAGGGGGCCGGACCATGCCGACCAAGCCGCCTTTCAAACGGAACTCGTGTCGCCACTGACCGCCGCCTCGGCGCCTGCTGCCGAAGGCGAACCGGTCGCGCAGGGCGTAGGGGCTGCGCCGCTGCGGCTGCGGAACGCTTCCCGGCCGGCCGGGCCCTCCGTCGGCATCAGGCGTAGCACCCGACGCCGGACCAGGGGAGGTTGCCCCCGATGAAAGAAGAGCATCTCGCGATCCTGCGCCGACACATGGTCGAGGTCATCGGGATCTACGTCGACCTGGTCGGCGACGAGCTCGGCAAATCGGCGCTCGATCAGCGGGTGATCGCGGCGATCGCCCGGGTGCCGCGCCACGCCTTCGTCCCGCAGCTGCTGGCGTCGCACGCTTACGACGACATGCCGCTCCCGATCGGCTTCGACAAGACGATCTCGCAGCCCTTCATCGTCGCCGTCATGACCGATCTTCTGGAGCCGCGGCCGGACGACGTGGTGCTCGAGGTCGGCACCGGCCTCGGCTATCAGGCGGCGGTTCTGGGCCAGCTGGTCCGCCGGGTCTGGAGCGTCGAGATCATCGAGGAGCTCGCCGCCGAGGCCGAGGAGCGCCTGCGCCGGCTGGGCTACGACAACATCGGCATCCGCATCGGCGACGGCGCGCTCGGCTGGGCGGACCATGCGCCCTACGACAAGATCATCGTCACCTCGGCGGCCGAGCTGGTGCCACCGGCCTTGATCCAGCAGCTCAAGCCCGGGGGCAAGATGGTGCTGCCGACCGGCCCGGCCGAGGAGCAGAAGCTGACGGTGGTCGAGAAGGACATGGCGGGCCGGACCCGTCTTCGCGAGCTCATCTCGGTCCGGTTCGGTCTGCTCGAGACGGTGCGCTGAACCTCGCCCGCCGCGCGATGCCGGGGCG
The DNA here is from genome assembly GCA_963730195.1 of uncultured Alphaproteobacteria bacterium. Classification (GTDB taxonomy): domain Bacteria; phylum Pseudomonadota; class Alphaproteobacteria; order Geminicoccales; family Geminicoccaceae; genus DATAOG01. The sequence goes on from CAVSRN010000060.1 coordinate 60,307, forward strand.
CGGTGCGGACGTGGCCGGGGCAAGCGCCGGCGACTACGCGCCCCAGCGACCTCATGCCCGGATCCGCGGGTCGATCAGGAAGTAGGCGAGGTCGACCAGGAGAAACACGATCAGGGTGAAGACCGCGGCCAGGAGCACGAAGGCCTGCAGCGGTGCGTAGTCGGAGTTGACCACCGCCTCGACCGCATACTGGCCGAGCCCGCCCCAGGCGAACACGGTCTCGACCAGGACCGCACCGCCGAGCAGGAACCAGAACACGATCCCGACCACGGTGATCACCGGCGGCATGGCGTTGCGGAGCGCGTAGCGGAGCAGCATCCGGCGCGGCAGGCCGAGGGCGCGGGCGTGCTCGACGAAGTCCGAGGCCATCATCTCCTCGACCGCCGAGCGCGTGTTCTTGATGATCAGGGTCATGTAGACCAGGGTCAGGGTCGCGACCGGCAGGACCAGATGCCAGAGCGCCGAGCGCAACGCCTCGCCGTCGCCCGCGATCAGGGCGTCGACCACGAGCATGCCGGTGACCGGCGGCGGGGTCGAGACGATCGGGTCGAGCTGGCCGATCGGGCCCGGCACCAGGCCGAGCTTCGAGAAGAACACGAAGATCAGGATCAGGCCGAGCCAGAAGTCGGGGATCGAGCCCGCCAGCATGCCGTAGCCGAACAGCACCTTGTCGCCGATGCCCCGGCGCTTGACCGCGGTGTAGACCCCGATCGGGATGCCGAGCACGACCGAGAGCAGCGCCGGCTGTGCGGAAAAGCACCGTCGATCAGGAGGGCACTCTGGTGCCTTCAGCCGATCGATGTCAACGCCGTCATGCGATTCAGCACCGATTGCCGGGAACCGCGACCGGCTCGGCGGCGGCAGCCGGCGCCAGCTCGCGCCAGCGCAGGCAGGCCACGACCTGGCCGGCGGCGACCGGCTCGAGCGCCGGCACCTCCTCGGCGCAGCGCTCGCGGGCATGCGGGCAGCGGCTGCGGAAGGCGCAGCCGGACGGCACCGCCGCGGCGCTCGGCGGCTCGCCCTCGATCAGATCGAGCTCGGCGACCCGCCCGACCTGGAGACGCGGCGCCGCCGCCAGCAGGACCCGGGTATAGGGATGCGCCGGGTCGGCGAACAGCCGCGCGGTCGGCGCGCATTCGACGATCTTGCCCAGATACATGATCGCGACCCGGTGGCACATCCGCTCGACCACCGACAGATCGTGCGAGATGAACAGGTAGGTCAGGCCCAGGCGCTCCTGCAGGTCGCGGATCAGGCGCAGGACCGCCGCCTGGACCGACAGGTCGAGCCCCGAGGTCGGCTCGTCGAGGATCACGATCCGCGGCGACAGCACGAGGATGCGGGCGAGCCCGACCCGGCGCTGCTGGCCGCCCGACAGCTCGTGCGGGAAGCGGCGCTTGATGCCGAGCTCGAGCCCGACCGCCTCGAGCACCTCGTCGATCCGGCGCTCGCGCTCGGCGCGCGACCTGACCCCATGGATCTTGAGCGCCTCGGCGAGCGAGCGGCCGATGCTCCACCAGGGATCGAGGGCGGCGCCCGGGTCCTGGTGGACGTATTGGATGTCCCGCCTGGCGGCGCGCGCGGCCTTGGGCGCCAGCCCGCTCACCAGCCTGCCGTCGAGGCGGATCGCGCCCGCGGTCTCGCGCTCGATCCCGAGGATGGTCCGCCCGAGGGTCGACTTGCCGCAGCCCGACTCGCCGACCAGGCCCAGGATCTCGCCCGGACGCAGCTCGAGGCTGACGCCGTCGACCGCGCGCAGCAGCGGCCGCGCCGGGCGCAAGAACGGCTTCTCGCCGCCGAACAGGGTGACCACCCGGTCGAGCTCGAGGATCGGCGCCCCGGGCTCAGACACCGACCGGCACTTCCGGGCGGGCGGGGGCCTCGTCGTAGAGGACGCAGCGGACGTCGTGGCCGGCGCCGACCGCCCGCAGCCGCGGCCGCTCCTGCCGGCAGATCGGGCGGGCATGGGAGCAGCGCGGGTGAAAACGGCAGCCGGCCGGCGGTGCCGCGGGCGACGGCACGCTGCCCGGGATGCCGGCGAGCTCGGCCGAGCGGTCCGGATGGCAGGCGAGCAGGGCCTGGGTGTAGGGGTGGCGTGGCCGCTCGATCAGCTCGGCGGTCGGCGCGTGCTCGACCGACTGGCCGGCGTACATCACGGTGACCTCGTCGCAGAGCTCGGCGACCACCCCGAAGTCGTGGGTCACGAACATCATCGCGAGGTCGAACTCGGCGGCCAGCTGCTTCAGGAGCCGGACGATCTGCCGCTGGGTGGTGACGTCGAGCGCGGTGGTCGGCTCGTCGGCGATCACCAGGCGCGGCCGGCAGAGCAGCGCCCCGGCGATCAGCAGCCGCTGGCGCTGGCCGCCCGAGAACTGATGCGGATAGCGCTCGAGTGCCTGCTCGGGATCGGGGATCTGGACGGCGCGCAGCAGCTCGACCAGCTTCGCCCGCTGGCGCCGGCGCGCGCTTGGCGCCAGGCGGCGGACCAGCCCCGGCCGCCGGTCCTCGTCGCCCGCCTCGTGCCAGGCCAGGATCTCGAGCAGCTGGGTCCCGACCCGGAACACCGGGTTGAGCGCCAGATAGGGGTCCTGGGGGATGAAGCCGATCGCCTGGCCGCGGACCTCACGCTCGAGCGCCCGCTCGCCGAGATCGAGCAGGCTCTGGCCCTCGAAGCCGATCCGGCCGGCCTCGACCCGGGCGCCGCGCGGCAGGATGCCGAGCACGGCGCGCACCAGGGTCGACTTGCCGCAACCCGATTCGCCGACCACGCCGACGATCCGCCCGCGCGGCACCACGAGGTCGACGTGGTCCAGGATCTGCGCCTCGCCTTCGAGCGAGTGAATGGTCACGCGCAGACCTTCGACCTCGAGCAGCGGCGCGCTCATCTCGGCCCGCCTAGCGCGAGCGGCGCAGGCGCGGGTCGACGATGTCGCGCAGGCCGTCGCCCAGAAGGTTGAAGCCGAACACCGCGGCGAAGATCGCGAGGCCCGGGAAGGTCGCGAACCACCAGGCGTCCGGCAGATATTCCCGGCTCTCGGCGATCGCGAGCCCCCAGTCGGGGTTGGGCGGGGTCGCGCCGACCCCGAGGAAGCCCAGGACCGCCGCGGTCAGGATCGTGAAGCCCATGCCGATGGTCGCGCGCACGATGATCGGCGAGGCGGCGTTCGGCAGGATGTGCAGGAACATGATCCGCAGATCGCGGGCGCCGAGCCCCTGCAGCGCCTCGACGAACAGGGAGGCCTTGAGCCGCCGGGTCTCGGCGTAGACGATCCGGCCGAAAAACGGCCAATAGGTGAGCGTCAGCGCGACCATGGCGGTGCCGAGGCTCGGCGACATCAGCTGGGCGAGCGCCAGCGCCAGAATCAGCTGTGGCACCGCGAGGAACACGTCGGTCACCCGCATGATCAGCTCGGACGGCCAGCCGCCGAGATAACCGGCGATCAGGCCGAGCGGCACGCCGATCAGCATGGCGCCGCCGACCACGCTGACCGCCAGCACCAGCGCGCTGCGGGTGCCGAGGATCACGCGCGAGAAGAGGTCGCGCCCGAGGTTGTCGGTGCCGAACGGGAATTCGGCCGAGGGCGGCTGGAAGCGCTGCAGCAGGTGCGACTCGTAGGCGTCGAGCGGATGCGGCGCCAGCTGCTCGGCGAAAATCGCCACCAGCAGCGCGAAGACGACGATCAGGAGCCCGATCACCGCCGACGCGTCCTGCAGGAAGCGGCGCGCGATCAGCATCAGAGCTGCTCGGCGACCCGCGGGTCGATCAGGCCGTGGACCAGGTCGACCAGGATGTTGACGACCGCGTAGACGATCCCGATCAGGAGCGTCACCGCCAGGATCGCCTTGTAGTCCGAGGTGAAGATCGCCTGCACCAGATAGCTGCCGATCCCCGGCCAGTCGAAGATCGCCTCGACCACCACCGCGCCCCCGATCAGCGCCCCGAACAAAAGGCCGATCTGGGTGATCGTGGCGACCAGCGAGTTGCGCAGCGCGTAGACGCCGATGATCAGCCAGCGGGGATAGCCGACCGCCTTCTCGTAGAGCACGAAGTCGCGTTGCAGCGTGTCGAGCATGCCGCTGCGGGTGAAGCGCGTGATGGTCGCCATGGCGCCGAGCGAGAGCGTGATTGCCGGCAGCGTGATGTGCCGGAGCGCGTCCCAGAAGATGTCGAGGCGGCCGCCGAGCAGGCTGTCGAGCAGGTAGAAGCCGGTGTAGTCGGGCGGCAGGTCGGTCACGATCCCGAGCCGGCCGCGCAGCGGCAGCCAGTCGAGCTCCATCGAGAACAGCAGCTGGAACATGATCGCCAGCCAGAAGGAGGCGAGCGCCAGGCCGCCGACCGTGAAGAAGCGGAGCAGGTGGTCCAGCGCGCTGTTGTGCCAGACGGCGGCGAGCACGCCGAGCGGGATGCCGATGCCGGCCGCGAGCACGAGCGAGGCGAAGACCAGCTCGAGGGTCGCCGGCAGCCGGAGGCCGATGTCGAGCACCACCGGCCGGCTGGTGTAGACGCTGGCGCCGAGATCGCCCTCGGCGACCTGGCGCAGATAGATCAGGAACTGGACGACCAGCGGCTTGTCGAACCCGTATTGGGCGCGGATCCGGGCGACCTGCTCAGGCGTGGCGTTCTCGCCGGCGAGGGCTGAGGACGGGTCGTTCGGCACCACCCGCACGAGCACGAAGGTCAGCACCAAAAGCCCGAACAGGGCCGGGATCACGAGCAGAATCCGCCGGACGATGAACCGGAGCATGCGGACCTCGTGCTTGGCGTGACGGCGGGGTCCGGCCGGGCGACGCGGGACGCGCCCGCGCCGCCCGGGCTCCGGTCAGCCCTCGATGTGCATGTAGCGGACCTCGCCGCCGCTGCCGACCGGGCTGAACTTGTAGCCCTTGACCCGGTCGCTGAGGCCGCGCAGCTGGACCGTGTTGTAGACCCAGATGTCGGGCGAATCCGCGACCACGAGCTTGGTCGCCTGCTTGTACAGCTCGGCCCGCTTGGCCTGATCGGTGACGGTGCGCGCCTCGCGCAGAAGCTGGTCGACCTTGTCGTTCTGATACCAGGACGACGCCTTCCAGGTGCCGTGGAACTGGCTGTCGTACATCTGCCCGATCCAGTTCTCGGGGTCGACGAAGTAGGTGCTGACCCAGTGGATCCACATGTCCGGCGTGGTCTCGGGCTTGGCGGTCGAGGCGGTCAGGTTCGGCCACAGGTTGGCGACGAACTTGACGTTGACGCCGAGCTTGAGGAGATCGCTCTGGAACAGCTGCGCCGCCTGGGTGGTCTGCTCGAGCTGGCTCTGGATGTGGAGCTCGATCGGGCGGTCGAGATCGGCGCCCTCGGCGCGCGCCTTGTCGCAATACTGCTTGGCCTTGTCGAGGTCGTAGTCGTAGCCGACCAGATCCTCCGGATAGCCCCACAGGTTCTTCGGCAACGGCCCCGGGTTGCGCTCGGCGTAGCCCTTCAGGATGCCCTGGATGAAGCCCTGGTAGTTGAAGGCGTGCGCGAAGCACTTGCGGGCGTTGATGTTGTCGAACGGCGACTTGGTGTTGTTCATGCGGATGACGAAGATCCGCATCGACTGGTCCTGCTCGACGTGGACGCCAGGCGCCTTCTCGACCCGCTCGACCTGATCGGTCGGCAGGTAGCTGTCGGTGGTGTCGAGATCGCCCTTGATCAGCGCGAGCACGCGGGTCGAGGTCTCCTTGACGTCGCGGGCCTTGACCACATCGATCGGGTTGGGGTTGTCCTTCCAGCCGTAGAAGTGGTTGTCGTAGCGCTTGAGATCGACCGCCTCCTGCGGCCGGTAGTTGGTCGGATCGAAGATGTAGGCGCCGGAGCCGGCATCGTTCGAGGCGAGCCAGGCCGCACCCCAGTCGCCGTTCTGCTCATGCGCCTTGAGCAGCCGCGGATTGACGATCGCGACGATCGGCAGCGCCGAGAGGAACGGCGCGTAGGGCTCGTTGAGCACGAAACGCACGGTGTATTTGTCGACCGCGGTCACGTTCTCGGGCTTGAGCACCGGCGAGAAGGCGCCGGACGGCCCCTTGCCGAGCGCCAGCAGGCGCTGGAAGCTGTAGAGCACGTCCTCGGCGGTGATCTCGCTGCCGTCGTGGAAGGTCGCGCCCTGGCGCAGCTTGAAGTCCCAGGTCAGGCCGTCGTCGCTCACCGTGTGGCTCTCGGCCAGCCACGGCACCAGCTCCGGTGGGTTGCCGACGTAGCGGTAGAGCCCGTCGTAGACGTTGAGCAGCACGAACTGCATCGGCACGTCGTAGATCGCCTGCGGATCCATGCCCGCCGGCAGATTGTCGCCCCAACGCAGCGTCCCTTCCGCCTTGACCGACGGCGGGGCGCCGAGCCCGAGCGTGAGGACGGCCGCGATCGCGGCGATCTTGAGCATACGCATCGGTGCTACTCCCTGGTGGTCCCTGATTCCTGGTTTCGATGTCGGGTGGCTCAGAGCATGTCCATCTTGGGCGGCAGGGGATAGGCTGCCTTGCTGTGGCCAAGGCCCATCAGCGCCACCGCCTCCGCGGTCTTGAGCGCGGCCAGCACCGGGTTGACCACCGGCACGCCGATCGCGGCCTGGAGGTCGCCGGTGACGTCGAGGAAGGCCATGCTCATGCAGCCGAGCACCAGGATGTCGGCGCCGTCCTGCTCGACCGCGCGCCGCCCGGCCTCGGCGATCCGGGCGAGCGCGCCCTGGCGATCCCGCGCGAGGTCGAGGACCGACATGCCCATGCCCCGGACCGAGGCAAAGCGGGCCTCGAGGCCGAGCGCGCGCATCCGCGCGAGCGTCCGGCCGCCATGGGCCGCCGAGGGTGTGATCAGGCTGAAGCGGGTTCCGAGCTGGGCCGCCAGATGCAAGGCCGCCGCCCCCGGGCCGATCACCGGCAGGGCGACGATCTCGCGGATCGCCTCGAGGCCCGGATCGCTGAAGCAGCCGATCACCAGCGCGTCGACGCCTTCGGCCTCGGCCTTGTGGGCGAGATCGAGCAGAGCCGGCACGGCCCGCGCGGCGTCGTAGGCGGATTCGATCGAGGGCGGCGCGCTGGTGTTGCTCCAGACCAGGACCTCGGTGCCGGCGGCGGCGCGGGCCTTGAGGAAGGCACGCCGGCGCTCGACCTCGGCCTGGCCGAGCACGGTCCGCTCCATGGGGCTGGTCAGCTGGTAGAGCACCTTCACGGGCGGTCTCCTCGAACGCCGTTCAGTCGAGGCGGGCAAGCGTCTCCTCGATCAGCTCGCTCGCGTCGCCCAGCGCGTCGGCGACCCGGTTGCGCTCGCGCACGAGCTGGGTCTCGAGCATCCAGCGGTCCGGGCCGTCGCCGAGCCCGGTCAGCCGCGGCAGATCGTAGAGGCAGGGGATCATCGTGGTCTGAGGCGTGAAACCATAGGAGTCCTGGCCGTAGGTCCCTTTGGCGGTGCTCTGCATGGGCACGAGCAGATGGCTGATCCGCTGCATGCACCGGTTCAGTCGCTCGGCCGGGCCGTCCTGGATGTCGCCCTCCTTCTGATAAACCCCGCGCCAGTGATCGCAGGTCTCGGCCAGTCGCCGGGCGGCCCGCCCGAGCCCCTGGGCCCGTGCGATAGCACCCTCGAGCCCGACCGCCCGGCCGGAGTCCCGCAGCTCGAGCAGGCGGTCCTCGAACTGCTTGGCGACCTCGGTGAACTCGAACGGCAGGATCGGCGCGGTGCACAGCTCCCAGAGGTATGCCCCGTAGACACGCAAGTGCTGGGCCATCCAGGTCCAGTCGAGCTTGTCGAGCGTGTTCTCGACCGAGTGATGCCACCAGCCGAGGTTGGCCAGCGCGGTCGCCTTGAGCTCCTCCTCGGTGAACGAGCCCTCGCCGTGGAGCATCGGGATGCCGAGGCCGAAGAACGAGGAATCGCCGTTCTTCATGACCCGGCGCCAGTAGATCGGGACGTTGCCGAGCACCTGCCGCTCGATCGTCTCATGGAAGCGTCGGAGCTCGGCGTTCGAGGACGTGCCCCAGCGGGTGGTGCCGACGCAGGCCGGCTGGTCGATCTGCAGATAGGCGAGCGCATGCGCGCGCAGCCGGTCCCAGTTGCGATCGGCGAACCAGCTGGAGCCGATCATGGTGCCGGTCTCATGCCCGGTCCAGAAGCCGAACATCAGGCCGCGCCGCAATTCGCCCCGGTGGCGGTTGAAGACCCGGGCGAGCTCCATCATGCAGGCGTTGCCGGCGGCGTTGTCGGTCGCCGCCTGGCCGGGCCAGGAATCCTGATGGCCGCCGACCAGGACGAAGTCCTCGGTGCCCGCGACCGGGATCTCGCCGACCGTGATCTGGACCGGTCGCCAGCCGTTGTCGACGTGGGTCCGAAGCCAGACCCGGACCTCGCCCTGGGCCAGCATCTCGCGCAGCGACAGGCCGGCGACCCGGCTGATCCCGATGCAGGGGATGGTCGCCATCTCGCTCGCGTAGGTCGCGGGCGTGGGGTTGCCCCAGACCGGCTTGACCGAGCCGAACGGCAGGGCCTCGTTCTCCGGGTGGCCCCAGTTCATCATCACCTGGCCGATCGAGCCCTTGAGGCCGGCGATCCGCTGCTTCTCGTGGCGGGCGGGCGAATAGGAGAGCTCCGACATGGTGATCCTGCCGACCACGTCTTTGCCCTCGTAGTCCGAGAACGCGCCGGAGTAGACGTCGACCAGCTCGCCGCTGATGCCGTCGGCCAGGGTCTCGAGGCTGTGGCCGAGCGTGTTGGCCGGGACCGCCACCTCGCGCGGGTGCAGGATGCGGAACTCGGCGCGCTCGGGGAAGCTCACCAGGCCCGGCAGCTCGTGGACGGTCGCGCTGACGCCGGCCTCGCGCAGCGCCTGGGCGCTGTACTCGGCCATCCGGCGCGCATTCGCGGAGCCCGCGAGGCGGGATGGGATGTTGAGCGCGATGTGCTCGACATGCGCGCGCACATGGTCGGCGGAGAGCTCGCTGAGCAGGGGCGCGTCAGCCACGGCAATTCCTCCCAGAGATGGCCAAGATGCGATGGCATCGATGAGACGGCGCATCGATCGAGCGCCCGCTCGGGCCGCCCCGACCCTCGAGGGCGATTCTTTGAAGTCTTGAGAGGTTACGTAGCCGGTTTCACCGGTCGCCGCAAGCTGGGCCGCCGCCGCCGGCCTCAGACCTCGGGCGCCGAATGATACTTGGCGGCCCACCCGGCGCGCTTGCGCAGGCTCCATTCGAACTGCGGCGGCCAGACGTCGTAGCCGTCCTCGCCCTCGAGCTCGAGGATCGCGTGCAACGGCCAGTTCGGGTTGGCGAGCAGCTCGCGCCCGAGGCAGACCAGGTCGGCGCGGCCCTCGCGCAGGATCGCTTCGGCATGGGCCGCCTTGACGATCAGCCCGACCGCCATCGACAACAGGCCGGTCTCGCGCCGGACCCGCTCGGCGAACGGCACCTGGAAGCCCGGCCGCCGGGTGAGCGCGGTCGCGACCGAGCGCGAGCGCTTGGCGTCGATGCCGCCCGACGAGCAGTCGATCACGTCGTAGCCGAGCCGGCCGAGCTCGGTCGCGAACACCAGGGTGTCCTCGAGGCTCCAGCCGTCCTTCGGGCCGTCCATCGCCGAGAGCCGGAAGAACGCCGGCTGGTCGTCCGGCCAGGCGCTGCGCACGACCTCGGCGACCTCGAGCGGATAGCGCATCCGGTTGGCGAGCGTGCCGCCGTAGGCGTCGGTCCGCCGGTTGCTGATCGGCGAGAGGAACTCGTGCAGCAGATAGCCATGGGCGCCGTGGATCTCGACGATGTCGTAGCCGGCGGCGAGCGCGCGCCGGGTGGCGGCGGCAAAGGCGTCCTTGATCGTGGCCATCTCTGTGAGTGTGATCTCGGCCGGCAGGTCGCGTTTGGGATTGGCGCGCAGCGGGCTGGGTGCCACCATCCGCCAGGGGCCTTCGCCGACCGCCGCCTCGGCCTCGCCCAGCGCCTCGGCGCCCTGCCAGGGCCGCTGGCTCGAGCCCTTGCGGCCGGCGTGGGCGAGCTGGATCGCCGGCACCGCACCCTCGGCGCGCATGAAGTCGGCGATCCGCCGGAGCGGCGCGATCTGCTGGTCGCACCACAGGCCGGTGCAGCCGTGGGTGATCCGGCCCTCGGGCTCGACCCCGGTCGCCTCGACGAATACGATCCCGGCGCCGCCGACCGCGAGCTTGCCGTAGTGCACGAAGTGCCAGTCGTTGGCGAAGCCGTCGATAGCCGAGTACAGGCACATCGGCGAGACCACGACGCGGTTGCGCGCGCGCACGCCGCGCAGCTCGATCGGGGTGAACAGCAGGGAGCGGGGTCCGGCGTCGGTCGTCATCGGGCTTCTGGTTCCTCCTCTGTGTTTTGCCGGTTCTCGAGACGCGCCGCGGCGAGCGTCAACCGGCGCCACGCCTCATTGCCGACGGGCTCAGGGCAGGAGCAGGATCTTGCCGACGGTCTGGCGGCCGGCCAGCAGGTCCTGGGCCTCGGCCGCGCGCTCGAGCGGCAGAGTCCGGTCGATCAGGACCTGGAGCTTGCCGCCGGCGATCAGCTCGAAGGTGGCGGCCGCGATCCGCTCGAGGTCGGCGCGCGCCTCGGTGTAGTGCAGCGTGTTCGGCCTCGTGACGTAGAGCGAGCCCAGCCGGTTGAGCTCGTCCAGATCGAGGGCCGGGATCGGGCCGCCGGATTTGCCCATGCTGACCATGATGCCGCGCCGGCGCAAGAGCGGCAGGCCCTGCGGCACGGTCGGCCCGACCGAATCGTAGATCGCGGCGAAGCCCGGAAATCCGGGAATCGCCCGCGCCGCCTCGGCGAAATCGACCTCGGTGTAGCGGATCACATGGTCGGCGCCGGCGGCGCGCGCGACGGCTTCCTTGGCCTCGCTCGAGACGGTCGCGACCACGGTCGCGCCGCAGGCCTTGGCGGCCTGCACGATCATGCGCCCGGTGCCGCCGGCGCCGGCATGGACCAGCACCCAGTCGCCGGGCCGCACCGCATAGGTCTCGTGGGTGAAGACCCAGGCGCTCATCGCCTGGACCAGGGACGCGGCCGCGGTCCGGGTGTCGATCGCGTCCGGCAGCTTCAGGACCCTGGCCGCGGGCGCCGCGATGGCCTCGGCATAGCAGCCGAGCACCGCGCTCACCGCCACCGGATCGCCGACCGCCAGGCCCTCGACCCCTCGGCCCAGCCCGATCACCCGCCCGGCGCCCTCGCGTCCGGCGATGTGCGGAAAGCTGCTGCCGCCCGGATAGCGCTGCAGCCGGGTCTGGATGTCGAGGAAATTGACGCCTGCGGCCTCGATCCGCACCAGCACCTCGCCCGGCCCGGGCTCGGGCATCGGCAGCTCGACCACCTCCAGCACCGACGAATCGCCGGGGCGGGGGACGCGAATCGCTCTCATCTGGACATTCCCGCTGCAACTCCTGTCGATCCGTCCATCAACCGATCACCGGCATCTCGGCGGGGGCGCGCCGGGTCAGGAGGCGGGCCCCCCGATCGGTGACGACGACGTTCTCCTCGTGCACCATCACCCTGCTCTCCCCGTCCCGGGAGGTGTAGCCGATGCCGGGCTCGATGGTGAGCGCCATCCCGGGCGCCAGCACGGTCTCGTCCTCGGGATGGATCGAGGGCGGCTCGGTCATGTTGAGGCCGATGCCGTGACCCATGCGGCCGACGCTCGCGGCTTGGACCGCTTCCCTGCCGAGCGCCTCGGCCATGGCCTGCCAGACCTGGGCGGCGCGGACGCCGGGCCGTACGGCCGCGAGCCCCGCCTCGGTCGCCCGAAAAACCAGGTCGTGGGCGCGTCGCGCCGCCGCCTCCGGCGGCCCGAAGGCGAAGTTGCGATCGAAGTCCGAGAAGTAGCCGTCGACGGTGCTGCAGACGTCGATGAACAGGAGATCGCCCCGGCCCAGGGCGCGCGCGCCCGGATCGCTGTTGATCGTCTGGTAACCGCCGGGGCCCGAGGCCGCGACCAGATAGGGGACCTTCTCGGCGCCGCGGCGAAGGATGTCGAGGTGCAGTTCCAGGGCCGCCTCGCGCTCGCTGGCGCCGGCGGCCAGCCGTTCGGGCAGCGCCTCGAAGGCGGCCGAGACGAGCTCGGCGCTGGCGTGCAGGCGCTCGATCTCGGCCGCGGACTTCACCATGCGCAGCCGGCGCGTGATCGAGCTGCCATCGACGAACTCGAGCGGTGCCAGGGATTTCTGGACCCGCCAGAAGTCGAGGATCGGCATCCGGAGCTGGTGCTCCGGCCCGAGCTCGCCGCCAATTCTGCCGTGGCGGCCGCTCACTTCGGACAGCGCCTCGATCAGCAGGCTCACCCCGTCGTCGGCCGGCCGCGGCGAGGGCCAGCTGCGCACGTCGTCGAGCCAGGAGCTCGTCCGCATGACGACGCGGCTGCCGGTGGGAATCACGGCGATCGGCGCGCGCGCCGCCGGCACGACCAGGAACATGGGCCGGGTCGGGCTGATCCAGCTCTGGTTGCGGAGCCCGGTGAACCAGCGGAAGTTGGCCTCGGTCGTGATCAGGAGCGCGTCGAGGCCGCTCTCGGCCATCAGCGCCTGCGCTCCCGCCAGGCGGTGCCGGTACTCTTCGGTCGTGAAGTCGGAGACCGCGGCCGGCGACGGTGCGAGGCTCATCGGGCGATCCTTCTCGGGGTGACGGGCAGGAGACGCGGGCTGGGGCGGCTTGCTACCGGTGCAACGGGCGTCTTTCGAGACCATCGGGCGCGCGCTACGGGTTGGTGAGGTCGAGCAAGGGCTGGCGGAGGCCGGGGGTGGCGGCCAGGAGGCGATTGCCTCGGGTGAGGCCGCCCTCGGCCAGGAAGTCGCTGACCCAGCCGCCGGCTTCTTTGACCAGCGCCATGCCGGCGACCACGTCCCAGGCGTTGAGCTTCAGCTCGAAGAAGCCGTCGAGGCGGCCGCAGGCGACCTCGGCGAGCGAGAGCGCCGCCGAGCCGTTGCGGCGGTACTCGGAGCCCTGCTCCAGGAGCGCCCGGAGGTGGCCGATGTGGGTCGCGAGCGGCTGATAGAAGGAGAACTCGATCGCGACCGTGGCACCTTCGAGCGAGGTCCGATCGCTGACCCGGATCGGGGCGCCGTTGCAGCTGGCACCCCGGCCCCGGCAGGCGGCGAACAGCTCGTCGGCACCGGGATGGTAGATCACCCCGATCACCGGCCCGCCTTCGACCAGAAGCCCGATCGAGACGCACCAGTCGGGCAGGCCGCGGATGAAGTTCGCGGTGCCGTCGATCGGATCGACCACCCAGAGCGGCGCCTCGGCGGCGGCGCCGGGGGCGGTGCCCAACTCCTCGCCGAGGAAGCCGTCGCCGGGAAAGGCCGCGGCCAGGCGCTCGCGGATCAGGCGCTCGACCGCGCGGTCGACGGCGGTGACGAAGTCCTGCCGGCCCTTGGCCTCGACCTCGAGCGGGCCGGCGGCGCGCAGACCGAGCGCCAGCCGGCCGGCGGCGTGGGCGATCGCCTGCGCGGTCTCGTAGCGGGCCGCGAGCGCGTCCGGAGCCATCGCCCGCCTCACGCGCCGGCGGTCACGGCGCGGGCGGCCTCGACCGCGAGCCGGACGTCGTCGGATTCGAAGAAGTCGACGCCCATCCGGGACAGCTCCCGGCCGTGCTCGACCGAGAGCACGGTGGTCAGGACCGCGATCCCGGCAGCGTGCAGCACCTCGACATCCCACGGCAGACAGAACTCCGGCTCGAGCGAGGCGAGCGCGGCCCCGCAGGCGCGCGCAGCGTGCGCCGGATCGGCGAGGCGGCAGTGGTAGATCATCTCGATCGGCCAGCTCGGGCGCCGACGCTTGACCTCGGCGAGGGTCACGTGGTCGAAGCCCGCGACCAGGACGAACCCCTCGGCGGCGCAGCCTTCGATGGTCGCGATCAGCTGGTCGACGAAGGCGGGCTGGCGCTCCGGGTACTCCTTGAGCTCGAGCAGGAAGCCGAGCCGGCCGGCGCTCCAGCGCAGCGCCTCTTCGAGGGTCGGCACGCGCGCGCCGGCGAATTCAGGCTTGAACCAAGCGCCGGCATCAAGCCCGCGGATCTCGTCGAGGCTGAGCTCGCTCACCCGGCCCCGGCCATCAGTGGTGCGATCGACGCTGCGGTCGTGCATCAGCACCAGCTGACCGTCCCGGGTCATGCGCAGATCGACCTCGGCGACGTCGGCGCCGGCCGCGAGGGCTGCCTCGAGCGCCCTGATGGTGTTCTCGGGTGCTGCCGCCGAGAAGCCGCGATGGGCCGAGATCAGGGGCCGACCGGCCGCCTTCGCGAACAACGGAACCGCCATCGAGCTCACTCCTGCATGGGATGGATCAGGCCTTGCCGAAGCCGGCCGCGAGGTACTCCTGCTTCAGGACCCGCTCGGCGATGAACAGGATGATCACGGTCGGCGCCAGCATCACCAGCGACACGACCGCGCCATAGGTCCAGATCGACGACCGCCCGCCCAGATAGGACCAGAGCAGGATCGGCAGCGTCTGGACCCGCGGCATGCCGACCACGAAGGCGAGCAGGAACTCCTGCAGGCTGCCGATGAAGCTGAGCAGCGCGCCGGCGAGCAGGCCGGGCAGCACCAGGGGCACGAGCACGTGCCGGGTCAGCGCGAGCGGGCCGGCGCCGAGATTGCGCGCGGCGTCGATCACGTCCTGGGGCATGCCCTCGAAGGTCGCGGCCACGATCCGGATCATGAACGGCAGCACGACCACGGTCTGGACCAGGACCACGCCGGCCATGGTCTGGGCGAGGCCGAGGCGGATGAACAGCGAGCCGAGGCCGGTCGCGATCACCACCGACGGCAGCATCAAAGGCGTCAGCACCAGTAGCTCGAGCGCGCGCCGGGCCCGGAGCGGCCGGCGGCCGATGGCGTAGCCGCTCGGCAGGCCGAGGAGCGCGCAGAGCATCGTCACCAGGGTCGCGATCGTGAAGCTCGTGACGCAGGCGTCGGCGAGCTCGGGGACCGCGAACAGGGCCCGCCAGTTGGCGAGCGAATAGCTCGGCGGCAGGATGTCGGGCGGGAACCAGCCGTCGTCCGGGTTGACCAGCGACCAGAGCACCGCGACCCCGATCGGCACCAGGAACACCAGGACCGCGGCCACGAACAGCAGGCCGGCGAGCAGCCAGCGCAGACGTCCGTGGCCGATCAGCCAGGCGCCGCTCATCACGCCTGGCTCTCCCGGATCCGGCGCAGCAGCCGATGGTAGAGGTAGAGGACCACGGCCGTCGCCAGGGTCATCAGCACGCCGATCGCGGACGCGACGCCCCAGTTCGCCCGCTGCAGGAACTCGACCGTCATCATCACCGAGATCGCCTGCGGGTAGACCGGGCCGATGATCGAGGGCACCGCGAAGGTGCCGAAGCAATCGATGAACACGATCAGCGCCGCGGCCGAGACGCCCGGCAGCGACAACGGCAGGATCACCTTGGCGAACACCTGCCTGGGGCCGGCGCCGAGGTTGCGCGCGGCATCGATGATGTCCTGCGGGATGCCGCCGATCACCGCCGAGACGATCAGCATCGTGATCGGCACGTTCTGCCACATCAGCACCAGGATGATGCCGAGCCCGCGCTTGTCGTTGACCAGCTCGGGCCAGCTCCAGCCGAAATGGGCGACGATCCGGGCGCCGATCCCGCCCGGCCCGATCATCGAGGCGACCAGGAACGCGGCGATCAGGCCGGGCACCACCAGCGGGATCTTGTACAGGACCCCGATCAGGTAGCGGCCGGGCAGCTTGATCAGCAGCAGCGCGCTCAACATGGTCGCGACCGAGACGCTGAGGATCGTGGTCGAGAGCGCGATGTAGAGAGAGAACAAGAGGCTGTCGCGCAGGATCGAGTTGCCGAAGACCTCGCCATAGAACTCGAGCGTCAGGCCCGGCGCCGGGCCGAGGGCCAGCAGGCCGAGGCTGGCGAGCGCGAGATTGACCAGCGGCAACGCGACCGCGATCAACAGATAGCCGCAGCCGGGCAACAGCAGCAGCCAGGTCGCGAGCCACTCCCGCCGCCGGTGCAGGCCGCCCGCGCGCACGGACCCGGCTTCGCCCCAGCCCGGCTGCGACAGGCCCGCCTCGGTCATGGCCGGGCGTCCCGATCATCGGCGCGGATCAGCGCGGCCGCGCTCGGCAAGGTCACCGACACCGGGCTGCCGACCGGCCAGCCGCCGCTGCCGGGCGCGTGCACGCGCAGCAACAGGCCGTCGGCGTCGAGCTCGACCAGGTAGTCGGTGAGCGAGCCCATGTAGGCGGCATGCCGGATGCGGCCGGCGAAGGTGAGCGCGCCATCCGGCCCCGGAGCGCCGATCCGGATGTCCTCGGGACGCACGCAGAACGCGACCTGCTCGCCCGGCCGGGCGGCGGTCTCGGCCGCGAGGCTGAGCCGGCCGAGGCGGGTCTGGACCGTGCAGCCGTCGCGGCCCGCGGCCAGAAAGCGGCCCTCGAGCAGGTTGGCGACCCCCAGGAACTCGGCGGTCAGGCGCGAGCGCGGGGTGCGGTAGACCGCCTCGGGGGTGCCGACCTCGACGATCCGCCCGCCCGCCATCAGCGCGATCCGGTCGGACAGCGCCAGCGCCTCGGCCTGGTCGTGGGTGACGTAGATCGTGGTCACGCCGAGGCGCCTTTGCAGCTCGGCCAGGTCGAGGCGCAAGCGCTCGCGCAGCTTGGCGTCGAGATTGCTCAAGGGCTCGTCGAGCAGCAGGACCTCGGGCCTCGTGACCAGGGCGCGGGCGAGCGCCACCCGCTGCTGCTGGCCGCCGGACAGCTGGCGCGGGTAGCGCTGGTCCAGGCCCTCGAGCTCGACCAGGCGCAGCGTCTCGCTGACCCGGGACGCGATCACCTCCTTCGTGGCGCCCCGCATCAAGAGCCCGAAGGCGACGTTCTTGCGCACGGTCATGTGCGGGAACAGGGCGTAGCTCTGGAAGACCATCGCGGTCGCCCGACGATGGACCGGCCGGTCGTGGACCGGCTCACCGTCGAGCAGGACCGCGCCGGCGTCGGGCACGACCAGGCCCGCGATCAGGCGGAGCGTGGTCGACTTGCCGCAGCCCGAGGCGCCGAGCAGGGTCAGGAACTCGCCGTCGGCGACCTCGAGGCTGAGGTCCTCGACCGCGACCTGATCGCCGAACCGCTTGGTCAGGCCGCGAAGCTCGAGCCGCGCCATGGCCTAGTTTGCGATCACCGCCCTACTGCGCGATCACCTGCTTGACGAACAGATCGGACGCCTCGTCGGCGATCAGGCCGTTGATCCGCGGCCGGGTGCGCTCGTGGTACTCCTTGTCCGGCAGCAGGAAGCTCGCCAGGCGCTCGGGGATCTTGCCGGCGGTCTGCAGATCGAGGCGCGCGGTCCGGCTGCCGGTCAGCTCCATCTTGGCGATCTGGACGTCGTCGCTCATCAGGTAGTTGGCGAACAGCAGCGCCGCCGGGAGCTGCGTGGTCGACGCCAGGACGAACAGGCCGTCGCCGTCGCCGACCTGACCGGATTGGAGCAGGAACGGCCGCACCGTCTTTTGCACCAGACCCTTGCTCGCGAGCGTGTAGAGGTCGTCCTCCCACACGGTCGCGAACAGGACGACGTTGTTGACCAGGGCCTTGATCGAATCCTCGTTGCCGTTGGTGAAGGTGATCAGCGGCTTCTGGGCGCGGAAATAGTCGATCACCGCCGGCATGCAGCGCGCCGCGACCGCCTTCGTCTCGGCCTCGCTGAGGCCGAAGTTGTAGAGGTCGTCCTTGCATTCGGGGGCAAGCGCCAGAAGCGCGCTCTCGACGAAGCCGGAGCCGCTGCCGCCCTCGGTCGGGTTGGTGATCGCGACCTTGCCGTCCTTGGCCTTGGCGGCCGCGAACAGCTCGTCCAGGGTCTGCGGCACCTGGTCGACGTTGGCCGAATTGTAGGCGAGCACGGTCTGGTTGCGGTGGAATGGCAGCACGGTGCCGCCGTGCTCGAAGCCGCGCGAGCGGCGGGCGGCCTCGGGGTCGAGGTCGGCGGCGTTGGGCAGCAGGTCCGCCAGCGGGATGTTGGCGATCACGCCGGCCTGGGTCAGGGCGCGCATGTTGCCGTTGGGTCCGAAGAACAGGTCGGCCGGCGCCGCAGCGCCCGCCTGCTGAGCCGCGATCAGCTGCTGGGTGGCGGCGTCGCCGTCGACGCAGACGTGCTGGACCGCGACCCCGCTCGCCTTGGCGAATTCGGCCGCCTTGGCCGCCAGCGGCTCGCACAGCGTGTCGGCGAAGTCGTAGAACACGACCTGACTGCCGGGCTTGATCGCGGCGGTGACCGTGGCCTCGAAGTCGTCACGCGTCAGCGCCGCCAGATCGAGATCGGTCTTGACGTTGAACGCGTCGGCGCCGAGCGGGTCGATCGCCTGGGCGGGCGATCCCACGAACGCCAGCAGCCCCGACGACATCAGGGCCAAAGTGAGCGGCCAACGCGATGCCAAATGCCTGATCATCAGTCGCCTCCCTTGCGAGCCATTGTTGCAGCGGTGGGTGTGAGGTCCCGGCACGCCGTCCGGGCGCCGATGTCGAGCCTACCCGGAGGTCGGCGACAACCGCGGGACAGTCGGGTGAGCAGGGAACCATCGGTCCGCTCGGAATTGACACGACCCTGCGCCCACCGCGCCGCATAGCGGCGCGCGTGCCTCGGCTTCTTCTGTCCGAAGGCGAACATCGGCCGTCCCGGCAACCTCGGACAGCCCGGAATTCCTGACCGCGCGAGACGGGCTTCCGGGCGACGGCCTTTCCAAGCGAAGGGCCTCACGCGCCGCTCAGAATGCCACAGGCCCGGCGCGCTTGGCAACTCCGGCCGCGGCCGATCGGGGGTTGATTCCCCGAGGCCGGAGCCCCTTATTCTCGCGACCGGCCGGCAGGCGCCGGCAGAATGGCGCTGGCGCCGGCGGCAATTGGGCTATCATGGTCCTCTCGTTGGCCCGCACCGGTTCGCTCGCATGACCCCAGCCACGCTGTTTCATCCGGCGGTCGCCGCCTGGTTCGATCGCAGCTTCGAGGCGCCGACCGCGGCGCAGGCCGAGGCGTGGCCGGCGATCCGGGCCGGCCGCCATACCCTGATCGCAGCCCCCACGGGCTCCGGCAAGACGCTGGCCGCTTTCCTTGCGGCGATCGACGCCCTGCTGCGGCAAGGGCTGGCGGGTGAGCTCAAGGACGAGACGCAGGTGGTCTACGTCTCGCCGCTCAAGGCGCTCTCGAACGATATCCAGCGCAATCTGGAAGCGCCGCTCGCCGGCATCCGCGAGGCCTTGCGCGAGCTGGGCCTGCCGGAGGTCGAGATCCGGACCTGGGTGCGCACGGGCGACACGCCGGCGGGCGAGCGCCTGCGGATGCGCAAGTGCCCGCCGCACATCGTGGTCACGACGCCGGAGTCGCTCTACATCCTGCTCGGCTCCGAGTCCGGTCGCAAGATGCTGGCGACGACCCGGACCGTGATCGTCGACGAGATCCACGCGCTCGCCCCCAACAAGCGCGGCGCGCACCTGGCGCTCTCGCTCGAGCGCCTCTCGGCGCTCTGCGGCCGCCGCCTGCTGCGGATCGGCCTGTCGGCGACCCAGAAGCCGATCGAGACGGTCGCGCGCTTCCTGGTCGGCGCGCCGGCCGAGGATTGCAGGGTCATCGACAGCGGCCACCGCCGGGCGCGCGACCTCGCCCTCGAGGTCCCCGCGGCACCGCTCGAAGCCGTGATGTCCGCCGACGTCTGGCAGCAGGTCTACGACCGCCTGGCCCAGCTGACGCTTGCCCATCGCACGACGCTGATCTTCGTCAACACGCGCCGGCTGGCCGAGCGGGTGACCCGCCAGCTGTCGGAGCGCCTGGGCGAGGCTGAGGTCGCCGCGCATCACGGCAGCCTCGCCAAGGAGCAGCGGCTGGACGCCGAGCAGCGGCTCAAGCGCGGCGCGCTGCGGGCGCTGGTCGCGACCGCCTCGCTCGAGCTCGGCATCGACATCGGCGAGGTCGACCTGGTCTGCCAGCTGGGCTCGCCGCGCGCGATCGCGAGCTTCCTCCAGCGGGTCGGGCGCTCGGGCCACTCGATCGACGGCACGCCCAAGGGCCGGCTGTTCCCGCTGTCGCGCGACGAGCTGGTCGAGTGCACGGCATTGCTCGACAGCGTCCGCCGCGGCGAGCTCGACCGGCTGCGGCTCCCCGAGCAGCCGCAGGACGTGCTGGCGCAGCAGATCGTCGCCGAGGTCGCGGCCAGGGAATGGCGGGAGGACGAGCTCTACGCGCTGCTGCGTCGGGCCTGGCCGTACCGCGCGCTGGCGCGCGCCGATTTCGGGGCGGTGGTCGGCATGCTGGCCGAAGGCTTCAGCACGCGGCGTGGCCGGCGCGGCGCGCTGATCCATCACGATCGTGTCAACCACGTCCTGCGCGGCCGCCGGGGTGCCCGGCTGACCGCGCTGACCTCGGGCGGCACGATCCCGGATACCGCCGACTACCAGGTGATCCTGGAGCCCGAGAGCCAGGTGATCGGCAGCGTCAACGAGGATTTCGCGGTCGAGAGCATGGCCGGCGACGTCTTCCAGCTCGGCAATGCGTCCTACCGCATCCTCCGGGTCGAACGCGGCACCGTCCGGGTCGAGGACGCGCGCGGCCAGCCGCCGACGATCCCGTTCTGGCTGGGCGAGGCGCCGGGGCGGAGCGACGAGCTGTCGGCCTCGGTCTCGCGCCTGCGGGCGGAGATCGCGGCCCGCCTCGCGACCGACCCGGCCGGAGCGGACGTGCTGCGCTGGCTGACCCTGGAACTCGGCCTCGACGAGCCGGCCGCGAGCCAGCTGGTCGAGTATCTGGCCGCGGCGCACGCGGTCCTCGGCTGCCTGCCGACCCAGGACAAGGTCGTGCTCGAGCGCTTCTTCGACGAAGTCGGCGGCATGCAGCTGGTGATCCATTCGCCCTACGGCAGCCGCATCAACCGCGCCTGGGGACTGGCGCTGCGCAAGCGCTTCTGCCGCAAGTTCAACTTCGAGCTGCAGGCGGCGGCGACCGAGGACAACATCGTGCTGTCGCTGACCACGGCGCACAGTTTCGAGTTGGCCGAGGTGCAGCACTATCTGCACTCGGCGAGCGTCCGGCCGCTCCTGATCCAGGCGCTGCTCGATGCGCCGATGTTCATCACCCGCTGGCGCTGGGTCGCGGGCGTGGCGCTCGCCCTGCCGCGGTTCCGCGGCGGCCGCAAGGTGCCGCCGCAGCTCGCGCGCATGGACGCCGAGGACCTGATCGCGGCGATCTTCCCCGACCAGATCGCCTGCGCCGAGAACCTGGTCGGCGAGCGCGAGGTCCCCGACCACCCTCTGGTCGGCCAGAGCATCGCCGACTGCCTGAACGATGCGATGGACATCGAAGGGCTGGAGCGGCTGCTGGCCGGGCTCGAGTCGGGCGCGATCGGCGTCGTCGCCCGCGATCTCACCGAGCCGTCGCCGCTGGCCCTCGAGGTGCTCTCGGCCCGGCCCTATGCCTATCTCGACGACGCGCCGCTCGAGGAGCGCCGGACCCAGGCGGTGATGAGCCGGCGCTGGCTGGCGCCGGAGACCGCGGCCGACCTCGGCCGGCTCGATCCCGACGCGATCGCCCGCGTGCGCGCCGAAGCCTGGCCCGATGCCGCCAACCCCGACGAGCTCCACGATGCCCTGGTCTGGCTCGGTTTCCTCGGCATCGGACGAAGCGCAGGCTGCGCCGGGCTGGACCGACTGGCTCGCATCCCTCGCGCGCGAGCGGCGCGCGACCCGGCTGCGGGCGCCCTCGGCCACGCTCTGGGTCGCGGCCGAGCGTCTGCCGCAGTTCCAGGCGCTCTGGCCCGGCGCTGCCCTCGATCCGCCGATCGCGGCGCCGGAAGCCCGTGCCGGGTCGCAGAGCGACGCGCTGGTCGAGATCCTGCGCGGGCGGCTCGAGGGCCTGGGGCCGGTCACCGAGGCGGCGCTCGCGGCGCCGCTGGGGCTGGAGCCGAAGGCGCTCGCGGCCGCGCTCGCGGCGCTCGAGGTCGAGGGCTTCGCGCTCCGCGGCCGCTTCACGCCCGGAGCGGCGATCGATGAATGGTGCGAGCGCCGGCTGCTCGCCCGGATCCACAGGTATACGGTCAAGCGTCTGCGGGCGGAGATCGAGCCGGTCGCGGCGCGCGACTTCCTGCGTTTTCTCCTGGGCTGGCAGCACGTCACCGCCGACGCCCGCATGCAGGGGCCGGATGCGCTGGAAGTGATCGTCGCCCAGCTCGAGGGCTTCGAGGCTCCGGCCGGCGCCTGGGAGACCGAGATCCTGCCGGCGCGGCTCGCCGAATACGAGCCGAGCTGGCTCGACGATCAGTGCCTGGCCGGCCGGATCACCTGGGCGCGCCTGAGCGCGCGCACCGGCCGGCCGAACGGCGGCGCGCGCAGCGCAACCCCGGTCAGGACCACGCCGATCGCGCTGCTCGCGCGCCGCCACGCCTCGATCTGGGCCTCGCTGGCGAGCGCCCCGGACGCGGTCCAGCCGGGCCCGCGGGCGCAGGCGGTCGCCGGCTGCATTCGCGAGCAGGGCGCGTCCTTCTTCGACGAGCTGGTTCAGGGCACCGGCCTGTTGCGGTCCCAGGTCGAGGAGGCGCTGGCGGAGCTGGTCGCCCTCGGCCTCGTCAACTCCGACAGCTTCGGCGGCCTGCGCGCGCTGCTCGTGCCGTCCGACCGGCGCAAGCCCGGACCCGGCGGCAGGCGCCGCCGCCGCTCGCTCCTGTTCGGCATGGAGGACGCCGGCCGCTGGGCGCTCGCCCACCGGGCCCGGCCCGCGCTCGCCGCATCGCCGGCGAGCCCGGAGGCGGTCGAGCATGTCGCGCGCCGGCTGCTGCTGCGCTACGGGGTCGTGTTCTGGCGCCTGCTCGAGCGCGAGGCCGGCTGGCTGCCGCCCTGGCGCGACCTTTTGCGGGTCTATCGCCGGCTCGAGGCGCGCGGCGAGATCCGGGGCGGCCGGTTCGTCGCCGGCTTCTCCGGCGAGCAGTTCGCGCTGCCGGATGCGATCGGGATGTTGCGCGAGGGCCGGCGCCAGCCGGCCTCGGAAGCCTGGGTGTCGCTGTCCGGCGCCGACCCGCTCAACCTCGTCGGCATCCTGACGCCGGGGCCGAGGCTCGCCGCGCTGACCGGCAACCGCGTGCTCTACCGCAATGGCCTGCCGGTCGCGCTGCTCGCCGGCGGCGAGGTGCAATTCCTCGAGACCCTCGATGCCGCCCTCGGGTGGCAGGCCCGCAAGGCCTTGCTGCGCGGTGCGCTGCCGGTCGCGCTGGCCGATCTGGCCTGACGCCGGGGGGCGTCCAGCAGTATTGCCGCGAGCTCGAGGCCTGGCGCCTGGTGATCTTCGGCGCGCTGCCGATCCTGGTCATGATCTCGACGCCGAAAGGTCGCGCGGGCCTCGGGAAGGATCTGTGGTGGGCCCGCGGGCGTGTGGCGGCGGTCAGCGGGCGCCGCGCCCCGCGAGCACCGCGCCCAGGGTCCGCGACAGGATGTAGAAGTCGATCCAGATCGACCAGTTGCGGATGTAGTAGGTGTCGAGCGTCTGCTGGACCTCGAGATCGCCGTCGCTGCGCGCCGAGACCTGCCAGAGGCCCGTGATCCCGGGGACCACGCTCGAGCGCAGCGCCTGGAAGCTCGGGTCGAACCGGTCGAGGTGATACTTCGGGAACGGCCGGGGTCCGACCAGGCTCATCTCGCCGCGGATGACGTTGACGATCTGCGGCAGCTCGTCGAGGCTGGTCCGCCGCAGGAAATGGCCGACGCCCGGCAGGATGCGGGGGTCATCGGTCAGCTTGAAGTAGCGATCCCACTCCTGGCGCGCGCCGGGATGCTCGGCCAGATGCTGCTCCAGGCGCGCCTCCGCATCGGCGTACATGGTCCTGAGCTTCCAGACCCTGATCGGGCGTCCGTCCTTGCCCGCCCGCAGCTGGGCGTAGAACGGCGAACCGCCGCTGACGGTCCTGATCCAGAGCGCCAGAGCCGCGATCAGCGGCGCGCTGAGCAGCGCCAGCGGCAGCGCGATCAGGTGGTCGGTGGTCTGCTTGAGCAGGCGGTTGCGTCGGAGCAGCAGGTTCCGCCGCATCTGCAGGCCGATCAGGCCGTTGAGGTCACGGGTCCGCACCCCGAGGGTCGGCAGCTCGCGGAGGTCGGGCACCACGATGAGGTCGCGATAACCGAGCTGCATCGCGACCGCGTCGACCGTTTCCTGCGCCCCGAGCGGGGTGGTGACGATCGCGGTCTCGATGCGCCCGCTGTAGTTGGCGCTGTCGGCGATCGAACCGAGGACCGGCAGGTCTGGAAACCCCGCCGGCAAGCCTTCGTCCTGGACGTGGCGGTCGTCAAAGAAGCCGACCGGTCGCAGCCCCAGCTCCGGGGCCTGCTGCAGGATGCGAACGACCTCCTGCCCGATCGGGCCGGCACCGATCACCACGGTCGGCACGCCCCAGAGCCCCAACCGGATCAGCACGGCCCGGACGAGACGTTCGCCGACGAGCGGCAGCGCCACGGCGAGCAGGAACATCGGCAGGGCGGCGCCGAGCGGCC
Source organism: uncultured Alphaproteobacteria bacterium (assembly GCA_963730195.1). Classification (GTDB taxonomy): domain Bacteria; phylum Pseudomonadota; class Alphaproteobacteria; order Geminicoccales; family Geminicoccaceae; genus DATAOG01. The sequence continues at coordinate 84,777 of CAVSRN010000060.1, forward strand.
AGAGCCTGCCCTGAACGGCGTAGGACCAGCCGAACAACAGCATGAACAGCACGCAGGTCGCCTTGATGCGCAACGGGAACCGCTCGATCGGCGCCTGGCCGTGGACCCGGTACACGTCCAGGAGCCAGTAGGCGATGGGCAGGGACAGCGCCACCACGAACAGGTGAGGGCGGACGGCCAGGCCTTCGGGCCCCTGACCGGTGATCGCCAGGTAGGCCTCGGTCGCGAGATGGAAGGCGACCAGAGCCGCGAGACAGTCGACCATCACCAGCGAGAGCAACATGATGACCCGGCCGGACAGGCGCAGGCGGCCGGGCGCCGCCTCGAACTCGCGCGCGGCCTCGAACCGAGGCAAGGCCCGGCGGTCCGCCGAAATTGCGGCCTGTTTGTAAGCGAACGCCATTTGCGGTGCGCGATCAGCCGGCGAGGCCGCGCGGTCGTCGATGCCGATCGGCCGACGCGCGCCCGGTGGCGGGCCGGCGAGGCGCGCGGCTGCGCGCCGGATCAACGAGCCGACGGACCTGGGAAGGTTGGTCCGCGGACCGCCCGCTGCCGGAGGCTCGTGCAGGATGTTGCCCGGCCGCGACCCGCGCGACCCGGCAGCGATCGGTGCAGCCCGCGCCGGTCATGCCCAATCGCCTCGTCATCCCAACCCTCCTCACGACAATGCCTCTGTGCACATGGCCGGACGACGGAACGGTAGTCTGGGCCGGTGATCGCCGGTACCGTTGCAGACGTGGAGGGATGCGGGACGAACGGCCTATCTCCAGGTACCCCGAACAGCCAGGCGCGAACCGCGTGCCTCACCCGATCGGTTGGCATGCGTGCCGGGCCTGGCCTTTGGAGGTGAGAAGACCTCGATCGGGAGATGCGATCAGAAGAGGGCCGGACTCTTCCGACGATCGATCGGCACCGGTGCAGCCCGACGCCTCCGGATCTTCGCCAAGCAGCACCATCGGCGATTTCCGGGCACGAGGCCGGCAGGCCGAACGCGCCGACGACGGGCCACGCCGCGCCGTCCGTCGGAGACCCGCCTAGGCCCTTTCGCCATCCGGCCTTCTCCAATCGAGGCAGGCACGATACCACTCCATGAGCCAAATCGCGCCCTACTCCATTGGGGTCGCTTGCGGCACAGAGCCGGACTAGACCAAATTCCGCCAAGACTAATACCAATTCAGGGGTATCCCGGTCGGGCGCGTCACTCCACGATGCCCCGGAATGGGAAGGGAACGTGATCACCACAACGGGTTCTTGGAAGTCGCGTTCGCACAAGAGCGCCGCCACTGCGCCCGCCACGCCGGCCTGCACTCCGGCCAGATGGTCCACGCGCTCTGAAGCAACTGGGGGCTGACCGCCGACCCATCAGAAGTGGGAGCGCCGGCGCACCGAATGTGGAGGATCAATCGTGAGCATGATCAAGGTCGTCTTGGTCGGCATGAACAATCTCTTCCTGCAGGGTTTGCGGCACTTGCTCGATCCGTCCCGGTTCACGATTGCGGGCGAGGCGCGCGATCTGGCCAGCTGGTACGCCCTGGTCGGCGAGGGCGTCGGTCCCTGACCTGGTCCCGGACCTGCTGGTGGCCGATCTGAATGGCAGTTATGAGAGCGATCTCGACAGCCTGCAGGGGGTCCGGGCGACGTTCGACGATCTCCGGATCGTGGTGCTCGCCAACGAGCTCTGCCTCGTGGACATGGGCCGTCTCCTGAAGGCCGGGGTCGACGGTTACCTCCTCAAGGACCTGTCGGCAGAAGCGCTGTCGCTCTCGCTTCTCCTGGTCATGAAGGGGGAAAAGGCGCTGCCGAGCACGCTCGCGAGCGTCCTCGCCGACGACCCCCGGACGACGGTCGCCAATGGCGCTTCGCTCAGGGCGCAAAAGCGCCTGACGGAGCGCGAAGAGCAGATTTTACGATGCCTGCTGAACGCCTACAGCAACAAGCATATCGCCCGGGCGCTCAACATCTCCGAAGGGACCGTCAAGGTGCATTTGAAGAGCGTGATGAAGAAGATCGCGGCCGGGAACCGGACCCAGGCGGCGTTGTGGGCCCGGAACAACGGGCTCGCCAACGGCGAGGTCCTCACGGATCGGCCTTAGGGCGTCGACGTGGCGAGGATGGGGCGCGAGCGGTCGGAGAGGCTTTGAGATGAACAGGAACATTCCGGTTCGGAGCGGCTGGGAGGTCGGGGAGGCGAGGTTCCGCGAGGTCGGCCCCCCCGGCGTGCCGACGATGGCCGACACCGGCGAGGTCGATCTCCGCGGCTTCCTGCGTACGATTTACCGGCGCAAGTGGCTGCTGCTTTTGACCATGGGCGTCACCATGGGCGCGACCATGTTCTGGCTTTTTCAGGCGACACCTTACTATAACGCCGACGTCCTGATCGTCGTCGAGACCCGGCCGACCAGCATCGTCAAGGTCGACGAGAAGGTGCAGGACGTCATCAGCGATGCCGCCAAGGTCAACACCGAAGTGGCGGTTCTCGAGTTCCGCGGCCTGGCGGCCCGAGTAATCCGCGATCTCGACCTCGGCCACGATCCCGAATTCGCGGTGACGGCGGCCACCGGCGCTTCGGGCGCGGCAACGCTGAGCGGCGGCTTCCGGACGACGGTCGTCGCCGCGATGACCGAAGCCCTGAACGGCGTCCGGTCTTTTCTCACCCGGGCATGGGCCGGCGCCCACCAGGACGGCTCGCTGATACCCAAGGAGGTGGTGCGCGAGGAACCGGTGGACGGCCCTACGGTCGAGGTCACCGAAGGCCGTGAGACCGCCGGCCTGCTCGAGCGGTTTCTCAAGCGTCTCACGGTCGAGCCCGAGGAGGGGTCGCGCCTGATCCGGATCGGTTTCACCTCGACCGACCCGACCAAGGCGGCGCTGATCGCCAACACCGTGGTCGACGAGTACATGAAGAGCCAGCTCGAGACCAAGACCGAAGGTGCCCGCCACGCCGCGGAATGGCTCGAAGCCCGCCTGGGCGAGCTGGGCAAGACCGTACGCTCGCTCGAGCAGAGCGTTCAGCAGCAGCGCACCGAGAGCGGCAGCAACAGCATCGACATCGTCTCACAGCGGTTGTCGCAGATCAACTTGCAGCTGATTGACGCCCACGCCGCCGCCGCCGCGTCGCGGGCGCGCTACGACCAGGTGCGGGCGGTCGTCGCGAGCGGTGGCAACCTGAACGCGCTGCCCGAGATCATCAACTCCCCGATCATCCAGGCGCTTCGAGCCAAGCACACCGAGCTGCTCGGGAATTTGTCGGAGCGCCAGACGATCTATGGCGAAAGTCACCCCCAGATTGTCGCGCTTCGCGCCGAGATTGCGGAGACCGAGCAGCAGCTGACCAGCAACATCCGCAACACCCTGGCCGGGCTGCGCAACCAGATGGAATCCGACAAGATCCATGAGGCGAGCCTGCGCAGCGACCTCGAGGCGGTGAACGAGGACATGATTGGCCTGAAAGGGTCGGAAGCGGTGATCGCGCAGGCGGCCCAGAAACTGCAGGTGAACCAGGGCCTCTATCGCAACCTGCTCGAGCGCTATACCGAGGCGGTGGCCCTGCGGGACAACCAGCAGCCGGACGCCCGGATCATCTCGCCGGCGCAGATCCCGCTGGACCCGTCGTTCCCGAACTTCCCGCGGATGATCGTCCTGTCGTTCGTCGGCTCGACTTCGCTCGCCGTGTTCTTCCTGATCATCGCGGAACGCCTCCGCCAGAAGCTTGACACGGTGGACAGCGTCGAGCGCCACGTCGGGCAGATCATCGGCGCGATTCCGGAACTGCCGCGGCTGCGGCGTCTGGCGTCGAGCCCCGCCGGCTACCTGCAGCGGCAGCCGCTGTCCGAGTTCGGCGGGGCGTTCCAGAGGCTTCGGGCGCTGCTCAACCTCGGTCGCGCGATGCCGCGCACGGTGCTCGTCACGTCCGGCTCCGCCGGCGAGGGCAAGACGACCGTGGCCATGTGCCTCGGCATCGCGAGCGCCTTGTCGGGCCAGAAGGTTCTTTTGGTCGACTGCAACTTCGCCCGGCCGCAGGTCCATCGCATGGTCAACGTCAAGAACCGCCAGGGGCTGACCGACGTCCTCAGAGGCGTGGCGCCGCTCGAGGATACGATCGTTCTGGCGGCCGACTATCACCTGTCGATCCTGACCATCGGCCGTTCGCGCGAGGCGGCGATCGATCTGCTGAACTCCGGGCGGATGCAGGAGCTGCTGGACGACCTCAAGCGGACCTTCGATATCATCATCCTGGAACTCGGCGCCGGTTCACGAGGTGTCGAACGCCTTGACCCTCGGCTGTCTCGCCGAAAAGACGATCCTGGTCACCCGCCGTGAGTGGACCCGGCGCCGCGAAGCCGCTTACGCGGCCAGGCAGCTGCAGCTGTCGGGCGCCGACGTCGCCGGGGTGGTGTTCAACCGGGCGGAGCCGTGAGGCTTCGAGCGGCGACGCCCGTGACCCGGAGCGACTGGCGCCGACGACCGCCCCCGGCTTACCCGCTACCTCGGCCGCGGGTCCCCGGATCTAAGTCGAAGTGCTGACTGCCGCTGCCCTTGGTCACGAGGTTACGATCGACCGTTCGGATCTTTCGAACGCCGGAAGATCTGATCGGCCTGGCAACTTATATCGGAGTCTTGACGATGGCCACCGGTTCAGCATTCACGAGTCCTGAACGGACTTTGGTAACGGGCGGCGCCGGGTTCCTCGGGTCTCATCTTTGCGAGCGACTGCTCGCCGACGGGCACGAGGTGCTTTGCGTTGACAATTTCTACACGAGCCGGCGCAACAATATCGCCCATCTGCTCGATCTGGCGCGCTTCGAGTTCATGCGCCACGATATCACTTTCCCGCTCTATGTCGAAATCGGCGAGATTTACAATCTGGCGTGCCCGGCCTCACCGATTCACTATCAGCGCGACCCGGTCCAGACCACCAAGACCAGCGTGATGGGTGCGATCAACATGCTCGGGCTGGCGAAGCGCACCGGCGCCAAGATCCTCCAGTCCTCCACCAGCGAGGTCTACGGCGATCCGACCGAGCACCCGCAACGGGAAAGCTATCGCGGCAATGTCAACTTTCTCGGCCCGCGCGCGTGTTACGACGAAGGCAAGCGCTGCGCGGAAACCCTGTTCTTCGATTACCGGCGGCAGCTCAATCTCCGGATCAAGGTCGCCCGCATCTTCAACACCTACGGGCCGCGCATGCACCCCGACGATGGCCGCGTGGTCTCGAACTTCATCGTCCAGGCGCTCAAGAACGAGCCGCTCGTCGTCTCGGGCGACGGCAGTCAGACGCGCTCGTTCTGCTACGTCGACGACCTGATCGAAGGGCTGATCCGATTGATGAGGACGACCGACGAGACGACCGGCCCGATCAACCTCGGCAACACCGAAGAGGTGCCGATCCGCGAGCTCGCCGACATGGTCATCCGGTTGACCGGCTCGCGCTCCAAGATCGTGTACCAGCCGCTCCCGGTCGACGACCCCCTGCAGCGCTGTCCCGACCTCTCGCGGGCGCAGGAGTGCCTCGACTACGCGCCCAAGGTGCCGCTCGGCGAGGGTCTGCGCCGCACGATCGAGGACTTCAAGGAGCGCTTTCGCTAGATCGCCGCCGCAACCCGCGCCGCCGGCCGGCGGCGGCAAGGAGCCCGACCCGTCCGGGGGCGCGGTTCGAGCGCCTGGAAGCGGGTCACCCGGTGGGTCGATGCCCGGGCACGCGATGGCAGCGGGGTCGCCGATGACGAGGACCGAGGCCCCGGCCAGGGTCGACGCCGGTTGGCCACACGCCCGCTGCGGACCCTGCCCTCATCGAGTTCTCGGGGCCGTGGGGCCAACCGACTTCGACCTGGCGCCTGGAGACCAGACTCGCAGGTCGCCGGCAGGATCGTCGAGCCGGGCGCGAGCGGCCGGTGGCGCGGTCGCCGAGCTTGACCGGGTCGGCGCGGCCGCGCCGTGCGCCTTGGCCTCGAGAAGCCCGAAACGCAGGGTCGCGATCACCTCAGGTGGCAGGATCCGGCGCGTCGAGGGACCTCGTGCTCGGGACCGTGCCCGCGTCGCCGGCGATCAGGGATGCGATCAGGTCTTCCTGCTCGCGCAGGCTGCTTTGGAAGCGCGCGCCCGCTTGCCGGATCCGGCCTTCGAGCGCCGGCCGCTCCGAGATCAGTCGCAGGGTCTGCGTCTCGAGGCGGGCGACGTCCAGCCGCTCGATGTCCTGGCAGTAGTCGGCCAGGCCCATCTCGGCCAGGAGGACGTCGTTCTTCTTTGCGTAGCCGATCGAGATCGTGGCTTTGCCGACCCTCAATGCACAGACGACGTTGTGATACCTGGTCGCCACCACGAGGTCGGTGTCGGCGATCTGTTGCATGACGTCGTGGAGCGTCTCTGCCGGCGTGAACACGACCGAAGCCTCGGCGCGATCGGGTCGCCTCGAGCGCACGGCGCGCATGAGATCATCGACCGCCCGGCGGTCCGCCTGGTCGCCCATCAGAACGCGCACGGCATGGCCGCGATCGAGGAGCCAGACCACGAAATCGGTCATCTTGCCGAGATAGGCGGCATAGATCTGGGCGCCGCGCTTGGCATCGTTGCGCCAGCCGCAATAGGTCATGACCCCGACGCCGATCGTGAGGGGCTGGCCTTCGCCCCCAGGCGGGCGGGTCGATGGCGGTGCCGGCAGGCGAAACGCGATGTCCGGATAGATCGGATCGTGGCGCGCGTCGAACCCGATGCTCTCCATGAAGGCCTTCGAGACCGTATCGCGATAGGACCGGCAATGGGCGGCCCGGGCGGCGGCCTTCATCAACCACCGGCTGACCGGATGACGGATCGGTCCGGCGCCGATGCTGGCCAAGACGACCTTCACGCCCATCAGCCGCCCCAGGAGCCACCAGCTCAGGATATCGTGCGGCCAGCCAAGGCCGAGCGGGCTGACCGAGAAATCGTCCAGGACGCCCATGCCCGGAACGATCAGCACTTTGAGCCGCCGGAGCTGGCGAACGGCGTGCAGCCACAAGGTCGCCCGGCCGCCGACCCGCAGCAGGAGCGCCGCGGCGCGGCTCTCGGGCATCCGTCGCGACTGGTGATAGATCGCGACCGCCTCGAGCCCGAAGGCCTTCGTCACCGCCGCGGGGTCGCCGCAGATGCAGAGCAGGCGCTCCTCCGGCGCCACCCTGCGCAACAGGCGCACCATCGACTCGAGGGAGCCGTCGTTACCGATATTGCCGGTGCCGAACATGCCGAACAGACCAATCAGCTTTGGCTGGGTTGCCACATCTCTCTCCATCGACGCGCCGAACGGGGCTTCTTGCGCCACGGCCACAGGGGCCCGGCGCCGCCGCCGGGCTCCCGGGCGCTCGCCTTGGTCGGCCCGGCCACGCCCGAGGCTGCCGTCGGTCCCGATCCTCGGCATCATTTGCCCGACAACGACCATCCCAGATAATTGTCGGGACCAGGAACCAGCAGCCGCCGCCATACCTCGCCCCGGCGCGCCATGCCGACGATGGTCACCATGCAGTGCAGGCGTTGCCGGAGGTCGAGATCGGCGGCCAACGTCATTCTGGTGTAGTCGCGGAGCATGCGGACCTGGGGGATGCCGCTCGATCCTTTGGTCTCGTGCTCCGCGCGCTCGCGGGTGGTCTTGTAGTGCGTGCAGCCCTGGTGCATCCGCTTGGCGAAGAGCGGCTCATCCAGCTCGTGGAAACGGCCCAGCAACGCCAGCTCCGCCAGGAGGACTTTGTCGGCCCCCGAGTAATTGGCGTACAGCGAGGTCCTGAGCAGCGCCGCCCTGCGGATCACCCCGGACAGCGGCAAGGACCAGCCCATCAGCCAGAGCACCTCCCTGAAGCGGAGCTCGGGGCTGGCCGCCTCGCCGATGTGCGGCGCCTGGGGTTTCATGACATCGCCGCTGGTTCCGCGGACGTTGCCGTAGCTGTCGAGGTAGCAGTTCCGTTCGCGGTCATAGAGCAGCGGCTCGCCATGGTCACCGATCAGCCTGGTCCGGGCGTGGCTCAGAACCACCCCCGAATCCCGATCGAGCGCCTCGACGCAACGCTCCAGGAACCGGGGGTCGTAGAGATCGTCGCAGGCGCCGCCATGGAACAGCGGCGCGCCCGCCAGCTCGAACACCCGGTTGAAGTTCAGCGCCGCCCCGATGTTCTGGTCGTTCCGAAAGTACCGGATGCGATCGTCTTTCGCCTGATAGCCGCGCGAGATCTCGGCGGTCCGATCGGTCGAAGCATTATCGGAAATCACGATCTCAAAGTCCTGGAGGCTCTGGGCGAGCAAGGAGTCCAACGTCTCGGCGAGGTATTTCTCACCATTATAGACGGGGACGCCGACCGACACTCGAGTCATGCCTATGGTCCTTCTACCGCTGGATGGCCGCCCGGCACCGAAATCACGCCCAAGCCCGCTCACCGACAGGCTCGCCTCAATCAACCACGAGAACAAGGGTGCAGAAGGGTTACCGGAGTCCGGAAGCAGTAGCTCGGGCGAGAGCGGCAACGCGCGATGCCCGGCAGCGAAGACCTGCCGGGGCGGTCCGGCCAAGGTCACCGGTCGACCAGCCTGCCCCGTAGCCTCAGGCCGGCGCGAGGGACAACCCGGCCAAAAAGGGTACCCCGGACGGGGCTCCCCGAGGCCTCGCATGGCGCCGCGCTGGCGGGTCCGGAGCCATCCGTGCGGTCGCGCGTCCGATCGAGGTAAGCAACCCGGCTGCCGGGGATTCCTGACGGGGGCAGGCATCAGCCCGAATCCACCACTGAGCCGCCGGACCGACGCTGCATAATACCGAACCAAGGTGCGTACGGTGCTGGCTGCAGATGGCGAGCTGGCTGCGGGATTGCGAGCTGGCTGCGGGATTGCGAGCTGGCTGCGGGATTGCGAGCTGGCTGCAGGATTGCAAAGTGAGATGGCGGGTCAAAGACCGTCCCAGGATTTCAAGGTCATGTCGGAGTCCGGCTGGTCAACTCCAGCTTCTGACCGGGAGCGGCGATCGGAGATGGCAGGCACCTGGAAACCGGGCCGAGCGGGCCCGCGGCGCCGCGACATCCGAGCCGCAACTGTCCGAGCATCATGATCTCTGAGCGCATGCACGGGTTCGATCCGAGCTGCCCGGACTTGCGAGCTGGTCATGCCCGCAGGTCCGTGGGCCGGCGTGAGCGCGTCGCGCGACCGGCATCATCGGCCGGCCGTCCCGGCGCCGGGTGCGGCTCGGCGGTGTGGTGTCTTCTCCGGGCCGGGGTCAGGGAGTAGTCATGGTCATTTGGCCGCGAGTCGCGGGCTTTCTGCTCATCGGTTACCTCTGCGGCAAAAAGTCGTTCGCCTATCTTGGCGTCCCGCCGCTGTTTATCGGCGAGATCGCGCTGGCCGCCTTCCTGCTGCTCAAGCCACGCATCGCCCTTGGAACCTGGACGGACTCGCTCCTGCGCCCGTCGCCGTTGAACGGGCTCGGCCTCACCCTGCTCGCTTTTGTCGCGTACGGCCTGTGGGAGGTCGGGCGCGGCGTCCTCGGCGGCAGTGCGGTCATCTACACGCTCAAGTTTTTCGTCTTCAATTACTACACGCTGTATCTATTTCTTGGGATATGGGTCGGGCTGCGAGCTCCCGAATGCTTGCCGAACCTGATTCGCGCGACCGCCTGGGTCAACGGAATCTACGGCTTGATCTACATCCTGGGGCTCAGGTACCTCGGGGCTCACATTCCAGGATCCGCAGGCGTGCCGCTGTTCGTAGCACCGGGCGGTGGCGGCGTTGCGATCCTCGGCCTGCTGTGCTTCGAGCGCGATCTCCGGGCGTTCTGGCTGGTCGTGGTCATGATGCTCAACATCGTGGTCACGGTGACCTGGCAGGTACGCGCGGAATGGCTGGGCCTGGCGCTCGGAATCTTCGCCTGGGGCCTCCTCACCGGCCGGCTCAGCCGGGTGGCCGCGATCGCCATGGTCGGTCTGGCCGTGTTCGGGATGCTCGAACTCGCCGACATCAAGCTGGTCGGCCGCACCAGCAGCGTCTCCCTGTCTGAGACCCTCGCGCGCTTCATCGCCCCGATCGATCTCCAGCTGGCCAAGGAATTCAGCCCCGATGCCGCCCACCACGTCGGCACCGCCGAGTGGCGCGAGCGTTGGTGGCATGCCATCTGGGTGTCCGTGCATTCGAGCCCCATGCTCGAGGCGTTCGGCCATGGCTATGGCTTCGACCTGTTCGGCCTGGCGCCCGCCGATGTCCGCGCGGGTCAGGAGGATTGGGAGGTCCGAACACCGCACAGCGTCTTCTACTACGCCCTCGGCTACACCGGCTGGGTCGGGGTCGCCCTGTTCGTTGCTCTGCAGTTCGCGATTCTTAAGCTTCTTTGGCAATCCTATCAGGTGCGCGGCCAACCGGCCGGGCTGGTGTTCTGGGTGATGGGCATGGCGATGGCCTTCTTCGAAGCCAGCTTCGAAACCCCGTTCGAAGCGATTCCGTTCTACCTGCTGGCGGGCATGACCATCGCCCCGGGGCTGGAGCGGCCCCGTATGTCCGCGGCGCGTCCTCCACATGCCCAACTCTTGCCAGTGACCGAGCAATGACGATCGATGTTTCGCCGCCGACCCGCCGGCCGCTTGCCGCCTGTGCCCGTCGAAGGAGAGCGGCATGATTGCTCATTATCTCAAGTCGCATAAGAGCCTCGCGCTGAGCCTGCTCATGGTCGGGCCGATCGTCGTGGTCTTGCTGGCTTTCACGCCCAAGATTCTCTGGTTTTTCGCCCCGAATTCAGTGCGCGAGATTCCGCAAGAGCAAATTGCTCACGAGTTCTACTGGCGTTTGCAATTTTACCTGAAAAAAGCGACCGGGGGTGTGCCTGACCTGTCCTGGGCAGAGGTCATTCAGGGCACCTGGCCCGGCACCGTGCTCAAGGGGACGTGGCCAGGCAGCGGTTTCATCCGGGGGTCGATGGTCACCGACGGCCGCAGCCTGGACGCTGGCGTCGAGAACCCGCTCATGAGCCCGGAGGACAAGGCCAGGGGGCAGGAGCTGTTCGCGGCGCACTGCGCGGTCTGCCACGGCAAGGACGGCCAAGGCGGGCATGCGCCGTCCCTGGCCAAGCCCAATTTCAGTTTCGGCTCGAGTGATCTGGCGCTCTACAAGGTCCTGCGCGACGGCATTCGCGGCACCGCGATGGCCGCGGCCGACCTCTCGATCGCCGAACGTTGGCAGGTGATCGCGTTCCTGCGCGCCCTGGGCGAGGGCGCCCGGGCCACGACCGACGCGAGCATCCGGCGGCAACCGGTCGACGTCCGTCCGGAGGACCTGTTGACGGCGAGGAGCCATAGCGACGAATGGCTGACCTATTCCGGGGCCTTCGACGGCTGGCGCCATTCGCCGCTCGAGGAGATCACCGCGGCGAACGTCTCGGGATTGAGGTTGCGCTGGGCCTATCAGTTCGCGACCACCGAGGGCATCATCCAGGCGACCCCGCTGGTCGCCGACCAGACGATCTTCGTGACCGAGCCGCCCGACAACGTGATCGCGTTGGAGGCCAGGACCGGCCGCCAGATCTGGAAATACGTCCGCCGCCTGCCGGACGAGCTGCCGGTCTGTTGCGGCCGCGTCAACCGAGGGCTGGCAATTCTCGGCAACCGTCTCTATCTCGGCACCTTGGATGCCATGCTGGTCGCGCTCGATGCCGATACCGGCAAGGTCCAATGGCAGGTCCAGGTCGCCGATCCGAGCGACGGTTTCACGATCACCGGGGCGCCGCTGGTCGCCAACGATACCGTGATCGTCGGCGTCTCGGGTGGCGAGTTCGGCATCCGCGGCGTCCTGGTCGCCTACGATGCCGCCACCGGCCAGGAGCGCTGGCGCTTCCACACCATTCCCGGCCCCGGCGAGCCCGGCCATGACAGCTGGCAGAACGACGCCTGGCAAACCGGGGGCGGTCCCACCTGGGTCACCGGCAGCTTCGATCCCGACCTCAACCTGCTCTATTGGGGGGTCGGCAACCCCTCGCCCGTCTATGCCGGCGAGGTCCGGCCCGGCGACAATCTGTTCACCAACAGCGTCGTCGCCCTCAACGCCTCGACCGGCAAGCTGGCCTGGCACTTCCAGTTCACGCCGCACGACGAGCACGACTGGGATTCCAACCAGACCCCGGTGCTCGCCGAGCTCACGATCGACGGCCGCCCGCGCAAGGTCATCTGCTGGGCGAACCGCAACGGCTTCTACTACGTCCTGGATCGCACCAACGGCGAGTTTCTGCGGGGCGTGCCGTTTGTGAAGATCAACTGGGCGAGCGGCCTCGACGACCGGGGCCGCCCGATTCTGACCGAGGCCGCCAAGGTCACCACCACGGGCACGCTGACGACGCCCTGGGTCGGCGGCGGCACCAACTGGCTCCCGCCCTCGTACGATCCCGAGACCCAGACCTTTCTGGTGCAGGCGACCGAAGCTGCGTCGGTTTATACGAAGTCACCGAAAGATCGGGTGAGCCGTGGTCAGGGCGGAATCTACGTCGGCAGCGGCTCGTCGGCCGCGGACCCGCCCGTGAACCTGGTCAAGGCCCTGGACGCGGCCACCGGTGCCACCCGCTGGGCCTATGTCGCGCCGAAGCAGCAGACCGATCTCGACTGGACCTACAGCGGCGTGCTGTCGACCGCCGGCGGCATCACCTTCTCGGCGTCCGCCGGCATCGTGTTCGCCTTGGACACCGCGACCGGCAAGGAACTGTGGCGGGCGAGCCTGGGCGGGCGGACCCAGGCGACGCCGATCTCGTTCTCGATCGATGGCAGCCAGGTCATGGCGATCGCCGCCGGTCGAACCCTGTTCGTGTTCGGCTTCTAGATCAGCGTCCGGTTGCGGCCCCGGCGCGCCCTCAGGGCTTCTTGGTCTCCAGCAGCACCTTGCCCTTGGGGTCGACGATCTGGACCGCGACCGGACCGCTGTAGCCCCGCGCCGCGGCCCAGCGGTCGAGCAGGGTGTTGGCGTAGCTCTGCTGGCTGGCGGGTGGGATGCTCGACCAGGCGTCGGTCGCCCCGACCTGGACCACGCCGGCGCCGACCGCCTCGACGCCGTCGAACAGATCGGCGCCGGCGACCGAGGCGGAGCGGCTGTTCAGGTAGTCGACGCTGTCGCGAAAGCGCGCGAGGTCGGCGGCCGCGGCGGCGTCCCCCAGCCCGGTCGCAGGCTCGATCGCAGACGGCTCCGAGGTCCCGGGCTGGCCCGGGGCGGGCGCGGCCGTCGCCGTGTCGGTCGGCGCGGGGGCGGCGGCCGGCGGCTCGGCGGTCGAGGCGGCGGGGGCCGACGGTTGGGTGCTCGACGGTCCGGGGGTCGCGGCTCCGCTGGTCGCGGGCTTGGCCGGGGCGGGCGGCGCCGGCTCGGGCGGCGTGGGGTTGGCGGCGGCCGGCGGGGCCGGCGGCTTGACCTCCGGCAGTCCGGCCCGTGGCGGCTGCATCGCCCGCTCGCGCGCCCGCGTCACCTGGTCGGCGCTCGGGACCGCCAGCAGCGAGCTGTGGATCCAGCCGGAGGCGCCGTCGCTGCCGGCGATCTCGGCCCGCACCCAGTCGCCCTCGCGCTGCAGCTCGGTCACCAGCTGGTCGTGATAGACGCGCATCCTGACCTTGGCATCGGTGTTCGGCGCGTAGCGGACGTTGACGCCGTCGCCGGTCACGATCAGGGTGTCGCCGGTCGCAGCCAAGGCACCCGGGCCGAGCCCACCCGCGCCGCCTGCGATCAGAACGGGCAGCAGGAGAGAGGCCAGGGCGAAACCGATCTTTCGCATCGTGTCCTCCATCCTCGTCCTCGACTTTGCCAGCCAGCGCGGCGTCGAGGCAAAGGGCGATGTGGCTCGCTACCCATATGTGGCAGCTATGGCCTCAATCTCAATCTTGAATTGCGGTCGGGCGAGCGCTCGCATGACCAGCAACGTCGAGACCGGCGCGCTCGACGGCTATCGCGGGATCCCGACGGTCGCCGAGATCCTGTTCGTCTGGTCAGACGAGCGCCGGGTGCAGCTCCGGCGCCGCGATCGCGCGCGCAGCTGCGCACGCCGCCGTAGGATGGCAGAAGACCAGGAGCACGCGCATCGGGCCGGCGGCGGCCTCAGGCGGCTCGCCAGTGTTCCGGCAGCGGCCCGTTCTGCCCGTAGACCGGATCGGCGGCGGGCAGCGCCACCTGCGCGATGTTGGCGAGCACCCGAGGACGCTCCTCGGGCCGGCCCCGGCAGAGGTCCCAGGCCGCCCCGCCCGGGTAGGCGCCGACCACCAGGAGATCGGCGCTGGCGCCGAGGTTCTGATGGCCGACCCCGGCCGGGATCACCACGACGTCGCCCGCCCGCACGGTGAGCACCCGGCCGTTGCCGCCGCCGAAGCGCACCCGCGCCTCGCCCCGGGCGATCCCCAGCACCTCGTGGGCCGTGCTGTGATAGTGGGGGAAAGGATAGATGCCGTTCCGCCAGGCGCCCCGCCAGCCGTTGGCGGCGAACCGGGCCTCGAAGGCCGCGGCCGGATCGGCGCCGGTCACGCCCACCACGCCCGGATAGACCAGGAGCGGCAGCCGGTTGTTCGGAATCGCGCCGTCGTCCTCGAAGCGGAGGGCGTCCACCAGCGGTCCCCGGCCTTTCGCTTCCGCCGCCATCCTGATCCCCTGCCTGCGGCCCGCTGGTCGCGGTCTAGATCCAGCCCTGCTTCTTGGCGGCCACCTTCAGTTGGGCAGCGATCTCGTCAGCAGTCGATTTCGCTCTGCCTTCGATCGTGGAGGAACCTGTCATCTCCCCGTGCGCCTTCATCGCGCCAACGACGATCAGACCGAGCGGGTTTGCGGTTGCGGCCATGACCGCAAGGGGGACGATCATGCCCGGCGTCTTGTTGCCTCCCGAATTGACGTCGCCGCCGCCCAGTTTGTGCAGACCCTGAGCCGTCATCTGGTAGCCTTCGACCACGGTCTTCAGGTCGGAAGCGCCGGAACCGAAGCCGAGCAGCACGCGCTTGCCGGCGCTGCCCTCTTCGACCGAGACGAACGAGCCCTTGATCACGATGTCGCCGACCCGGGGCGCCGGCTGGCCCACCGCCTGCACGGCCGGCAGCCCCATGTTCTGGAGGTCCACCACCAGCTGCCTCGCGACCTCGGCCCCCAGCTTGCGACCCTCCTCGATGTCCTTCTCCGTCTGCGGCGTCGTGGCGTCGGGAGATGCGCCAGCGAGAGCGGAACTCGGCATGGACCTCGTCAGGGGTCGCGGCGAAGTCATCGACGATGATGCGATCGGGTCGCGCGAGCTTCTCGCCCGCGTACGTCTGACGGTCCGTGACCTGGGTTGATGCGCACCCGGCGAGAAGTAGCAGGGCCAACGGCACGGCGCGGCACAATAGGGTCATGGCGGTCCTCCAAAGGGTAGACGGTGAATTGGCCTCACCGCGCACGAGGCTATAGCAGGCGTCCGATTCCCATGCCAGCTCTGGTCCGCCGCTCCCGCTCCAGCGGCCGCTCAGGCGGCGTCGTGGAAGATGATGCCGAGGGTGTAGCGCTCGCCCGAGCGGACGCGGCTGACGCCATGGCGCATGGTCACCCGGTAGACGCCACGGCCGCCGCGAACCGGCCGAACGTTGACCGCGAAGATCACCCCCTCGCCCTGTTGCAGCGGCACCACCTCGACCCGCGACTGGGTGCGCGGCCGCTGCTCGGTCAGCACGAACTCGCCGCCTTCGAAATCCCGCCCGGGCGCGCTCAGGAGGACCGCCATCTGCAGCGGGAAATGCAGCTCGCCGTAGAGGTCCTGATGCAGGCGGTTGTAGTCGCCCGCGCCATATTTGAGCAGCAGCGGCGTCGGCCGGGTCTGGCCGGCGGCGTGACAGGCCGCGAGATAGCCGTCGAGGTCGGCGGGACAGGGCCGGCCCTGGCCGAGCAACCCGCGCCAGCGGTTGGCGATCGGCGCCAGGCGCGGGTAAACCAGCCGCCGCAGCGCCGCCACGATCTCCGGCAGCGGATAGGCGAAATACTGATACTCGCCCTCGCCGTAGGCGTGCTGGCCCATGATGATGCGCTTGCGAAAGTGCGCCGGCTCGCCGTACAGCCCGGCGAGCGCGCGGCATTCCGCGGACGTCAGGAGCGGGCCGGTGGTGGCATGGCCCCGCTCGTCCAGCTCGGCCTCGATTTCGGGCCAGGAGATCCGCTCCACCCGCTGCCCGATCGACCCGGCCTCGGCAACCGCCGCCATGGCTCACCTCCGCACCGACGCAGGGCACCCTGGCCCCGCCGATCGGATCAGGCTAGCGAGGGCGGGGCGGCGCCGCAGCCCAAATCTTGCCCACGCACAAAGCCGGTCGCCGGCCTTCAAAAGCGAGGCCGGAACCTCCAAGATGCCACACGGCCGATGGCAGGGGATGGGGAGAACGGTATGGCCAGGATCCGGGTCGGCATGGTCGGCGGCGGCTTCATGGCGCGCACCTATTCCTTCGCGCTCAGCACCGTGCACGGCCTGGCGCCGGATCTGCCCGCGGTCGAGCTGACCCGCATGGCCGATCTCGACCCCGAGCTTGGCCAGCGGACCGCGCGGGCCTGGGGCTGGGGCGCGCTCAGCCGGGACTGGCGGGACGTGACCCGGGCCGCGGACGTCGATCTCGTGCTGGTGCTGACGCCCAACGCCAGCCATGCCGAGATCAGCCAGGACGCCTTCGCCCACGGCAAGCACGTGCTCTGCGAGAAGCCGCTCGCCCACACGCTCGAAGCCGCCCGGGCGATGTACCGGGCGGCGGCCGCGAGCGGGCGGGCGCATCAGGTGGGCTTCGTCTACCGCAAATGGCCCGGGCCCGCCTTCGCCCGCCAGCTGATCGCGGCCGGCGAGCTCGGCGAGATCGTCCACTACCGCGGCCATTTCTTCCACGACTACGGGCTCGATCCCGCGATGCCGTTCACCTGGCGGCTCGAGAAGGCGGCAGCCGGCGGCGGCAGCGGCACCGACATCGGCAGCCACGTGATCGACCTGGCGCGCCATCTGGTCGGCGAGATCGCGGGCGTGTTCGCGAGCTCGCGCACCCATTTCGCCCGCCGGCCGCTCGCTGGCCGGCCGGGCGAGAGCGCCGCCGTCGAGGTCGACGAGATCACCGACATGCTGGTCGCGTTCGAGAGCGGCATCAGCGGCACGCTCCAGACCAGCTGGCTCGCCGGCGGCCACAAGATGGACATCGGCTTCGCGGTCCACGGCACCCGCGGCTCGGTCGAGTACAGCTCCGAACGCCCGACCGAGATCCGCCTCTACAAGACCAGCGACCCGGCCGCCGAGAGCGGCTTTCGGACCATCCCGATCGGCCCGGCGCATCCGGGCGGCGAACTGTTCTGGCCGGTCGCGGGCATGGCGATCAGCTTCGGCGAGGGCTTCGTGATCGCCCTTCGCGACCTGTCTCGTGAGCATCGCCGGCAACCGGCCGGCGGCACCCAGCTTCCTGGACGGCCTGCGCGCGGCCGAGGTGGTCGCGGCCGCCCAGGCCTCGAGCCTGAACCGCTCCTGGCAGACGGTCGAGCGCCTGGACGCTCCGAGCGGGACGTGACTGCGAAACGATGCGCATTTACCTGTTCTATACCGAACAAACGCGTTTTGTGGACAAAAGACATGGCATTGCCTAGCATCGGGGGCCATCGGGCGGGAGGACCTCGATGCAGGACTTCGGTGCCGCCTTCGGGCTGGCCTTCGGGTTGATCGGCGCGGGCGATCCGGCGCTCGCCGAGATCGTCCTCTTGTCGTTGCAGGTCAGCCTGTCCGCGGTCGCGATCGCCTGCGCGCTCGGCCTGCCGCTCGGCGCCGGCCTCGCGGTGCTCCGTTTTCCAGGCCGCGGTGCGGTGATCCTGGTGCTGAACGCGCTGATGGGCCTGCCGCCGGTCGTGGTCGGCCTCCTGATCTATCTGCTGCTGTCCGGCGCCGGTCCGCTCGGCGTGCTCGGCCTGCTCTACACGCCAACCGCCATGATCATCGCCCAGACCGTGCTGGTGACGCCGATCGTCGCCGCGCTGACCCGCCAGGTGGTCGAGGACCTGCAGGGCGAGTACGACGAGCAGCTGCGCTCGCTCGGCCTCGGCACCGCCGCGACCATCCGGACCCTGCTCTGGGACGCCCGCTACAGCCTCCTGACGGTGGCGCTCGCCGGCTTCGGCCGGGCGATCGCCGAGGTCGGCGCGGTCCTGATCGTCGGCGGCAACATCAACCACGTCACCCGCGTGATGACCACCACGATCGCGCTCGAGACCTCGAAGGGCAATCTGGCCCTCGCCCTCGCGCTCGGCCTGATCCTGATCACCATCGCGGTCGTGGTCAACGGCGCGGTCATGGCGATGCGCCAGACCCGGGCCCGGACCGCCTATGCTTGAGCGGACGCTCGCCTTCGAGATCGCCGCGGCGGCGCGGGTCGGGCCGCCGATCCTGCCGCTCCAGGCCAAGGGGTTGACCTTCGAGGCCGGCGGCCGGCGGCTGATCGACGGCCTCGACCTCATGCTCCGGCCGGGGCTGCGGACCGTGATCATGGGCCCCAACGGCGCCGGCAAGAGCCTGCTGCTGCGGCTGCTGCACGGCCTGCTGCGGCCGGCCGCCGGCCGCGTCCTGTGGGCCGGCCGACCGGCCGACCGTGCGATTCGGCGGCGCCAGGCGATGGTCTTCCAGCGCCCGGTGCTGCTGCGCCGCTCGGCGACCGGCAATCTCCGCCACGCGCTCGCCGCGCGCGGCCTGCCGTTCACCCTGCGCGGCGCCCGGGCACGCGAGATGCTCGAGATCGCGGGCCTCGCCGGGCTCGCGCGCACCCCGGCGCGGCGGCTCTCGGGCGGCGAGCAGCAACGCCTGGCGCTCGCCCGCGCGCTCGCCCTCGAGCCCGAGGTCCTGTTCCTCGACGAGCCGGCCGCCAATCTCGATCCGGCCTCGACGCTCGCGATCGAGGGCCTGATCCAGCGCGCCCACGACGACGGCGTCAAGATCGTGCTCGTGACCCACGATCTCGGGCAGGCCCGGCGGCTCGCCGACGAGGTCCTGTTCCTGCACCGGGGGCGGCTCGAGGAGCAGGCGGCCGCCGCCCGCTTCTTCGCCGCCCCCGCCTCGGCCAGGGCCGAGGCCTTTGTGGCCGGGCGCATCGTGCTCTGAGCCGCAATCAGGCAACCAAGGGAGGCTTTCGATGGATCGACGCACGTTTCTGACGGTCGCCGCCGCCGCGGCCGGCGCCGCCCTGTTGGCCGCTGGCGCCGTCAGCGCCGCCGATCCGTTCATCATCGTGCAGTCGACCACCTCGACCCAGAACTCCGGCCTGTTCGACGAGCTGCTGCCGAAGTTCCAGGCGGCGACCGGGATCGAGGCCCGGGTGGTCGCGGTCGGCACCGGCCAGGCGCTCAAGAACGCCCAGAACTGCGACGGCGACGTCCTGTTCGTGCACGCCAAGCCCGACGAGGAGAAGTTCGTCGCCGCCGGCTACGGGGTCGAGCGCTTCGACGTCATGTACAACGACTTCGTGATCGTCGGGCCCGAGGCCGACCCGGCCAAGGTCGGCGGCACCAAGGACGCGGCGACGGCGCTCGAGGCGATCGCCGCGGCCAAGGCGCCGTTCGCCTCGCGCGGCGACAATTCCGGCACCAACAAGAAGGAGATGAGCCTCTGGCAGGCGGCCGGCGTCGATCCCTCCGGAGCCAGCGGCAAGTGGTATCGCGAGACCGGCTCGGGCATGGGCGCGACCCTCAACGCCGCGGTCGGCATGGGCGCCTACACGCTGACCGACCGCGGCACCTGGATCAGCTTCAACAACAAGGACGGCCTCGAGATCCTGGTCGAGGGCGACCCGGCTCTGTTCAACCAGTACGGCGTCATGCGGGTGAGCCCGGAGCATTGCCCGAACGTCAAGGTCGAGGCCGGCCAGAAGTTCGTCGACTGGGTGCTCAGCCCGGACGGCCAGGCGGTGATCGCGAGCTACCAGATCGACGGCCAGCAGCTGTTCTTCCCGAACGCCAAACCCGCGAGCTGATACCGACCCTGCGATGGTTGCGCGCGCTGGGCTTCATGGGCGTTCGCCCACACCAGGTGCACGGCTTCGACCTGTCGCGCGGCCGCCGTCGGTCGAGAGCCCCCCGCCTGGCCGCGATCGAAGGGTCAAGGCCCGTTATAGTGGACGCGCCCCAACCCCGCGATGTCGTAGCCGCCAAGCTCTTCCGCCCGGGTCAAGAAAGCGTCGCCGCGGCAGAAGCCGAACAGCTTCTGCAGCGGTGGCTCGAAATAGTCGCGCCGCCAGATCGCGAGGTCGTAGCGCTCGCGGAACAGCGGCACGAAGCCGAGGCGGAACTGGCGCGCCACGGTCTCGACCGCGAAGCCCGCGTCCGCCTTGCCCTCGGCGACCGCGAGCGCCACCTCGGCGTGGTTGCGGGCGGCCGGCGTCAGCCACTGCAGCCGGGCCGGATCGAGGCCGGTGCGCTGCAGCAGATGGTCGAGCAGGATCTGGCTGCCCGCCTGCTTCTGGCGCGGGATCAGGGTCAAGCCGGGCAGATCGCCGAGCCCGGCGATGGCCTTGGGATTGCCCGGCGGCACGACCAGCCCCTGGACCCGCCAGGCCCACTCGACCAGCACGAACGGGCTGCCCGGCAGGGCGCGCTCGAGATGGCCGCGGTTCCAGTCTTCCGCTTCGGGCTCGAAGATGTGCAGCCCGGCCGCGATCGCGCGCCCGGCGCCGAGCCGTGCCAGCCCGTCCAGACTCCCATCGAAAAAGATCGCGAGCTCGCTCGCCGACTGCCGGAGCGCCCACTCGAGCAGGGGATCATGACTGCCGGCCAGCACCGGCGGCCGCGGCTGCAACGCCTCGATCCCGCCCCGATACTCGGCATGCCGCCACACCCAGGCCTCGATCATTTCCCGGGGAAACAGCAGCTTGCCGGTCACCCGACTGACCGGGATCGCATTGTCGCTGACCAGCTCATAAACCTTCCGCTCCTTGATCCGGAGCAGGGCCGCCACTTCCTTGGTGGTCAGAAACTCGGGCACGAGCTGATCTCAGAGCCAACGGGAGGGTCTCCATAGCGCGC
>CAVSRN010000061.1:0-39699 GCA_963730195.1 uncultured Alphaproteobacteria bacterium
CAACCGGAACGGCCCCGAGGTTGAGGGGATCGGAAGCGACCAAGGATCTACCAAATCATAGGATTTTATGCAAGGATACCCGAGTTCGATACGGCGTCGAGGTAGGCCGGGATGCCGCTCTACGCGCGCGGATCTGGCCGTCTCTTCCGATACGCCTGCCTCTCCGGAAAATTCTTGATTTACGGAATTATTTCCTGATATATTCGCGGCTGGGTGCAGCTGAGGGGGACGATGATGGGTTTTCGCCGGTCGGATCGGCAGGAGGCGTTTCCGCCCCAGGGCGGCAAGTATCCTCTGGAACGACGGCGAAGGCTGTCCTAAGCCCGCTCACCGAGCGCCGCAGGCCCAGTTGGCAGGAAATTCCGAAATTTCGGAGCAATTTCCAGCCGCCATCGCGAAATTGCCGGATGCGACACCATGCGTCACTTCCGTAGCATCATGCGCCAGGGTGCGCGGTGTGCGTAAGCCACTGTGCTGAAATGGTTTTTCGCCAGACGGCGATCTGGCCGCCAATTTTGGCCTCAAAACGGTGCGATTTCGACCGCAGAACGATTGATTTCGGGCGCAAAAGTGACGCACGGATGCGTCACATGTGTAGCATCGAGGGATTTTCGTCAAATTCGACAGGTCTTGGATTTTCCCGCGAATTTCCGGGCGCGCGATGTGTCACTTCGGGCGCAAAACCGCCTGATTTCGGCCGCAAAATCGCTGATTTCGGGCGCAAAAGTGACGCATGAATGCGTCACGTGGCGCATTCGCCCGCTGGTCGACCATTTCCTGCGTACTCGGATTTTCACCCGAAATTCCCCGGGTCCTCACGCGCGCCCGGAGCGTCGCCGCCTCGCTCAGCGAATTTCCACCACCTCCGTGGACGCTTATAACACGGTCTTGTCCCCGGCGTTGTCGCCGCGCCGGAGACATGCTGATCCGGGATCGGCGCCGCACCAGCGCTTCCGACCGCCCTTGTTAACCGCGGGAGCTCAGGGTCTCGAACGGCTCGAACCCTATTCGGCGGGGAACGTCATTCGGTCGCGGACTGGAGCGACGCGGCGATGTCCGGGAGTCGAGCGGAACAGGGTGAGCGGGTCGTCCCGGGATGGCAGGAAGCCGCGGCGGCGCCAGAAGGCGGCGGCCCGGTCGTCGAGCGCGTGCACGACCAGCGCCCGGCCGCCGATCAGTCGCGCGCCGGCGACGCAGCGCGAAGAGCGTGCTTGAGCAGGCCGGTGCCGATGCCGCGGCCCCGATAGGCAGAGATCGGTCGCGAGCTGGCCGAGCAGCAGGCAGGGGATCGGGTCCGGGGGCTGCCCGGTCCGGATCGAACGCGGACGACGGCGGCGACCACGGCGGTCGGGGCGAGGCCGTAGTAGCCGGCCACGCGGTTCGCGTCGTGGACCACCATCACGACCGTGAAGCCTTTCTCCTGGTTGGCGAGCGCCCGGGTCTTCAGCCAGTGGTCGAGCGCGGGCTGGCCGCAGGAGAATGGCGCGACGTCGTGGCGGGCGGCGAGGAGCTCGGGCGCAAAGAGCGCCACCCGCGCTCAGCCCTCGGTCCCGGGCTCCCAGGGCGCCGGGCGCCGCAGCAGCTCGACCATCTCCGGGAACCGGGGCCGCCGGCGCCTCGATGGCGTCGCGGAAGGCCGCAAAGCCTTCGGGGCTCATGCGGATCAGCGTCCGCTCCATGAGCACCTCCTCGGCCGCCCGCACCGCCGCCTCGCGTACGAAGTCGGTGCGCGAGCGGCCGCGCAGGCCGGCGGCGCGGTCGATGATCGCGATGTCCGCCTCGGGCAGCCGCATCGAGAGGGGGTGCTCTTTCCGGCCGGCAGGGCGCATGGCGGGTCTCCTCGGCTCGGGAGTGAGATAAGCGCTTGTAGCACGGGTTGCGATCCTCAGAACCGGGTGTCGGGCAGCAGCCGGCCGCACGCCACCGCCTCGCGCGGCGCGATCGCCTTGTTGACCGCGGGCATGACCTTCTCGGCCATGAGCTCGAGGGAACGGCGGGCGAGCTTTTCGTCCTGCCAGTCGTGGCCGGCGTAGAGGAGGGTGCCGAAGTCGCCGATCTGGTCGCGAAACCGGAGAATCTGGTCGGTGACCGCGTCGGGGGTGCCGTGGATCACCAGCTGGTCGACGATTTTTTCCACGCTCAGGGAAGAATCGGGCTCGGCGGGGTCGGTCTTGAAGAGGTTGGTGCGGCCGCCGCGGCTGAGCTTGGTGAAGAGGGAATGATAATAGAAAAAATAGGGGCCGGTGGGGTCGGTCGCGTAGCGGCGGGCGGTCTGGGCGTCGTCGGCGACGAAGATGCTTTTGGCGACCCGCCAGTTCGCAGGGTCGGGCTGGCGGCCGCCCTTCTCGCAGCCGGCCGCGTAGTTCGGCCAGTGGGTCTTGACCCACTTGGGTTGCAGAAAATTGGCGGAGATCGGGTCCCAGCCGCGTTCGGCGGCGGCGGCGACGCCCTTGGAGAAGGGGGCGACCGCGGTCACGATGATCGGCGGGTGCGGCTGTTGGTAGGGCCGCGTGATCCTGCCTTGGCCGAGCTCGGGGATCTGGGTGCGCCCGGTCGAGAGGGTCCAGAAGCGGCCGGCGAGGTCGTAGGGCGGCTCGCCCCGCCAGATCGCGAGGATCTGGTCGATCGCCTCGACGAACATCGCGGTGCGGTCCTTGTCCAGGTTGCCGAAGACCTCGGCGTCCGAGAGCAGGCCGCCCGGGCTGATGCCGAAGAGGAAGCGGCCGCGGGCCATGTGGTCGACCATGGCGACCTCGGCCGCGACCATGGCCGGGTGGTGGTTGGGCAGGTTGACGGTGCCGGTGCCGAGCTTGATTTTTCGGGTTTCGCGCAGGAGCCAGGCGATGAAGATGAGGGCAGACGTGATGTTCTCGGCGGCGTCGGTGATGTGCTCGCCGATGTAGCCCTCGGTCAGGCCGAGCTCGTCGGCGAGGAGCACCAGGGCGCGGTCCTCCTCGAGGGTGTCCGCGAGCTTGCGGCCGGGCGGGTGGATGGGCATGGTGAAGAAGCCGAGGTCCATTTTTGCCACTCAGCCTCAGAGCAGGAGATCGGAAAAATCGGACGGGGCGGGCTCGCCCTCGAGGTCGTCGGGGAGCTCGGCCGCGATGCAGTACTGGCCGCAGCTGAAGACCAGGGGGTCGCCCGCGCGCCAGCGGAAGCGCTCGATGCGGCCGATGAACAGCACGTGGTCGCCGCCCGCGACCGTGCGCTCGAGGCGGCATTCGAACAGCGCCAGGCAGTCGGGCAGGACCGGGCAGCCGCCGAGGCCGGGCTGCCAGGCGAGGCTTTCGAACTTGTCCGTCTGGGGCGTGGCGAAGTGGTTGGAGATGTGGCGCTGGTGGGCGGCCAGGACGTTGATCGCGAAGTGCGGGCTCTGCTCGAAGCTCGGCCGCGACATGGCGTTGCGGTTCAGGCTCCAGAGCACCAGCGGCGGCTCGAGCGAGAGGGCGGCGAAGGAGTTCGCGGTCAGGCCCTCGCGCTTGTGACCCGGGGTCAGCGTGGTGACCACGGTGATGCCGGTGGCGAACCGGCCGAGCGCGTGCCGGAGCTCGCGCAGATCGGCGCCGGTCGCGATCGCCGCCGCGCTCATGCCGCCGCCCTCTGGGTCATGGAGCCTCCTTCTGGTCGGGCGCGCTGCCGGTCGGGCCGGGGGGCGCGCCGCGGCCAGCATAAGGGCGGATCGCGAATCTTCAAACCGGTCGCGTGCGCAGGGTTGCCGGGCCGGCGCGCTTGGTCTGCGGGCGCGGGCCCGGTATAGTCGGGGGCTGGACGAGGAGGCAGGGACGGCGGTCCCGAGCGGGAGAGCGAGCATGCTGCAGTTCAGCGAACAGACGGTGACCGAGGCGGTGATCGGGCGGCTCGCCGAGGGCGCGGACCCGCGCTTTCGGACCATCATGAGCGCGCTGGTCCGGCATCTGCACGGCTTCGTGCGCGAGGTCGAGCTGAGCGAGGCCGAGTGGCTGAGCGCGATCCGGTTCCTGACCGAGGTCGGCAAGGCCTGCACCGACCAGCGCCAGGAGTTCATCCTGCTCTCGGACACGCTCGGGGTCTCGATCCTGGTCGACGCGATCAACCACCGGCTGCCGAACGGCGCGGTCGAATCGACCGTGCTCGGGCCCTTCTACCAGGAGGGCGCGCCCGAGACTGGCGCTCGGCGCCGACATCGCGAACGGGGTCGCCGGCGAGCCGACCTTCTACTCCGGGCGCCTCCTGACGCTCGACGGCGCGCCGATCGCGGGCGGCCTGCTCGACGTCTGGTCGGGCGATGGCGAGGGCACCTACGACATGCAGATCCCGGGCCAGAGCGAGATGCTCTGCCGCGGCAAGTTCCGGACCGATGCCGAGGGGCGCTACTGGTTCCGCTCGATCCGGCCGACCTACTACCCGGTGCCGACCGACGGCCCGGTCGGCCGGATGCTCGACAAGATGGGGCGCCATCCCTACCGGCCGGGGCACATCCACATGATCGTCTCGGCGCCCGGCTACCAGGCGATCGCGACGCACTTGTTCGTCAAGGGCGCGCCCTACCTGGAGTTCGGACGCGGTGTTCGCGGTCAAGGACTCGCTGATCGTCGACTTCGAGCGCCATGAGCCGGGGGTCGCGCCGACCGGCGAGGTCATGGACAAGCCCTTCTACACGGCCGAGTACGATTTCCGGCTGGCGCCGGCGGAGCGGTCGTCGGCAGGTCGGTGATGGCGGGCCGCCTGCTGCCCACGACCGTGGTCGGCAGCTATCCGCAGCCCGACTGGCTGATCGACCGCGAGCGGCTCAGGACCATGGTGCCGCGGGTGCGCGTGCCGGAGCTCTGGCGGGTGGCCGAAGCCTGGCTGGAGCAGGCGCAGGACGACGCCACCCTGCTCGCGATCCGCGCCATGGAGCGCGCCGGCATCGACATCATCACCGACGGCGAGATCCGCCGCGAGAGCTATTCCAACCACTTCGCGAGCGCGCTCGACGGCTTGGACCTCGAGAATCCGGCGACCATCACCGGGCGCGCCGGCCAGCCGGTCCAGGTGCCGCGGATCACCGGCCGGATTCGCCGCACCCGGCCGGTCGAGGTGCAGGCGGTCGAGGTTCCTGCGCCAGAACACCGAGCGGACGATCAAGGTCACCCTGCCCGGCCCGTTCACCCTGGCACGCCAGGCGCGCAACGAGTTCTACGCCGACGAGGAGGAGCTCGCCATGGACTTCGCCGCGGCGGTCAACGCCGAGGCCAAGGCGGTCAAGCAGGCGGGCGCCGACGTGGTCCAGCTCGACGAGCCCTGGCTCGAGACCGCGCCCGAGGTCGCGGCCCGCTATGCCGTCAGGGCGATCGACCGCGCGCTCGAAGGGGTGCCGGGGCCGACCGCGGTCCATCTCTGCTTCGGCTATGCCGAGCTCGTCAAGGACAAGAGCCGGGGGCGCTACGCCTTCCTGGAGCCGCTCGCCGACAGCGCCGCCGACCAGATCTCGATCGAGGCGGCGCAGCCGAAGCTCGACCTCGGCGTGCTGCGGGGCATCGCGCGCCAGACCGTCATCCTGGGCGTCCTCGACCTCGGCGATCCGACGATCGAGACGCCGGAGCAGGTGGCGGCCCGCATCCGGCGCGGGGCTGGCGCATGTGCCGGCCGAGCGGCTGATCCCGGCGCCGGACTGCGGCATGAAGTACCTGCCGCGCGCGACCGCCTTCGGCAAGCTGCAGGCGCTGGCCGAGGGTGCCGCGATCGTGCGCGCCGAGCTTTCGTGATCTCGACGGTGACGGCGCGGGAGGACGCCTCTCGGCGGGCGCTGCCGCGAACCTCTTGGACGCCCCCTGCTCGCCGGTCCGAGCTTCGACTTCGCGGCAACGTCCCTGACGTCGCCGACGGCGAGCGCGCTGGCGACGCGCTTCGCAGGATCGAGGGTATCCGGTTGATCGGGCGGGGATTGACTGAGGAAGATGCCATGACGCTGCCGCCTGTCCGCGCTATCGGGATCGCATGGTATCGCCGCGAAGACTGGGACGAGGTCCGCCAGCTGTTCGTTGATCGCGACTCGCTGCCTGTCACTTACGATGACTGGCTTGCCGAAGCCGAGGAGGTCCTCATGGAGCTCAGCGCACAAGGCCACAGCGTCGAGAAAGCCCCTATCGACCCGCGCGCGTTCGCCGTCTGGTGCGCCATGCGCGGCCTCGACCTCGATGCCAAGGCACGCGCGCAGTTCGCCAACGACTTCGTGGCCCGGAAGTATCGTGAGCAAAGCTGAGAGACGGCCTTTCCTCTCTCTTCGATCCACTCTCTCCGTCCTCGCCGGGGCAGGAGCAACGGTTGACGAACGGGTCGGCGGAACGCATTGGTTGTCGTCTGAAGGCAAAGGCGCGAACCGCGTCATGGACGAGGCATGCAGCCCCGCGGCAGCGGCGCGGTCGCGAAGCCGGGGAGGCATGGCGATGGCGAAGCGGTACAGCAAGCAGGACGTGCTCGAGACCGCGGAGCGGCTGAAGAACTGGGGCCGCTGGGGGCCGGACGACCAGCTGGGTGCGCTCAACTTCGTCGCGCCGGAGGACATCGTCGGCGCGGCGCGGCTGGTGCGCCGCGGCCAGGTCTTCCCGCTCAGCCTGCCCCTCGATCAGAACGGGCCGCAGGCGGGTCTCTGGGGCGGCCGCTGGAACCCGATCCACACCATGCTCGCGACCGGCACCGACGCGGTCGCCGGCAAGCACGACGAGGTCCCGGGCCTGCGCTACGGCGACGATGCGCTCCATCTGCCGGCCCAGTGCGCGACCCATTGCGACGCGCTTTCCCACATCTTCCTCGGCGAGCAGATGTGGAACGGCTACGACGCCCGCCTGGTCGACGCCCGCGGCGCCAAGAAATGCGGCATCGAGCATGTGATCGGCAAGATGGTCGGCCGTGGCGTCCTGCTCGACGTCGCCCGCGAGAAGGGCGAGGACTTCCTCGCGGACGGCTATCCGATCACGATCGAGGACCTCGAGCGGACCATCGCGGCCGAGCGGGTCGAGGTCCGGCGCGGCGACTTCCTGATCATCCGCACCGGCCAGATGGAGGACCGGCTGGCGAAGGGCGAGTGGGGCCGCTATGCCGGCGGCGAGGCGCCGGGCCTGGCCTTCGAGACCTGCGCCTGGCTGCACGCGAAGGAGATCGCGATGATCTGCAGCGACACCTGGGGCATCGAGGTCCGGCCCAACGAGGTCGACGGCCTCGGCCAGCCGCTGCACTGGGTCACGATCCCGGCGATGGGCGTGACCCACGGCGAGATGTTCTACGTCAAGGAGCTGGCGGCCGACTGCGCCGCCGACCACGACCTTCGAGTTCTTCTTCACCGCGGCGCCCCTCAACGTCACCCACGGCACCGGCTCGCCGCTCACCCCGCTCGCGATCAAGTGACACAAAGACGCCGGGGCCAGCGCGTGGCGACGGTCGTTTTGGCCGGCGACTGCCGGTGGCGGACGCCACGCGGTCAACGCGGGCGGTTGACCGGTCGGACGCGCCGCCCGCATGATTTCAGCCGCCGTGCAGTCGCTGCACGGCCTCATCAGGGAGCAAGCAATGGCGCAAGGATTCACCGTGGCGAACTTCCGCCATGTCGCGGACGGCCTGCAGGAAGGTCAGTTCGACGTCGGCGAGCGCAGGCAAGCCACGGGCTTGAGCGATCTCGACCCGATCTACCGGCAGTTGATGGACCGTCCGGTCACGATGATCCTCGGCCTGACCGGGCCCGACGGCCGGCCCAGCCTGACGCCGATGTGGTTCGACTACGAGGACGACAAGGTGCTGGTGAACACCGCCTCGCACCGGCCGAAATGCGCATGGATTCGCAAGCACCCGCGGCTCACCATCCTGCTGGTCAATCCCGAGAACCCCTACCACTGGATGCAGATGAGGTGCACGGTGGAGAAGGAGATGCGGGAGTGGGAGGACGGCGGCGACTACGTCACCCGGCAGCTCGACCGGATCTGGACGAAGTACACTGGCAATCCCCCGCCCTACGGTTTGCGCGACCCGAAGATCGACGAGAAGCGGGTGCTGTTCATCTGCCGCATCGACCGCATCGCGACCTTCGGCAAGCCGTAAGGCCGCGTTGCGCTCAGGCGGCGATCGGCGGCGGCGCCGCATCGAGCCGCTCAACCGATCGCCGTCCGGCGGCGACGGGCCTCATGATCACAGATCTCGGCGTGATCGGCGGTGAGCCGTCGGCGCCTG
This sequence comes from uncultured Alphaproteobacteria bacterium, assembly GCA_963730195.1. Lineage (GTDB taxonomy): Bacteria > Pseudomonadota > Alphaproteobacteria > Geminicoccales > Geminicoccaceae > DATAOG01. Next base: position 8,182 of record CAVSRN010000061.1, read on the forward strand.
TCCGCCGTCAGCGGTGACGGGTCGATCGGCTGCTGTCGATCGGTCCACGGCTCGGCGTCTCGAATTCCAAGGTCGCGCGCTCGGCGTCGGGCGAAGGGCGGTAGCGCAACTTCCGGGTGGCGGCATTCGGCGGGATTTGGCAGCAAGGGAGAGCCTGCCGGCTCGTCTCGGGGTCTTGGGTCTTGGGGCCATGAGCCGGCCGCGGGCGAAACGTCGCTGAGCTGGGGACATGCGATACCGGCGTCCGGGGCGGGGAAGTCGCCGACGTTCCCGGCTCTCGGCCGGGCAGCGGCGATCGCGTCGCCCCGCTCGCGATCAAGTGAGGGCGAGGCGCCCCGCACTCGCCGGCATCTTGCATTCAGGAGCGAGAGCAGCGATCTTGAGAACATGGCGAAGGATCGCACTCCAAAGGTTGCTCGAAGTGCCGTGAGCGGGCGCTTTGTTGGCGGGCACAAGGTGCTGGGCACGACCAAGGACGGCGTCAAGATCCTGAAGCCGAAGGGACCGCCCACGCACTTCACGGACAAGGAGCTGCGCGAGGCGATCGCGACCGTCCGTTCGAGCAAGAAGGCAGGATGACCGAGCGCGCGGTCTTCATCAACTGCCCGTTCACGCCTGACTATCGAGCGCACTTCCGGGCCATCATCTTCACCGTCATCCGCTCGGGTTTCTCGCCTCGCTCCGCGCTCGAGACCGATGACAGCTCGGAAAACCGTTTCGAGAAGATCTGCAAGATCGTCGGCGAATGCCCCTACGGCATCCACGACATATCGAAGACGGAGGCGGATTCGGCCTCGGGACTTCCCCGGTTTAACATGCCGCTCGAGTTGGGCGTCTTCCTCGGCGCAAAGAGATTCGGCGGGCGAAGCCAGCGGACTAAGAAATGCATCATCTTCGACAGCGCGCCCTATCGCTATCAGCGGTTCATCTCGGACATTGCCGGTCAGGACATTCACGCACACGGCAATCAGCCCGCCAAGCTGATCGAGCAGGTGGCGACCTGGTTTCGTGACGAGATCCGCGATCCGAAGGTGCCCGGTGGACGGGTAATTGCTGCCGAGTATGAGCGGTTCACGACCGTCATCCCCGAGATCTGCGCCATGAAGCGGCTAGATCCCGAAGAGCTCACCTTCCAGGACTACCGAGCGATGGCGGCCGAGTGGATCGTGGCCGAAAGCAGCGCAGCAACTCGAACGCGGCCGTCCAGATAGGATCGTTCGACAGACCTAGAAGGAACCCGTGACGGGGCAGCCTCCGCAGGTTGGACCGCATCCACAACCGGGGAGGGAGAGCGGAGAAAGCTGCGCCGGTCAGCCGTGCCCGAGCTCCTTGCGGACGATCGCGGCGCCGTCGGCGAGCGCCTTCAGCTTCATCCGGGCGACGATGCGGGCGAGCGGTTTCATGCCGCAGTCGGTGGTCAGGTAGACCCGCTCGGGCGGCACCACCTCGATCACCTTGCGAATCCGGGCCGCGACCTCCTCGGGGGTCTCGATCATGCTGGTGCGGACGTCGATCACGCCGATCGCGACCTCCTTGTCCTTGGGCAGGTCCTTGAGCGCCGCGATGTCGACCATGTCCCGGTTGGCGAAGTCGAGCACGAACTGATCGATCGGCAGGTCATAAAAGTAGGGCAAAACCGATTCGTAGCCGGACGGGAACAGTCCGGAGAGACGGTTGCCCCAGGCGTTGCCGTAGCAGAAGTGCCAGGCGATCTTGGCATCGACGCCCTCGATGCACTTGCGTGACGACGTCGCCGATCCACTTGAAGTCGTCGGTATTCTTGGTGAACAGGGGCAGCCAGGCGCCGAGGTCCTCGTACTGGAGAAAATTGGCACCGGCGGCGGCGAGCGCTCGCATCTCCTGATTGAAGATCGGCGTCAGCGCGTAGGACAGCTCGCGCGGGTCCTTGTAGTGCTGGAAGTAGACGTGCCAGGCGAGGTTGACCGGGCCGGCGCCGACCGAGACCTTGAGCGGCCGGGTCGCGTAACGCTTGGCGAGCTTGTAGAAGTCGACCAGACGAAGGGCGGCCTTGTCGCCGATCGGGCCGCTGTTGACGACGCCGCCCCAGTCCGAGAGCAGCATGATCTCCTTGGTCATGGTGGCGGCATCGACCGCCGCCGGGTGCTCCTCCTTGGCGGGGTCGAACCCGGGAATCCGCTCGTACATGTACCAGCAGAACGAGCCGATCGAGCCGATGTAGTCGTCGAAGTACATCTGGCCGTCGCAGACGATGTCGAGCCCGGCCTCCTCCTGGTCCTGGATGATCACCCGGGTGGCATCGGCATAGGCCTCCTCGTGGGGCGCGTGCTTGAAGGCGACCCGGGGGTCGCGCCCGAGCAGCTGATAGGTGAACCAGTCCGGGCGCGGGTACGAGCCGACCATGGTGGTCGGCAGAATCCGATCGACGATCTTGCGCATGCTTGCCCCCCATCGGCCTCGCGTTGCTCCGCGATCCCGGGTCAGCGCCCGGTGATCCGCCGCGACACTAGCACCCCGCGACGCGCAACGCGACCGCCCCAGCGCCGGCGTGCCGGCGCCGATCCGGTGCGACGTCCAGGTCAGGCCGCGTCGGGGAAATGGCAGGCGACCAGGCGGCCGGTCCGTAGCTCCGCAAGCGGCGGCTCGCGTTCGGCGCAGAGCGGCGCGGCGAGCGGGCAGCGCGCCCGGAAGCGGCAGCCCGACGGCGGCGCGCTCTCGGCCTGCCCGAGCAGGGGCGGCTTCTGCCGGCTGCGCTCGATCGCGACGTCGGGGATCGGCGCGGCGGCGATCAGCGAGCGCGTGTAGGGATGCATCGGCCGCTCGAACAAGGCGCTGGCGGCCGCGATCTCGACGATCTTGCCGAGGTAGAGGACCGCGATCCGGTCGGCGATCTGGCGCACCACCGCGAGGTTGTGGGAGATGAAGACGTAGGTCAGCCCCAACGAGCCCTGCAGCTCGGCGAGCAGATCGAGGATCTGGGCCTGGATGTTGACGTCGAGCGAGGAGACCGGCTCGTCGGCGACGATCAGCTTCGGGCCGACGGCGAGCGCGCGCGCGATCCCGATGCGCTGGCGCTGGCCGCCGGAGAACTCGTGCGGGTAGCGCTCGAGCGCCTCGCGGCCGAGCCCGACGCGGCGCAGCAGATCGGTCGCCTGCGCCATCGCCCCGGCGCGGGTCGACGCCAGGCGGTGAACCAGGATCGGCTCGGCGATCGCGGCGCCGACCGTCATCCTCTGGTTGAGCGAGGCGTACGGGTCCTGGAAGATCATCTGAATGTCGCGGCGCAACGGCCGCAGCGCACGGCGGTCGGCGCTGCCGATCGGCTGGCCCTGAAAGATGATCTCGCCGGCGGTCGGCCGGTGCAGACGGACGATCAGCCGCGCCAGGGTCGACTTGCCGGACCCCGATTCGCCGACCAGCCCCAGGGTCTCGCCCTGGTCGACCGAGAGGTCGACGCCATCGACCGCGCGCAGCTTCTGCTGCCGGCCGAGCCGCCTCGAGCGCAGCGCAAAGTGCTTGGTGACGCCGCGCAATTCGAGCACGACGTGATGCCCCGTAGCCGCCTGCGGCCCCGCCACGGCCGGCGCCGGATCCGCCTGCAGCCGGGCGGGCGGCTGGGTCAGCCAGCAGGCGACGGTGCGCCCGGCGCCGGCGGCGCCGGCGGCAAGGGCGGCGCGCAGCGGCGGCTCGCTGGCGCAAACTGCCATCCGATGCGTGCAGCGGGCGGCGAAGCAGCAGCCGCCGGCAGGGACGGGCGGCGGTCCGGCCGGGGCGGCAGCCGGCCGGTCCCGGCGGATCGCCTTGTCGATCCGCGGCACGGCGTCGATCAGCGCCTGGGTATAGGGATGCGCCGGGGCCGAGAGGACATCCTCGGCCGACCCGGTCTCGATCACCTTGCCCGCGTACATCATGACCACGCGGGTGCAGATGCTGGCGACCACGCCGAGATCGTGGGTGATCAGCATGATCGCGGTGCCATAGTCGGCGTTCAGCCGGCGCAAGAGGGCCAGGATCTGTGCCTGGATCGTGACGTCGAGCGCGGTGGTCGGCTCGTCGGCGATCAGCAGCGCCGGCGTGTTGCCGAAGCCCATGGCGAGCATGATCCGCTGCCGCATGCCGCCGGAGAACTGGTGCGGGAACCGGCGCACCGCCACCGCCGGCTCGGGCAGCCCCATCTCGCCGATCAGGCGCTTTGCCGTCGCCAGCGCCGTCGCCGGCGGCCCGTTGCCGTGCGCGAGCAGGCCTTCGACGATCTGGCCGCCGACCCGCAGGACCGGGTTGAGCGAGGTCATCGGGTCCTGGAACACCATCGCCGCGCGCCCGCCGCGCAGGCGGCGCAGGGCGTCCTTGGGCATGGCGAGCACGTCCTCGCCCTGGAACAGGATTCGCCCGCCGAGGATCGCGCGCCGGACCTCGAGCAGACGCAGCACGGACAGCGCCGTGACGCTCTTGCCCGAGCCGGATTCGCCGACCACGCCCAGGATCTCGCCCGGCATGATCGCGAAGCTCACGCCGTCGACCGCCTTGACCAGCCCGGCCCGGGTCGGGATGTGGACCCGTAGATCCTCGATCTCGAGGACCGGCGTCGGCGGTGCGGTGTCCGGCGGCGCCGGCGCTGCCGCACCCATCACCGGGCGGCCCGGCCCTTGACCGGGCGGCCGCCGTGGGTGGCGTCCCAGCGGTCCTGGACGGCCTGCAGCAGGCGCATGGCGGGGAGGACGGCGCGCGCCGGGATCGCGGGCTCCCGCCCCCGGCGCACGGCCTCGAGGAGGTCGAGCAGGGTATCGGCGCAGTCGTCCTGCTCGGGACGCAGCGGCACGCTGCCGCCCTGGCGGGTGAGCATGCCGCGCACGCTGTCGATCCGGTAGCTGTCGCGGTCGGTCAGCACGAGGGTCTCGCAGATCGGTTGATGGCCGCCGTAGGAGCCGACGAACACCAGCGCCTGGTCCGCCTCGGTCCGGGCCGCGGCCACCGCGTCCATCGGCGCGCCGGTGCGCGGGTCGGGAGCGGGCAGGAAGCCCTGGACCTCGGCGATCGGCGAGGCGCTGAGCCAGAGCGCGAAATCGACCAGGTGACCCAGATGGTGCCACAGCAGATTGTCGGTCCAGCTGCGCCGGTAGCCGGTGGCGCCGACGTTCTCCCAACGCTCGATGATGAAGCTGGCGTTGACCAGCCGCAGGCGCTCGGCGCCGCTTTGCAGCCGGCTATGCAGCGCCAGCATGTCGGGCATCATGCGCATCGGATAGCCGACCCCGACGCAAAGGCCGCGACGCGCCGCGAGCGCCACGATCTGCTCCGCCTCGGGCGCGCTCATGGCGATCGGGATCTCGGACAGGACGTGCTTGCCGTGCTCGAGCGCCGCCAGCGTCATCGCGAAGTGCTGCTCGCTCGGGCTGGCGACGATCACGACCTCGATCGCCGGGTCGGCGAGCGCCGCGTCGAGGTCGGTGGTCGCGTTCCGGTAGCCGTGCAGGGCGGCGAAGGCGCGGGTCGGCGCCTCGCGCCGGCCGACCACGGTGTGCAGCACGCAGTCCGGCTGGCCCGCCAGCGTCTCGGAGTGCCACTGGCCCATCATGCCGTGGCCGATCATGCAGATGTTCATGGCGCCACCACCGGGGGCGGCCAGAGGCGCCGGGCGGTGCGATCGAGGATCGCCTCGCGCTGATCGTCGTCGAGGAACGGCCAGCTGTCGAGCCAGCGCATCGCCCGCTCGTAGCTCGTGTAGGCGCGGACATAGGGGAACTCGGCGCCGTACATCAGGCGCGCGGCGCCGAACGCGTCGACCACCTGGCGGTAGAACGGCAGCAGGTCGCGGAACGGCCAGGGCGCCTTGGAATCCTGCGCCACCAGCAAGAGCTTGCAGAGGATGTTGTCGTGGGCCGCGACGAGGCTGAGGAAATCCGCAGTGCCGCCCGCGCGAAAAACCTCGCCGCCGAAATAGTCGATGATGATCGTGAGCGCCGGCTGTCGTTCGGCCAGGCGCCCGACCGCTCCGGCATGGGCGGCATCGATCTGGAGGCAGAGCGGCACGCCGAGCCGCACGGCCTCGACCCACAGCGGCGTCATCGCGGGCAGCAGCAGCCAGTCGGCGTCGGGCTGTCCGATGGTGTTGATGCGCAGGCCGCGGCAGCCGCGCTCGGCGCACCAGTAGCGCAGCTTCAGGGCGGCGTCGGCGGCGCGCGGATCGACCAGGCAGACACCGATCAGCCGGTCCGGATGGCGATCGAGGCAGTCGCACAGATAGCTGTTGTCCCAGCCATAGACGCTCGGCTGCACGGCCAGCGCATAGTCGACGCCGGCCGCATCCAGGAGCGGGATCAGCTCCTCGGCGGTCGCCGGCGCGCTCGGGATCGGGATGTGCGCCAGGGTCTGCTGCCAGGGGTAGCGCTCAGGGTCGAGGGTCCAGAGGTGGAGATGCGCGTCGATCATGCGGACAACGACCCCCTTTCGATCAGCGGCTGCGCGAGCGTGGATCGAGGACGTCGCGCAGCCCGTCGCCAAGAAAATTGCTGCCGACCACGAGCGAGAAGATCGCCAGGCCAGGGAAGGCCGACACCCACCATTGCTCGATCATGGTCCGTCCCGCCGAGACCATGGCGCCCCACTCCGGGGTCGGCGGCACCGCGCCGAGGCCAAGGAAGCTGAGGCCGGCGAAGGTGATGACCGCGGTGCCGATATCGAGCGTGAACAGGACGATCAGCGGGCCCAGCATGTTCGGCGCCACGTGGCGCAAAAGGATGCGCCAGCCGCTGAAGCCGAGCAGCTCCGCCGCCTCGACATATTCGAGCGAGCGCTGCGCGATGACCAGGCTGCGGCTGAGGCGGGCGTAGCGCGGCCACCAGACGACGGTCATCGCGACCAGCGTGTCGACCACCCCGATGCCGAGCGCCGCTGCGATCGACATCGCGAGGATCAGCGGCGGGAAGGCGAAGAAGAGGTCGGTGACGCGCATCAGGACCTCCTCGGTGCGTCCGCCCAGAAAGGCGGCCACGGCGCCGTAGGCCGTGCCGATCAGGCCGCCGACCAGAACCACGAAAAACCCGGCCAGGAGCGAGAGCCGGGCGCCGACCAGCACCCGGGACAGAGACGTCCCGTCCGAGCTCGTCGGTGCCGAGCAGATGCGCCGACGAGGGCGGCAGCAGGCGCTGGCTGACGTCGACCGCATCGGGCGGATAGGGCGCGATCGCGGGGCCGAGCAGGGCGACGATCAGCCACGCCGCGACGATCGCGCCGCCGATCGCGGCCAGCAGGTAGCGCGCCGTCCAGGAGGCTGCCGCCGGCGGCGCGGCGCCGCGGGTCATTCGCGGATGACCCTGGGGTCGAGGACGGCGTAGCTGAGATCGACCAGGAGGTTGACGGTCAGGAACACGAAGGCGACGAACAGCGTCACCCCCATCAGGGCCGGGAAGTCGAGCGCGACCGCGCTGTCGAAGGTGAAGCGGCCGATCCCCGGCCAGGAGAAGATGGTTTCCGTGAGCACGGCGCCCGCGAGCAGCTCGGCATAGGCGACGCCGCCCAGCGTGATGACCGGGATCAGCGCGGTGCGGAAGGCGTGGTGGATGATGACCCGCCGCTCCTTCAGCCCCTTGGCGCGCGCCACCCTGACGTAATCCTGGCTCAGCACGTCGAGCATGCTGGCGCGGGTCGTGCGCGTGATCAGGCCGAGCGTCGAGGCGGCGAGCACGAGCGCCGGCAGGACGAGGTGGGCGGCGGCGGCGTGGAACGTCGCCCAGTCGCCGGCAAGCGCGCTGTCGACCAGATAGAGGCCGGTGACCTGCGGCGGCGGCAGGTCGGCGAGGCCGAGGCGGCCCGGCGACGGTGCGATGCCGAGGCCGCCGTAGAAGACCGCGAGCGCGATGAAGGCGAGCCAGAAGGTCGGCGCCGACACCCCGACCAGCGAGACCGCGCGCGCCAGATGATCGACCCAGCGGTCACGCCGGACCGCGGCCAGGACGCCGAAGGGCACGCCGACCAGGAAGACGATCAGCGCGGCCGCGGTCGCGAGCTCGAAGGTGGCCGGCGCGTACTGGGCGATGTCCTCGACGACCGGCCGCCGCGAGACGATCGACTCGCCGAGGTCGCCGTGGACGAGCCCGGCGAGAAAGACGCGGTACTGCTCCCACAGCGGGCGGTCGAGCCCCCAGCGCGCGCGGTACGCGGCGACGATCCGGGGGTTGGCCGCCGCCCGGTCGCCGAGCTGCGCCAACACCGGATCGGCGGGCACGCTGTGGGCGAGCAGGAAGACCACGAGGGTCGCGGCCAGCCCCATGACGACGGTCGTGAGCAGCCGCTGCAGGACATAACGGAGCAGGGCGCGGCCCTCGTCCCCAGGCTCACTCGGCGGGCTTGATCGCCGCCAGATCGGTCAGCCAGCCCGCCGCCGAGACCCGGTAGCCGGAGATCGACTTGCGGGTCGCGACCCGGTAGACCGGCTGGAACAGGATGACGTAGTTGGTGCGCTCGGCGAGCTCGGTCAGCAGCTTCTGGTTCAGCGCCGCGGCCTCGGCGAGGTCGGTGGTGCCGACCGCGCGGTGCATCAGCGCCTTGGTCTCCGCCGAGGGCGTCCAGTGGACCCGGTCGGCGACCCGGTTCACCGCCGGCTCGATCCAGGTGTAGGGGTCGGGAATGTCCGGGACCCACTCCCACATCGCCGCCACGCTCTCGGCGCCCTTGTATTTCGAGGTGAAGTTGGTCGTGGTCATCGGGTCGAGGGTGATCTCGATGCCGACCTTGGAAAGGTCAGACTGGATCTTCTGCGCCAGGACGTCGTAGGGGATGCCGCCGAAGGTCGCGGTCGGGTAGGACAGCTCGAAGCTGAAGCCATCCGGATAGCCGGCTTCGGCGAGCGCCGCCTTGGCCTGGTCGAGGTCGGTGTGATAGCCGATCTGCTTGGTCAGCTCCTCGGTCGATCCGACCATGCCGATCGGCAGGAAGGAGGCCGGGCGCACGGCATGGCCGCCGAGCAGGCTCGAGATGATGCCGTCGTAGTCGATCGCCAGGGCCACCGCCCGGCGCGCCGCCGGCTTGGCCAGGGCGGGGCTGAGCTCGGCGCTGCTGGTCAGCGTCAGATAGGCGAAATCGAGGCTCAGGCCCGAGGCGATCTCGATGTCGGGATTGCCCTCCAGCGAGGCGAGCTGCTCCGGCGTCAGGTTGAAGGCGACGTCGATGTCGCCGTTCTCGAGCGCCAGCAGCTGGCTGGCGCCGTCCTTCATGTATTTGAGAATGATGCGCTGGAAGGCCGCCTTCGGCCCCCAATAGTTGTCGTTGCGCTCCATCACCACCGCCGAGTTGCGCTCCCAGGCCGTGAACTTGTACGGGCCCGATCCGGCCGACTGGTTGTCGAGCCACTGGGTCGCCGTGTCGGCCTTGTCGGCATCGGCGGCGCTGCTGCCGCCATGCTCCTCGAGGAGCTTCGAATCCAGGATGGCGAGCGAGGTCGACGCGAAGAACTTGAGCGCCGGCTGGCCTTTGTCGACCAGCTCGACCTTGACGGTGCGCGGGTCGACGGCGACGACCTCGGCGATGTTGTCGGTCAGGTAGGCCGGCTGGTCCTTCAGGTTCTTGAGCCGGTCGAGGGAGAACTTCACGTCCTCGGCGGTCAGCGGATTGCCGCTGGCGAATTTGAGGCCGTCCCTCAGGTGGAAGACCAGCGCCTGGCCGTCGTCGGCGGTCTCCCAGCTCTCGGCGAGCATCGGCTTGACGGTGTTGTAGTCGTCGTCGGTGACGGTCACCAGCGTGTCGTAGACGGCGCGCAGGACCAGCGGCGGGGTCGTCTCGGCCGCCCGCGCCGGGTCCAGGGTCCGGATGTCGCTGGCGTCGCGGCCGATCACCAGGACCGCCTTCTCTGCCGCCCAGCCGGCCGACCCGGCGGCCGTCGCGGCGATGCCGCTGCCCAGCGCGAGCAGCAACAGCCGATAGCCGAAATGACGCCTCAACATTTTCCCCACCTCCCTTGGTGACAGCTGATTTGTTGTCGTTGCTCTGCCGCCAACGGCATGAGCTGGCGGGTCGATCACTATAGCTTTCGATGCGGCGGCCGCAAGGATCGGAGCCGCAATTCCGGTGACTCCGGTTGACCGGCCGCGGCTCGGCGGTGTATCGGCTGATCAATCACGTTTGATCAATGAGGCTTTGCCGATGCGGGGCGCCATGCTGGTGGCCGCCCCGCTGCCGGCGCGACGTGGCCTCGCGAATCTCAGCCCGGACGGTCGTGCAGCGAGGCCGTCGCGCTGTTGGAGGGAGCAGGTGATGAACGAATCTCGTCGGTCCGGCCGAAGGCTGTCGTCGGCTGCCGCAAGCGCCGGCATCGCAGCGGTTCTGGGCATCCTGGGCGTGACGTCGGCGGCCCCTGCGCTGGCTGCGGATACCTTCCTCGCGGGGCAGTATCGCCTGCTGTCGTTCTTCCCCCAGGACAACTACGACAAATGGCTCCGCGGCGAGATCGCCCGCTTCGAGCAGGCCCATGCCGGGGTCAAGATCGAGGTCCAGTACACCGATCCGACCAACATCATCCAGATGATCAAGACCGGCGTCGCCAGCGGCCAGGCGCCGGACGTCGCCACCCAGCTTCCCGGCTCGGCGCAGCTGCAGCTGTTCGAGGCCGGCCAGATCGTCGACTTCAAGCCCTATATCGACGCCGATTCCGAATGGCAGGGCTGGATCAAGGGCTGGGACAAGGTGCCGAACAGCCAGTACCGCACCGGCGACGCGATCTTCGCCACCAATGTCAGCCTCGGCCCGATGCTGGTCTGGTACTGGAAGGACATGTTGGCCAAGGTCGGCTTCAACCGCCTGCCGACCGACATCGACGGCCTGATCGCCCTGTCCGCGGCCCTCAGGAAGGCGGGTGCGCCGACGATGGCCAACGGCCTCAACTCGCAGGCCCTGTTCAACTACGACTATACCTTCTACACGCTCGAAGTCCAACTTCGACCCGGACGGATCGAAGGCGCGCATGGCCGACGACGGCAAGTATCCGTGGACCGCGCCCGAGTTCAAGCAGGCCGCCGACCTGTTCAAGCGCCTCTATGACGCCGGCGTCTTCTACGACGGCGCGCTCGAGAAGAACTACGATCCGGATTCCAAGGTCGATTTCGGGGCGCGCACGGCGTCGATGGCGTGGCCGTTCGGCCCCTGGATGAACGGCTACTATCCCGAGGAAACGATCCCCAATATCGGCGTCGGCATCTTCCCGCGGCTCGACGCTTCGGGACCGGTCGTGCTGACCAGCTCGAACGACCTCGAGTTCATCGTGCCGATCGTCTCCGATGAGCAGAAGAAGCCCGAGCACGTCGCGACCATGGTCGCGTTCGTCAAGCAGCTGAGCAGCCCGGCGTCGCAAAAGAGCCTGTGGGACAACGGCATCTTCCCGATCATGGCCGATGCGGTCGCCGCGGACGTCGCGCCGGGCAGCTGGGCGAGCGTCCTCAAGGCGCAGATCGACGTCGCGCAGGCGGCCAAGTTCGCGGTCGACGAGAACACCTACAGCCCGAACACCGAGAGCGCGCTGACCAACGGTCTGCAGGCGGTGCTGCTCGGGCAGCAGACGGTCGAGCAGATGCTCGCGGACGTCCAGGCCGCCAACCAGCGGGACCATCCCTGCGCGCCGGACTGCAAGTAGCGCTCGCGATCGCGGGCGCGTCCGGCATGGCGGCCGATGTCGTCGGTCAGCGGTCGGGTCGGCGGGGCGCCTGGGGCGACGCCCTCGCCGGCTACCTGTTCGTCAGCCCGGCGATGGCGATCTTCCTTTTGTTCCTCGCCTTCCCGGTCGCCTTCGCGGTCTGGCTGGCGCTGCGCCAATGGAACGGCTTCACCCCGCTCGACCAGGCGCCGTTCATCGGCCTCGCCAATTTCGTCGCCCTGGCGACCGACCGGATCTTTCGCCAGGCGCTGCTCAACACGACGCTGTTCGCGGTGTCCTCGACCGCCCTGCAGATGGCGATCGCGTTCGTGCTCGCGTTCACGCTCTGGTACTACCGGCTGCGGTTCGGGACCTTCCTGCGCGCGCTGTTCTTCTTCCCGACCGTGATCTCGATGGTGTTCGTCGGCCTGACCTGGCAGCAGCTGCTCGCGGTCGGCGGGCCGGTCGACCAGCTGCTCGCGGTGTTCGGCGAGCGCCACGTCTCCTGGCTGGCCACGCCCGATCTGGTGCTGTGGGTGGTCGTCTGGGTCGCGAGCTGGCAATGGGCCGGCTGGACCATGGTCCTGTTCCTCGCCGGCATGATGGGCCAGCCCAAGGAGGCGATCGAGGCGGCCCAGATCGACGGCGCCGGGACCTTCGCGATCGCCACCCGGGTCGTGATCCCGATGCAGCGGCCGGTGATCGCGCTCGCCCTGCTGCTCAACGTGGTCGGCGGCTTCCAGGTGTTCGATACGATCTACGTGCTGACCGGCGGCGGTCCCAATCACGCCTCCGAGGTCGTCGGCACCTACACCTACTGGCAGGCCTTCTCGGCCTATGGCCCGGGCCAGCTCGGCTATGCCTCGGCGATCTCGGTGGTCATGACCGTGATCCTGTTCGGCTTCGCCTACACCCGCGTGCGGATGAGCCGCCTTGTCTGAGGCCGCCCCGATGGCGCGCGGCCGGGCGTCGGGGTTCGATGTCTTCTGCCGGGTCTTCACCTACGCCTGGGCGCTGATCCTGCTCTATCCGATCCTGTTCGTCGTCTCCTTGTCGCTGCGCCGGCGCGAGGAGCTGACCAGCGCCGCCTTCGGGCTCCTGCCCGCCCATGTCAAATGGTCGAACTACCTCGATGCCTTCGCGCTCATGGAGCGCTTCGTGGTGCCGATCCCGACCCTGATGCTGAACAGCGCGATCGTGTCGATCAGCGCCGTGCTCGGGGCGCTCGCGGTCTCGGTGCTGTCGGCCTACGCCTTCGCCGTGCTCGACTTTCCCGGCAAGCGCGCGCTGTTCTACATCGTCCTGCTCGGGCTGATCGTGCCGATCCCGATGATGCTGATCCCCGAGTTCATCGCCATCAAGACCTATGGCCTGATCGGGTCGCGCCTGGCCCTGATCCTGCCCTACATCGCCTTCGGCCTGCCGCTGCCGATCCTGATCCTGACCACCTACTTCAAGACCATTCCCAAGGAGCTGTTCGAGGCCGCGCATCTGGACGGCGCCTCGCACCCGCGCATCCTCGGCTCGATCGTGCTGCCGGTGTCGCGGCCGGCGCTGGCGACCTGCGCGATCTTTTTGGGCCTGACCTTCTGGAACGAGTTCCCGCTGGCGCTGGTGCTGGTCCACGATCCCGATCTCACCACCGTGCCGCTCGGGCTGGCGAGCGTGAAGGGCAAGGGCTTCTCGCCCTGGGAGGTGATCGCCGCGGTCATGCTGATCACCAGCGTCCCGGTGATCGCCGTCTTCACCGCGTTCCAGCGCCAGTTCATCGAGGGGCTCGTCCAAGGCTCCGTCAGGGGGTAAGCCGATGCGATGGGGAAATCCATGAGCCAGCCGCAGGCCGACCCGCCGCCGTCAGCGCCACGACCGAGCGACGGCCTCGAGGTCGTCGGGGTCGACTGCGCCCTCCTGCGGGTGCCGCTCGGCCGCCCGATCGCCGGCGCCTCGGCGCGGCCGGGCGTGACGCCGAAGCCGTTCACGACCTGGGACCTGATCTCGGTCACCGTGCGCACCAGGTGCGGCCTGACCGGTTGGGGCCTGACCTATGAGTTGCGCGCGGGCGGCGAGGCGGTCCTGGCCGCCTTGCGCCACGATCTGGTGCCGCTGGTGATCGGCGCCGACTGCTGGGCGAGCGAGCGGCTCTGGCATCGCCTCTACTGGGCGACCTACAACGCCGGCCGCCGCGGGGCGTACATCCACGCCCTGTCCGCGCTCGACATCGCCTTCTGGGACGTCAAGGCCAAGGCGGCGGGCGTCCCCCTGGCGCAGTTCCTGGGCGCCGACCGGCGCTCGGTACCGATCTACGAGAGCGACCACGGCTGGCTCAATCTCTCGGTCGAGGAGCTCGTCCGGCGCAATGCCGCCTCGGTCGAGCGCGGCATGCGCGGCGTCAAGATCTTCGTCGGCCTGGCGGAAAAGGGCACGGACGAGCGCCGCCTCGCCGCGGTGCGCCAGGCGATCGGGCCGGAGCCCGCGCTGATGGTCGATGCCGCCCAGCGATGGGACTGCCGCACGGCGCTGGAGAGGGTCCGGCGCCTCGAGGCGTCCGACCTCTATTGGGTGGAGGAGCCGCTCTCCTGCGACGACATCGAGGGCCATGCCTGGCTCGCGGGGCGGATCGAGACGCGGATCGCGACCGGCCAGACCGTCACCACCCGCTACGAGATCCAGCCGCTGCTCGAGCGCCGCGCGGTCGACGTGGTCCAGGTCGACGCGGCCCGGGTCGGCGGCATCACCGAGTGGTGGCGGATCGCGCATCTGGCCGAGGCCGCCGGTGCGTCGCTGGCGCCGCATTTCCTGGCCGAGCTCCACGTCAGCCTGGTCGCCGCCTCGCAGGTCGGCGCCTGGGTCGAGAACACCCCCTGGCTGTCGGCGATCCTGGTCGATCCACCGCCGGTGCGCGATGGCGAGCTGGTCGTGCCGGAGGCGCCGGGCCACGGCCTTGGCCTGGTTGCGGATGCCGACCAGTGGCGGATCGCATGACTTCGGGGCGAGGCATGAAGCTGCGGCTGCCGGCCCGGTATTATTGCCGGTACCCCTACGAGAGCCCGCGCGGGCTGGTCGAGGTGGTCGAGGAGATCGACCTCGGCCGGACGGTCTTCCTGCTGGTCGACGTCTATGGCCTGGGGCACGACCCGGGCGATCCGGTGCCGGACCTGCCGCCGCTGTTCCTGAAGCGGCTGCACGAGCAGCAGAGCCTGATGATCCGCGAGCGCATCCGGCCGGCGCGCGATGCGGCCCGCGCCGCCGGCATCCCGATCGTCTACACCGAGAACGACTGGCAGCCCGCCGCCTGGTCGGGCTCGGAGTTCGCGCGCCTGTGCGAGCGCACCGAATCCGGCAGCAGCGGCGGCTTCGATGCGGTCTATGTCGGCACCGGCTACAACGACTACTCCGAGGTGATCGCGCCGGCGCCGTCCGACCTCGTCGTCCAAAAGACGATGTATGACAGCTTCTTCGAGACCACCTTCGACACCGTGCTGCGCAATCTCGGCGCCAAGTATCTCGTGTGCGTCGGCTTCTCCGCCGAGATCTGCCTGCTCAACACCGTGATCGGCGCGCTCTACCGCAACTACCGGGTGTTCGTCCTGCGCGACTGCGTGCTCGGCTCGGAGTTCCCCGACACGGTCGACGACATGGCGATGACGAAATGGGCGGTCCGCTACTACGAGGCGATGGTCGGCTTCACCTCGACCTCGGCTCAGTTCCTGGCCGCGCTGCGCGAGGCGCGGGGCACGGCAGGCGCATGAGCGACACGAGCATGACCGGCCCGGGACGGATCGCCAGGATCGACGTCTTCACGGTGGCGGTGCCGTTCACGGCGCCGGAGGAATCGGCGACGCTGCAACGGCTCGGCTTCGACAACGTCCTGGTCCGCCTCGAGACGGCCGAGGGCGTGGTCGGCTGGGGCGAGACCAGCGGCGCCAGCGGGGCGCCGGTCGAGGCGGTGCGCGCGACCGTCGACAGCCTGCTGCCGCTGGTGGTCGGCAGGCGCGTGTTCGAGACCGAGCGCCTGCGCGCCGACCTGATCAGGATCGGCCGGCTGGCCAATTTCCGGCGCCTTGCCCATCTCGCCGCGGCGGCCTTCGACACCGCCTGCTGGGACGCCGCCGGCAAGCTGCTCGGCCGGCCCGTGCACGAGCTGATCGGCGGTGCGGTTCGGCGCGAGGTCGATTTCTACGGCTATCCTCTGGCCAAGACGCCCGAGGACGTCGCGGCGGAGGCGCAGGCCTTCGTCGCCGCCGGCTTCTCGGTCGTCTACCTCAAGGTCGGGCTCGGGGAGGCGCGCGACCTCGAGACGGTGGCGCTGGTGCGGCAAGCGGTCGGCCCGGACGTGCGCCTTCGCATCGACGCCAACGAAGCCTGGGATCTGGCGAGCGCGCGGCGCCTGTGCACGCGGCTGGAGCCCTTGGCGATCGACTTCGTCGAGCAGCCGATCGACGCCCGCGACCTTTTGGGCATGCGCGAGCTGCGCAAGGCGACCCGCATCCCGCTCGCCGCCAACCAGGGCATCTGGAGCATCGCCGAGGCGCAGCAGGCGATCCGGCTGGAGAGCTGCGACGTGATCGTGACCGGCCCCTTGTGGCTCGGCGGGCTGCTGCCGCTGCAGCAGCTGGGCGTCGTCTGCGCCGAGAGCGGCATCGGCTTCTGCCGGCACACGCCGCCCGAGACCAGCATCACGATCGCCGCCGGGCTGCATGCGCTGGCGACCCTGCCGCAGCTGCTCGACGGCAACCAGACCTATTACTACTACCTGGCGGAGGACGTCTCGGACAGCCTCGGCGAGCGCCGCGTCAGCCGGCTTGCGGTGCCGGACGGCCCGGGCCTCGGCATCGAGGTCGACGAGCGCCGGGTCGCCGAGATGGCGCGCCGCTTCCGGGTCGACGGCGGCTTCCGGCAGAACCTCCGCGCCGCGGGCCCGACCGCCTGAAGCCGCGGGCGTCCGGACCGGACCGGAAGGCTCGCGGCACGCCCCGGGTCGCAGCCAACTCCTGGCTGGCCTGGACTCGAGCCCGGCCGCGGCCATAAGCTGATGGCCTGGCAGGTCGAAGACGCCGGGGGGAGCGATGGCCGAGCGGAATGTGCTTTACGAGCGCCTGAAATGGCCCGAGATCCGGGCCGCGGCCGCGGCCGACCAGGTGATCCTGATCCCGTTCGCCTCGATCGAGCAGCACGGGCCGCATCTGCCGGTCGACGTCGACCTGCGCCTGGCCCGCGAGGTCTGCCTGCGCGCCGCGAAGCGCAACCCGAACTGCCTGGTGATGACGCCGATGGCGTTCGGCTTCGAGCCTCACCACATGGCCTGGCCGGGCACGATCGACGTCGACTGGGACGTCTTGATCCGCTACGGCGTCTGCGTCGTGTCCTCGCTCGCCCGCCACGGCTTCCGGCGCATCCTGATCATCAACGGCCACGGCTCGAACCGGCCGATCATGGAGATGATCGTGCGTCTGGCCCAGGTGCGGCACCCGGAGATCCTCTGCGCCGGCCAGTCCTGGTTCGCGCTCGGCGCGGTCGCCGAGGCCTTCCAGCCGCTCCAGGAGAGCAACCACACGAGCCACGCCTGCGAGCTCGAGACCGCGGCCTATCTCGCGATCGAGCCCGGCCTGGTCGACATGAGCCAGGCGGTCGCCGACCACTCGTTCCGGCGCAGCCCGCACTTCTGGGCCGACCTGACCGGCAAGAAGCCCGATCCGGACTCGACCGTGCCGCTGGTCGCGATGGAGTATTTCGCGACCGGCTCCTACACCGGCGTGCGCGGCGATCCGTCCAAGGCGACCGCGGCCAAGGGCGAGGCGGCGCTCGAGGCGGCCGCCGCCGAGGTCGCGCAGATCGTCGACGAGCTGCGCGGGCGCGCGATCCTGCCGCCGCCCGACCATCATGACGCCGAGGTCGAGGCGCTGAAGCAGAAGGCGGCCGCCGCCAACCCGCGCTGACGGGCCGACGAACGGGGTGACCTAGATCGCCGGTAGCTCGTAGTCGCTGGGCTCGACCGGGGCCACCGCCCGCAGCAGGTCGACCGAGCGCCGCACGCCCTCGATGCAGGACAGCATGATGTCCTCATGCTCGATCGAGAGCCAGCCGTCGTAGCCCACCATACGCAGCCGGTAGCAGAAGTCCCGCCACCAGCTCTCGCCATGGCCGTAGCCGAGCGTGATGTAGCTCCAGGAGCGCGCCGGGACGTCGGCGAGCGGGCCGTTCTCGAGCAGGCTCGTGGTCGCCTGCCTCGGCTTGTTGAGGAAGGTGTCCTTGGCGTGGACGTGCGAGATGGCATCGCCGAGCGCGTCGATGGCGGCGATCGGATCGGCTCCCATCCACAGCAGATGGCTCGGATCGAGATTGGCGCCGACCACGGGACCGACCTCCTGGCGCAGGCGCAGGAGCGAGGGCACGTTGTAGACCAGCTGGTTGCCGTGCAGCTCGACCGCGAGCCGGCTGACGCCGTTCTCGGCCGCCAGCTCGGCGAGCGCCCGCCAGGAGGGCAACAGCTGCTCCTGCCATTGCCAGGCGAGGATGCGGCCGGTCTCGGGCGGCCAGGAGGAGACGATCCAGTTGGGCGTGCGGTCGCCCGGCCCGCCCGCCGGCAGGCCCGACATCAGGCAGACTTTCTCGACTCCAAGGAGCCCCGCGAGGCGGATGGTGTCGTCGAGCACCGCCGACTGCCGCTCGCCCTCGGTCGGGTGCAGCTGGTTGCCGTTGGCATTGAGCGCGATCAGGCTCAGGCCGCGGGCCTCGAACGCCGACAGGAAAGCCTGCCGCGCCGAAGCGCTCCCGAGCAGGCCCGCGAGATCGAGATGCGGCGCCGCGGACCAGTTGCCGGTATTGACCTCGATGCCCTCGACGCCGAGCGCGCGCGCGGCATCGAGCATCGCCTCGAAGGGCAGATGGGCCAGCGAATCCGAAACCATGCCGATCTTCATCGCGACCGTCCTCCGAAGCCGGCGGCACCAGGTCGCCGGGAGCTGTCAGCCATGGGGCCCCCAATATTGGTCGACGTATTGTTGCATGGTCTGGCGCATGAAGCGCGAGGAGTCTTCGGCGCGCTCCTCCCAGGCGAAGACGCAGGCGGTCATGATGCCGTCGAAGCCGACCTCGTGCAAGGTCCCGAAGAAGACGTCCCAGTCGAACTCGATCCTGGGTGAGAACCACTCTTTCTCGACCTGGTCCTCGAACGCGGCCCTGGTCAGGGCGGTGGTATCGTTCGACACCCCGCCTGCCAGCGAGTCGTCCTTCCATTTGGCCGTGGCTTTCATATGGCAACTCCCTGCGCGGGAGCCTTCTGCGTCGCGGCATCTCGAACCGAGCCCCGCCGATGCCGTCTCCCGTTTGCTTGAGACGCATGATGATGCAAGGAGCGGTGTCATGGCGAGACCGCGGTCGCACCCGGATCGAGCTCCTCGACGACCTGTCGCCCGACAGCGTCGCGGAGCGGATCGCCAGGCTCGCGAGGTCGGTCGATGCGATCGGGCTGGTCGCCGCTGATATGATCCGACCCGCCGACTGCCCGACCTCGGGGCAAAGACACGCGTTCGGGTCAGGCTCGTCGCGATAGAGGACGCTGACCGGCAGCGGGTCGTCGACCATGAGCGACGCCCTGCCATCGTCCAGGACGAGGTCGGGCAGGTCGTATTGGCGGCCGATCGGCCGGACCAGGTCCTCGATCTTGGCCAGCAGGGTCGTCTCGTCCACGTGACGGGCATCCCCAAGCCGACCGGAAGTGTGCCAGGCATCACCGCCGGCGGCTCGACTTCTAACGGGTGAGCTTCGCGCTGGAGCCCGGTGGGTTGGCCGCGGCGACCGCGCCGCGGGCGACGAAGGCGAGGCCCGCGACCTCGGCGCGACTGGCGCTGTGGGTGTCGTCGGTGTCGGCCTCGACGGCGATCTGGCTCGGGTCCTGCGGCTCCTCGCCGAACGCCTGGCGATAGTCGGCCGCGACGTCGACCCGCTCCTCGAACCATCTGCCGGTCGGGCTGGCCGCGGGACGGAGGATCTTGATCATGCCGGCATCGCCCAGATAGGGGCTCTTGACCATCGCGCCCCGCGGCCGGCGACCGCAGAACGCGTAGCGGAGCACGCGGCCGGGCGCGCTCTCGCCGGCCCAGGCCTCGACCAGCGGCCGCTTCAGGCGATCGAACCACGACGCCTGCCCCGGCCGGTAAGGGAAGCCCACGTAGACCGCGAGCGAGCAGTCGTCCTGGTTCTTGGCGCCAAGGTCGGTCGCCGGCGCCGCCTGGTCGACCCGCCAACGCCAGGTCAGGATCGGGCGCTGGCTGAGCCGCACGTCGACCGGCCGGTAGAGGGTCGAGATGCTGTCGTGGGAGACCACCTCGATCGCGCCCCCGGGGCCGAGGCTGAAGTGGTTTTCCGGTTTGTGCGGGTCGGGCAGCTCGCGCCAGCCCTGGGCCTCCAGCCCGGGCGTCAGGACGGCCTCGGCCACCCCCGGCGCCAGGCTGAGCAGCAGGACCACCGCGGGCAGCGCCCCTCGGCGGCCGGGCTGCCGTCTTCGAAAGGAGTTGCCCATGGCCGGCTGCCGGTCCTGATTCTCGCCGTCACGCCCGATCAACGGCCGCGGAGCGGCATCGTTCCGGCGCGCTTGGCGAAGGGGGGAAATGACGCGCATCCGATGGTGATCAGATGCCGGGCGAGGCTCACAGCCAGCCCTGAGCGCGGTAGCCCTGGATGGTCCGGCGGGCTCCCTCGTCCGGACCGACACCGGGCCGGTAGGCCAGCACCCGCCGCGCCCTGGTCAGATCGTAGTTGCGGTGATGGATCCACCGGCGTGCCGTCACGGTAGAACAGCCGATACGCCGCCCGCAGGTAGCCAAAGCAGGCTTCGAGCGTCTGCCCGTAGGCAAAGCAATGTTGCGGCGCCGCCCAGGGCACACGAGCCACGAGATCGTCCCAGCCCTGCCCGTCCGTGCACGGCCGGACCGCCCAGCGATCGCGTCCCGGAGGGCTCGGATCGCGACGCAGGTCTTCCATCGTCAATTGGCCTCATCACGCGGGCAGTTCCCGCCACGCCGGCCAGACCTCGTCCGCGACCTCGACCACGCGCGCGAGCTTGCGCCACTGGTCGTCCTCGGTGAGCTCGTTGCCGTGGACCGTCGAGGAAAAGCCGCATTGCGGGCTGAGCGCCAGCTGGTCGAGCGGAACGTGGCGGGCGGCGGCCTCGATCCGGCGCTTGAGCGCGTCCTTGCTCTCGAGCTCGGGGCGCTTGCTGGTCATGATCCCGAGGACCACGGTCTTGCCCCGCGGCACGAAGCGCAGCGGCGCAAAATCGCCGGAACGGGCGTCGTCGTACTCGAGGAAGAAGCCGTCGAGGGCGAGCTCGTTGAACAGGATCTCGGCGACCGGCTCGTAGCCGCCGGAGGCGACCCAGGCGCTCCGGAAATTGCCGCGGCAGAGGTGGATGCCGACCGCCATGTCGGCCGGCCGGCCCCCGATGGCGGCGTTGATCAGCCGGCAGTAGGTGCGCGGCAGCTGGTCCGGGTCGTCGCCGCGGGCGCTCATCGCGTCCCGGATCTTAGGATCGCAGAGATAGGCGAGGTTGGTGTCGTCGAGCTGCAGATAGCGGCAGCCGCGGGCCGCGAGGTCGGCGATCTCGGCGCGGTAGGCGGCAGCCAGATCGGCGTAGAAGGTCTCGAGCTCCGGATAGAGCATCCGGTCGATCGCCTCGCGGCCGCCCCGGAAATGCAGCATCGAGGGCGAGGGGATGCAGACCTTGGCGGTGCGGCTCGTGCAGCCCTTCAGGAAATCGAAGTCCGGCCCCTGGATCGGCGCCTGGTGGCGGAGCCGGCCGGTGACCCGCATGGTCGGCGGCCTGAAGCCGACCTCGGTGCCGTCGTCGCGCCGGAAGCTCGCGCTGAAGCTGCCCTCGCCGACGCTGACGCCGTCCAGTCGTTCGAGAAAGTCGACGTGGAAGAAGGTGCGCCGGAACTCGCCGTCGGTGATCCCGCGCAGCCCGACCGCCTCCTGCTTGCCGACGACCTCGCGGATGCACTCGTCCTCGACCGCGCGCAGCTCCCCGGCGCTGGCCTTGCCCTCGGCGTGCCGCGCGCGCGCGTCGAGCAACCGCTTGGGCCTGAGCAGGCTGCCGACGTGATCGGCGGAGAATGGTGGCGTCGTCATCGGCCTGACCTCCCTCGTTGGTCGCCGGTCCCCAGTCTTGGACAAGATCGCCCGCTGTCAATGGCGACGATCGCCCTCTGGCAGCGAGCCGGTTCACGGGCCCCTGCCGGGTCTGCTAGACTGAGGCCCTGCGACCTTCGGAGCTGGATCTGTGACCGCTGAGCAGCGCCCGACCTACGATGTGTTCCTGGACTGCCGGGGCCTGGTCTGCCCGATGCCGCTGGTCAAGACCCGCCAGGCGCTGATGGTGGTCGAGCCCGGCGCCACCATCTGCGTGCTCGCGACCGATCCCGCCTCGGTCGAGGATTTTTCCAGTTTCTGCGAGGCGACCGGGCATAAGCTTTTGCGCAGCGAGCAGAGCGAGCAGATCTTCATCTACGTGCTCGAGAAGGTCTGAGCGCCGGCGGGCCGCGCGCGGCGCGCGACAGACCGGCCCGAAGCTGGCACTATGCCGACGGTTCCGCTCGAAGGAGGCTTCCGGTCATGTCGCCCATCCTGGACACAGCGCTGGTGCTGGAGAGATTGTCGTCGCTGCCGGTCGAGATCCATCAGCCGGGCGAGGTCGTGCTCGCCGCCGGCGGGACCACGGGCAAGCTCCTGATCCTGAAGGAGGGGTCGGTCGAGGTCGTGCGCGGCGGCGTGCGCCTGGCCGAGGTCAGCGAGCCGGGCGAGGTGTTCGGCGAGCTGGCGCTCCTGCTCGGCCGGCCGCACACCGCCGACGTGCGCGCCCTCCAGCCCTCGACCTTCTACGTCGCCCACGGCCGGACCTTCCTCCAGGCCAATCCGACCGCGGCGCTCTACGTCGCGGTGATCCTGGCCCAGCGGCTGGACCTGGTGAACAGCTATCTGATCGAGGCCCGCGGCCAGCTCGAGCCGGCCGAGCGCGGCGGCGTGCTCGACCGGATGATCGACAACATCGCCGACGCGCTCCGCTTCGGCCTGCCGATGTGAGGCGAAGCCGCGCTAAGGTGCGATCTCTACCAAGTGAATGTGCCCGGCATAGGTCGCCGGCGACGAACGTGCGGCCGTCGGGTGTCACGGCGCAGCAGAGGAGGGAGCTGTCAGCTTCGAAGCGCGCGAGCTCCGCATAGGTTTGCAAGTCCCAAAGCCGGAGCGTCTGGTCGCCAGAGCCCGAGACCGCGCGCCGGCCGTCCGGCGTCACCGCCACCGCCATGACCCCGGACGCCATGGCCCTCCAGGGTCGCCAGCAGCGCGCCCTGCTCCAGGTCCCAGACCTTGAGCGTCTCATCGTAAGAGCCCGAGACCGCGCGCCGGCCGTCCGGCGTCACCGCCACCGCCATGACCCCGTCGCCATGGCCCTCCAGGGTCGCCAGCAGCGCGCCCTGCTCCAGGTCCCAGACCTTGAGCGTCTTATCGCAAGAGCCCGAGACCGCGCGCCGGCCGTCCGGCGTCACCGCCACCGCCATGACCCAAGCGCCATGGCCCTCCAGGGTCGCCAGCAGCGCGCCCTGCTCCAGGTCCCAGACCTTGAGCGTCTTATCGACTGAGCCCGAGACCGCGCGCCGGCCGTCCGGCGTCACCGCCACCGCCCTGACCCAAGCGCCATGGCCCTCCAGGGTCGCCAGCAGCGCGCCCTGCTCCAGGTCCCAGACCTTGAGCGTCGCATCGTCTGAGCCCGAGACCGCGCGCCGGCCGTCCGGCGTCACCGCCACCGCCCTGACCCCATCGCCATGGCCCTCCAGGGTCGCCAGCAGCGCGCCCTGCTCCAGGTCCCAGACCTTGAGCGTCCGGTCGTCCGAGCCCGAGACCGCGCGCCGGCCGTCCGGCGTCACCGCCACCGCCCAGACCGATGCCGAGATGCGCCTCGATGCGGAGACGCTCCACCAAAGCGATCCCGGTTACCAAATGGGCTCGCCCGAGCCAGCGCGGCTTCCTCGTCCACAGGCTCGGCGACCGCTTCCATCTCGGCGTCGAGCTCGTCCTCGATGGCACGGAGCGCCTCGTCCGAGACGTCGTCGGGCGCAATCTTGAGCCGCCGCCTGGTCTCCTTGATGATCCGAGCCTGGAGCGCATCCTCGCCTTCGAGAAACGGCTCGGGCGGCCGGCCACCCATCCGTTCGGCAGCGACCGACAGCGCCGCACGGGCCAGCAAGCCGGCCTGTTCGGTGCGGGAAAGCTGCTGGCGTGCGAGCGCGGTCATCATGGCTCGAGAATGATAATGTCGAACTCGGCCCGCGGCAAATCGAAAACCTGGTACTCCATCCCTACTCCAGCGCGCTTCGTACGCGGGAACTTCGCTGCAGCCGGCCACTGCTCTCGACCGCGTTCGCGCGGGATCACGAACAGTCGAGGCTCCCAGATCGTGAACGGATGTTTCCGCACAAGAGCGATGATGTCATCGTGTTGAAACTGTGTGATCTCGCCTTTGCTCAGCCAATCGCGCGCCAGCTCGCGTGAACGTCTTGCGGTACTCTTTGAGCTTCTGGTTGCCATCGTCGCTGCTTCGCACGGCGTTCAGGACCTCGTAGTAGAGCGGCTTCGGGCTCGAGCTGGGCGGGATCCAGGTGGCGGGCGAATGGCGCGCCGTGGCTGCCGGATCGAAGAACTCGCTGCACCACAGCAG
This sequence comes from uncultured Alphaproteobacteria bacterium, assembly GCA_963730195.1. GTDB lineage: Bacteria > Pseudomonadota > Alphaproteobacteria > Geminicoccales > Geminicoccaceae > DATAOG01. The sequence continues at coordinate 32,493 of CAVSRN010000061.1, forward strand.
TCCGTAGCGGCCGCCCCGATACTGGTCGCAAACGATTTGGGTGAACCGCGGATTCGTCGAGTATAGGACGGGCCCTGCCATCCGGGCGCTCCCGGCCGCAACCTTGAGCTTATTGGCAGGGGGCAAGCTAAGAGCTGCGGCTGCCGGGCACAAGGCCAGTTTCCGGCCGGGCGTCAGGCCGAGATCTCGAAGCCGGCGGCGGTGAAGGCGTCGGTCAGCGCCCGGTGGCCGATCTTCGCCATCTCGAGCGGGTTGGCTTTCTTCGGGTCCTGCTCGGCCTCGACCACGACCCAGCCCTTATAGCCGATCTCGGCCAGCGCCTTGGCAAATGGCGAAAAATCGATCGAGCCGTCGCCCGGGACCGTGAACACGCCCTCGATCACGCCCTTGAGGAAGGACCAGCGTTCGGCCTTGAGGCGGGCGAGCACGTCGGCCCGGATGTCCTTGCAGTGCACGTGATTGATGCGCGGCCCATGGCGGCGGGTGGTGGCGAGCACGTCGCCGTTCGCGAAGGTCAGGTGGCCGACGTCGACCAGGAGGCCGACCGAGATGTCGGTGTTGGCCATCAGGAGGTCGATCTCGCGCTCGGTCTCGACCACCGTGCCCATGTGGTGGTGGTAGGTCATCGGGCAGCCTTCGGCCTTGAGCCAGTCGGCGAGCGCGGTGAGCTTTTCTCCGTAGCGCTTGAACTCCTCGTCCGGCATGACCGGGCGGTCGCTGAGCGGGCGGTCGATCTGGTTCTGGACGGTGTCCGTGGTCTCGGCGTAGAGGAGCACCGGCGCGTTCAGCTCCTGATAGAGGCGAAGCTGCGGCCGCAGCCGGTTTTTTTCGGTCTCGAGCGGGCTGTTGCGGAGCTCGCCCGAGAACCAGCCGGTGATCAGCGCGAGCCCGTGGGCCTCGAGGATCGGCCCGAGCTCCTTGGGGTCGAGCGGGAATTTGGTGCCGTTCTCGACCCCGGCGTAGCCCGCCTGGTGCGCCTCGGCGAGGCACTGCTCGAGCGGGATGTCGCCGCCGAGCTCCGTCAGATCGTTGTTCGACCAGCCGATCGGGGCGATCCCGAGCCGGATCGGCCCGGCTTGGCTCCCGGACTTCGTCGCCATGGCTCAGACTCCGATCCGCTGCTTCTGCCAGCCCTGCTCGTGCGCGGCGCGCGCCTCCCGGACCGCCTCGCGCCGGCTGACCTCGGGGACGCCGACGTCCCACCAGGCATCGCCCGGGGTCCATTGGTGCGCCTGGACGTCGATCACGATCACATAGGTGCGATCGGCGGCCTTGGCGCGCGCGAACGCGGCTTCGAGGTCGCCGATCGAATGCACGTGCTCGGCGAGCGCGCCCATGCTCTCGGCGTGCCTGGCGAAGTCGACGGTGACCTCGCGCTCGATCCGGCAGTCCGCGATCAGGTTGTTGAACGACGCGCCGCCCTTGAAGTTCTGCAGGCGATTGATCACCGCGAAGCCGCCGTTGTCGCAGACCACGACGATCAGCTTGTGGCCGGTGAGCACCGAGGAATAGATGTCGGAGTTGAGCATGAGGTAGGAGCCGTCGCCGACGAACACGATCACGTCGCGGGTCGGATCGGCCATCTTGGCGCCCCAGCCGCCCGCGACCTCGTAGCCCATACACGAAAAACCGAACTCGCAGTCGAAGGTGCCGATGCTCTTGGCCCGCCAGTTCTTGCACAGCTCGCCCGGCAGGCCGCCGGCCGCGGTCAGCGCGAGATCGGTCGGATCAGCGGCCCGGTTGATCGCGCCGACCACATGGGCATAGGACGGCACCTCGACGTTGGTCGGCCCCGAATGCTGGTCGACCGTCCGGTTCCAGGCGGCATATTCCTTGCCGGCACGCTCCAGCCAGGCGGCGGGCGCCTTCCAGCCGGCGAGCCCGGCCGAGAGCTCGGTCAGGCCGACCTGGGCGTCGCCGACCACCGACGAGCGCGCGGTGCTTGGTGGCATCGAAGCGGGCGGCATTGAGCGCGATCAGCTTGACGTCGGGGTTGCCGAACGCGGTCCAGGAGCCGGTGGTGAAGTCCTGCAGCCGGGTGCCGACCGCGAGCACCACGTCGGCCTCGGCGGCGAGCGCGTTGGCCGACGCGCTGCCGATCACCCCGAGCGCGCCGGCGTTGTTGGGATGATCGTGCGGCAGGACCGCGCGCCCGGCGATGGTCTCGACCACCGGCACCCGGTGGGTCAGGGCGAAGGCCGCGAGCTCGGGCGTCGCGAGCGCATAGTGGACGCCGCCGCCGGCGACGATCAGCGGCTTGTCGGCTTTGCGCAGCAGGGCCGCCGCGGCGACCAGCTGCTCGACGTCGGGCCGCGGCCTGGGCACCCGCCAGACCCGGGGCTCGAAAAAGACTTCCGGATAGTCGAACGCCTCGGCCTGGGTGTCCTGGCAAAGTCCCAAAAAAGCCGGGCCGCAGTCGGCGGGATCGAGCATGACCGCGGTCGCCTGGGGCAGCGAGCCGATGATCTGCTCGGGTCGCGTGATCCGGTCCCAGTAGCGGGTCACCGCCTTGAAGGCGTCGTTGACGGTCATGGTCGGGTCGTGGAAGTGCTCGACCTGCTGGAGCACCGGGTCGGGCACGCGGTTCGCGAACGCATCGCCCGAGAGCAGGAGGATCGGCAGGCGGTTGGCATGCGCGACGCCGGCCGCGGTCACCATGTTGAGCGCGCCCGGGCCGATCGAGCTGGTCGCGACCATGATCTGACGGCGCTTTTTGGCTTTGGCATAGGCGACGCCGGCCAGCGCCATCGACTGCTCGTTCTGGCCGCGCCAGGTCGGCAGGCGATCCTGGACCGCCTCGAGCGCCTCACCCAGACAGGTGACGTTGCCGTGGCCAAAAATCGCGAACACGCCACCGAACAGCGGCACCTCCTGGCCGTCGATGATCGTGCGCTGGGCGCACAGCCACCGCACCAGGGCCTGCGCCATGGTCAGCCGGACCGTCTTCATGGCAACGCCTCCCGAACCGATCTTCCCTGGGGCGCACCATCCTACCCGGCGCGCCTTTGATCAAGAGGCGACCACATTGGTCGCTTGGACGGCGTGGGGACGGGTGACTGTTTGGGCGGGATGGCCTGGTCCCGGCCGCGGCCAAGCCGGCGGGCGGGTCGCCGCCAATTCCCGGTCCCGACAACCAGGGGCGGCCCGGCGCTCGCTCCACCATTCGAGCCGAACCGTCGAAGGGGCGCCAAGCCCGCTTACGAGGATGGCATGACCAGGAGCCTGGGGCGAGCCGAGTGCTTCTCAGGTGTCGATGTCGGTCAGGATCAGCTCGACGTCGGCCCACGACCAGGCCGGGGTCAGTCGGGACCGGCGCGGCATCGCACGTTTGATGGCCTGGCTTGCCAGTCAGACGCGCCTGGCTCCAAGGGGGGACCTCGGGGGTCGCCCCGGAGCGGCGCACTCGCTGGTTGTGGTCGAGGCGACCGACGGCTTGGAGCAGAGGCTGACGGCGGCGCTCGTGCAGGCGGCGATCACGGTCGCGGCGGTCAATCCGTGCCAGATCCACGACCGCGCGGGTCGCCGCCCTGCTGGCACCCTCAGCGCCATCATCATCAGAGACCGCCAGCCATCCCACTCGAGCGGTCCGTGTGTCTGCCTCCCGCCTTTGCCGGACACCTTTTCTGTGGTATGAGACTGACCACGCCTCTCAAAGGCCCGCCTGCCGCTCTGGAATGGCAGAGCCTGGCATCTCAGGCGACCGGCGACAGCGGAGCGCCGATGGGTGACACTGGTCGCGTCGCGGTTCCGCTTGCGATCATCAAGGTCGACGCTGGCGAGGAGGGAATCCTCGCGAATCAACTGGATCGAGGCCATGTCAGCCCTTTCGTTGGGTAACTCGCCTTTCCTCTCCAGGGCGGCACCCTATACGGTGCTCCTGTTCACAGCCTTGGTATCCGCCCTGCTTCTGAAGACGGTTGTCCCGCCATATCCTCCTGTCGCCCTGCTATGGTTGGCCGCTTGCGTTGTAAATGCTGGTTTGGCCAAGCGCGCATGGCTAAAGCTCCTCTGGGTAAACGCCGCTTCGGCTTTCCTGCTGTTCGGGCTTGTTGAAAGCTATTTGTTGTTCTTCGAGCACTCGCTGTTACCATATTCGATAGAAGGCACGAAGCATTGGACAAGGCCTGATAGCGTACTTGGTTACGCACCGAAGGCGGGTGTTGTCGTGAGTGAACAGGTGTACCGCGGCGATGTGCGCCTGTGGGATGCCAAGTACACAATCAACGACCATAGCCTGCGGGTCACTCCGCAACTGAATAAAACAAACACGACACAGTGCGTTCTGTTCTTCGGTGGTTCATTTACCTTTGGTGCAGGCGTGCCGGATGACAAGACTCTGCCTTACCAGGTCGGAATTAAATCCAATTTCATGACATTTAACTTAGGGGTCGGCGGTTACGGGCCGGAGCAAATGCTGGCTGCCCTGGAGCAGGGGCTCGTCGACAAACTGGTCGACTGTGATCGACAACTCGTCACTCATGTGATCTATCAGGGGATCTGGCAGCATGCGTTTCGGGTAGCTGGCCTGCAAACGTACAGTGGCCATGACCCTCGGTATGAACTCGCCGACAATGGCAATGTTGTCTACCGCGGGCACTATGATCAGGGTTGGAGCAGGCTCTGGCATATGATCGCAACCCAGGCTATCAAGTCCGAAACTTATCGACATCTTATGGGTCTCCCCGGAGGACAGTTCCGCAATCTCAACGACAGCGACTTTGAGCTCTACGTCGCGGTGGTGACGCACGCGCGGGACTTGATCCGGGCGCATTTTCCATGTGCAATTTTCGACGTGATTTTCTGGGACACCGACGACAAAGAGAGCACGGAGATTCTTAAGCGCTTGAGCAGCGCCGGACTCAAACTGCATCGTATGAGCACGATCTTGCCCAACTACGATTACGGCGTTCGTGGTTCAACTTACAAAATTCATCCATTGGACGGGCATCCGAACGCCTTGGCTTACGAGCTCATCGCGGATTACGTCGTTAAGATGATTTTGCCCAACGAGCCGAGGTGTGACCGGTCAATGACCGATCAATGACTGGCGGCGGAGCGCCGGCACCAATGGGCGGTCGGGTCGTCTTTACCGCTTCGCGTCCTGAAGTGAGCGTCCTGAAGTGAGCGTCCTGAAGTGAGCGTCCTGCGGCCGCACAATCGGATCGGGGCGGTCTCTGATCAAGGGGCGAAGCTTCGGAAGGGGACTCGATCGGCGCCCGCAGTTCGGCTAAGGGTCGACCCGGGATAGTGGTTTTCGCGCAATCCAGGTGAAGTGGCCCCGGCGGTGGCCGGAGGCTTGCCACTTCCAGGGGCGCCAGCCAATCGGATGGTGGCGATGCTGGTCTGGCGGCTTCTGGCCTCGCTCGCGCTGAGCACGATCGGCGGCATGGGCTTGTGGTCGGTGGTGGTGGCCTTGCCGGTGATCGAGGCCGAGTTCGGGGTCGACCGTGGCGATGCCTCCTTGCCCTATACCGCGACCATGGTCGGCTTCGCCTTCGGCGGCGTGGTGATGGGGCGGCTCGCCGATCGGTTCGGGATCATGGTGCCGGTGATGCTCGGCGCGTGCATGCTCGGGATCGGCTACGTCGCCGCGGCGCAGGCGACCAGCTTGTGGCAGTTCATGCTGGCGCAGGCGCTCTTGATCGGCCTGCTCGGCAGCTCGGCGACCTTCGGCCCCCTGGTCGCCGACGTCTCGCTCTGGTTCAGGAAGCGCCGCGGGATCGCGGTCGCGGTGGTCGCGAGCGGCAACTATCTCGCCGGTACGATCTGGCCGCCGCTGCTGCAGGCGGCGATCGCGACCTTTGGCTGGCGCCACGCGCACATGGCGATCGGTTTTTTCTGTGTTGTCACCATGGTGCCGCTGGCGCTCGTGCTGCGCCGGCGGCCGCCGCTCGAGGACATCAGGATCGCCGGCCCCGCCCGCGTGTTTCCGAACCTGGCAGCCGCGTCGCCCTCGGCTCTCCAGGCGCTGCTGGTGGTCGCCGGGCTCGGCTGCTGCATCGCCATGTCGATGCCCCAGGTGCACATCGTCGCCTATTGCGGCGACCTCGGCTACGGGCCCGCGCGCGGCGCCGAGATGCTCTCGCTGATGCTCGGCTTCGGGGTCGTCAGCCGGCTGGGCTCGGGCCTGATCGCCGATCGGATCGGCGGCATCCGCACCCTGCTGCTCGGCTCGACCCTGCAATGCCTGGCACTGGTTTTCTACCTGCCGTTCGACGGCCTGACCCCGCTCTACATCGTCTCGGCGCTGTTCGGTCTCGCCCAGGGCGGCATCGTGCCGAGCTACGCCCTGATCGTCCGCGACCACTTTCCGGCGCGCGAGGCGGGCGCAAGGGTCAGCCTGGTGCTGATGGCGACCGTCCTCGGCATGGCGCTCGGCGGCTGGATGGCGGGCGCGATCTACGACCTCACCGGCTCCTACCAGGCCGCCTTCCTGAACGGCATCGCCTGGAACCTGCTCAACATGTCGATCGCCTTCTGGCTCCTCCTCACCCACCCCCGCCCGCGCGCCCTGCCCGCCTGACCGAATATTGCCCGACATTTAAACAGTATACTTACAATCGCTGATCGACTCCCGCGCCAATAACCGATCGGCAAGGTTGTCGCCGTACTCTGCGTCTCGCAGGACAAATCGCGAGAGTGAACGGCCTTGGCGCGCGTCGTCCAGCTCGCCCGCCAACCACGGAGGAAGCCCGGTCCACGAGATCGCGCGCGGCGGCTCAGGAACCTGCCCTGGCCGCCGCTCGCGGCGCTGATCGGCGTGGCGGCGGTCCTCTGGCTCGCGGCCGGGCTGCACCCGAACGCCAAGGGCGGACTGAGCAGCCTTCGCGCCGAGCGGCAGCGGCCGCCTCGCGACCAGCGCCAGCGGCAGCTTCACCCTTTGCGCCCGGGCGCGCCTGCCGAACTGCGTGATCGACGGCGACACGATCCGCGCGGGCGGCATCAAGATCCGCCTCGAGGACATCGACGCCCCCGAGGTCTTCTCCCCGAAATGCGCCTCCGAGCTGGCGCGCGGCAACCGCGCGACCGAGCGTCTTCTGGAACTGATCAACGCCGGCCCCTTCGAGCTGGTCCGCACCGGCACCCGCGACGAGGACCGCTACGGCCGCAAGCTCCGCACGCTCATGCGCGCCGGCCACTCGCTGGGCGCCAGCCTGATCGCCGAAGGCCTCGCCCGCCCCTGGGACGGCGCCCGCCACCCCTGGTG
>CAVSRN010000062.1:0-34732 GCA_963730195.1 uncultured Alphaproteobacteria bacterium
GCCGACCTTTCTCGAGCGTTTTGGCTCCGATGAGGCGTGTCGGACCTATCTGGTGCGGGCGCGGTGGCCCGAGGGTTTTCGCTGCAGCGGCTGCGGCCACGATCAGGCCTACAGCCACAGGAAGCGGCTGATCGAGGAGTGCGCGGCGTGCGGCAAGCAGCACTCGATCCTCGCCGGCACCATCTTCGAGCAGACCAAGACCGGCCTGGCGCGCTGGTTTCTCGCCATCGATCTGGTCACCTCGAGCAAGGGCGGGATCTCGGCCATGGAGCTCCAGCGGCAGATGGGCTTGCCTGGCTTCCAGCGCCGACCTCGGTGGTCGGCGCGGAGCGGCCAGGGCAGCTATGGCACGGCGGCGCGCCATGGTCGTGCCGGGCCGCCAGCCGCTCGGTGAGCGGGTCGAGGCCGACGAGACCCTGGTCGGGGCCCCGCGGCCCGGCAGGCCCGGCCGCGGCGCTGCCGGCAAGACCGTCGTCGCGCGGGCGCGGTCGAGCGCCGGCGCGGCCAGGCGCACGGTCGCCGGCTCGGCCGGCTGCGGCTGCAGGCGGTGCGCGACGCCTCGGCCAACAGCCTGGTCGGCTTTCTCGGCCGGAACGTCCTGCGCCCCGCCGAAATCGCCACCGACGGCTGGTCCGGCTATCGCGGCCTCGAGGCCGAGGGCTACGCCCACGAGCCGATCAATCTCGCCGGTTCCTGGGGCGACGCCGCGCTCCGCCTGCCGGCGATCCACCTCGTCTTCGGGCTCGCCAAACGCTGGCTTCTGGGCACCCACCATGGGGCAGTCAGCGCCAAGCACCTGCAAAGCTATCTCGACGAGTACGTCTTCCGCTTCAACCGACGGACCGCCAAGAGCATCGCCCATCGTTTTGCCCGCCTGATCGAACAGGCCGTCCTCACCCAACCGACCACCTACCGGGCCATCAGCCACCGCACCGCCTGAGTATTGCGGATAGCCAGTACAGCATATTGCACTTCTTCACTGAATAGGCTGGTCTCGACCAAGTCGCTCGATCTGAGCTTGCAGCAATAACATGACCTTCGCCATCGCGACTGGAGCCTTCGTGATGAAAGACTGCCCGGCCGGGGAACCGTAGAAGGAATTTATTGCATCGAGCTCCTCGACACTGAACTTCTCGGCCACGCTGTTTATATATATCATCCTGATCTGTTCACCATTGAACACTTGTCGCATCGCGGCGGCAATAGCATCCCGTTTATTGACGGGGAGTGAAGGTTCTATTTGTTGAACGACTTCCTCCCCCATCCTGGTTACCGGCACCAAGTCCTCGTAACGTTCAGCCGCAGCAAGCCGCTCCGGATCAGGCGGCGGGGGGGCACTCGAACACGCGCCCTGAAGCAGCAAGAGCTGGGCCGCGACCAGAAGTCCGAATGCACTCGACGCGCGAACACTCTTTATCTTTTCTACCATTGCGATCACCGTGGTGGCGACAACCTCATCCCTCATGGGTACGCCCTTCCGTCGGCACCAGTCAAGGCATCTCGGCGTCAGGTCAGGGCCTAGCGCTTTCACCGCGCGAGAGTGTTCTGGCAACCCGAAAGCCGATGCTGTAATATCGGTGGTCAGCGAGATCCCTGACGTGACTGGCCGAGCGGAGGCTCCTTGGATTGAGGTCCCAGGAGCCACCGCGCAACACCCGGCGGGTACAGTCGCCGCTCTCCCGGGCAGCGCCATCGTTGGGTGCGCCTTCGTAGCTGTAGCTCCAGCAATCCGCCACCCACTCCCAGACGTTGCCGTCCATGTCGTGCAATCCCCATGCATTGGCCGGGAACGTGCCAACCTCGACCGTCTGATTGCGATCCACCCCCTTGCGGCCCGAGCCGTAGACGAAGTCGCCATCGTAGTTGGCTTGATCGGTGCTGATCGTCGTACCGGTGTTGAACGGAGTCGTGGTCCCCGCCCGGGCCGCATACTCCCACTCCGCCTCGCTCAGCAACCGGTAGGCCTTTCCCGTCCGGCTGCTTAGATAGGCCACATACGCCTTGGCGTCACTCCAGCTGACGTTGATTACTGGCCGGCGGTCACGGCCCCAGTCGTTGTCGTCCGGTTGGTAGAAGTTGCAGCCGCCAAGCCTTGCACAGGCGTCCCATTCGGCAAAGGTCACTTCGTACTTGCCCACCGCGAATGGCTGGCGAATCGTGACCCTATGCTGCGGACCTTCGTCGCCGGGGCGGCCTTGTTCCGCGGGCGGAGAGCCCATCAGGAAGGAGCCCGCCGGCACCACGACCATTTCCGGGCAGTCGACGCAATCGCGGAACTCTTTGCCTGGTTGGAAGCGCTGCTGCCACTCGGTGACCGCCGCTTTACCGGCTTCGAGAAGGGCCATCTGCTGTGACTTCGGTGAGGTAGCCAGTCGCCGGCTCGCCCCTAGCCCGAACTTCCGACGGGCGGAGGATTTGAGCTGTTGATCTTGCCATAAAGATCGGTCACGGTCGATAGATATGTAGCCATGTAAGAGATATTTTTCATATTGATTTTCGCGATCCAGAGGTCGATCATTCGGCCATGTATATCGAGGCTGTGCCGAACCGCTCGTCGCCGCCGGCGATCCTGCTGCGCGAGAGCTATCGCGACGGCAACCGGGTCAGAAAGCGGACCCTGCTCAATCTGACCGACTGGCCGCGCGAGCTGGTCGACGGGTTGCGGGCCCTGCTCAAGGGCGGCACCGTCATCCCGGCCGGGCAGGCAGCGCTGAGCGTCATCCGCTCGTTGCCGCATGGTCACGTCGCCGCCGTGCTCGGCACGCTGCGCAAGATCGGCCTCGACCGCCTGCTCGGCCCGGCCGGCGAGCGCGGCCGCGAGCTCGCGATCGCCCTGATCGTCAGCCGCATCCTCGCCCCGACCTCGAAGCTGGCGACCGCCAAGGCGCTCGCTCCCGCGACCGCCGCCTCCAGCCTGGGCGCGGTGCTCGGGCTGGAGGAGGTCGCCGAGGACGAGCTGGATGCGGCGCTCGACGGGCTGCTCGCCCGCCAGCCGGCGATCGAGACCGCGCTCGCCCGGCGCCACCTGCAAGGCGGCACGCTGGTGCTTTACGACGTGTCGTCGAGCTATCTCGAAGGCCGCTGCTGCGCGCTCGCGCGCCTGGGCGACAACCGGGACGGCAAGAAGGGCAAGCTGCAGATCGTCTATGGCCTGCTGTGCGCCGCCGATGGCTGCCCGGTGGCGATCGAGGTGTTCGCGGGCGATGTCGCCGACCCGAAGACGCTCGCCACGCAGGTCGGCAAGCTCAAGCAGCGCTTCGACCTCAGCCACGTGGTGCTGGTCGGCGCCAAGAGCCCTGGGAGTTGGGGCCTGATCACCCAGGCCCGGATCGACGAGGACCTCAGGCCGGCCGGGCTGGACTGGATCAGCGCGCTGCGCGCCCCGGCGATCAAGGCCCCGGCGATCAAGGCCCTGGTGGACGGCGGGGCGCTGCAACTGTCGCTGTTCGACGAGCGCGACCTGGCGGCGATCACCGCACCGCGCGGCTGGCTCCCAAGGGCGACCTCCGGTGGTCGCCCTGGAGCGCCGCGCCGGGCGAGCGGCTGATCGTCGGCCGCAATCCCGACCTCGCCCGCGAGCGCACCCGCAAGCGGGCGGCGCTGTTGGCCGCGACCGAGCGCGATCTGACGGCGATCGCCGCCGCCGTCACGCGCCGACGCCGGCCGCTCAGGGGTGCTGCCGCGATCGGCCTCGAGGTCGGCGTGGTCCTCGATCGGCACAAGATGGCCAAGCACTTCGAGCTGACCATCACCGACGCGCTTCAGCTTTGCCCGCAGGACCGCAGCGATCGCCGCCGAGGCGGCGCTGGACGGCCTCTACGTGGTGCGCACCAGCCTGCCCGCCGAGCGCCTCGACGATGTCGCGACCGTGCGCGCCTACAAGTCGCTCGCGGTCGTCGAACGCGCGTTCCGCTGCCTGAAGACGGTCGATCTCCAGATCCGCCCGATCTACCACTGGCGGGCAACGCGGGTGCGTGCCCACGTCTTCCTGTGCATGCTCGCCTACCATGTCGAATGGCACCTGCGCGCCCGTCTGGCGCCCATGCTCTACGACGACGCCGACAAGCAGGCGGCCGCCGCGGCCCGCGCCAGCATCGTCGCCAGGGCCGGGCGCTCGCCCGCGGCGCTCGCCAAGCAGACCACCGGCCGTACCGCCGACGGTCTGCCGGTGCACAGCTTCCAAAGCCTGCTCGCCGATCTCGCCACGCTCAGCCGCAACAGCGTGGTCAGCGCGCTCGCGCCCGAGCACCCGTTCACCCTGACCACCCGCCCGACCCCGATCCAGCAGAAGGCCTTCGACCTCCTCGCCCTCACCCCCGACCGTACCCAGTAACAACCCCCGCCCGCAGGCCAATCTCACGCCAGATCAAACCCTTGCGCCCAATCCAAAAAGGAAGTTCGGTTTAGACCAAGCCAGGGCGTCTGCCCAGGACCGTCAGCGAAGCGCCGCCGCTCGTTCCCTGAAATCCGGTGCGCAGCCCTCAACGAAGCCTTAAGGGCGATCTTCATAGAGTGGCCTGCCGCGTCAACGGGAGAAAGGCGCCATGGCTGGTCGCTTGCCAGAGGCTTTGGCCAAGCTCGAGGGCGAGATCCGCGAGAACGGCTGGATCAATGCCGATCAGGTGCTGCGCCTGCGGCGCACCATCTACCGGGACGGCGCGATCCATCGCGACGAGGCGGCCTGCCTGTTCCGTCTCAATCGCCGGGTGCTGGCGAGCGATCCGGCCTGGGCCGAGTTCTACGTCGAGGCGCTGACCGACTTCTTCTATTGGCGCAACGGCACCGACAGCGTGCTCACCGAGGACGCCGAGCGGATGCTGTTCGACTGGCTCGGGCCGCGCCCGAGCGTCGACGATCCGACCGAGCTCCGCCTCCTGCTCAACCTGATCTTCCGCACCACCGGCTGCTCGGAGCGCTTCCGGAGCTTCGTCCTCAAGGCGGTCGAGCACAGCGTGCTGAACAGCGACCATGCCCTGTTCGGCCATACCGACCGCCGGGCCGGCGCGATCGACAAAGCCGACGTCGAGGTGGTCCGCCGCCTGATCTACGGCAGCGGCAGCCAGAGCGGGATCGCGATCAGCCGGTCCGAGGCGGAATTCCTGTTCGAGCTCAATCGGGCGACCGCGGGTGCCGACAACGACCCGGCCTGGCGCGACCTGTTCGTCAAGGCGATCACCATGCACATCCTGTGCGGCGGCGATTCGCCGGAGCGGGTGGACGAGCAGGAGGCAGCCTGGCTGAGCGGCCAGATCGGCGCCGATTGGGATGACCATACCAACGAGCGCGCCCTGCTCACTTACCTGAAGCAGGAGGCGGCGAGCCTGCATCCGCTGCTCGACCCGCTCTACCAGCGCCTCGCCAGCTGATCGACCTCACCTGAGAAGCTCGCCGGCGCAATTCGGCCGGCGTCCGGGACTAGCGACGTCGTTACTTCGATCAACGGCGATCGCGGAGACCCGCGGCGGTTCGAACTCGTGCCCACCCTGCGCCGTACTGTGTCACCGTAGCAAACGCGGTCAGCGGTCAGGGGGGACAGGTCATGGCGCAGACGGCCATCCTCGCCAGCCAGCTCGGCGGGCGACGCGCGCGCGTCGAACGGCTGGTCTCGAAGCGTGTGGAGGACGCCTTCCGTACCGAGCAGCTGGCCGGGCTCAGGCTCGCGACCCGGGCCCAACTGATCGCACTCGCGGTGATCGCGACCTGGCTCTACGTCTGGGTCAGCCCGCCCCGGATCTATTTCCTCGAGACCCTGCTCGCCCTGTTCGCCGGCTGCGCCCTCGCCCAATATCGCTTGGGCACGATCGATCGACCGTGGCTGCACTACGCCATGGTCGCGCTCTACATGGCCCTGCTCAGCTTCTCGATGGTCGGTTACGACCTCCTGTTCGGCGACGTCTGGCCGCCGCAGATGATGCTACGCAACGGCACCTTCGTCTATTTCTTCATGTTCGTCGCCGTCGTGGCGCTGAGCTACTCCCCGCCGCTGGTCGCCTGGGCCGGTGTCGCCGGCGCTCTGGCCTGGTGGGCGGGCGTCCACCTGATCATCGCCCAGCCCGGCACGCTGACGCCGTCGGGTCACGACGACCTGACGCCCGAGCAGATGCTCGCGGCGCACCTGGATGCGCGCTTCGTCGACCTCGACGTCGTCACCCAGGACGTGATGCTGCTGCTGATCGTCGCCGGCATCCTCGCCGCCGGGGTCTGGCGCACGCGCCGTCTGGTGTTGCGCCAGGCCGTCGCCGCGCGCGAGCGGGCCAACCTCGCCCGCTACTTCTCCCCCCGGATCGTCGACCGGCTGGCCCAGGCGGACGAGCCGCTCGGCCAGGTGCGCGTCCAGCCGGTCGCCGTGCTGTTCGCCGACATCGTCGGCTTCACGCACCGCTCCGAGCGCGAGCCGCCCGAGCGCATCGTGGCCCTGCTGCGCGCCTTCCACGCCCGGCTCGAGCAGGCGGTGTTCGAGCACGACGGCACCCTCGACAAGTATCTCGGCGACGGCATCATGGCGACCTTCGGCACCCCCGAGGCCGGCCCCGACGACGCGCAGAACGCGCTCGGCGCGGCGCGGGCCATGCTGGCCAGCATCGACGCCTGGAACCGCGAGCGTGGCGGCCCCGGTGCGGAGCCGATCCGGCTGTCGATCGGCATTCACTACGGCGAGGTCGTGCTCGGCGACATCGGCTCCGAGCGCCGGCTCGAGTTCGCGGTGCTGGGCGACGTGGTCAACGTCGCAAGTCGGCTCGAGGAGCTGACCCGCAGGCTCGACAGCCCGCTGGTGGTGAGCGATGCCGTGGTCCAGGCCGCCCGGGGGCGACCTGCCGACGCGTCGGCGCTCGTCGGATTACATCCCGCCGAGGCGCAGCAGTTGCGCGGCCGCGATCAGCCGGTCGCGGTCTGGCGGCTCGACCCGGTCCAGCCCGGCGGAGGCGTTCCCAAGTGATCCCGATGACCTCGCGGCGTGCGCCGCCTCAGGTCGGCTGACCAGCCAGCTGCAGCGTCTGCCAGGCCTCGCCGACCGCGACCACGCAGGTCGGCCGCTTGGGGTAGGTCACCAGCATGGTCCAGCCGCCCTTCGGCGAGACCAGGATCTCGAGCACGCCGCCGTCGGCCGAGAGCCCGAGCGCGCGCCGCCTCTCCTCATGCCCCTGCTCGAGCCGCTTCAGGATCTCGCCGCGGTCGCCGCACAGCTGCGCCGCTTGCGCGGGCGCGCTCACCAGGCTGCCGCCGAGCAGCGCCAGTGCCGCGAACGCGATCGGGCCGAGCAGTTGCAGGGCCCACCGGCTGGGGCTGACCCGTTCGGCGCCGGAACCTTGCGACCTGACACGCCTGACCATGACCAAGTCTCCTTCCCGCTGATCGGCCGGGCGCATCGGCCCCGGCCCTGAGCCAGCTGTTCGGGATAACCGCGCATGGCCGCCGCTCACCCGGGGCGAAACCCGGCCAGGGGTAAACCCGCTTGAAGCGGATGGCCCCAATACCATATCATCGGCAAAAGCGCGTCGCTGTCGGTTCGCTGAGCCGGCGCCGTGTGGCCAGTTGGAGTCAGAGAAAGGAAGCACCTGATGGCATTCGGTCCCGATCCCCGTGTCGTCACGGGCCAGGTCGCCGTCGATCGCGTCGACGAGGGCCTGCGCGCCTATATGCTCTCAGTCTACAATTACATGGGCCTGGGGCTGGCGATCACCGGCGTGGTGGCGTTCCTGGTGGCGTCGTCACCGGCGATCTACACGCCGATCTTCACGACGCCCCTGAAGTGGGTGGTGATGCTCGCCCCGCTCGGCTTCGTGTTCTTCCTCAGCGCCAAGATCCGGACCATGAGCCCGAGCGCCGCGCAGATGACCTTCTGGGCGTTCGCGGCGGTGATGGGCCTGTCGATGGCCAGCATCTTCCTGGTGTACACCGGCGCCAGCATCGCCCGGGTGTTCTTCATCACCGGCGGGATGTTCGGCGCGATGAGCCTCTACGGCTACACCACCAAGCGCGACCTCGCGGCCTGGGGCTCGTTCCTGTTCATGGGCCTGATCGGGATCATCATCGCGAGCGTCGTCAACCTGTTCATCGGCAGCTCGGCGCTACAGTTCGCGATCAGCGTGATCGGCGTCCTGGTGTTCACCGGCCTCACCGCCTTCGACACCCAGCGCATCAAGGAGATGTACTACGAGCTCGACACTTCCGACGTGGTCGCCCGCAAGGCGATCATGGGCGCGTTGAGCCTCTACCTCGACTTCATCAACATGTTCGTGATGCTGCTCCAGCTGTTCGGCTCGACCCGCAACTGACCCCTCCCCGACGTGGCACCGGCGCGAAGGCCCGCGAGACCGTTCTCGCGGGCGCTTTGCATGCCCGGCCGGCGCCCCGAGGCGGAGCTCAGCCCTTGAGCGTCCTGGCCAGGAACGCGGTCGTGCGCGACCAGGCGAGCGCCGCGTCCGCCTGGTCGTAGCTCGCCCCGGTCGGATTGGCGAAGGCGTGATTGGCGTCGTAGAAATAAATCTCGGCCGGCTTGCCGGCTTCGGCCAGCGCCTTCTTGAAGCCCTCGACCATCGCGACCGTGATGTATTGGTCCTGGGTCCCGAAGTGTCCGAGCACCGGCCCCTTGAGCGCCGTCAGCTCGGCCGCCGACTGGGTGCAGCGGCCGTAGTAGATCACGGTCGCGTCGACCGGCTCGGCGAGCGACAACGCGAGCGACCAGCCGCCGCCGAAACACCAGCCGATCACGCCGACCTTGCCGGTGGAGTCCGGATTGGTCTTCAGCCAGCGCGCCCAGCTGACGAGGGTCTCGGTCGCGACCGCCGGATCGACCGTTCTGGTCAGCGCCTGCGCCTTGTCCGGCGTGGTCGCGACCTGGCCGCCATAGAGGTCGACCGCGAGGCCGAGATAGCCCTGGCCTGCGAAGTCGGCGGCGACCGACTTGATCTGGTCGTTCAGGCCCCACCACTCGTGGATCAGGAGCACCGCCGGCGCCGGGCTGACCGCCGGGCGGGCGAGCGCCGCCCGCACCGTGCCGTGCGGCGTCTCCGTCTGCACGGACTCGAGCGTCGCCGCCGCGGCCGCGGCGAGCTCGGGATCGGCCAGCACGACCGCGAGCGGCGCCAGACCGGTAGCGCCAACGCCCTGAATGAAACGACGTCGCTGCAGCATGCCGCCCTCCCTGGCAGCCATGGTCCGGCCGCCAGCTATGCCGGGTCGGCAGGCGCGCGTCCAGCCTCGCTCACGGATCGGTCTCGCCAACGTGATCGCACCGGGCTCGCTCTGCTGCTGGCGGCCGCTATTGCGCTCAGCGGTTGCGGCACGGCCACCCAGGCGGCCGGGCCGCCCGTGGTCCGGGCCAGCCGGATTACGCTTGGCGACGAACCCTTGGACCAAGCGATGCTCGGGCCGCTGCGCTTCGAAGCTGGCTTCGTGCTCGGCGCCGCCGACCCGCGCTTCGGCGGCCTGTCCGGGCTCTGGCTGGCGCCGGACGGCAGCCGGCTGATCGCCGCGAGCGATCACGGCACCCTCTGGCTGGCCGATCTCGAGCACGGACCCGACGGCCGCCTGACCGGCTTCGACGGCTGGCAGGCGGTCGAGCCGGGCGCGGCGCCGGGCGACCCGCCCGGCCGTGATGCCGAGGAGCTGGCGCGTGCCGGCCCTGACGGCCTGGTGATCGCCTATGAGGGCACCCATCGCCTGCGCCGCCTGGCGCTCGCCGACCTGAGCGCGCCGGCGATGCCGCTGCCGACGCCGGCTGCTTTGGCGCGGCCGAGCAACACCGGGATCGAAGCCCTGGTCGAGCTGGAGGACGGCGCGCTGCTGGCGCTGGTCGAAGGCGGCGTGCTGACCGCCGATGGCGATCTCGGCGCCTGGCGGATCACGGGCGATCAGGTCCAAGCGCTCGGCTACGTCGCCAGCGGTGGCTTCGTGCCGACCGGCGCCGATCGCCTGGACGACACCATCTACGTGGTCGAGCGCAGCTTCTCGTTGCTCCGCGGCTTCACCTCGCGCATCGTGACCTTGCCCGCAGCAGCCGTGCATCCCGGCGCGCGCCTGGTCGGCCGGGTTCTCGCCGAGCTCCGTCCGCCGCTGATCGGAGAGAACTTCGAAGGCATCGCGGTCCGCCGCGGTCCCGACGGCCAGGTCCTGCTCTACCTGGTGTCGGACGACAACTTCATGGCCCTGCAGCGGACCCTGCTGTTGCAGTTCGCGCTTCCCGCTCCCAAGGACCGCCGGCTCAGCGCGCAGGCTGGGTGAGCGCGTCGAGCTGGCCCATCAGCGCCCGGAAGGGTGCCAGCAGCAGGAGCGCCATCGCCGCTTTGGCGCCGAGATCGCCGATTCCCCAGGTCATCCAGGGCAGGCCGCTGCCGGCGAACGCGAGCGTGAAGAAGATGCCCGTGTCCCAGATCGAGGCGATCGCCGACGAGATCAGCGGCGCCTGCCACCACCTCAGCCGGCGCAGGCGGTGGAAGACCCCGATGTCGAGCAGCTGCGAGCTCAGGAAGGCGCTGCCGGAGGCGAGCGCGATCCGCGGTCCGGCGACCAGGACCGAAAGCAGCACGCCGAGCGCGAAGCCGACGTAGGCGACCCGGCGCGCCGCCGCCGGCCCCTGCCGCCGGTTGGTCAGGTCGGTCACCAGAAAGGCGACCGGGTAGGTGAACGCGCCCCAGGTCAGCCAGTCGTTGATCGGGTATTGGACCGCGAGGTTGGAGCCCGCGACCACGACCACCATCGCCGCCACCGGCGGCGCCAGGCTCCGCCAGCCGGGCATATCGGCCTCGCGGCGCGGATCGCCGACGCGCCTCAGACGGCTTCGGTCGGAGCGCTCTCGGCGGGCGCCCGGGCCGCGACCAGCCGGCGCTTGAGCCGGCGCAGATCCCCCGACAGATCGCTGTCCCGGCTGCCGAGCAGGAAGCCGTCGAGCCCGCCCCGATGCTCGACCGTGCGCAGCGCATGGGCGGTGATGCGCAGCCGGATGCTCTCGCCGAGGGTCTCGCTGTACAGCCGCTGCCGGCGCAGATTGGGCAGGTAGCGCCGCCTGGTCTTGTTGTTGGCGTGGCTGACGTTGTTGCCCGTCATCACGCCCTTGCCGGTCAACATGCAGCGTCGCGCCATCGCCAAACGTCCCCGTCGCGGTCTCGTGATCGAACGCGCCGGATCCGGCGCCAGCGGTTACCTAGAAGCCGCACGCACAAAGGTCAAGCCTGGCCGGGACGCCCGCGGCGGCAACCCCGGCCGCGCTGGGCAAAGCCGCCGGATCCGGCTATCGAGGAGCGATGCTGCCCGACCGCGCCCAATGGAACGTCCTGCTGCTGGCTCTCTGCCAGGCGCTGTTCACGACTTCGAACGCGGTCGTGGTGACCGCATCCGCGCTCGCGGGCCAGCAGCTGGCGCCGGGCAGCGGCCTCGCGACCCTGCCGTTCAGCCTCCAGTTCGTCGCCACCATGGCGGTGACCTTTCCGGCCTCGATGCTGATGAAGCGCCTTGGCCGGCGGGTCGGCTTCGCGCTCGGCGCGGGCTGCGCCCTGGCGAGCGGGGTGCTGGGCTGCCTGGCGATCCTGAACGACCAGTTCGGGCTGTTCTGCCTGGCCGGCGCCGTCTATGGCGGCTTCGTGGGCTGCGCCCAATACTATCGCTTCGCGGCCGCCGACGCCTCCGCCCCGGCGCTGCGCTCGCGCGCGATCGGCTACGTCCTGGCGGGCGGGGTGGTCGCGGCGCTCGCGGGTCCCGAGCTCGCCAAAGCGACCAGCGGGCTGTTCGCGCCGGTCCTGTTCGCCGGCTGCTACGCCGCGGTCGCGGCGCTCGCGCTGGCGACCCTTTGCGTGCTCGCCCTGGTCACGATCCCGCGGCCGAGCGCCGCCGAACGGTCGGCCTCGGGCCGGCCGCTGCGCGAGATCGCGAGACAGCCAGCCTTCGTCGTCGCGCTGCTCGGCGCGATGACCGCCTATGGTGCGATGTCGCTGATCATGACCGCGACACCGCTCGCCATGGTCGCCTGCACGCACAGCTTCGGCGATGCCGCCTTCGTGATCCAGTGGCACATCCTCGGCATGTTCGCGCCGAGCTTCATCAGCGGCCGCCTGGTCGCGCGCTTCGGCGCCGGCCGCATCATGCTGGTCGGCTGCGGCCTGATGCTCGCCTGCGTCGCGACCAGCCTCTCCGGCGTCGGCGTCGCCCAGTTCTGGGCCGCGCTGCTGCTCCTGGGCATCGGCTGGAACTTCATGTTCGTCGGCGCGACGACCCTGCTCACGACCAGCTACGAGCTCGCGGAGAAGGCCAAGGTCCAGGCGGTCAACGACCTCCTGGTGTTCGGCACCGTGGCCCTTGCCTCGCTGTCGTCCGGCGCGCTCCAGCATGGGCTCGGCTGGGGCGCGGTCAATCTCGGCGTCCTGCCGCCTCTGCTGGCCGCGCTCGGGGCGCTGCTGTGGCTGGAGTGGCGGTCGCCCGAGCGCCGCCGCAAGCCGCTCACCGCCAGCTGACGCCGGCATCAGCCCGGAACCTGCACGCGCGCGCTCAGCCAGCGACCGATCTCGACCGCGCTGAGCGGATGGCCGACCACGTGGCCCTGGACCGCGTCGCAGCCGAGGCGCCTGAGCGCCGCCAGCTGCGCCTCGGTCTCGACGCCTTCGGCGACCACGCGCAGCTCCAGGCGGTGGCCGAGCTCGATCAACGAGCGCACGATCGCCGCGTCCGGCGTCTCGGTGAGGTCGGCGACGAACGAGCGGTCGATCTTGAGCACGTCGAGCGGGAAGCGTTTGAGGTGGCTGAGGCTCGCATAGCCGGTGCCGAAGTCGTCGAGCGCCAGGGCGACGCCCATGTCGCGCAACGCCTCCAGGGTCGCCTGGACCCGGTCGACCTCGTGCAGCACGCTGCTTTCAGTCAGCTCCAGCTCGAGCCGCTCGGCCGGCAACCCGCTCTCGTCGAGGATGCGAGCGACCCGGGTCACCAGACCGGGGTCCGTCAGCTGGCTGGCCGAGACGTTGACCGCGACCCGGATCGGCTGCGGACTGCTCGGCCAGCCGGTCGCCACCCGGCACGCCTCGGCCAGGGCCCATTCGCCGATCGCCGCGATCTGGCCGCTGGATTCCGCCAGCTTGATCAGGGTCTCGGGGTCGATCGGGCCGAAATCCGGATGATGCCAGCGGAGCAGGGCCTCGATGCCGCTGACCCGCTCGGGCTCGAGATCCAGCTGGGGCTGATACTCGAGGCTGAGCTGATTGCGGTCGATGGCGCGGGCGAGCTCGTGCCTGAGGTTCTGAAGGTGGTCGAAGTCGCGCTTGATCGTCGACCCGAAGCGTTGCCAACCGCCGCCCGCGGCCTTGGCCCGGTACATCGCCAGATCGGCATGCTGGAGCAGCTGCTCGGGGCTGTCGCCATCGCTCGGGAACAGGGCGATCCCGAGGCTGGCGCCAGGCCGCCAGGCCCGCATGTCGAGCCCGAAGGGGCGATCGAGCTGGCCCGAGATCTTCTCGGCGATCAGGCTCGCGGCCTCGGCATCGGGCAAGTCCGGCAGGATCAGCGCGAACTCGTCGCCGCCGATCCGGGCCACGGTATCGCTCTCGCGCAGCGCGGCGCGCAGGCGCTGGCCGACCTGCTTGAGGACACCGTCGCCGACCCGATGCCCGAAGGCGTCGTTGACCGCTTTGAAGCGGTCGAGATCGACCAGGACGACCGCCAGCAGACTGGTGCCGCGTCGGCTCCGCGCCATGGCCTGGCGCAGGCGGTCGTGGAACAGCAGCCGGTTGGGCAGGCCGGTCAGCGGGTCATGCTGGGCGAGGTGGAGCATGCGGGCCTCGGTCCGTTTGCGCTCGGTGATGTCGGTCGAGGTGCTGACGAAGCCGCCGCCCGGCATCGGGCTGCGCTCGACCTCGAGAACCCGGTGGTCGGCGCCCGGCTGCTCGAAGCGCGCGGGTGCCGGGTGCCGGGCGATCATCCGCAACCGGTCCTCGCGCTCAGGCCCCGGAGCGACGCCCCGCGCCACGTCGTGACGCAGAAACGCGCTCAGATGCACGCCCCGACGATAGAGATCGAGGGGATAGCCGTGCAGCTCCCGGTGGCGTGGGTTCCAGGTCGCGAGCCGGCCGTCGCGGTCGAAGACCGCCACGCCCTGATGGATGTGCTCGAAGGTCGCCTCGAGCTGGGCCGACTTGTCGCGCAACGCCGCCACCAGGTCCTGATTCTCGACCGCCAGGCGGACCGAGGCGACCAGCGAGGCGCTGACCGTCCGACCGAGCACGCCCATGCCGATCAGGTACAGGACCACCAGGGTCGCCATCACCAGATGCGGCAGGTCGCCGACCGCCGCCAGGCGGAGCGCGTAGGGCACCAGCGTGCAGACCGAGAACGCGACATAAGCCGGCATGTGCCCGGTCAACGCGGTGACCGAGCCGCCGACCATGCCGGCCATGACGAACGGCAGGTAGACGTCCGCAGGCCACCCCTGCGGGGTGTACAACAGGACCCCAGCGAGGCCCCAGGCGCCGCCGGTCGCCGCCGCGCCGAGGGTGAAGCGTCGGGCCCAGACCGGCGCCGTGGCGGAATCCGCGGGCGCCCGCCGGAAGGCCCGCCAGGACTGCAGGCGCAGTCCCAGGGTCAAAACCATGAGCAGGAGCCAGATCCCGAGGACCAGCGCCGACCGGCGACCGGCGAACACGACCACGGTACCGAGTGCCACCGCGAGGTTCAGGGCGGCGACGATCGGCAGGCGCTGAAACAGGCCGGCGAGCAGCATGGCCTCGGCGCGCCTGGTCGGAACCGGGCGCTCGAGCGCGGCGCGGCCACCTTGATCGCTGGTCGACACGGGTTCCACGCGCGGTGGTTTAGCCATCGGCGCAGCCTATCTGGTTTGCGCCCCGGGCACCAACAATCGGCCTCGGCAGCGGGCTGACCAGCCGGCAAATCGCCATTGGCCAGTGCTCGCGAAAAATTTGCTGCATTGCACAATTTTTTCCTTGAACCCCGCTACTGCTGGCCCCATATGCCTCGTTGTGCAGTGCAACAAACACCGACGAGGAGCTCGCGATGCCCGCCAAAACCACGACCAAGCCGCTGCCCTTCCCGATGCTCGACGCCGACCGGATGATCGCCGCGCAGCAGCGCAACCTGGACGCCTTTGCCAGCGCCAGCCAGATCGTGGTCGACGGCGTCAAGGCGATGGCGCAGCGCCACAACGAGATCGTCCAGTCCTCGGTCGAGCAGTGGATCGCCACCGGCCAGGGGGCTTTGAGCGCCAAGCCGGCCGAGTTCAAGCCGGCCGAGCAGCTCGCGACCGCGAAGTCGAGCTACGAGGCGGCGGTCAACAGCGCCAAGGAGCTGGCCGAGATCGCGATGAAGGCCCAGAGCGAGGCGGTCGACGTCCTGACCAAGTGCATGATGGCCAACATCGACGACCTGAAGTCGCTGGCCAAGGCTGCGTGATGCCCGCAGCCGCGCGGCGTGGGCAGCCCGCCCGCTGCCGCGCGCGACGCCTGGATCAACGGCGGCTCTCGGGCCGCCGTTGGTGTCTCTGCGAGCCTGTCTGATCCCTGGTTGCCCGAGCCGCAGCCGAGTGCGTTGACGCTCTCCGGCCGCGACCTTACATAGCAGCGACCCGCGGGCATGAGGGAGGGCGCCAGGCCGGATCGACCGATGATCACCGCGCTCAGCGAACGCTACAAACAGATCTTCCGCCAGATCGTCGATACCTATGTCGAGACCGGCGAGCCGATCGGGTCGCGGACGCTCGCGCGCCGGCCCGATCAGCACCTGTCGGCGGCGACCATCCGCAACGTCATGGCGGACCTCGAGGACGCCGGCCTGCTGTACGCGCCGCACACTTCGGCCGGGCGGGTGCCGACCGACCTCGGCTTTCGCATGTATGTCGACGGCCTGCTCGAGGTCGGCCATCTGAGCGAGGACGACCGGGCGGGCATCGACAGCCGCTGCGCCGGCGCCGGGCGGAGCATCGAGGCGATGTTGAGCGACGCCAGCGGGGCGCTCGCCGGTCTGTCCCACTATGCCGGTCTGGTGCTGGCGCCCAAGAGCGAGCACCCCTTCAAGCAGGTCGAGTTCATCCCGCTCAGTCCCGGCCGCGCGCTGGTCGTGGTGGTCGCCAACAACGGCATGGTCGAGAACCGGCTGATCGAGGTCCCGGTCGGGATCGCCGCTTCGACCCTGGTCGAGGCCGGCAACTATCTGACCGCGCGTCTGACCGGCCGGTCGTTCGCCGAAGCCCGCGAGATCGTCGAGCGCGAGATCAGCGAACGGCGCGGCGAGCTCGACACGCTGACCCGCAAGGTGGTCGAGACCGGGCTCGCGACCTGGGCCGGCGGGCCGTCGGCCGACCAGGGCGTACTGATCGTGCGCGGCCAGGCGAAGCTCCTGGACGACGTCAGCAACCTTACCGATCTGGAGCGGATCCGCACCCTGTTCGACCTGCTCGAGACCAAGAGCAACCTGATCCGGCTGATCGAGCTGGTGCAGCGGGCCGAAGGCGTCCAGATCTTCCTCGGCGCGCAGAACGACCTGTTCGCCATGACCGGCTGCTCGGTCGTGGCCGCGCCCTACACGGTCGGCGACAAGACGACGACCGGGCCGGCCAGGATCGTCGGCGCGATCGGCGTGATCGGCCCGATCCGCATGAACTATGCGCGGATCATTCCGATGGTGGACTACACCGCCCGGGTGGTATCGCGCCTCCTGGGCAGCTCAGACCAAGAGTTGAGGCGATGAATCAAAGACGATCCGAGGACTTCGACGGGCCGGAAGCGGCCGCGGGCGCGGCGGGCGACGAGCGCGCCGGGCCGGCCACCGATCAGGCGCAGGCCGAAGCCGCGGTCGGGCACGACCCGGCGGCCGAGCTGTCGCCGCGCGAGGCGGAGCTCGCGGCCGAGCTGGAGGCGACCAGGGAGCGCCTGCTGCGGGCGCTCGCCGAGACCGAGAACCTGCGCCGCCGGAGCGCGCGCGAGGTCGAGGACGCGCACAAATATGCGACCACCGGCTTCGCCCGCGAGCTGCTCGAGGTCGCCGACAACCTGAGCCGGGCGCTCGCCAGCATCCCGCCCCACGCCCGCGAGCAGAGCGAGCTGGTCAAGAGCGTGGCCGACGGCGTGGCCCTGACCGAGAAGAGCCTGCTCGCCGCCTTCGAGCGCCACCAGATCGCCAAGGTCGTGCCCGAGCTCGGGGCAAGGTTCGACCACAACCGCCATCAGGCGATGCTCGAGCTCGAGACCGCCGACCATCCGCCGGGCACCGTCGCCCAGGTCATGCAACCCGGCTACGTGATCGCCGACCGCCTGCTCCGCCCGGCCCTGGTCGGCGTCGCCAAGACCCCGCGCGCCCAGCCCGAGCCGACCAACGGCGAGAGCCGCATCATCCCGATCAAACCCGGCGACCGCCTCGACACCACGGCGTGAGGCCAGGTGAACGGCCAGGTTGCCGTCAGCGAGCCAGGTAGTCCGCCGGACGCAGGATTGCGATCCCCATGAAGGGATCGAGCGCGAGCAGGTCGCGATCGCCGGTGACGATGAGATCCGCCCGGCCATTGACCGCCGCCTCGAGGAACTTGTCGTCGCGGGGGTCGCGGCAGGCGCGAACGACGCGCACGATCGGAACCATCTCCGCGACGCGGCCAAGAAGGCGGATGAACGCCTGCCGATCGGCGATCGACACGTAAGGATCGAACTTCGCCCGCCCAGCGACCTCGGCCAGTTCCGCCAACGTCGCCTCCGAAACCATCAGCTGCCCTCGGTCGACCGCCTTTCTGACCGCCCGGCCGGAGACCGACGCGGGCAGCAGCAGGCGGCTGATCAGCACGTTGGTGTCGACGACGATCCGTTCCTTAGACGTCACTGGCAAGGATTTCGGCGAGCTTCTCCTCGGTCAGACCGCGCGCCTTGGCCTGCTCGCCGATCCGGTCGCAAAAGCGCTGGAACTCCTCGACGTTCAAGGCCGTAAGCCGCTCGTAGTCCTGCATCGAGAGGACCACCGCAACGTCCCGCTGTTGACGCCGGATCACCACCGGCTCCCGCTGCGCAGCGTCCAGCACCGCCGCCAGCGCCTGCTTCGCTTCCGTGGCCGAAACATACCGCACCGCCCGCTCCTCTTTCCTTAGTTGTCCAATATAGACAATTCGTTGAAACTGCGTGCACCATATCGACCCCGCCGGCCTGGTCCCGGGCCGCGGGAGAAAAGGTGTCACCATCTGGCGGAACCCGCCTCGCGCGGGTCACGGTCGCGGCGGCTCGAGATCCCCGAGGTCGACGCCGAGGGCACGGGCTAGCTTGGCCATGGCGTCGAACGAGCCGGGCTTCTTGCCGGTCTCGATCTGGCTGAGATAGGCGGCCGAGACCCCGGCCCGGCTGGCGAGGCGCGCGCGCTCAGGCCACGATGTTGGCGCCAGGCCCGCACCGGGACCTCGCCCGCCATCAGGCGCCGGGCGAACGCGATCGGTACGTACTCGTCCTCACCCGCCTCGACGCGCGCTTCGGCATCGCGGATCTGCGCGGCGTCGGCGGCGTCCTCCGCCCGTGACCGGATGGCCTTCACGTCGTTCATCGATGCATGCTCCCTCTCGATTCTACCGCCAGGACGCGCATCTTGCCTACCTTGCATTCGGTCCGGCACGTGGCTCGCGAGTTCCCTTGCGGTCGGCGGCGTGGAGTCATTGACAACCCGGCGCTGCGCGGCACCATGCAGCCGGCCGCGGCACGGCTTGGCCGTGGGCCGGCGGAGCTTGGGGGCGATCATGGTGGACGGCGTCGACAAGGTGGTGCTGGCCTATTCCGGGGGGCTCGACACCTCGGTCATCCTGCGCTGGCTGCAGGAGCGCTACCGTTGCCAGGTGGTGACCTTCACCGCCGACCTCGGCCAGGGCGAGGAGCTCGAGCCGGCGCGCGCCAAGGCCGAGCTGATGGGCGCGGCGGCGATCTACATCGAGGACCTGCGCGAGACCTTCGTCGCCGACTACGTCTTTCCGATGTTTCGCGCCAATGCGCTGTACGAGGGCTGCTATCTGCTCGGCACCTCGATCGCGCGGCCGCTGATCGCCAAGCGGCTGGTCGAGATCGCCCACGAGGTCGGCGCCGATGCGATCGCCCATGGTGCCACCGGCAAAGGCAACGACCAGGTCCGCTTCGAGTTGTCCGCCTATGCGCTCGATCCGAAGATCAAGGTGATCGCGCCCTGGCGCGAGTGGGACCTCGGCTCGCGCGCGACCCTGATCGAGTACGCCGAGCGCCATCAGATCCCGATCCCGCGCGGCAAGAGCGGCGAGCCGCCCTATTCGACCGACGCCAATCTGTTGCACATCTCCTATGAGGGCCGCGCGCTCGAGGACCCGTGGCAGGAACCCGATCCCGCCATGTTCACGCGCACCGTGGCGCTCGAGGAGGCGCCGGATGCGGCCACCTACGTCGAGCTCGGCTTCGAGCGGGGCGACCCGGTCGCGATCGACGGCCGGCCGCTCTCGCCCGCGACCCTGCTCGCCCGCCTGAACGAGCTTGCCGGCGCCAACGGCATCGGCCGGCTCGATCTCGTGGAGAACCGCTTCGTCGGCATGAAGTCGCGGGGCGTCTACGAGACCCCCGGCGGCACGGTCCTGCTGGCGGCGCACCGGGCGATCGAATCGATCACCCTCGATCGCGGCGCCGCCCACCTCAAGGACGAGCTGATGCCGCGCTACGCCGAGCTGATCTACAACGGCTTCTGGTTCAGCCCCGAGCGGCTCATGCTCCAGGCGCTGATCGACCAGAGCCAGGCGAACGTCACCGGCAGCGTCCGCCTCAAGCTCTACAAGGGCAGCGTCCAGGTGGTCGGGCGCAAGGCGCCGAACAGCCTCTACGACGAGGCGCTCGCGACCTTCGAGGCGGATACCGTCTACGACCAGCGGGACGCCGAGGGCTTCATCAAGCTCAACGCGCTCCGGCTGCGGGTGCTCGGCCGCGCCCGCCAGCCATGACCGCCGGCGGGCCCGCGGTCGACTTCTACTACGGCCTCGGCAGCCGCTACTCCTACCTCGCCTCGACCCAGACCCCGCCCCTCGAGGCGGACACCGGCTGCCGGCTGCGCTGGCGGCCGCTCTACAGCGCCGACCTGTTCCAGGCGCGCGGCGCCGATCCGTTCCAGGGCCGGCCGCTCTCGGGGCAATACGACTGGGCGTACGGCGCTTCGATGCCGGCTGCTGGGCGGACTACTATGGCGTGCCCTTCCGCGAGCCGGAGGACGTGCGCTTCGAGCCCAGGCGGCTCGCGCTTGCCGCCACCGCTGCCGGCCGCCTCGGCGCGGTCGAACGCTTCAGCCGGCGGCTGTTCCAGGCGCTTTTTGCCGATGGCATCTCGCCCCTCGACGACGCGGCCTGCCGACAGATCGCGCGCGAGGTCGGGCTCGATCCGACACGCTTCTCGGCGGCACTCGACGATCCCGCAACCACCGCTGTCCTGGAGGCGACGGTCGGCGACGCCCTGGCGGCGGGCGTGTTCGGCGTGCCGAGCTTCGTCCTCGACGGCCAGGTCTATTTCGGCAACGACCGCCTGCCGATCGTCCGCCACGTGCTCCAGAAGAGGGTCCGCTCGACGGTCTAGCGCCAGCGAAAGCGCGGCAGGACCCAGTCGGGCCGGGCGCCATAGTCCGCCTCCAGCCGGTCGAGTGCGGCCGCATTGGCGCTGAGGCCACGCCCCAGGTCGAACAGCGGCGCGTGGATGCCGCCCATGATCAGCGCGGTCGCGAGGCCCATGCCGGCGCCGCCGGCGATGTCGTGGGCGACCAAATCGCCGACCACCAGGATCTCGCCCGACGAGCAGCGGCGCGAGGGTCTCGAGGCAGAGCTCGTAAACCGGCCGGTGCGGCTTGCCGATGTAGACCACCCGGCCCCCCAGATCCTCGTAGTGCCGGGCGACCGCCCCCGGCGCGATGCCGAACCCGCCGCCCGGCTGCACCGCGATCACGTCCGGATTGGCGCAGATCATCGGCAGGTCGCGCGCGGCCGCCTGCTCGAGCGCGGCGGTGAACTGCTCGAGGCGGGCGTCGTCCTCGACCCCGCCGAGCAGCAGGAAGTCGGCCTGCTCGAGGTCGGCGACCACCTCCAGGCCCTGATCGTCGACCAGGGAGCGATCGCCCGTGCGCGACCAGAGGACGCAGCGCCGCCCGAGGCCGGCGAAGACGGGATCGCTCCGGCGAGCCAGAGCCTGCCAGGTCGCCTCGCCGGAGGTCACCAGGGCATCGTACAGATCGGCGGCGATGCCGAGGCCGGCGAGGCGCTGCTCGTTGATCGCGGCGCGCTTGCCCGAGTTGCTGAGCACGACCACCCGCTTGCCGGCGGCGCGCAGTTCCGCGAGGCCCTCGAGGGCCTCCGGATAGGGCGTCGCGCCGTCGTGCAGCACCCCCCACTGGTCGACGATGAAGCCCCGATAGCGTGAGGCGAGGTCGGCGAGCCCGGAGCAGAAGGTCGGCTCAACCATGGCAATCCCTCGTCCCACGCGCCGTCGGTTGCGGCCAGCCTGGCCAATCCGCGGGCGCATCCGAGCGTCCCGGCTCACCTTCAAGTTTAATCCACCGGCCTGGGCGTTTCAATCTCCTGAGCGTCCGAGCTTGGCCGGTCCCGGTCCGCCCGGTAACCTCCCGCGCGGCAACGTCTTCCAGGGAGGGGGACATGACGGACGGCGCATGCATCGGCCTCGACGTCGGTACCAGCGGGGTCAAGGGACTGGTCGTTGCCGCCGATGGCGGGGTGATCGCCACGGCCAGCGCCGACTATCCGCTGCTGACGCCGCGGCCGGGCTGGACCGAGCAGGTGCCCGAAGCCTGGTGGCGGGCGAGCTGCGCCGTGCTGGGGACGCTGCTGGCCAAAACACCCGGACCGGTCGAGGCGATCGGGCTCGCCGGCCAGATGCACGGGGCGGTGTTTCTCGACGCCGATGGCCAGGTGATCCGGCCGGCGATCTTGTGGAACGACCAGCGGACCGCGGCCGAATGCGCCGAGATCGAGCAGCGGGTCGGTGCCCGGCGGCTGCGCCAGATCGCCGGCAACCCGGCGCTGACCGGTTTCCAGGCGCCGAAGGTGCTGTGGCTCGAGCACCACGAGCCGGCGGCCCATGCCCGGGTCCGGCATCTGCTGCTGCCCAAGGACTTCGTCCGCCAGCGCCTGACCGGCGGGCTCGCGACCGACGCGTCCGACGCCGCCGGCACCCTGCTCCTCGATCTGGCGGCGCGCGACTGGTCGGACGAGATCCTGGCCGCCCTCGCGATCCCGCGCGCCTGGCTGCCGCGGGTCCACGAGGGGCCGGAGGTGACCGGTCAGGTCTCGAGCGACGGGGCGCGCGCCACCGGCCTGCCAGAGGGCCTGCCCGTGGTCGCGGGCGGCGGCGACAATGCCGCGGCCGCGGTCGGCTCGGGCGTGGTCCGGCCGGGCACCGGCCTGGTCTCGCTCGGCACCTCGGGCGTCGTGTTCGTGCCCAGCCCCGGCCTCGAGATCGACCCCGGCGGCGCCCTGCACGCGTTCTGCCACGCCGTTCCCGGTCAATACCATCTGATGGGCGTGGTGCTGTCCGCCGCCGGCAGCCTGCGCTGGTTCCGGGACGTCCTCGGCGCGCCCGCCGGAGCGGATCAGGGCGATTCCTACGACGATCTGATGGCGGCCGCCGCCGAGGTCGGGCCGGGCGCCGACGGCCTGTTCTTCCTGCCCTATCTCGCCGGCGAGCGGACGCCGCACATGGACCCGCATGCGCGGGCCGCCTGGATCGGCCTGACGCTCGCCCACGACCGGCGGCATCTGGTGCGCGCCCTGCTCGAGGGCGTGAGCTTCGCCCTCAAGGACTCGCTGGTCCTGATGCGGCGGCTCGGGGTCACGCCCGATCTGCTCTACGCGGTCGGCGGCGGCGGCCGCAGTCCGCTCTGGCGGCAAATCCTGGCGGCGGTGCTGGGCGTGCGCCTGCAGCGCCTGGCGGTCGAGGAGGGACCGGCGTTCGGCGCCGCGCTGCTCGCCGCGGTCGGGGCCGGCGTGCACGCGGACGTCGACGCCGCGGTCGCGGCCGCGGTCCGCACCGAGGGCGCACCGGAGGCGCCGGAAGCCGGCCTCGGCACCCGCTACGACGCGCTCTACCGGGACTTCAGCGCGCTCTATCCGGCGCTGAAGCAGACCGGCCTCTGGCGCGAACGGGCCTGACGAGGGCAGCCGAGCCGGTGGCTCGACATATCCAATCTTAGGTAGTAAAATCGTAAGAATTATCTACCTAAAGATCAATTGCCCCACGCCCCAGCCACGACCTGGACACGGAGCCGACGTCGATGCAGCAGGCGAGCGAGATTCTGATCGGCCTCGACGCCGGCCCGGACCGGATCGACGCGGCCGCCTTCGACCGCGACGGCCGCGAGCTCCAGGCGGTCTCGAGCGCCAGCCCGGTCGCCCTGCTCGAGCACGGCGCCGAGCAGGATCTGGGCGACAGCTGGCAGGCCGCGGCCCAGGCCGTCCGCCAGCTCGCGAGCCACGTCCCGGACCTGCCCCGGCGGACCGTGGCGCTGGCGATCACCGGTCGGAGCGGCGGCACCTGGCTGATCGACGAGGACGGCGATCCGGTGACGCCGGCCTGGCCGGGCCCCGCCCGGCGGGCGCAGCTGATCGTCGAGCGCTGGCAGCAGACCGGGCTCGCCGCGAAGCTGCAGGCGATCACCGGGGTCGCCGCCGACAGCGCCCGCTCCAACGCCCAGCTGTCGTGGCTGCTCCGGCATCGGCCCGAGGTCGTGGAGCGCGCCGCGACCGCGTTTGGCGCCAAGGACTGGCTGTATTTCTGCTGCACCGGCGAGCGGGCGACCGACCCCGCCGAGGGTATCGCGAGCTTCGGCAACCGCCGCACCCGTGCCTACGACCCGGCGGTCCTGCAACTCCTGAGCCTGCAGGAGGTCGAGCGGCTGCTGCCGGAGATGATCGACGGCACCCGCCACCAGGGGGCGTTGACCCGGGCCGCCGCCGCCGCCACCGGGCTGCGCTCCGGCACCCCGGTGGTGCTGGCGCCGCCGAACGTGATCGCGAGCGCGCTCGCCGCCGGCCTCGCCGAGGCCAACCACGATCTCGCGGGCTCGATCTTCGGCGCCACGACCTGTCACCTGCGCGTCCTGCCCGACCGGCACGAGGTGAACGGATCGGGGGAGTCCCCGGTCTCGCTCCTGCCGTTCGTGGCGCCGCGGATCTCGCTCGCGGTCAGCGCGAGCCCGGGCGTCGCCGACCTCGACTGGCTGGTCGGGCTCGGCGTCCAGCTGCTGGCCGATGCCGGCCTGATCGGCATCGGACGGGACGACCTGCAGGCGATCCTCGAGCGCAAGGCCGCGCAGGCCCGGCCGGGGGCGCTCCTGGTCCAGCCGTTCGTGACCGACCACGGCCTGCCCGAGACCGCGGCGGCGCGGGCGCGGGCGCACATGCTCGGGCTTGGTCGGGAGACCACGGTCTACGAGCTGATGCGCGCGCTGCACGAGGGCCAGGGCTTCGCGGCGCGCACCAGCCACGCCGCCCTCGGGCCGCCGCCGGCCGAGATCCGGCTGATCGAGGACGCCCGCTCGAGCCCGCTCCGGCGGGCCATCCTCGCCGCCTGCATCGGCGCCCCGGTCCGGGTCGTCGAGCGTGCGGCCCCCGCCACCGCCGGCGCGGCGCTGCTCGCCGCCGTGGCGCTCGGCCAGTATCGGAGCATCGGCGAGGCGGCCGGCCAGTGGGTCCTGCCCTGGCTCGGCGAACCGGAAGCCGTGAACCCCGAGCTCGAGGCGCGCTACGCGCAGCTGTACCCGATCCATTGCGGGGCGCAGCCGGTCATCACCGAGATCGCCCAGGCCCTCGACCGCTCGGCGGCCTGAGGCGCCGCCCTCGGGCGCTCAGATCGCGCTGGCGCCGCTGTCCATCGGCAGGATCGCACCGGTGACCTTGCGCGCCTCGTCGGACGCCAGGTAGAGCGCCATCCGCGCCACGTCCTCGGGCTCGCTGCCGCCGAGCAGCGACTTCTGGAAGATCGGGTCGTCGGTCCGCAACAGGGCCCTGACCCGCTCGGTCAGGACCACGCCCGGCGCGATCGCGTTGACCCGGATGTTGGCCGCCGCCCATTGCAGGGCCAGCGCCTGGGTGAGCGCCCGCACGCCGCCCTTGGCGCTGGTGTAGGCGTCGGCACCGGCGGTGCCGATCATGGCCCGGATCGAGGTGGTGTTGATGATCGAGCCGCCGCCGCCCTTGACCATGACCGGGATCGCGAAGCGGCAGCCGAGGAAGGTCCCGAACAGGTCGACCCCGATCGTCCGCCAGAACTCCTCGAGCGCCATCTCGGTGACCTTGCCGTCCCTGGAGGTGGCGCCGCCCGCGTTGTTGTAGAGGACGTGCAGGCCGCCAAAGCGCTCGACCGCGGCCCGCACCGCGGCTTCGACGCTCGAGGGCTCACTGACGTCGGTCGCGACGAACAGCGCCTCGCCGCCCGCGTCCCGGATCGCCTTCGCGGTCGCCTCGCCCTCGGCGCGTGCGATCTCGGCCACGACCACGCGCGCGCCTTCGGCCGCGAACAACCGCGCCGCGGCCCGGCCGATGCCCTGGCCGGCCCCGGTGATCAGAGCAACCTTGCCGTCCAGACGGCCCATGGCCTCCTCCGTCCGATGTCTGCTGACGGCTGAGAGGTTGGCCGGTCGGCCCGCCCTTGTCCACCCGTCCGTCACGATGCCCCCCGGCCGAGCCGCCAGGCGTAGAGCACGGCCGCGACCGCGGTCGCGAGGTTGAGGCTGGAGACCCCGGGCCGCATGGGCAGCGCCAGGCAGTGCCCGGCGCGGGCGCGCAGCTCCGGGCTCAGGCCCCGACGCTCGGACCCGAAGGCAAGGATGGCGTCGGCCGGCAGGCGGCCGGGCCGGAGCGGCGCGCCGGCCGGGTCGAGGGCGATCAGCGGCCGGGTTGTCCGTGGCAGCTCGTCGAGGCGCGCGACCGGCAGCGCATAATGCAGGCCGGCCGAGCCGCGCAGCGCCGCCGGGTGCCAGGGATCGAGCCGACCGGTGGTCAGCACGCCTCCGGCGCCGGCCGCCGCCGCCACCCGGACCGCCGCCCCGAGATTGCCGAGGTGGCTCGGGCTCTCCAGGAGCACGACCGGCGCTTCGCCGCGCCCGGTCAGCAACCCGTCGACCTCGACCGGCGGGCGTGCGGCGAGCGCCAGGACGTCGACCGGGGCGGGCGCCAGCCGTTCGAACAGCGCCGGCGCGACCACGGTCAGATGGCGGGTCAGCCAGGGGCCGAGATCCGGCGCCAGACGCTCCGCGAGCGCTTGGAGCGGCGCCGCCCGCGACGCGACCGCCAGCTCGACCGCGGCACCGAAGCGGAGCGCGTGCTTGAGCGGATGAAAGCCCTCCAGCAC
The DNA here is from genome assembly GCA_963730195.1 of uncultured Alphaproteobacteria bacterium. Lineage (GTDB taxonomy): Bacteria > Pseudomonadota > Alphaproteobacteria > Geminicoccales > Geminicoccaceae > DATAOG01. Next base: position 26,304 of record CAVSRN010000062.1, read on the forward strand.
CGCCCGCGCAGGGTCGGCGCGCGCCAGGCGAAAACGCTCGATCAGGTTCCCGGCGTCGGTCACCCGGACCTCCCGTAGCGGTCGGGCAAGCGGCGGCCTTTGTGCGCCGCCCGCACGTCTGGCACAATAGCGCCGCGGACCAGGCCCTGTCGGGAGGGGTCGCGTGATGACCAAGGCGACCGGCTGCCGGTCGAGGACCGCATCCTGGTCCATCGGCACAAGCCGCTGGACTGCGGCCGGCCAGAGCTGAAATAGTCCGGCTGCCGGCGGCGAGACCGGGGTCTCTGCCCGGGGAGGCGGCGATGCCAAGCTTGGGACGGATCGGCGGCGGGCTGGTGATCTGGTGCCTGGCGAGCGGGGTCGGCCTCGCCGACGAATCTCGCCACCTGCGCGGCACGCTGGTCGCGGTCGGCGATCGCGTGCTGACCGTCGTCGACGAGAATGAGGAGCGGGTCGAGGTCGCGCTGACCCCTGAGACCGGGGTCTACGTGGTCCGGCCGGCGAGGCTCGCCGACGTCCGGGCCGGGCAGTTCGTCGGCGTCACCTCGGTCGAGTTGCAAGGCCGGAGAGTGGCCCTCGAGGTCCACATCTTCGCCGACGACCTGCGCGGCACCGGCGAAGGCCACTACCCCTGGGACCTGGTGCGCGGGCCCAACATGATGACCAACGCCACGATCGCCGAGATCCTGGAGGCGAGCCCGGTCGAGCGGATCCTGCGGCTCACCTACAACGACGGCGAAGGCCACGGCCAGAACCAGGGCGAGCAGGTCATCCGGGTGCCGGACTTCGCCGCTGTCGTGTCCCTGGAAAGGGCGCCGGACCGGAGCGTGCTGGTGCCTGGCCGGCCGGTGTTCCTGTTCGTCCGGGACGCCGGGCCGGGGCCGCCGGTCGTGCTCGCGCTCGCGGTCGGGCAGGGGGCGGCGCCGCCGATGTGAGCGCTTCGCTCAGGCGCTCGCCACCGCGTGCCAGACCTCGCCGCTGCCTTCCAGGATCATCGACAGCGCGACGATCGTGATGATCGCGAGACCGAGATAGCTGAGCCACCGGTACTGCTCGAGAAAGCGCGCGATCAGGGTCGCCGCCGCGCCCATCAGGGCGATCGAGAGGACCAGCCCGAAGATCAGCATCGTCATGTGGTCGCGCGCCGCGCCGGCGACCGCGAGCACGTTGTCGAGCGACATCGAGATGTCGGCGATCGCGATCTGCCAGATCGCGGTGATCTGCCGCTTGGCGGCCGGCCGGGCGAGCTCGGCGCCGGAGAGATGCAAGGCAGCGCGCGGTTGCAGCTCCCGCCACATCTTCCAGGCGACCCACAGCAACAGCAGCCCGCCCGCGAGCAGCAGGCCGATGATCGCCAGCAGCTGAATGGCGACCACCGCAAATCCGATCCGGCAGGCCAGGGCGAGCGCGATGCCGAGGGCGATCACGCGCTTGCGCTGCTCGCGCGGCAGGCCGCTGGCGGCCATGCCGACCACGACCGCGTTGTCGCCGGCGAGCACCAGGTCGATGACCACCACCGAGCCGAAGGCGTAGAGCTGGGCGAGCAGGCTGTCCATCAGCTGCCATCCGGCCGTGGTTGCCTGCGGCGCCCGCAGCCGGGCGGGCTCATCGCTCGGACGCCGCAGAGCCAGGCGCGGAACGGCCAGACGCAGCCAGACCACACCCGGCTGGCGGCACGGGTTGCTTGCAGGTGAGCGCTCAGACCTCGCCTCCGGGCAGGACCAGGGGACTCGCCGGCGATCACCGGCAGGGTCATCGATCGACGGTGCGGAGCGTCACCCGCCGAGTCTGGTCGCGCGAGCCTACGTCGAGCAATGTGCGAAGTCGGCGTCTGCGCTTCAAGGGCCGCCGGCCGAGCCCCGCCGGCGCGCGGGCCCGCCGACGGGGCTCGGAGCGAGATTCAGGGGCGGGACCGGATCTGGTGGAGCCGATGGGAGTCGAACCCACGACCTCGACGGTGCAAACGTCGCGCTCTACCCAACTGAGCTACGGCCCCCGGTCGGCGGTCTGATCGTCGGCGGTCTGATCGTCGGCGGTCTGATCGTCGGCGGTCTGATCGTCGGCAGCTTGATGGTCGGCGGTTGGTGGAGCCGATGGGGATCGAACCCACGACCTCTAGAGTGCGATTTTAGCGCTCTCCCAGCTGAGCTACGGCCCCGCCACGGGAGTTGGTATGGTGAGCAGGGCCGGGACTGTCAAGGGCTCGCCCGGGCGCGCCGCGCGCGGGGCTGGCGGTCTCGCGGTCAGCTGCTATAGTCCGGCCCCGACGGAAGACTCGGTTGGGGCCGCGTGCCGGGCCGGGTTGGTTTCGCCTCGCACAGGTCCGGCCCATGAACCCCTTTCACTGGCTCATCGACACCATCCTCCAGCTGTACATGTGGGTGGTCATCGCGTGGGTGATTCTCAGCTGGCTGATCGCGTTCAACGTGATCAACACGCGCAACCCCTTCGTCCATCAGATCGGCGACTTCCTGCATCGCGCGACCGAGCCCGCGCTGCGGCCGATCCGCAACCTTTTGCCGAACCTGGGCGGCATCGACCTGTCGCCGCTGGTGCTGATCCTGCTGCTGGTGTTCGTGCGCCGGCTGCTCTGGCAGCTGTTCGTCTGAACGCCGTGCCGCGGGCCCCGACCTCGAGCTGGGTGAGCGGCCAGGCCGATGGCGTGCGTCTCTCGGTCCGGGTGACGCCGCGCGCCGCCAGAAGCGCCGTCCAGGGCATCGAGCTCGACGCGCGCGGCCAGGCCTGGCTCGCCGTGCGGCTGACGGCACCGCCGGAATCCGGCAAGGCGAACGTCGCCCTGATCAAGCTCCTGGCCAAGCGCTGGCGGCTGCCGGCGAGCGACTTCCGGCTGGTCGGTGGCGCGACCGCAAGGCGCAAGGTGGTCCACGTCCAGGGGCCGCCGGCGCGGCTGCTCGCCGAGCTCCAGGCGATCGAGCAGCCGGCCTGCGGCTGCCGGCCGGAGCGGACGCGTGACCGGGGCAGCGATCATCGACGGCAAGGCTGCGGCCGCGGAGCTCCGCGCCGAGATCGGCGCCGGGGCCGCCGCCTTCACCGCCCGCCACGGGCGGCCCCCCGGGCTGCGGGTGATCCTGGTCGGCGACCACCCGGCCAGCCGGGCCTACGTCCGCACCAAGGCCAAGATGGCGGCCGACGTCGGCGTCGACGGCGATCTGATCGCGCTCCCGGAGACGACCACCGAGGCGGCCCTGCTCGACGAGATCCGGGCGCTCAATCGTGATCCCGGCGTCCACGGCATCCTGGTCCAGCTGCCGCTGCCGGCGCAGATCGCCGCGGGGCGCGTGCTCGAGGCGATCGACCCGGCCAAGGACGTCGACGGCTTTCATCCGCTGAACGTCGGGCGGCTGTTCTCGGCCAGCGGTCAGCTCGACCCGAGCCTGCTCGTGCCCTGCACGCCGATGGGCTGCATGATCCTGCTGCGCCGCACCCTCGGCCATGATCTCGCCGGCCGGCGGGCGATCGTGGTCGGCCGCTCCAACATCGTCGGCAAGCCGGTCGCAGCGCTCCTGCTGGCGGCCAACTGCACGGTCACGATCGCCCACTCGCGCACCCGCGATCTGCCGGCCGAATGCCGGCGGGCGGACCTGCTGATCGCCGCGGTCGGCCGGCCGCAGTTCGTGCGCGGCGACTGGCTCCGGCCCGGGGCGACCGTGATCGACGTCGGCATCAACCGGGTGGCCGGCGATGATGGACGGAGCCGGCTGGTCGGCGACGTCGCCTTCGAGGAGGCGGCGGAGGTCGCCGGCGCGATCACGCCGGTGCCGGGCGGGGTCGGCCCGATGACCGTCGCCTGCCTGCTGCGCAACACCCTGATCGCGGCGCAGAACCAGCTCGGCTGAGAGGCGGGCGCTCAGGCGCGCTCTTTCAAAAGATCCCGGATCTCCTCGAGCAGGGTCTCCTGACGCGGCGGTACCGGGGTCGCCTCGGGGGCCGCCTCCTGCTTGCGGCGCAGCTGGTTCATCCCCTTGACCACGAGGAAGATGACGAACGCCACGATGATGAAGTTGATCACGGCGTTGGTGAACGCACCGTAGGCGATCACCGGCGCACCCGCCTCGCGGGCCGCCGCGAGCGACGGATACTCCTGGCCTGACAGGTTGATGAACAGGTTCGAGAAGTCGATGTTGCCCATGATCAGGCCGATCGGCGGCATGATGACGTCGTTGACCAGCGAGCTGACGATCGCGCCGAACGCGACGCCGATGACGATCCCGATCGCCAGGTCGACGACGTTGCCGCGCAGGGCGAGTTCTTTGAATTCCTGAAAGAACCCGGACATGAGCCGGTCCCCCGTTGGGGTCGCGCCCGCTGGCGACGACCCGGTTGCGCGCGGCCATGCTAGGCGAGATCAGGCCGGGCTCAAATCCCCGACATGGCGGTCCCAGGCGCGGTCGATCTAGGCGATCTCGGGCCCGGCGATGCCGGTGGCGTCGAGATCCAGGATCTGCGGCCGGTGACCGCAGGCCTCGAGGAACTTGAGCAGATCGGTCGCCTTGATGGTGGTCGTCGCCTGGTTGCTCAGGGGGTGATAGTTGAGCTCGGCCTCGGCCAGCATGGCCTGGTCGAGCAGCGGCTGGACCCGCCGCTCGGGGTCGTTGATCAGGGCGAACGGGGTGACGGCGCCCGGGGTGACGCCGAGCACGGTCCGCAGCAGCTCCGGCTGGCCGAAGGACAGGCGCGGGCTGCCGATCGCCTTGGCCAGCCGGCCCATGTCGATCCGCCGGTGGTCGAGGCAGACCAGCAGCCAGAGCCCGCCCTTCTTGTCCTTGAGGAACAGGCTTTTGCAATGGCCGCCCGGGAGATGCCCGGTGTGCTCGCGCGCCGCGAGGGCGGTGAGCACGGGCGGATGCGTGACCGTCCGGTGGCCGATGCCGAGCTCGTCCAGACGGCGCAGCAGCTGATCCGGGGTGCTCGCCATGCGGCCGGTATAACGGCCTCGCCGCCGGCGCTCAACGCTCGCCGGAGGCACCCGGGACGCGCTGCCGCGGCCAAACGGGCGCGATCGTTCGTCAACGAACTGGACATCTTTACCGATTAGAGCCAATTGATGCCCAGCGATGGATTGATCGGGATGATCGCTTGAGACGTATCTCTGATCCGGAGCCCGCTTCGGCCTTGGAGCTGGCGCCGCCGCTTGGCCTCGACCGGCGGCAGAGCCTGGGCATTCTGGCGCTGCTGGTCCTGCTGATCGGCGCGGGCGCTGCGGCTGCGCTTGGCCTCGACGCCAGGCTGGCGATCGACGCTTTGCGCCAGCATCAGCTCTGGCTGCTCGGCTTCGTCGCAGGGACCCCGGTCCTCGCCTGCTTCCTGTTCATGGCGATCTATGCCGCCTCGGTCGCCGTGTCGGTGCCGGGCAGCGCCCTGCTCACGGTGATCGGCGGCTACCTGTTCGGCTGGCTGCAGGGCACGGCCTACGTCCTGATCGCGACCACGCTCGCGGCGACCGCCGTGTTCGTGCTGGCGCGGAGCGCGCTCGGGAATCGCGTGCGGACCCGGGCGGGGCCGTCGCTGGTGCGGTTCGCCGAGACCTTCCGTGCCAACGCGCTGAGCTACGTGTTCGTCCTCCATCTGGTGCCGATCTTCCCGACCGCGGTGGTGATCGGCATCCCGGCGGCCTGCGGCGTGCGCGTGCGCACCTTCGTGGTCAGCGCGGTCTTCGGCCTGCTGCCCGGCACGATGCTGTTCGCGCATCTGGGCTCGGGCCTCGGCGAGGTGCTGAGCAGCGGGCTGCCGGTCCATCTCGGCAGCTTCATCCGGCCCGAGATCCTGTGGCCGCTGACCGGCGTCGCGGGGCTCGCGCTGCTGCCGGTCGGCTACCGCAGCTGGCGCGCCCACCGGAGCGCCTGATCCGGCCGCCGGGCGCGGCGTCAGCGATGACCCTGAACGAGCTGCGCTACGTCGTCGCGGTCGCCGAGCACCGCCACTTCGGCAAGGCGGCGCGCGCCTGCTGCATCAGCCAGCCGACGCTCAGCACCCAGATCAAGAAGCTCGAGGAGCAGCTGGGCGTGGTGCTGTTCGAGCGCACCAACAAGCGTCAGGGCGGCGTTTCAACTTGCTTTGAAACGCCGCTCCCGCTTCCTTGCCAGGCGTCCTGGGCGACCGCAAGAATGCGCGGATGCGATCAGCACCAGACCTGGCGCTCGAACGCAGCTGGGATTTAGCCGCGCTCGAACGCCGTTCCGTCGAGATCAGGCGAGATCGAAGCGGTCCAGGTTCATCACCTTGTTCCACGCCGCCACGAAGTCGCGGACGAACTTCTGCTGCGAGCCGTCACAGGCATAGACCTCCGCCAGCGCCCGCAGCTGGGAGTTCGAACCGAAGACGAGGTCGACACGGGTGCCGGTCCACTTCAGCTCGCCGCTCGTGCGGTCGCGCCCCTCGAACACGTTCTCATCCGAGGTCGCCTTCCACTCCGTGGCCATGTCGAGCAGGTTCACGAAGAAGTCGTTGGTGAGCGTCTCCGGCCGCTGCGTGAAGACGCCGTGGTCGGACTGCCCGAAGTTCGCATTCAGCACCCGCATCGCGCCGACGAGGACCGTCATCTCGGGGGCGGTCAGCGTCAGGAGTTGCGTCTTGTCGACCAGCAGTTCCTCCGCCGAGACGGCGTATCGGGCCTTGAGGTAGTTGCGGAAGCCGTCTGCGACCGGCTCGAGGTAGGCGAAGGACGCCACGTCGGTCTGCTCCAGCGACGCATCCGTGCGGCCCGGCGCGAAGGGAACCGCCACCTCGTGGCCGGCGTTCTTCGCGGCCTGCTCGACCGCCGCACAGCCGCCCAGCACGATCAGGTCCGCGAGCGACACCTTCTTGCCACCGGACTGCGCGGCGTTGAACGCGGTCTGAATGCCCTCGAGCGTTTCCAGCACCTTCGCCAGTTGGGCCGGCTGATTGACCTCCCAATCCTTCTGCGGCGCAAGACGGATGCGCGCCCCGTTCGCCCCGCCGCGCTTGTCGGAGCCGCGGAAGGTCGACGCCGAGGCCCAGGCGGTCGAGACCAGCTCGGAGATGGCAAGCCCCGATGCGAGGATCTTGGCCTTGAGGCTCGCGATGTCCTCGCCGTCGATCAGCTCGTGATCGACGGCGGGGACGGGGTCCTGCCAGATCAGCTCCTCCGCCGGCACCTCCGGGCCGAGGTAGCGTGCGCACGGACCCATGTCGCGATGCGTCAGCTTGAACCACGCCCGGGCGAAGGCGTCCGCCAACTGATCCGGGTTCTCGTAGAAGCGCCGCGAGATCTTCTCGTAGACCGGGTCGACCCGCAAAGAGAGGTCGGTGGTCAGCATGGTCGGCGCGCGCCGCTTCGCTGGGTCGAACGCATCCGGAATGGTGGCGGGGTCGCCCTTCGCTTGCCACTGATAGGCGCCCGCCGGGCTCTTGGTCAGCTCCCATTCGTAGCCGAACAGGTTCTCGAAGAAGCCGTTGTCCCACTTCGTCGGCGTCGTGGTCCAGGTGACCTCCGGGCCGCCGGTGATCGCGTCGGCGCCTTTGCCCGTGCCGAAGCTGCTCTTCCAGCCGAGGCCCTGCTCTTCGATGCCGGCGGCTTCCGGCGCGGGGCCCACCAGCGCCGCATCGCCGGCGCCGTGAGTCTTGCCGAAGGTGTGTCCGCCGGCGATCAGGGCTACCGTCTCCTCGTCGTTCATGGCCATGCGCACGAAGGTCTCGCGAATGTCCTTGGCGGCTGCGAGGGGATCGGGCTTGCCGTTCGGGCCTTCCGGATTGACGTAAATCAGACCCATCTGCACGGCGGCGAGAGGATTCTCGAGCTCCCGGTCTCCCGAGTAGCGCTTGTCGCCAAGCCAGGTGTCCTCGATGCCCCAGTAGACATCTTCCTCGGGCTCCCAGACGTCCTCGCGCCCGCCGCCGAAGCCGAAGGTCTTGAAGCCCATCGATTCCAGCGCGACGTTGCCGGCGAGGATCATCAGGTCGGCCCAGGAGATCTGGTCGCCATACTTCTGCTTGATCGGCCACAGCAGCCGGCGCGCCTTGTCGAGGTTCGCGTTGTCCGGCCAGCTGTTGAGCGGCGCGAAGCGCTGCTGGGCGGCGCCGGCGCCGCCGCGACCGTCGCCAATGCGGTAGGTGCCGGCGCTATGCCACGCCATCCGAATGAGGAGCGGCCCGTAGTGGCCGAAGTCCGCCGGCCACCAGTCCTGGCTGTCCGTCATCAGCGCGGTGAGGTCCTGCTTCACGGCCGCGAGGTCGAGCTTCTTGAACGCCTCCGCGTAGTTGAACGCCTCGCCCATGGGGTTGGACAAGCTCGAGTTCTGGTGGAGAATCTTGAGGTTCAGCTGGTTCGGCCACCAGTCCCGGTTCGACATGCCCCCAAGGGTCGTGTGCGAGTGTATCACCGGGCACGTGTCCGCGAGATCGTTCATGCTTCTCTCCGATCGTGGCTGCGTTGGCGGAGCTGCTTCCTG
>CAVSRN010000063.1:0-157023 GCA_963730195.1 uncultured Alphaproteobacteria bacterium
ACTCGGGCGTGTCGACCTCGAGCTTCGTGCCCAGCAGATGCTTCCAGATGTAGAACTGGGCGATCGCCATGAAGCCGTACATCCCGACCTGCCAGGCGGTCAGCGACAGGGCGTCGGCCTTCAGCGCGGCGACCAGCCCCGCGCCCGGCGACAGACCGCGCATCGGTGCGATCGTGAAGTATTGGAAGGCGACGCCGATCCCGAAGGCGAAGATGAAGTCCAAAACCCAGACCGCGAACATCTTCTCCTGGAACAGCCATGGCCAGCCGAACCAGGTGGCCAGCGCGGGCACCAGGAAGGCCAGCCACTCGGCGCAGATGTCGCCGAGCGTGCAGCCGCTGCCGCAGTGCAGCGTCCCCTTGGCGACCATCGCCGGGAACGGCGTCAGCGCCTTGCTCGGCATCTCCTGGTCGCGCGCCATCGCGGCCTGCGCCTTGGCGTCGGTCGCCAGGCGGCCCCAGGCGAAGTACGTCCAGACCACGAGCAGGCTGCCGAACAGGGCGGTCACCGGCCAGACGACGTTCATGATCCACATGTGCTGCGGCTTGCGGATCACGTCGATGGCGATCAGCAGCGCGCAGCCGGCGCCGAGCGCGAGCGCGACGATCGCCAGAACATGGAGCCATGCCGGCACCATCAGATGCGGTTCCTCCCGTTGCGATTGATCCTTGCGCCGATCGTCTGTGCCGGATCGACGCTGGCCGACCCTGGTCAACGCCAGCTGGAGACCGCTGGTTCCGGCGCGAGAGCGATCGCGTCACGGCTCGGCGGCCGAGGGATGCAGCAGCGGGCCGGAAGCCAGCGCGGAGCGCGGCGACGGTCGCGCGCGGGGTGAGCACGGTCACCTCGAGGCGGGTCGGTCGCTCGCGCGCCGGGCGGTAGCCTTCGGGCGCCCAGGGCAGCAGCCGGCCCTCGAGCAGGAGGTAGGGCACCCCGGGCTTGCCCGGGAGCGTGATGAAGATGCCCTCGGGCAGATCGTCGATCGCCGCCGGGTGCGTGATCTGGCGACGGGTCTGCGTCTCGACCCGCTCCCGATGCAGCTGCCAGTCGAGCTCGACCGCGCGCGGCCGGTCGAGACGCCCGGTCGCCGCCATCCAGGCGCTGACGAAGGCCTCGTAGACGGTCCGCCGGCAGAGCGCGCAGGGCCGATGGCCGGCCGCCAGCGCCACCGCCTCGTCGAGGAAGAACAGCTGGGTATACGCGCCCGGCCGCATCACCTCCTGGCGCCGGCCCTTGAACTCGAGCCGGCAGGTGACCCAATGCGGATGCTGCCAGCGCGCCGCCCCGAGCCGGCGCTCGTCGTTGTGCAGGATGCCGCGGTTGCCCATCAGCAGGCCACGCGCAGGGGTGCTCACGATCTCGCCGAACGGCGTGACCCGGTTCTGAAGCGGCATCCTGGTCCTCCGCCGGCACGGGTCCACTCGCGGTGCCGGCTCCTCGACCCTCGTTTCTGGCACTCCTGACGCGCCCGATCCACAACGGAGACGCATTGGCGCCGGCAAGGATCGCTTGGTCGGCCTGGACGCGGCTGCTACAGACCGACGAAGACGATGGGCGAAGCCATGACCACGACCTACCTGGACGGTCGGATTCTGACCCCGGACGGCTGGTGCGCGGGCCGGCTGACGTTCGCCGGCAGGATCGAGGCGCTCGCGCCGCGGGCACCGGTGCCCGAGGATCGCTTCGTCCTGCCCGGCTTCGTCGACCTCCACGTCCATGGCGGCGGCGGCGCCGACGCCATGACGGGCGAGGCCGCGCTCCGCGCCATGGCCCGCTTTCACGCCGGCCACGGCACCACCAGCCTGCTCGCGACCACCGTGACCGCGCCCAGGGACGATCTCCGCCAGGCGCTGCGCGCGATCGGCAGGGTCACCAGCGACCGGGGGCCGGGCGAGGCGCGCGTGCTCGGCGGCCATCTCGAGGGCCCGTTCATCAGCCCGCACGCGCTCGGCGCCCAGCCGCCGTTCGCGATCCCGCCCGATCTCGGCCTGGTCGACGAGCTCTGCGCTCTCGCGCCGATCAAGATCGCGACGATCGCGCCCGAGATCGACCCGGATCATGCGCTCCTGCAGCGCCTGCTGAACCATGGCGTGCGCGTTCAGCTCGGCCACAGCTGCGCCAGCTACGAGCAGGCGAGCGCCGCGCTCGCGGCCGGTGCCGCGGGCTTCACCCATCTCTTCAACGCCATGACCGGCATGCATCACCGCCAGCCCGGCATGGTCGGCGCGGCGCTCGCGCAGGCCCTGCATGCCGAGCTCATCCTCGACTTTCATCACGTCGCGCCCGGCGCCGCCAAGGCCGCCCTGCGCGCGATACCCGGCCTCTACGGGATCACCGATGCGGTCGCCGCCGCCGGCATGCCGGCGGGCGAATACCGGCTGGGTCGCCACCTCGTGGTCAAGGACGCCGACGCGGTCCGCCTGGCCGACGGCACGCTGGCCGGCAGCGCCCTGACCATGGATCGGGCGCTCGGCAACTTTCTCCGCCTCGGCCTCGACCTCGCGGACGCGGCGCGGCGCCTCTCGAGCCTGCCCGCGGCCTATCTCGGGCAGGACGACTGCGGGCGGATCGTGCCGGGCGCCAGGGCCGATCTGGTCGTGGTCGACGGCGCCGGGCAGCTGCTTCAGGTCTTGATCGAAGGAGAGGCGATTGAGCTCGCGGATGCTCGAGGAGGCGCGTGAGGCGCCGGCCCGGGTCGCGGCCCTGCTCGCGGCCGATGGCGAGCGCTACGAGGCGCTCGCGACCCGCCTGCGGACGATGCCGCCACCGTTCGCGGTGACCGTGGCCCGCGGCAGCTCCGACCATGCGGCGAGCTATGCCGCGACCCTGCTCGCTGTGCTCGCGGGCATCGTCACCGCCTCGCTGCCGCCCTCGACGGTCACCCGCTACCGGGCCAGGCTCCGGCTGGGCGGTGCCCTGGCGCTCGCGATCTCGCAGTCGGGCGCCAGCCCGGACATCGTCATGGCCCTCGAGGCCGCCGCCGAGGGGGGCGCCTTGACGGTCGCGATCGTCAACGACCTCGCCTCGCCGCTCGCCGGGGCGGCCGCCTTCGTGCTCGATCAGCACGCCCGGCCCGAGCGGAGCGTCGCCGCGACCAAGAGTTTCATCGCCTCGCTGGTCGCGGCCGCCCGCCTGATCGCGACCTGGCGCGGCGATGCCGGCCTGCTCGCGGCCCTCGAACGCCTGCCCGAGCGGCTCGAGGCGGCCGCGGCTCTGGACTGGTCGGCGGGGCTCGCGGTCCTGGCGCCGGCCACCAGCCTCTACGTCGTCGGCCGCGGCCTCGGGCTCGGGATCGCCGCCGAGAGCGCGCTCAAGCTCAAGGAGACCTCGGCCCTGCACGCCGAGGCGCTGAGCGCCGCCGAGCTCAGCCATGGCCCGCGCGCGGTGCTCGAGCCGGGTTTTCCGGTCCTGATCTATGCCCTCGAAGATGCCGCGTCGGCGGACGCCGGGGTGCTGGCCGAGACCCTGGTCGCGGCCGGTCAGACCTGCCTGATCGCTTCGGCTGGCGCCGGCGGTGGCCTCCGCCTGCCGCTGCCGCCGCCGCTGCACCCGATGCTCGATCCGATCGTCGCGATCCAGGCCTTCTACCCGTTCGCCGCGGCGCTCGCCGAGGCCCGCGGCCGCGATCCGGACCGGCCTCCGAGCCTGCAGAAGGTCACCAGGACGCTCTGACCTCGGGCGGCCCCAACGCGCTACTTCGCGATCTCGAACTCGCGGGTCCGGGTGTAGAGCAGGCGGATCAGGTCGTACTCGAAGGGCGAGCCGGTCCGGTAGTAGCGGAACGCGATCTGGTTGCGCAGATCGATCGGTCGCAGCAGATAGGCGGCCCCGAGATAGGGAATGCTGTTCCTGACCGCGGGCGGCAACAGGAGGGTGAAGCCGACGTTGTCGACGGCCAGCCCGGTCGCGTCGCGCAGGTTGGACGGTCCGAGCAGCGGCAGGACCAGATACGGCCCGTCGCCGACCCCCCAGCGACCGAGGGTCTGGCCGAAGTCCTCCTTGACCTGCGGCACGCCGCCCTGGCCGCCCGCGATGTCGTAGAGGCCGCCGAGCCCGAGCAGGACGTTGTCGATGAACCGGAGCGCCGCCCGGCCCGCGGTCTCGGGCTTGAGCTGCAGCACGGCGTTGACGAAGGTCGGGACCTCGGTCAGGTTCAAGAAGAAGTCGGAGATCCGGTTCCGGACGAACTCGGGCGTCACGAACCGATAGGCCTTGACCACCGGCACGATGACGGCGCGATCGAGCCGCGCGTTGAAGGCATAGACGGCGCGATTCCAGCCCTCGATCGGATCGTAGACCTCGACCGCGAAGACCTCGTCCGGCTGCGCGACCTCTTTGAGCGTGCGCTGCGGCGGGATCGGTGGCGCGGCCGGCAGGCTGGCGCAGGCGCCAAGCGCCAGGCTGGCCAGGAGCGCCAGAACGACCGCCGGACGAGTGGGCATCGGGGGGTGGCGGTCCGTCGTTACCTGGTGAAAAAGTCGATCATGTCGGCGATGTTGTCGCGATAGTCCAGATTGCCGACATGGCCGCCTTTGGGGTAGATTTTGGCCCGGGCGCCGAACACCTTCTTCAGGTAATCGATGTCACCGTCGGCCAGGGTAATGTCATCCTGGTTGTGCATCAGCCCGATTTTGTGTGCGCCGGCGAGATAGCCTTCGATGCTCTTGAGGCTGGTGCGATAGATCAGATCGGCGCGACTGATCCCCGGCAGCCGCCGCTGGAAGAACGGCAGGAACAGGTCGTTGATGTAGTCGTCGAAACTGGTGCGCAGCGCGACCTCGGCGTAGGGCGTCAGGGAGTCCGTGGTCGTCAGGGGCGGCCGCGGCGGCGTGATGTAGCCAGACTTGGTCATCACGTCGGTCGTAAAGACCATGTCGGCCGAGATCACCCGGAACACCAGCCCGATCGCCGCCGCCAGGCTTTCGTCTTTGGGCTCGCGCCGCTTGTAGATGGTGTAGAGGAAATCCTGAGTGAAGCGCGGGGCGTCCTCCTGGACCGCCGTGCCGATGAACGTGCCAATGATTTGATTGATGAAGGTGCCGATGCCTTGCGGCGTATTGTCCTCGAGCAGGCGATCGAGGATCCGGGCCGAGTTCGCGAGGTTGACCGGCGGGTTGATCAGCAGGACCCGCTGGAAGCGGAACGCCTGCTGCTCGTGGTCCAGCTTGGCGACGAAGGCGGCCTGCGCCCCGCCGAGACTGTAGCCGACCAGATCGAAGGCCGAGACCTCGATCCGGTCCTTCACCTGCGCATAGGCGAGCCGCATCACCCGGTAGAGATCGGCGGCGTCGTCGGTGATCAGCCCGGGCACGCTGGTGGTCGAGGCGTTGACGATGAAGTTCTGCTGGAGGGGCGAGGGCAGCGAGATGACGTGAAAGCCGATCTTCTGAAACATCCGGATCAGGACCAGGTTCTTGCTGGAATCGTAGTCGGCGCCGGTGCCGCCGATCACGAAGGCGAGCGGCGCCTGGTGCGGCTGCGGCAGGAAACCGAAGCGCAGGCCCTTGGCGTACCAGAAGATGTCGGGGATCTGCCGGTCCTTGAAGACCGTCAGCTCATGCTCCTCGAGCGGCACCTCGGCCGGCAGGTCGGCCCGATCGATGCTGGGCGTGCCGACCACCGTCGCCGCATAAGGGTCGGCGAACGGGTAGTCGTAGCTCAGGGCGGCGCCCGCCTGGCCGGGTGAGACGAGCGCCAGCAGGCCCCAGAGGATCAGCCATCGAGTCGTCATCACCGGTTCCCTGACGGTCGCGCGACACCTGGCCCGCTCGCCGGGTCGGGCGCCCGGCGCGCACCAAAGCACAAGGCGGCCCGGCTCGCCAAGGCCCGGCCTGCGCGGCCCGGACGGGTCGCGTTGGCGGTGGTGCAGGGCGGTGCGGCGGTGTAAGGGAGGGTCATTGAGTCGGGAGGATCGGACAGGGCCTCGAGGGGAGTGACGGCCGATGCTCGGTAAACAATGGCCGCGGACCGGCGTTCCAGGCGGTCCAGCCCTGGTCTGGGCCCTGCTCCTCGCGATCGGGCTGCTCGGGGGTGGCGCCGCCCGAGCCCAGCAGCCCGTGTCGTCCGGGCAGACCGGGGCCGGCGCGGCCACCGCGCTGCCCGAGCCGCTGACCCGCGAGGCGCTGCGCGACCTTCTGGCGCATCTCAGCGACCGCCAGGCGCGCGACCTGCTGCTCTCGGAGCTCGACCGCCAGATCGCCGCCCGCCGCCCGAGCCCGACATGATGATGTCGATGGTCGACAGCGAGGCGACCGCGGTGCGCGAGCGCTGGCGCCGCATGCTGGCCGCGCTGCCCGAGCTGCCGGGCGTGCCGGCCTTCCTGGCGCGGCAGTTGATCGGTGAGCGCAGCCCGCAGGTCCTGCTCTGGATCGGGCTCGGCTTCGCGCGGGTGAAGAAGATTTTCAAGAAGATCGGTGCCGAGATGCAGGCCGACCCGGTCATGGGGCCGAACCTGCTCGATCCGCCGAAATCGCAGGGCGTGCTCGAGATCGACGATTCGGCGATGATCATCCGTTGCAAGTTCATGGCCAGACCAGGCGAGCAGTTCATCATCCGGCGCGAGCTGTTCCAAAGGGTGCAGCAGGAGTTCGAGGCGGCCGGCATCCAGTTCGCGCGCCGCCAGGTCTCGGTCTATGTGCCGCCGGCGGTGGAGGGCGAGGCGCCCGATCCTCAGGCGACCGCCGCCGCGGCCGCCGAGGCGGAGCTGGCGGCGCGGACGCGCCGCGCCGCGTCCTGAGCCCGTGGATGGGAGAGAAGCCATGGCCCGCAAGCTCATCGACATCTCGGTCGCCCTGCAATCCGGCATCCGCTCCGACCCGCCCTTCATGCTGCCGGAAATCACCTATCTCGACCATCACCAGACCCTGCCGAGCCTGCTTGCCGGCTTCCCGGGGCTGGCCGCCTCGGACCTGCCCGACGGCGAAGCCTGGGCGATCGAGCAGGTCGCGATCACCACCCACAACGGCACCCATCTGGACGCCCCCTGGCATTACGCGTCGACCATGAACCGGGGCGAGCGCGCCGCGACCATCGACGAGGTGCCGCTCGAGTGGTGCTTCCAGCCGGGCGTCAAGCTCGATTTCCGCGATCTCGACGACGGCTATGTGGTGACGCCCGCCAACCTCGAGGCGGAGCTCGCGCGGATCGGCCACGAGCTCCGCCCGCTCGACATCGTGCTCATGAACACCGCCGCCGGCGCCCGCTACGGCGAGGGCGACTACATCGACCGGGGCTGCGGCTGCGGCCGCGCGGGCACGCTCTGGCTGCTCGAGCGCGGCGTCCGGGTGACCGGTACCGACGGCTGGAGCTGGGACGCGCCGTTCTCGAAGACCGCAAAGGCCTATGCCCGGAGCCAGGATGCCGGCCTTATCTGGGAGGGCCACAAGGCCGGGCGCGAGATCGGCTATTGCCACCTGGAGAAGCTCGCCAACCTCGACCAGCTGCCGGCGAGCGGCTTTCAGGTCTGCTGCTTCCCGGTCAAGATCAAGGCCGCCTCGGCCGGCTGGACCCGCGCGGTCGCGATCGTCGACGCCTAGCACGCTTTTGCCGCCCCGCACCTCGTGCGTCACGGACGCCGACGTCCTCCAACCGGCGCGCTTGGCCTGAAGGTCGCGGTGTCTGGTCGATAGTTTCTATTTAACTGGGTATCCCCTTCACTCACGTAGCCCCTAGGGCTGGGACTGGGTCGCTGGTGGCAATGATCTGATGGTACGGTGCCGGCCCCACGGCAATGGCCTGCTGGTTGAGGCGATGGGGCATGGCAGCGCCGGCGATTGAAGCGGATCGTGACTTCGTGGAGGTAGTAGTCGAGATGCCCGTGCTGGATGCCGCCGACTAACCTCAGCGACCTGATCTCCCGGGCTTTCCATCTCCAACGCTATCACTGGTGTCGACGTGTGTGAAGGGGATACCCAGTTCTATTTAAAATAGCGAGCGCGCAAACCCTCTGAACGGCCAGGGAGAGTCGGCAATGATGACTGGTCAACGGGTCGCGATCTGGACCACGCCGGCCGGAGGCTCCCGCTGCCGAGCGTCGACCTGGCGCCGGGCGTTGCTCCTGATGACGGCGCCGAGATGCAGGTTCGCTCGCGAATGTGCGGCGGTCGTTGACGCCCCTCGCTCTGCCGTCCGGCCGAACGCTCCTATCGGAGCCATGGGTTCAGCCTCGTCGCTCTGGCCGCCGGGATCGAAGGCTTTGAGCGACCCTGCACCAGAGATCGCCGCCACGCCGTCCAGGACGGCGGCCAGCTTTCCTGATTCCGGCGCCCGAGACGCCCTACTGTTCGCGACCGCCCCCGAGATCCCCTCGGTCGCGCCGCTAGCTCAGGGCGTGGTAGATGCTGGTGATGATGATGCCCCAGAGCACCAATGACGACAACACGCTGAACAACACACCATCCGCAAGCTGCCATACCCCGACATCGGAACAGATCGGCGCCCGCGGCGGCTCCGTCAGCGAAGTTACTGAAGTTGGGCGAGCCCGCGACATTCGTGGTCTCCTATCCCAAAGATGTCCGTGCCCAGGCGCTACACACTATCACTTTGGCGTGAAGATACCAGCCAATTCTCACCGCGCGCCGGGGGCGCAAGCAGGCGGAACAGCCGGGTCGCTTCCGGGCCGCGGGCGCGCCGGGCGGCGGCTCTGCTAAGTGTCCTTTTGCGCTTGGCGACGATACACCTGGGGTGGCGCCTGGTCGAGATCCTTGGGCGGCGACTGCGGTTGCGGCATGGCGTAGAACTTGGGCTCCTGGTCCTCGAGGGACTGCTCGAACGGCAGGCGCATCTGGACCTGGGTCTGGTTCTGGGCAGCCTCGCGCTGGGCGGTCTGGAGCTGCTCCGCGAGATCGCGGTTCCAGGGCAGCGCGTAGGCGCGCGGCTCGGGGACGTCGTTCAGCTGCAGCCAGACGTAGATGGCCTCGTTCTCGCGGAAGGTGGACGCCAGCACGGTCGCCTCGTCGGCCTTGGCCAGCCACCACTCCAGCTGGACCGGTTTGGGCATGCTCAGCAATCGGCTGAGACTGGCATAGGTGGTCGGCAGGAACAGTGCCGCCGCGCCGATCGCGGTCACCTTGATCCACAGCCGGCGCGGCGCCCAGACGCTGATGCTGGTCATCAGGCCAGCGACCACCGCGACCGCAGCGAACAGATAGGTGAGCTCGGTCATGACGCCCTCCAGGCCCGCAGGTTGCGTTGCAGGCTGTGCACGCTGCCCGGCACCAGGTCGCCGTCCGCGGACAGCTTGAAGCGGTAGACGGTCAGCTCCTCGCCCTCGCGGGTGAGCTCGACCTTGCTGGCCAGCAGCTGGCGGGCCGAGTCCTTGGGCGACTTCTTGACGCTGGTCACGATCGTCACCGGGATCGGGAGGACGCCCGCCGTGTTGCGGTAGAGATGCACGTTGACCGTGTATTCGCCGGCCGGGATGCCGCGCGAGTACGACACCTCGTAGTTCATGCCGGTCGCATCGGCCCGCTTGCCGAGGTCGTCGCGCAGGAGATTGAAGATCAGACCGCCCTTGTTGGAGTAGCCGACCGGCCGATCGCCCGGCGCCTGGACCCAGAGGTCGACGTCGCTGTCGAGGTCGTCCGGCCAGCGGACCTCGACGATCACGTTGCCGGGCGGATAGGTGTTCTCCTGGGCGGCCTTGCCGGGCGGGTTCAGGTGCGGCAGCAACAGGATGACCATCGCCACGAACCCGGCCAGCGCCAGCATGATGACATCGCGGAAGACCGTGTCGCCATCGTCCTGCTCGAGCTGCTCAAGACCGTGCATGGCGCTCCCCAAGCTCGACGAGCTCGGTCACCAGCGTGACCGTGCCGCTTTCCAGGACCCGATAGTTGAGCATCAGCCAGACGTTCAAGACCGCGCCGACCAGGGTGGTATAGAGCGCCACCGACATGCCGCTGATCAGGGTCGAGACCATCGGGCCGATCGCATCGATATCGGCCGCGGCCGCGGGATCGATGCCCGAGAGCGCGATGATGAACCCCACCACGGTGCCGATAAGGCCCAGAAACACCAGGCTGTTGGCGATGTGCCGGATCGACCCGATCCGGGCGCCGAGCTTGAGCCTGAGGGTCGAGGCCGAGAGCGCGCGGCTCTGGCCATCGCGTCCCTGCATGATCTGCAGATAGCGGGCGCCGCGCGCCGAATAGTCGCGGCCGGGCTGCTTGAGCTGATTGATCTCGGTGCTGGTCAGGACGATCTTGCGGCCGCAGCTGACCAGGCCGTAGGCGAACACCAGGGTGATCACCAAGACCAGCTGCGTGGTGTCGCTGCTGAACACCACGCCGACCCAGCCCTTGAGCCAGGCGGCCCCGAGCAGCGCCGCCGCGACCAGGTTCAGCACCAGGAAGCGCAGCAGCAGGAGATACCGATAGGACGCCGCGTCGTCCTCCGACAGGACGGCGAACCAGTTCGCCAGGAGACCCTGCCGCGGCGCCAATCCGGGCGCGCTGGCGGTAGCTGGAAAACTGCCGGCGGCGGGAGCGAGGGTGTCCGTCATGACCGCCTCTTGGGGCTGGGGTGGATCACTCGCCGCCGCCGGCGGATCCCCGGTCGCGGCCCGCGCGCTGCAGGTCTCGACCCCGATCGGGATTGCCGGTGGCCGGCGCTGAGGGGGGTACAATCGCGGCGTTTGGTTAAGGAAGGATGAAGACCTTCCGCGCCACCAAGGCTTGCCGAGCGACCGTTGCGCCCATGCTGCAGGCGGTCGCGAGCGGCATGGCGTAGCCCGGCGAGCGCTCTGCGCGCGCGCCGGGGCGGCTATTCCACGGTGACCGATTTCGCCAGATTGCGCGGCTGATCGACGTCGGTGCCCTTGAGCACCGCGGTGTGGTAGGCGGGCAGCTGGAGCGGGATCGCGTACAGGATCGGGGCCAGCAGCGGGTCGACCTCGGGTAGTGCGACCGCGGTCGCGACATACTTGGCCAGTTGATCGCAGCCGCACCGGTCGCTGAGCAGGATCACCTTGCCGCCGCGCGCGACGACCTCCTGCAGGTTGCTCGCGGTCTTGTCGAACAACCGGTCGGGTGGTGCGACCACGATCACCGGCACCTGCTTGTCGGCGAGCTGCTCGAACCAGTGTAACGCCCGACCACGCAGGGTAAGCCGCGGTGCTTCAGGCGATCATCGCGAACCGCAGCAGGGTGCGAAATCGACCGGCAGGTCAGGCAGCGCGATGCGTGGTCGGGCTGGCGAGAGCGCGCCGCCCAAAAAAAATGCGGCCGTTTATCTTTTGATAACCAGGCTCGCCGAGCTTGATCCTTGCGAAGAACCCCGGTGCGTGGCGGTGCTCGGCAAACGTGCGACATCGCCACGCACCTCATCACGATCGTGTCCCGAGAGATCGGACCATCTTGTGACCGGCATGACGTTTATCAAATTCGAGAGCATCGGGCCGACTGACTCGACGCGGTTGTTGCCGGCGGGCCGGTTCGGCGCGATTCGACCAGTCGGCGTGAGCCGGAGGGCCGCGGGCGCCTGCGACCTCTAATCTAAGCCGCGCACGTCGAGCGCTGGGAGGTGACGATGGGTCACGTTCGTCAAGATGGTGGCAATTGCAGGGGGGTCTGAGGTGGCCATCGATTATGCGGCCTTGGGTGGAAGTAGCGTCGGGTCGGCGTCCGCGGCCGGCATGAGGAGCTCGGCCATGGCCTCGACCTGCGTGTAGCGTTGCATCAGCTGCCACGCGTCAGTCTGCTCCAGGAGCACGGCGCCGATCAGACGGATGATCGAAGCCTCGTTGGGAAAGATGCCGACCACGTCGGCCCGGCGTTTGACCTCCTTGTTGAGGCGCTCCAGGGTGGGGTGCTGGGCAGCTTGGTGCGGTGCTGGGTCGGGAAGGTCATGTAGGCGAGCACGTCATGCTCGCTGTCGTCCATCAGGGCGGCGAGCTAGCGTGACCGCAGCTGATCGGCGACCTGGCGCCAGGTCTGGTGGCGGTCGTGGCATCGGCTTGCCAAAACGCCTGGCGCAGGGCCGCGGCGACCACGGTGTGCTGGCCTTTCGGCACGCGCATGAAGGCCTGAAGCACGCCATCGGCCGGGTGCTCGGCAGCACCTGGCAGCGCTGCCGGGTCCACTTCATGCGCAACGCCCTGGCCCACGCGCCCTCGCCTGACTCGTCGAAGGTCGCCCCGGCGCGCCGCCTCCCTCAGCGAATTTCCACCACCTCCGTGGACGCTAACGCTCAGAAGAGCTTGAGCTCGACCCGATGGTCGGCGCCATCGCCGACGATCGGCACCCGCGCGGCCCCGTCCCGTAGCTCGACCGGGTCGCCGTCCAGGGTCGCTCCGATCACCTTGCCGCCGCCCTGCGGGTTGGCCATGGCGATGACGTAGGTCTCGGCACTGCCCGGCAGCCGCCAGCGCAGCTCGCACGCGGGCCAGCTTGCCGGCAGGCGCGGCTTGAGGATCAGAAGCTCGCCGCCCTCCCACCGGAAGCCGAGCAGGGTCTCGAGGATCAGCCGGAACATCCAGCCCGCCGAGCCGGTGTACCAGGTCCAGCCGCCGCGGCCGACGTGCGGCGGCGCGCCATAGACGTCGGCCGCGATCACATAGGGCTCGACCTGGTAGGTCGCCACCTCCATGGGCGTGCGCGTGTGGCTCACGGGCGAGAGCATCTCGAGGAGTTCGGCGGCGCGCGCCCGGCGGCCCGCCTCGGCCAGCGCCTGGACCGCCCAGAGTGCCGCGTGGGTGTATTGGCCGCCGTTCTCGCGTACCCCCGGCACGTAGCCCTTGATGTAGCCGGGGTCGTGGGCGGTGCGATCGAAGGGTGGCGTGAGCAGGCGGATCAGCCGGTCCTGGTCGGAGATCAGCATCGCCTCGAGCGCATCCAGGCACTGCTCGACCCGCTCGGGCGGCGCCACCCCCGAGATCACCGCCCAGGCCTGGGCGAGCGCATCGATCCGGCACTCCTCGCTCGCCGCCGAGCCGAGCGGGGTGCCGTCGTCGTAATAGGCGCGCCGATACCAGGCACCGTCCCAGCCGGTGTCGTTGAGCGTGACACCAAGCCGCGTCCGATAGGCCTCGTAGCGTTGCACCCGGGCCGCATCCGCGCGCGCCCGGCAGAGCGGGGCGAAGCCGCCGAGAATGCTGTACAGGAAAAAACCGAGCCACACGCTCTCGCCGCGGCCGAGCCGGCCGACCCGGTTCATACCATCGTTCCAGTCGCCGGTGCCCATCAGCGGCAGGCCGTGGGCACCCGCGGTCAGCGAACGGTCGAGCGCCCGGCAGCAATGCTCGTACACGCTCGCGCGCTCACCCGAGTCCTCCGGCAGGAGATACGCCTCGTCCTCGCCGTCCGCGAGCGCACGGGTCCTGAGAAAAGGCGCCATCTCGTCCAGAATCGCCCGGTCGCCCGTGACCGCGACGTAGTGGGCGACCACGTAGGGCAGCCAGAGCAGGTCGTCCGAGAAGCGGGTGCGAACGCCCCGGTCCTCGGGCGGATGCCACCAGTGCAGGACGTCGCCCTCGACGAACTGATGGGCCGCGTGCAGCAGGATCTGCGCCCGGGTCAGCTCGGGGCGGAGATGGACCAGTGCTGCCGCATCCTGAAGCTGGTCGCGAAAGCCGAAGGCGCCGCCCGACTGGTAGAACGCCGAGCGGGCGAACAGCCGGCAGCAGAGGGTCTGGTAGACCAGCCAGCCGTTGGCCATCAGGTCGAGCGCCGGGGCCGGGGTCCGGATCTGCAGCCCGGAGACCAGATCCCGCCAGAAGGCCGCGACCTCGTCGAAGGCCTCATCGATCGTGGCCAGCGAGGCGTACTGCCGGATCAGGGCGCCGGTCGCATCGGCACCCGCGCCCTCGCCGAGCAGGAAGGCGAGCTCCGCGGTCGCGCCGGGCTCCAGGTCGAGCCCAATCTGGAGCGCAAAGCAAGGATCCAGGTCTACGCCCGTCCGACCGTCGAGGGCCGGCGCGCAGAGTACTGCCGCCGGCCGCGCCGGGCTGCCGTTCCGGCCGATGAAGCCGGTCCGATCGGCCGTGCGATGCACGGTCGCACCGGCGGGCGCGACTGCCGCCGCGAAGGCGACGCCCTCGGAGAAGGCCCCGCGCTTCGGGTTGCGCGCGAGCAGCGCGCCGGTCCCGGCATCGGCGAAGGTCTCGACCGACTCTGCGGTCTCGGACGGCAACCCGCCCAGGACCAGGCGGGCATAGGCGAAGACACTGAGCCGGCGCCGGCGATCGGCGAGGTTGCGCAGCCGGATGCGGGTCACCTTGAGCGGGTCCCGGCGCGGCACGAACTGGCAGATCTCCTGCTCGAGCTCGGCGCTCGTCTGCTTGAACCGGCAGTAGCCGAAGCCGTAGCGGACCGTGCAGCATGCCAGCGCCGGGGCCGGTCCCGGGGTCGGCGACCAGAAGCTGCCGGCGTCTTCGTCGCGCAGATACAACGCCTCGCCGTGCGGGTCGCTGACCGGATCGTTGGACCAGGGCGTGAGCCGGTTCTCCCGGCTGTTGGCCGACCAGGTCGTGCCGGCGCCGCTCTCGGAGGTGATGAAGCCGAAGGTCTCGTTGGCGACCACGTGGGTCCAGGGCAGCGGCGGTCGATGCGCCGACGTGATGCGCATGACGTACTCGCGCCCGTCGGCCGCGAAGCCGCCGAATTCGTTGTCGAACATCAGCTCTTCGGCGCTCGCGCCGGTCCAGGGCTCAGCCGGGGCCGCCGGTTGGTAACGAACCTGCGGGGCGGCGTTACCCGTGATCGGCGCCCCCAGGGCCGGCGTTCGATCGGGGATGGGCGCGAGGATCCGGGCGAGGTCGGCGAGGCGGCCGTGCCTTGCGACCAGATCGAGCGCGGCCGCGCGCGTGGCGGCGAAACCGAGGCCGAAGGCGAGGGTGCGTCGTTCGCCCGGGGCGAGCTCGACGATCGTGCGCAGGCTGAGGATCGGATCGAGCACATTGCCGGCCGTGCCGGAGAGCGCGGCGCCCGTGGCGAGCACCGCGGGCGCCGCGAGCGAGCGGCCGCGGCCGATGAAGCGCCAACGATCGGTCTCGTGGTGCAGCACCCGCCCCGGCGCGCCGTCGTCGATCAGCCAGTGCGCGAGCCAGCAGCCGGGCTCGTCGGCGCCGCGCGGGCGCCGGGTCGCGAGCAGGGCCTGGTGCTCCGGCACCGCCTCGGTCTGCACGAACAGCTTGGAGAAGGCGGGATGAGCGGCATCCGCGGCCCGCGCCTGGAGCACCGGCTCGAGGTAGCTCGTGAGCTCGATCCGACGCGGCCGGGACGACCGATTCTCGAGGCTGCAACGACGGATCTCGAGCGGGTCGTCCGGCCCGAGCGCGACCGTGAGCGTCGCCTCGAGATCCTCGTCCTGGCGCAGGATCAGGGCCCACTCCGGCGCCAACCGCACCTGGTAGCGCTCGGGCTCGCCGCCGGTCGGCTGGTAGCCGATCGACCAGAACCGGCCGGTGTCCAGATCGCGCAGATAGACGAAGACGCCGTCCTCGTCCTCGACCGGGTCGGCCCGCCAGCGGGTGAGCGCGATGCCGTCGCACTCCGAGCCGCCGCCGCCGGCGACGCTGATCAGGACCGAATAGCGGCCATTGGTGAGCCGCTGCACCTGCGGCTGGCGATCGAACAGGCGCTCCCGCTCCAGGTCACGGATCGCGGGCTCCGGGTCGGACGGGCTGGTCATGCGCTGGCCGGCGTCAGCTGCGCTGGTCCTTGGGCTTGGTCCGACCTTCGTCCTCCGGCTCGCGCGCGGTGTTCTTCAGGCCGCGCTCGCCGGCAGAGACCGACGCGCCACCATAGCGCAGCACGACGGTCGCCGGGAACTGGTCGATCATCGCCTCGCGCTCGGTGAAGCTCTGGCTCTCGCGGCCGTTGACGGTGACCCCGATCAGGGGCTGCTCGAGCGGCGAAGGCAGCACGATGCCGCCGGGCGGCAGAGCGATGTCGCCGGTCATCGCGAGCACCAGTTCATGGTCGCCGTGCGGCTGGATCGAATAGTTCAGCGTTCCGTAGTAGGTCGGCAGCCGCCGGACGCTGACCCCGGCATCGTTCAGGACCCAGTCCGGCAGCAAGCCTGCGCCCACGACCAGCGCCCGATCGCCCTCGCGCTCATAGGCGAACATCGTCCGGACCGAACGGATGAACTCGGCGCCGACCCAGCTGTGCGGCAGGTCGCCGATGAACTTCGGCGTCCTCGGCTGCCGCCAGACCACCTCCGCCCAGCCGTTCCAACCGGTCGGCCGCAGCCCTTCGAGCAGATACTGGAGGACCTCGTGCGCCTGCTCCTTCAGGCCCATTCGGATCATCGGCCCGACGATCCGGAACTCGTAGGGTGTGTAGCGCTCGAACTGGGGATCGTTGGTCCGGTCGTTCTTGCGGGCCGTGAAGTAGCGGTAGTACTCCTCGAAGGTCTCCCGGAACGCCGGCTCCGGCAGGTTGCGGAGCTCGCCGACCGGATCCGCGGCGATCGCGGTCGAGGTGAAATCGAAATCCCCGAGCTCGGCGGCGCCCGGGATGTAGGCGATGCCGTGCCGCTGCATGCTGAGCGCGATCGACGCGTAGAGGTCGGCGCGGAACTCGTCGCGCATGCGCGCGAAGGCGGCGGCGTGGGCATCCTCGCCGAGGACGGTCGCCATCCGGGTCGCGTCCTTCAGCCCGAGCAGGACGAACAGGCCGTCCCAATAGGAGTGCACCGGGTTTTGGATGTAGCCCTCGTGGCTGATCGATTTCGGCACCAGGCCATAGTACATCAGCTTGCTGGGCTGCTGGTACTCCTCGGTCCGCCGCGCCTGCCGCAGACTGTCGATGTAGTCGACCGCGCCGAGCATGCTCGGCCACATCTCGGTGAGCAGGCCGACATCGTGCGAGAAGCGGTAGTATTCGCCGAGCAGGTAGAGCCATTCGCCGTGGCTGTCGTGCTCGACCGCGCGGTCGGCGCCGCGCGCGTCGACGCAGCAGGGGATGGCGCCGTCCTTGAACTGATAAGGCGCGTACCATTCGATGAACTTGCGCACCGCCTCGGGATGGGCCATGCGCAAGAGCGCCGCCGAGATCAGGGCGCCGTCGCGGATCCAGGTGCGCTTGTAGGCGCGCGGCCCCGGCTGCAGCGCCGGCCCGTCGGCGTTGATCAGGATGTAGGCGAGCGTGGTCTTGAGCGCCTCGACGATCTTGCGATCGCTGCCCGGAAGCTCGATCGACACCCGATCGAGCGCCCGGTGCCAGTCCTTGGCGGTCGCATCGAAGGCCTCGGTCCACAGCCGGGCGGCATCCTCGTCGGTCGCCCCGGCCGACACCGGCGGGCTGTCCTTGAACAAGGGCACGACCAGGAAGACGTCCTTGTGCTGTCCGGCCGCGAGGTCGAAGTCGTACTCGAGCGCGCCCGAGGCGTAGCCGAACTTGTCGAACACCGAGGTCTGGCCGGGCAACGCGCCAGCCTTCAGATAGTCGGTGATGCTGCCATCCTCGAAGCGCGCCGCGCCGAAACCTTCGGGGCGGCTGAGCGCGACCACCCGCTTGTCCCGGTCGATCACCACCGCCCGGTCGGCGTAGGCCAGCTGTTGGATGTGGATCGCCCCGCCGCCCGCGCCCAGCTCCTGCCAAGGCGGATTGACCCGGAACGGACGCAAGGCCAGGAACAGGCGTCCCTTCACCGGCTCGGGTGAATCATTGCCGACCCGGTAGCGCAGCCAGAGCGACGAGTGGTCCGGCTCGCCGGCCGCGAAGGCCGTGACCTTCAGCTTGGCCCCGGACCGGGTCCAGGTCACGCTCGGCATGGGCAGGTAACCGTCCTCGAGCCCCTGGACCGGCTCGACGTCGTTCCAGGTGACCAGCTGGTCGTTCAGATAAAGGAAGGGCTCGATCGAGCCCCAGCCCTCACCGGCCTCGACCATGCCCGCCTCGTCGATCAGGGCCCGCTGGTGGTCCCCGGGCACGCCCATCACCGTCCAATAGCTCTGCTCGTCGGAGTAGTATCTTGGATAGGTGCCCCGCGGCGCATCCTGGGCGATCGCGCCGAAGAAATGGTTGGGCGAGGTGCCGAACTGATAGGGCTTGACGTCGATGCTCTTGATCCCATAGCCGGTCGCCCGGCTGCTCTGCTTCAGATCGAGGCGCAGATAGCGGGACTCGGTTTCGGGCAGATAGATGTAATCACGGCCGCCGTTGCCGGCCTCGATGTGAAAAGCGTCCTGCCAGTCCTGCTCGTTGTCGGAGGTCTGGACGTCGTAGGTCCGGGCGAAGTCCTGGCCGTCCCAGTCGATCACCAGACCGCCATACTCGCGCAGCTTCTTGAAATCGATCTGGAGCCACTGCTCCTCGGCAACCGTGCCGCTGTGCCAGGCGGTCGCCGGGTCGCCGTCGAGGACGGCTTCGGTCCGGCTGCCGTCGGCGCTGGTCGAGGCCTTGAGATCCGGGGTCAGATCGTACGGTCCGAGGTCGCGCTCGTTGAAGCGCAGCTGGTCGATCCAGACCGATCCCGCGCCGCCGCGGCCGGCCGCGATCGCGATCTCGAGGGTCGCGACCTCCTTCAGCTCGCTCCGGTCCGGTCCCCAGGCGAACTCGATGTGGCGCTTCTTGATCGTGAGCTTGCGCCACTGCGAGGAGAACTCGAAATGGCGCTGCGAGGACCACCACACGTTCTGGCCCGAGGCATCGATCAGTTTGAGCTCGAGATTGTTCTCGGGCGCCTCGCCCCGGATGTAGAACGAGAACGCGTAGTCGTCGGGTAACGGCAGCGCGATCTTCTTGCGGGCGATGACGTAGCCGGCATTGCCCTTGAAATCGAAGTCGAGGCGCATCGCCATGCCGCGATAGCCGTCGTCCTGCGCGAGCTCGACGCTCACGCCCTCGGACGCGCTGGTCGACCAGTCTTTGAGGGTCTCGAAGTCGTCGAGGAGCGCCGCCCGGGCCGTGGGCGCCAGGACCGCGAGTGCTATCAGGAGCGCGAACGCCCAGCCCGCGGCGGCGACCACCCGGCTCGAACGGCGACGATCTCGAGGCTGCTCATCCAGCATGACTTGGCGGCTCCGATTCCACGCCTGCTGTGGCGGCGGCGAAACAGTTTGCGGCACGACGCTTGCGTGCCGGTGCGCCGCCCCGATCGCCTCAGATTTCCGAGGCGTAGAGTAACAAGCTGGTGCTTTGAGTAAAGAAATCATCAACCACCACGGGACAAAGGGCCACGCACTGTGGCATTCCTGCACGGCTTCGGGATAGCCGGTGTGTCCCATACCACAGGTTGGGTTAATTAATCCTTAACGCTGCCGGCGGTGATGCCCTCGATGTAGGCGCGCTGGACGAAGACGAAGAGCAGCATGACCGGCAGGATGGTCAGCACCGAGCCGGCCATCATCAGCTCGGTGTCCTGGACGTGCTCGCCGAGCAGGTTGGCGAGCGCCACCGGCAGCGTGTACATGCGCTCGTCGGTCAGCACGATCAGCGGCCACATGAAATCGTTCCAGGCGCCCATGAAGGTGAAGATCGCGAGCGTCACCAGAATCGGCCGGCAGATCGGCAGCACCACCAGCCGGTAGATCTTGAACTCGCCGGCGCCGTCGATGCGGGCCGCCTCGAGCAGGCTGTCGGGGATCGAGAGCGCGTACTGGCGGATCAGGAAGATGCCGAAGATGCTGGCCATGCCGGGCACGATCACGCCCCACCAGCTGTTGATCAGGCCGAGCTGCTTGAGCATCAGGAAGAGCGGCAGCATCGCGACCTGGGCCGGGATCACGAGCGCGCTCAGCAGCAGCCGGAAGATGCGATCGGAGCCCTGGAAGCGGAGCTTGGCGAAGGCGTAGCCGGCCATCGAGTTGACCAGGAGCGAGATCGCCGTGATCGCGCTCGCGATCACCAGGCTGTTCAGGAAATAGCGCGCGAGATGCAGGCGCGAGAACAAGGCCGTGTAGTGCTCGAAGGTGATCCGGCTGGGCAGCAGGTGGGGCGGGTAGACGCTCGCCTCGCCCGCCGGCATGAGCGAGGCCGAGAGCATCCAGAGCAAGGGTGCGAGCGTCAGCGCCAGGCCCAGGACGAGGACCGCGTAGATCACCGCGCGCTCGAGCTCGCGGCCGATCACAGGCCCCTCCGCAGGCGCAGCTGCAGGATCGTGCCGGCCAGCATGATCACGAACAAAAGGACCGCGATCGCCGCGGCGTAGCCGAGGTTCCACCAGCGAAAGCCCTGCTCGTACATCAGCAGCACGACGGAGAGCGTGCTGTCCGCGGGCCCGCCCTGGGTCATCACGTAGGGCTCCGCGAACAGCTGAAACGAGCCGATCATCGTGAGCACGCCGACAAACAGGAAGGTCGGCGCCAGCATCGGCAAGGTGACGTAGCGGAGCTGCTGCAAGCGGCCGGCGCCGTCCATGCGGGCGGAATCGTAAAGCTGCTCGGGGATCGCCTGCAGGCCGGCGATGAAGATGATCATGTTGTAGCCGAAGTTCTTCCACACCGCCATCAGGATCAGGGCCGGCATCGCCAGCCATGGATCGCCCAGCCAGTCGATCGGCCCGATGCCGAGCAGCCCGAGCGCATAGTTCAACAGCCCGTAGCGGGGATGGTAGAGATAACGCCAGACGACCGCGACCGCGACCAGGGCGGTCATCACCGGCATGAAGTAGACGACCCGGAACAGGCCCTTGAAGCGGACCAGCCGGGCGTTGATCAGCAGGGCTGCCCCGAGCGAGACCAGCACCGAGAGCGGGCCGCCGATCAGCACGAAATAGAAGGTGTTGAGGAGCGCCCGCCAGAACAGCGGGTCCTCGAGCAGCCGGCCGTAGTTGCGCAGCCCGACGACCCGCAGATACTCGAGATGACCGAGCGCGTAGATGTCGAAGTCGGTGAGGCTGAGCGCGAGCCCGGCCAGGACCGGGAGCACGAAGAAGGTCGCGATCAGCCCGAGTGCTGGCAGCGCGAACCAGAAGCCGGCCCTCACCATGCCGCGGTCCGCACCTGCTCGCAGGTTGGATTGGCGCTCGTGGGCTCGCCTTCCGCCTGCCGGTGGCGCAGCCAGCGCCGCTTCTCGAGGATCTGGTCGACGTCGGCATCGAGGGCCTGGAGCGTGGCCGCGGGCGTGCTGGCGCCGCGGACCGCCTGATCGACCCGCCGGGTGATCGCGGCCGAGATCCGCTCCCACTCCGGGATCTTGGGGGTCGAGCGGACCCGCTGCAGCTGCTCGAAGAAGGCGCGGGCCCGCGGATCCTCCGCGAGCACCGGGTCCCGCCAGGCCGCGGTCCGGGCCGGCAGATTGCCGCTCAGCTGGTAGAAGCGGACCTGCTGCGAGGTGCTGCTGAGGAACTCGATCAGCTTCCAGGCCGCGTCCTGATGCGCCGAGGTCCGACGGATCGCGAGGCTCGCCCCGCCCGCGAGCGAGAGCCCGGGCCAGTGGTCGTCGGGCGAGGGCATCGGCGCGGTCGCCCAGGCATCCTGAAGCGCCGCCGGCAGCCGATCGGCGAACTCGCCGAGGTTCCAGGGGCCGCTGATGTACATGGCAAAGCGACCGTTCGCGAATTCCTGGTACAGATTCGCGACCTCGGCGCCGGTCCGGGCCGAGGCGAAGCCGTCCTCGAACATCGCGAGATAAAAGTCGAGCGCCTTGCGGAACCCCGGGCCCTCGAAATCGCCGCACTCGGCATCGCCGGTCAACAGCCTGGCCCCCTGCTGCAGCGCCAGAATGACCAGCGGCGCCCACTCGTTGCCCGGCAGGATGATGGCGTCGGCATCCGGGCCGGCCAGCCGCTTGACGCGGGCCATGGCATCCCGCCACCCGGCCCAGGTCCGCGGCGGCGCCGGAACGCCGGCCCGCGCCAGGATGTCCTGCCGATAGAACAAAAGCCGCGTGTCGACGTACCAGGGCAGGCCCCAGAGGCGGCCGTCGATCTCGTTCGGGTCGAGGATGCCGGCGAAGAAATCCGCCGGCGCGACCTCCGGCGAGGCCGCGACCCGGTCGTCGAGCGGGCTGATCGCATCGAGCGCCACGAACTCCGGGACCCAGGTGGCCCCGAGCTGGAAGACGTCCGGCATGGTATCGCCGGCGTAGGCGGTCAGCAGCTTCTCATGGGCGGCGCTCCAGGGGACCTGCTGCACCCGCACCCGGATCTTCGGGTTCTGGCGCTCGAACTCCCGGGTCAGCGCCTGCACGACCTCGCCCTCGCGCCCCATCGCCCAGAACTCGAGCGTCACCCGGCCGTCCTGCGGCTCGCCGCAGCCGGCGAGCGCGAGCAGGCAGGCGAGCGCCAGCCATGGCCGACGCGACCGACCGGCGATCAGCGCACGATCCTCGAGATATTTGCGGAATCCGACCACGCGACCATCATACGTTGGTCAACGGCCGGATCACCGGGTCATTTCGTCCGGCCTTGCATGACGCCGGTCGCGGTCCAGGCTGCGAGCCGCCGCCCAGCCGGCCGGCGTCACCTGGTCCGACCGTTCGCGCCCGGGCGGCTGACCACCGCCCACTTCGGCCGTAGGGCTGCGGCCGCGCAAGGGCCGCTCGGCCATGGTCAACAGGCAGCCGAGCGCGGCCACGAGCCCGACCGCGGACGCCGCGAACACCCAGCCGAACACGCCGGCCAGGCCCGGCGGTGCCGCCGCCGCCTCGGTGCGCAGCGCCGCGAGCCCGTCGGCGCCGATGCCGCCGAGCAGGATGGCGCCGAACCCGGCGACCAGGATCGCGCCGCCGAGCGAGCGGAAGAAGTTCATGCTCGCGGTCGCGGTGCCGAGCTGGTGGAGCTCGACCGCGTTCTGGATCGCCACGGTCGTGACCGGCAGGACCGTCCCGACCCCGAGCCCGATCGCGGCCAGCAGCACCTCGAGCAGGCTCAAGGGCAGGCCCGCAGGGCGCAGCGCCAGAGCCAGGACGGCAAGGGTCGCCACGATCAGCCCCGCGACCGGCAGGCGCCGGTAATGGCGGACGTGCATCATCACCCGCCCCGAGATCGTGGCGCCCGTGACCGTGCCGCCCATCAGCGCGATCATCGCCAGGCCCGAGGCGCTGGCCGACAGCCGGACCACCGACTGCAGATAGATCGGCACGTAGATCGACAGGCCGATGAACACGCCCATCGCCCAGCAGGCGGTCGCGGTGCCGGCGGCGACCACCGGATTGAGGATCACCGGCAAGCGGCAGCAGCGGCTCCATCGCGGTCCAGAGCCGGAGCACGAACAAGAGCCACATGACCGCCGAGCCGAGGATCAGCAGGACGACCGGCGCCGAGCCCCAGGGATAGCGCAGGCCGCCCCAGCTGAGCGCCAGAAGCAACATGGTGGTCGCCAGCACCATCAGGACCGCGCCCAGGAGATCCAGGCGATGGGGGCGCTCGTGGCGCGGCAGCCGGCGCAGCACCCGGTTGGTCATCAGGAACGCGACCAGGCCGAGCGGCAGGTTGATCCAGAAGATCATCGACCAGTGCAGATGCTCGGCGAAGAAGCCGCCGAGCACCGGCCCCGCGACGCTCGAGGTCACGAACACGCCGGCGATGTAGCCCTGATAGCGGCCCCGCTCCCTGGGCGCGACCACGTCGGCGACGATCGTCTGCGCGAGCGAGATCAGGCCGCCGCCGCCCAGCCCCTGGAGCGCCCGGGCGACGATCAGGACCGTCATCGAGGGGGCGAGCGCGCAGGCGAGCGAGCCCGCGACGAAGGTGCCGATCCCGATCAGAAGGATCAGCCGGCGGCCATGGATGTCGCTGAGCTTGCCGTAGAGCGGGGTCACCGCGGTCGAGGTCAGAAGGTAGGCGGTCACCACCCAGGGCAGGTGCGCGGCATCGCCGAGCTCGCGACCGATGGTCGGCAGCGCGGTCGCGACGATCGTCTGGTCGAGCGCCGCCAGCAGCATCGCCAGCAGGATGCCGATCACGATCGAGCGCACCGCCGCATGGTCGAGCGGCGCCGGCTGGCTCAGCTCGGCCGCCTCAACGGCCATGGCGGTCGTTCGACACAGGTATCCCTCCGCTCGATCGAAGGTCGGCTGCCGGCCCGCCCGATCAATGCCGCCCGTCGCGCGGCAGCCATCGAGAAATGGCCGACCTCGCCGCTTGTCAGCCGGAGCGTCGTGATCTCGCAGGAGCATCGAGACGTCCGGGTGAAAACCTACCTGCCGACCGGTCGGTGGTCGAGCCGCTCGCGTGCGTGCCGCGCATGGCGCTGCCCGGCATCACCGGCCTGTCGCCGTCCGGCCATGGCGCGATCGCCAACGGCCGGTGTCTGCGCGACCAGGTCGAAGTCTGGCTCCAGTCGGCCCGGCTGATCGTCGGCGACAAGGTCCCGGAGGCGGCCAAGCGCCGCGACCCGGGGTTCATCGGCGCCCAGATGTTCTGGCGGTACAAGACGTAAGGATCGCGCCGCGGCCGAGGTCCCCGGCCGCCGGCCGCAAGATCCATGACCTCGGCCCGCTGGTGATCGCGAGCGCGCCCGGGCTGTTACCCGAAGGCGCCCTCCCGGCCGGCGCCTTCAAGCAGCTGGTGCTCGAGCACGGGTTCGGTGCCGACTTACATCGGCGGTGAAGCGCCGTCGACGCCGACGATCACCGCGAGCGCGGTCCGGCTGCCGTCGGCCTCGTCCCGGACGACCATGAAGGCGGCCTTGCCCACGGCCAGCACCGAGCGATCGGGCGCCTTCTCCAGACGCACCACCGGCAGATCATCCGGCACGTAGATGGTCTGGCTGCCCTTGGTCTTCTGGTCGCCCTGGCCCTGCTGATAGCGCACCTTGATCTCGCGCTGATCGCCGATCTCCTGGACCTCGGCGACCGTCGCGTTGGTCATGGTGTTGGGCTCCTTGACCAGATCCCAGGGCCCGTGGCCTTCGGCGGTGCCACGCAGGTCGTCGGCGAAGATGTGGGCCTCGACCGCGACCCGCTTGTCGCCCGCGTCGATCGAGGTCAGGCCGATGTAGTCGCCCTGCCTGACGGCGCCGAGGGTGGCCGGGCGCACGACCAGGACCCGGGTGTCGTCCTTCAAGGCGACATCGAGGGTCTCGCCCTCCCGGGTCTTGACCGTCAGCACCTGGTCGGTCACGGCCTCGAGGCTGCCGCGCACCCGATAGGGCTTCTGCCCCTCGGCCCCGGCCGGCGCAGCCACCCCCAGCCCGAGCGCCGTGGCCGCGATCACCAACGTCCAAGCCCGTCCCCGCCTGCTCATCGACTCCTCCCCGATGCGCGCCATTCCGTGCGCCACGCCCTCCCCGGAGACGCCGAGGATCGCTGGTTTATTCCATCGAAGAGTTGGCGCGCGCTCCGAGGCGGCTTTCGGCTCTGGTCAGAGCACGGCCGGTTGCCTAGATCTTGGCAATGACCGAGGACCCGGCACCCGTACCGAACGCCCTGCGCCACCGGCTGGTGGTCTACGGCTCGGCCCTGGTCCTGGCGCTCGCGCTCGCCCTCGGTCTCGGCTGGTATCTGAGCCATCCTGGCGGGTCCGGAGCCCAGGGCGACGCCCTGATCGGCGGGCCGTTCACCCTGGTCGACCAGCACGGCCAGAAGGTCACCGACCAGGATTTCGCCGGCCGCTTCATGCTGGTCTACTTCGGCTACACCTTCTGCCCCGACGTCTGCCCGCTCAGCCTGTCGAACATGGTCCAGGCGCTCGGCCTGCTTGCGCCCGAGCAGGCCAAGCGGGTCGTGCCGATCTTCATCACCGTCGACCCGGAGCGGGACACGGTCGCGCAGATGGCGGCCTACGCGCCCCTGTTCGATCCGCGCCTGGTCGCGCTGACCGGCACGCCCGAGCAGATCAAGCAGGCGGCCAAGGCCTACCGCGTCTACTACAGCAAGGTTGAGAACGGCTCCTCGAGCGATTATCTGATGGACCACTCGGCCTTCATCTATCTGATGGGGCCGGACGGCAAGTACCGCCGCCACTTCGGCCATGACGCCTCGCCCGCGGCGCTCGCCAAGGCGATCGGCACCGAGCTGGCCCGGGGTTGAGCCGGACTCCCCGGCCGCGGCTCTTACCTTGCCGGGGACCGGCAGGTCGGTTACAAGCGTCTGCCCGTGCGCGCCCGTAGCTCAACTGGATAGAGCACCAGACTACGGATCTGGGGGTTAGGGGTTCGAATCCCTTCGGGCGCGCCAAGCTTTTCAGATACTCAGGCCACCAACGCCGCTCCACGCGGCACTGATTTGGCACCCGGACGGCTCTCCGAGCTGCTCACCCGTTGCTGGAGCAATCCCTCAGCCACGGCGCCTCCGGGCAATGTTCTTATACCAGCCATGGGACCGGTATGACGTCCGAGCGCGCCGCGCGCCAAGCGCCGCCCCGGCGGCGGCAGCCGCCCCAGCTGGGTCTGGGCCGCCTCGATCCGGATTGTCTTCCCCTCCCCAATGCCTGATGACCGGCGGGCCCCGCCCGGCCACCCTGCCGCGACAGCAGGAGTGATTCGCGCCCGGACGCAGGCCCTACTGGACGTAAGGAGTCCTCGCGTAAAGAATCCAGGCCCCGTTTCTCCCGAACAGGCCCCGTTTCTCCCGAACCGTCCCGCGACTTTGGCTCAATACGCATGCTAAAGTGGCGGCATCGCATTGCCATACAGCATCTCTAAAAGACTAAGGACATACTCCGGCAAATACTCACCGATCGGGAACACCCAAAGCAACGCATGTACCATGACAAGTATAAGCAACGACCACGTCGCAAGATTGCGCAACCGCCTCAAGAATTCCAGCGTTCGCGCTCGTTTATCTACTATCACAGATATCACCTTACCACTTCCCCTGTGCCTAAGATATATCCTGAAATCGGTTACATAGAGAAATATAACTACCGTAATTATCGCGCTAACGACATTAAGCATTTGCCATAGTTTAATCGCATGAAAATCAACCAGGAACATATATTCCATCGGCGAGATGATTACCGGCGGCAATCGCGAAGACTGGGTTAGAGATGATTTTAGCGCACCAGCGATCAACCCGATAGCTGTTAAAAGTACCACTCCCCAGCGCAACCATTCTTTTGGGTTGCGCCAGAGAAGATCGCCGATGAGGTCCGGGTTTTCGGCGAACCTTGGCGGACGCGTAATATAAACGAGCGGCCAATATGCCCATCCGGTCGACTTTATGCTCAATCGGTACAGATAGGCAGGAATGAACAAAATTAGAAATCCAAGAGTATAAAGGGATCTTCCTATCAGAATATCATAATTGCGTATTCTTGCTCGCAGATAAAGCACGTTAAAAGCGTCGGTTCGTTTATATCCCGGAATTAACTCCGGCAGGCTGAAGAAATCAGTTACGAAAAGAGTGCGCCACCAGTTATCAGGTAGTGCGTCTTTTCCAGCTTTAAGATGGCATGCAGTCGCAATGAAACGGGTGCCTAGAACTCCGTAGGAGTACGCCGAACAAGAAGCCAGGCATGAATGTCACAAATGAGTATGGAGCTGTTCGTATGATGGCGCGTCCAAAATCGATACCTCCAACTCTTGTCTCGCCATCCTGCATCGTGCGAGCCATCGCCGCCTGTAGAACGGTGGGTGCAGCAGCTACCGCAATACCCGAGCTGGCGCCTGTAATTGCGATAGCCGAAAGCACGAACAAGAGTGGTGCGTGACGCGCGACCGCCGGTCCACTTACCGCAACGACCAAGAGACCTGCAACCATACTTGCCGGGCCTCTTGCTTCAGCAACCGCGGCCACCTCCCTCGCAGCGACCGCTACCGTAACAGCTAGTGCGATCTGGGTAGCGGAATAGCCCGCGACCATCCCGTCGAAAATATAGGCCCATCTGGACCCTGCGGATAAAAACACGCTTGAGATGGTGTAGGACGAGACCGTTGCGGGCGAATCCGGCAACTATGACGGAACTCCAGAAACGAAGGGATCTGAATTTTCCGGCCGGGAGGCGTAGGACATCTGAGAAACTGCGATCTACGTACTGTGTAAACCAGTTTACGCCTGCCGCTACCGAAGCGTCGGAGCGCAACAACAATAGAGGCGCAATCATGACGCTGACCCAAAGATATCGCTGCGAATGAAGCCAAATCGCAAATGTCCAGTAGAGACAGATTGCAGCGATGACCTCTATGAGAGCAAGCACAGAAAAGGTGCCCGCTTCGACTGACGCGGGCGTTGAGTGCCACACATACGCTGGTCTGGAGGTTTCCTTACCGTAAACCATTCCTTTGAGCCTCAGAAATTTGTTCCGCTCAGCACGAGGAAATCGAAATCTGGCGCAGGAACCGGCTCTCCGTCAAAGCCCAGCAAATCACCGTCAGGCTAGGGCACAAGCATGAGTGGAGCACACTTGGCGCCGATAGGTCTGATCGGTTGTGGTCGCGCGCATCGGGCATCCGGCTCAGGTTGCCATGCCTCATTGGCCGGACAATAGAGCCTAACTGGCTGCGGAACAAGGCATGCGCGGCTACAGCGCCCGCTGGCAAACACGAGTAGGCAGATGTCGCCCGACGAATGTGTGAGGGCGTGCTTCAAAATCCGCCGGCGGGTCGGTAGGTTGGCGGAAGCCGGGTCCGGAGAAGTAAGAAATCCATGGCGCTCGCGGTGATCGAGGCGAGGTTCGGGCGGACCGGGATGTCGTCGTTCCCGGACCCGTTAGGGGAAACGGGGTCAGGAACTATTTTCGAGCGAAAAGAGACCTTCTCGGGGGAAGGGGAGTGTAGTCCTTCTCCGGAGAGGCAAGGCGTCTTCAAAAGTCGGCGGGCCCTCGATAGGTTGGGGAAGGCTCGGCTC
Organism: uncultured Alphaproteobacteria bacterium; assembly: GCA_963730195.1. GTDB lineage: Bacteria > Pseudomonadota > Alphaproteobacteria > Geminicoccales > Geminicoccaceae > DATAOG01. Next base: position 28,617 of record CAVSRN010000063.1, read on the forward strand.
GCGGGAGCTCGAAAAACCATGGCGCTGGCGGTGATTGGGGCGGGGTTTGGGCGGACCGGGACGTTGTCGCTCCGGGATGCGTTCGAGCGGCTCGGACTCGGGCCTTGCTATCATATGTATGAGGTGGTCCAGAATCCGGGGCATGTCGGGTTCTGGCAGCGGGCCGCCGATGGCGAGGCGGTCGAGTGGGAGGAGCTGCTCGGGAGCTATCGCTCGGCGGTCGACTGGCCGGTCTGCAGCTTCTGGGCCGAGCTCGCGGCGCGCTATCCGGACGCCAAGGTGATCCTCACGGTGCGCGATCCGGGGCGCTGGTTCGAGAGCGCCTGGAGCACGATCTTTCCGCGGGTCGCGCGGCCGGTCGCCGAGGGGGATGAGGTCGGGCAGCGGCGGACGCGGATGCAGCGGCAGCTGATCGTCGAGCAGACCTTCGGGGGCGACATCGAGAGCGCGGAGCACGCCAGGGGGGTGTTCTTGCGCCACAACGAGGCGGTCCGGCGGGGCGTGGCGCCGGAGCGGCTGCTGGTCTATGAGGTCAAGGAGGGTTGGGAGCCGCTCTGCCGCTTCCTCGGGCGGCCGGTGCCGGACGCGCCGTTCCCGCACGTCAATGCGACCGAGGCGTTCCGGGCGCGCTTTCGGGACTGAGGGCAAGGGCGGGGTCGAAGGAGCAGGCCATGGTCGAGCGGCGGCCCGGGCTCACGGTCTTCGCGCATGCGGTGCTGATCGCGGGCGTGCTGCTGGTGGCGCTGCCGATCTGGCTCGCGTTCGTCGCCTCGACCCATCCGACCGAGGACGTGCTGAAGGCGCCGATCCCGGTCTGGCCGGGGGATCAGCTTATGGGCGAACTATGCGGCCGTGCTGGGCCACGGCGTGAGCGGCTCGAGCAGCGGGCCGGTCGGCGAGATGCTGCTCAACTCGCTGGTGATGGCGCTCGGGATCGCGATCGGCAAGATCGCGATCTCGATCCTGTCCGCGTTCGCGATCGTCTATTTCCGGTTTCCGCTTCGGATGCTGGCGTTCTGGACGATTTTTCTGACGCTGATGCTGCCGGTGGAGGTGCGGATCTTGCCGACCTTCTCGGTCGTGGCCGATCTCGGGCTGCTCAACAGTTATCTGGGTCTGACCGTGCCCTTGATCGCGTCGGCGACCGCGACCTTCCTGTTCCGGCAGTTCTTCCTGACCGTGCCGGACGAGTTGACCGAGGCGGCGCGGATCGATGGCGCCGGGCCGCTCAAGTTCTTCTGGGACATCCTTTTGCCCCTGTCGCGGACCAACCTCGCCGCGCTGTTCGTGATCCTGTTCATCTACGGCTGGAACCAGTACCTCTGGCCGCTGATGATCACGACCGACGAGCACATGTACACGATCGTGATGGGCATCCAGCGGATGGTCACCGCGGCCGATGCCGAGCCGGTCTGGAACTATGTGATGGCGGTCGCGATGCTGGCGATGCTGCCGCCGGTGGCGGTGGTCGTGCTGATGCAGCGCTGGTTCGTCAAGGGCCTGATCGAGACCGAGAAGTGAGGCGGGCTGCCGATGGCCGAGGTCGTTCTCGACGACGTGCGCAAGGAGTTCGGCCAGACCGAGGTGATCAAGGGGATCTCGACCGGGATCGCGGATGGCGAGCTGCGGGTGGTGCTCGGGCCGTCGGGCTGCGGCAAGTCGACCTTGCTGCGCATGGTCGCCGGGCTCGAGGAGGTCAGCGCCGGCACGATCCGGATCGGCGAGCGGGTGGTCAACCGGCTCGAGCCCAAGGACCGCAACATCGCCATGGTGTTCCAGAACTACGCGCTCTACCCGCACATGAGCGTGTTACGACAATATGGCCTACGGCCTGCGCAACCTGGGCACGGCCAAAGCCGAGATCGAGCGCCGGGTCGGCGAGGCGGCGCGGATTCTCGGGCTTGCCGAGTTCCTCGAGCGCAAGCCGCGCCAACTGTCCGGCGGCCAGCGGCAGCGGGTCGCGATGGGCCGGGCGATCGTCCGGGAGCCGGCGGTGTTCCTGTTCGACGAGCCGCTCTCGAACCTCGATGCCAAGCTCCGGGGCCAGATGCGGGTCGAGATCAGGCAGCTCCAGCAGCGGCTCGGCACGACCAGCATCTACGTCACCCACGATCAGGTCGAGGCGATGACGCTGGGCGACCGGCTGATGGTCATGAACGGCGGCCTGGTCGAGCAGATCGGCAGCCCGCTCGAGGTCTACGAGCGCCCGGCGAGCCGGTTCGTGGCCAGCTTCATCGGCGCGCCGGCGATGAACTTCCTCGCCGCCACGGTCGGCGCCGATGGCCGGCAGCTGCTGATCGGCGCCGACCGCCTGGCGCTCGCCCGGCCGCTCGCCGGCGAGGCCAACCGGGCCCTCACCCTGGGCCTGCGCCCCGAGCATCTGCCGCTCGCCGGCGCGAGCGCGCCCGGGCTGCACGTCGAGGTCGCCCTGATCGAGACGCTCGGCGCCGACACCGTGGTGCACGGCCAGATCGTCGGCGGCGGCGCGCCGCTCACGATCCGCCTCGACGGCACCAGCCGGGTCGCCCCGGGCGACCGTCTGACGGTCGCGCCGGACCCCGCCCGGCTACATCTGTTCGACCCGGAAAGCGGCCGGCGCCTCGACCTGTGACCGCGTCCGAAAGCCGGCCGGGCTCGAGCCCTGAACCGCCCGCCCGTCCGCAACCTCCGGCCGAGCCGCTCGCGGTGCTTGCCAGACCATCAGGCGACGTTCTCTTCTGTTCCGGTGTTGTTTTGTTCACGGTCCACCGGACACTTCGCCACTCGCTTTCAGGTTTCCCCGGCGCTCGCGGCGCGGCCGCAGCCGTCGCCGCCGCGCCGCGCCCACGGGCTCAGAGCTCGGGGTGCATGGCGTGCCAGGCGGTCGCCTGCTGGTAGGCGTGGCCGGCGCGCAGCAGGAGGCCCTCGGACAGCTGCGGCCCGACCAGCTGGAAGCCGACCGGCAGGCCGGCGGCGCTGAAGCCGCAGGGCAGCGTGATGGTCGGGCTGCCCGACATGTCGAAGGGGGCGGTGAAGCGGAGCAGCATCGCGAGCTCCTCGGGATCGCTGAGCTGGCTCATGCGCTCGAAGGTCGGGCCGGCCAGGTACATCGCCGGGACCAGGAGCAGGTCGACCTCGGCGAACAGGCGGGCGAGCCTGCCCTTGAACTTGTCGCGCTCGATCTGGTGCCGGGCCAGGTCGAGGGCGCCGACCGCCCGCCCGGTCTCGATGAAGCCCCGAAGCGTCGACCCGTACTGGTCGGCGCGGGCCGGGAAGGTCGCGGCATGCGCGAGGGCGGTCTCGACCGCGCAAAACGGCGTCCAGCCCTCGAGCACCGGCCCGACGTCCGGGACCGCGACCGCGCGCAGCTCGGCGCCGAGCCCGGCCAGGACCGCGGCCGCCGCCGCGGTCAGCTCGACCACCTTCGCCTCGACGCCGGTGTCGTTGAAGCCGGCATCGACCCCGATCCTGAGCCCGCGGGCGCCGAGCACGCCCTCTTCCAGGCCGGCCAGGTAGTCCGGCACCGGCGCCGTCAGCGTGGTCGGATCGTTGCCATCGGCGCCGGCGATCACGCCCAGGAGCGCGGCGGCATCGGCGGCGCTGCGGGCCATCGGGCCGATGTGATCGAGCGATTCCGAGAGCGGGAACACGCCATGGCGGCTGACCCGGCCCCAGGTCGGCTTGAGCCCGGTGACGCCGTTGGCGGCCGAGGGGAAGCGGATCGAGCCGCCGGTGTCGGAGCCGAGCGAGCCGTAGCAGAGCCCGGCCGCGGTCGCCACGCCCGAGCCGGACGACGAGGCGCCGACCCAGTGGTCGGGGTGCCAGGGGTTGCGCGGCCGCTCGATCTCGGGATGGTGGTCGGCGAACGCGCCCTCGGTCATCTGCAGCTTGCCGAGCAGCACGGCCCCCGCGGTCCGGAAGCGCTCGACCACGGTCGCGTCGATCGTCGGGCCGCCAGTCGGCGAGGATGGTCGTGCCGCAGGCGGTCCGGATGCCCTTGGTGAAGCACAGGTCCTTGACCGCGATCGGGACGCCGTGGAGCGCGCTGCGATAGCGGCCGCTCGAGATCTCGCGCTCCGCCTGACGCGCCTGCTCGCGGGCGAGATCGGCGGTGACGGTCGCGTAGGCGTGCAGCTTCGGCTCGAGGCGCCCGATCCGGTCCAGGATCGCCTCGGTGACCTCGACCGGCGATACGGCGCGCGCCCTGATCCCGGCGGCGACCTCGGTGAGCGAGCGGTAGGGCAGCGCGTCGTCAGTCATCTGAACTCCCCCGATTTGTGGACGCAATTGCGGATTGCGGTCCCTTGTCGACAGAATGTAGACTCTGCCCGTTTTCGGAGCAATCGTCATACCGATGCCCGACCAGGCCCGCCGTCTCGGCGCGCGGGCCAGCGGCCGGGCCCTGGCATGCTTGTTGCTCTCAACCCAACGGCACCGACGGAACAAGGAACCGAGAAAAATGGCGTGCAAAGCACTCTGGGGTCTTCTCGCGGGGGTCGCCTTCGCGGCCATGCCGGCGCTGGCTCAGGACAAGCCGCCGATCAAGATCGGCCTGCTCGAGGACCAGTCCGGCGAGATCGCGATCTTCACCATACCCAAGGTCCACGGCACCGAGCTCGCGGTCGAGGAGATCAACAAGGCGGGCGGCATCCTCGGCCGTCAGCTCGAGCTGATCGCCTACGATCCGCAGTTCGACAACGCCAAGTTCCAGGAGTTCACCCGCCGGCTACTGGAGAAGGACAAGGTCGACGTGCTGTTCGCCGGCGCCACCAGCGCCTCGCGCGAGGCGGTCCGGCCGATCGTCGACCGCGACAACGCCCTCTATTTCTATACCAACCAGTACGAGGGCGGGGTCTGCGACGGCAACATGATCGGCACCGGCGGCCTGCCGGAGCAGCAGTTCTCGACCCTGATCCCGTGGATGATGGAGAAGTTCGGCAAGAAGGTCTACATCATCGCCGCCGACTACAACTTCGGCCAGATCTCGGCCGAGTGGACCAAGAAGCTGGTCGAGGACAACGGCGGCGAGATCGTCGGCGAGGAGCTGATCCCGCTCGGGGTCTCGCAGTTCGGCCAGACCATCCAGAACATCCAGAAGGCCAAGCCCGACTGGCTGATGAGCCTGGTGGTCGGCAACTCGCAGTCGTCGTTCTACGAGCAGGCGCCGGCCGCCGGCCTGCACATCCCGATGGGCAGCTCGATCACGATCGGCCTCGGCTTCGAGCACAAGCGCTTCAAGCCGCCGGCGATGGAGAACATGCACGTCGCGATGAACTGGTTCGAGGAGCTGGAGACGCCGGAGGCCAAGGCCTTCGTCGCCCGCTGGCACGCCAAGTTCCCGGACGAGACCTACATCAACGACATGGGCCAGAACGCCTATTCCGCGATCTACCTCTATAAGAAGCTGGTCGAGATGGCGGGCTCGACCGACATCGACGCGATCCGCGCCCAGATCGCGACCGGCCAGGCGTGCATCGATGCGCCCGAAGGCCAGATCTGCATCGATCCCAAGTCGCAGCACGTCAGCCACCGCATGTGGCAGATCTCGGTCGATGCCCAGCACAAGGTCCATGTCGAGCGCAGCTGGGATCGGATCGAGCCCTACTGGCTGGGCGAGATCGGCTGCGATCTGACCAAGGAGGACCCCAAGGAGCAGTACACGCCGAGCTACCTGCCCGGACAGTAAAGCTTTGACGTAGGATCTGGGGGCGGGCCGGCTGCTGCCGGTCCGCCATCCCGCTCGCCGGAGCCGGCCATGTCTGCCCTCGACGTCTTGTCCTATCTCTACCAGGTCGCCGACGTGTTCGCCTTCCTGATCCTGGCAGCCTCGGGCCTGGCCATCATCTTCGGGATGATGGGGATCATCAACATGGCGCATGGCGAGTTCATCGCGATCGGCGCCTACGTCACCACCTACGCCTACCGGTTCGGCGCGCCGCTGCCGATCGCGATCCTTTGCGGCGCACTCGCCGCCGGCCTGTTCGGCATGGCCCTCGAGCGTTTGATCGTCCATCGCTTCTATCACCGGCCGATCGATTCCCTGGTCGCCACCTGGGGCATCAGCCTGATCCTGGCCCAGGGCGCGCTCCTGGTCCTGGGCTCGGCAATACCGAGCATCGGCACGCCGTTCGGCAGCATCGCGGTCGCCGGCTCGTCGTTCTCGGTCTATCGCCTGGTGATCTTCGGGGTGGCGCTCTGCGTGCTGCTGGCGCTCTACCTCCTGTTCATGAAGACGACCTTCGGCGTGCACGCCCGCGCGACCATGCAGAACGCGGCCATGGCGCGCGCGCTCGGGGTCCCGGTCAATCGGATCTATTCGATCACCTTCGGCATCGGCGCCGCGATGGCCGGGCTCGCGGGCGGGATGTACACCCCGACCATGACGCTCGCCCCGACCATGGGCAGCAACTTCGTGATCGAGGCGTTCGTCACCGTGGTCGCGGGCGGCGCCGACGTGCTGGTCGGCACCGCCCCCGCGGCCGCGATCCTGGCCGTGATCAAGGCGTCGATCACCGCGCTCTACGGCCAGGTGTTCGGTGTCATCGGCCTCCTGGTCGCGGTGTGCATCGTGATCCGGGTCCTGCCCGAAGGGCTGACCGGCTGGATCGTCCGTAGCCGCAGCTGAGCCGCCGGGCCCTCGAGGAACGATCGATGAAAGACCTCCTGTCCCTGGTCAACGGCCCGCAGACCTTCGGCAACAGCCGGACTTTCTGGCTGTGCGCGCTGGTCGCCCTGCTGCTGACCGCGGCCTATCCGGTGATCGCTGACAGCTACACGGTCGGCAACCTCGCCTATTTCGGCATCTGGGTGTTCATGGCGCTGGGCTTGTGCCTGATCTGGGGCTACGGCGGCATGCTGAGCTTCGGTCAGACCGCCTTCTTCGGCCTCGCCGGCTACAGCTACGGCGTGATCGCGATCAACCTCGGCCAGAACCACGGCTACCCGTTCCTGGCGCTGCTGGCGGCGCTGGTGATCGCGACCGCGTTTGCGGCCGTGCTCGGCTACTTCATGATCTATGGCCGGATCACCGGCGTGTTCGTCGGCATCGTCACCCTGTCGGTGACCCTCGCCTTCGCCACCTTCATGAACCAGACCGCCGGGCCGGAGTGGGTGATCGGGCGCGCGCGCCTCAACGGCTACAACGGCATGACCCGGATCCCGCAGCTGATCCTGCCCTGGTTCCATGGCCGGATCTATTTCGACGGCGTCAATCTGTACTATCTCGTGCTGGTGCTCCTGGTGCTCTGCTATCTCGGGCTGCGCATGCTGGTCAACTCGCGGTTCGGCAACGTGCTGGTGGCGATCCGCGAGAACCCCGAGCGCGCCGAGCTTTTGGGCTACGACATCCGCCGCTACCAGCTCGGGGCGTTCGTGATCGGCAGCGCGCTGGCGGCGCTGAGCGGCACGCTCTACACCGCCTGGGGCCAGTTCATCGTGCCCGCCTCGATGGCGCTGCCGGCGGCCGCGATGCCGATCATCTGGGTCGCGGTCGGCGGTCGCAAGGACCTGACCGCAACCCTGATCGGCACCCTGTTCGTGCTCTGGCTGTTCCAGACCCTGATCGTGATCAGCCAGCAATATGCGCTGGTGGTGATCGGCGCGCTGCTGCTGGTGACCATGCTGTTCATGCCGGGCGGCTACGTGGTCTGGCTCGCGGAGCGGGGCGGGGCGGCGCTCGACGCCTGGCGGCGGCGCGGCGAAGTGCTGGATCCGAGTGCTCTGCGCGAGACGGCGCGGCGCGGAGCCACGCGATGACCAGCCTCTTGGAGACGGAAAACCTCCAGAAGCGCTTCGGCGGCCTGCGGGCCGTGGACGACCTGACGCTCGCGATCGAGGAGGGCGAGCTGCACTGCCTGATCGGTCCCAACGGCGCCGGCAAGAGCACCTTCTTCAAGCTGGTGCTCGGCCGCTATCCGCCGACCGCCGGCCGGGTCCGCTTTCGCGGCGAGGACATCACCACCCTCGATTCCTACGCCCGCATCCGGCGTGGCATCAGCGTCAAGATGCAGGTGCCGGGCGTGTTCGGCGAGCTGCCGGTGGTCCAGAACCTGACCATCGCGCTCCAGAACCGGTTCGAGCGCGCCCGCCTGCGCCAGGAGGTCGAGCGCCTGCTCGAGCTCGCCGACCTGACCGCCGAGGCCGCCAAGCCCGCGGGCCAGCTCGGCCACGGTCAGAAGCAGTGGCTGGAGATCGCGATGGCGGTCGGCGGCCAGCCGCGCCTTTTGCTGCTCGACGAGCCGACCGCCGGCCTGTCGCCGGAGGAGACCTTCAAGACCGGCGAGATGGTGATGGCCTTCAACCGGGAAGGCATGACGGTCGTGGTGGTCGAGCACGACATGGCGTTCGTCCGCCAGATCGCCCGGCAGGTCACGGTCCTGCACCTCGGCCGGGTGTTCGCCCAGGGCACGATCGAGGCGATCACCGCCAACGAGGCGGTCCAGGAGATCTATCTCGGCAAGGGCCACCATCATGCCCAGCCCTGAGGCCCTGCCGACCACCGGGACCTTGCTGGAGCTCGAGGGCCTGAGCGCCGGCTACGGCTCGACCCGGGTGCTGCAGGGCATCGACCTTGCCGTCGAGCGGGGCGAGATCGTCGCCGTGATCGGCCGCAACGGGGTCGGCAAGACGACCATGATGCGCTGCCTGATCGGCCAGCTGCCGGTGCGGGCGGGTGCCATCCGCCTGCGCGGCGAGGACATCTCGAAGATGCCATCGGAGCGGCGCGCCCGGGCCGGCTTCGGCTACATCCCGCAGGGCCGCGAGGTCTTTCCGCGGATGACCGTCGAGGAGAACCTCAAGATCGGCGAGATGGTCGGCGGTCCGGGCGGGCGCAAGTTCCAAAAGGAGGTCTACGGCTACTTCCCGATCCTCCGGGAGCGCCGGCGCCAGCGCGCGGGCACGCTGAGCGGCGGTCAGCAGCAGCAGCTCTCGATCGGCCGCGCGCTGGTCGGCAATCCCGACATCCTGCTGCTGGATGAGCCCTCGGAGGGCATCCAGCCGTCGATCGTCGAGGAGATCTCGGGCGTGTTGCGCCGGATCAACCAGGAGCTCGGCACCACGATCCTGTTCGTCGAGCAGAACCTCGACATGATCATGGCGCTGACCCGGCGCTGCTACGTCATGGACAAGGGCCGGATCGTCGCCGAGGTGCCCTCGACCGCGCTCGGCGACCCCGAGACCGTCAAGCGGCACCTGCAGATCTGAACGTCGACCAGGCTTGAAATGCGGCGAGTGCCGCGGGGAGGGAAGGCATGAGCTGGCTCGAGACCTCGATCATGAGCGGGCGCGGCGTGGCGCGCGGCCGCGCGGGCACGACCCACGTCCTGAGCGAGGCCGTGCAGGGCGAGTACCACTACGTCTACGGACCCTATGCGGCGCCCGTGCTGCAGATCCAGCCGGGCGACGTCGTCGAGGCCGAGACCCGCGATGCCTTCGGCGGCAAGATCCGAAGCGAGAGCGACCTGCCGAGCGAGCACCTCAACCTGCCGTTCGCCAACCCGCAGAACGGCCCGATCGCGGTCAGCGGCGCCGAGAAAGGCGACGTGGTCGCGATCCGGATCCTCGACATCGAGCCGCGCGGGCCGCAGCCGGTCGGCACCACCTGCCTGATCACCGAGTTCGGCGGCCTGGTCGGCACCAAGCAGACCGCGATGCTCAACCACCCCTTGCCCGAGGTGGTCAAGAAGATGGTGGTCACGCGCGCCGGCATCGTCTTCAACGACAAAATCACGCTGCCGTACGAGCCGTTCATCGGCACGCTCGGCGTGTCGCCGCAGATCGAGGCGGTGAGCTCGGTCCAGCCCGACTACTGGGGCGGCAACATGGACCTGCCGGACATGGCGCCGGGGGCCATCGCCTATTTCCCGGTGTTTCGGGATGACGCCTACGTCTACCTCGGCGACTGCCACGCGACCCAGGGGGATGGCGAGCTGTGCGGCGTCGCGGTCGAGATTCCGGCCACCGTCACCCTCCAGATCGATCTGATCAAGGCCTGGCCGATCGCCTGGCCGAGGCTCGAGACCGAGGCCTTCATCATGGCGATCGGCAGCGCCCGGCCGATGGAGGATGCCGCAAGGATCGCCTATCGCGAGCTGATCAGTTGGATGGCCGCCGACTACGGCTTCGACAAGCTCGAGGCCTATCTGCTGCTGAGCCAGGCGGGCCGCGTGCGCCTCGGCAACATGGTCGACCCCAAATACACGCTCGGCGCTTCGGTCCTGAAGCGCTACCTCGCCTGACCGCCCGCGGCGCGATGATCGGCCGCCGGCGCGGGGCGGTCCGGGCTCCTCAGAAGCTGGGCGCGAACATGCGCCGGATGAGGTAGAGCCCCGCGAACAGGGCGCCGAGCGAGAGCAGCAAGGACAGGAGCGCGTAGAGCACGCAGAGCGTGTAGGCGCGGCGCTCGAACAGGAAGGCATTGGCAAAGCCATAGCTCAACGTGATGGCGCCACCGATCGCTTCCAACGCCAGGAAAGAAATGCCGCCGATCGCGGTATTGGCAATGACGATCGATGACCACTTGCGAAAAGATTTGGCAGCAAAGCGAAGCGAATAGTCTTCGAGGGTCTCGTTGGCGATCCAGGACTGATATGAACGGAGAGGCGGCAGGCCCGACCGGTCGACCGACATCTCAGGTCGCCCGCAAAGCCGGCAGGTCCCGGATCGAGCGCTGGGCTCCCGGCCGACCTGGCCCCCGCAACCCGGGCCTCCGGGCGGCGCCGTGCGGGATCGGGCGAGGATCCGGCCGGGCAGGCGTCCGGCTACGGGATCAGCACCGCCTTGCCGAAGACCTCGCGGTCGATCAGCCGCCGCATGGCGTCACGGATCTCGGCCAGCGGCCGCACCGAATCGACGACCGGCTCGATCCGCTTGTCCGCCACCATGTCCAGCAGCTCGACGAGGTCGCTGCGCTCCCAGCCGTTCGAGCCGCACTCGGCGCGACCGCCGGCTTTTTCTTCGCGCTCGACGTCACCTTCCTCTATCCCAGCGAGTTCGAGCCGATGCCGACCTTCTTCGGCTACGCCATCCTCGTGCTGGGCATCGGCGCGCCGCTCCTGCCTGCCATGGCCGACGCGACCATAGAGAGGGACGCGGTCAGGTGGAAGTAGGGCGCCGGGTCGCGTCCTACGGCAGCGGTCGGCGCCGGTTCGGGACTTCGAGCCCGGAGCACGCTTGAGGCTTGTTTCCGGTCCGCGCGCGGGTCTAACTTCGATCCCATAAGGTGATTCAGCGGTCGTCGGGCTCTGCCATCCGTTCGGGAACAGACGGAAGGTCGCTCCTGGCGGATCGAGGGGGCGTACACGGGCAACCGACACAGCAAGGGGGAGCATCATGCGTATCGGGATCGGTCTGGTGGCGGCGGCCGGGGCTGCGGTTCTGCTCTCGTTGTCCGCTGGGGCGCAGGAAAAGGTGTTCCACTACGCGACCACCGGCGACATCCTGGGCCTGGACCCGCACGCCAACAACGAGGGTCCGACCAACACCATGAAGGGCAACATCTACGGGCGCCTCCTGCATCGCCTGCCCGACCTGTCGCTCGAGCCGGATCTGGCGACCGAGTGGCAGCTTGGTGATGACGGCGTGACCTGGACCTTCAAGCTCCGCCAGGGCGTCAAGTTCCACAACGGCGACCCCTTCAATGCCGACGACGTCGTCTACTCCTTCAAGCGCCAGACCCAGGAGAGCTCGGAGATGTCGTTCGCGCTCGCCTCGGTCAAGGAGGTTCGCAAGATCGACGATTACACGATCGAGATCGAGACCAAGGGGCCGGATCCGATTCTGCTGCTCAACATGCCGAACTTCTACATCGTCGATCAGGAATACATGGAGGCCAACGACGCCTTCGAGGTCGTCAAGGGCGCCGGCAAGACCAACTTCGCCAACACCCACGCCAACGGCACCGGACCGTTCAAGCTGGTCGAATGGGTGCAGGACAACCGGGTCGTGCTCGAGCCCAACAAGGCGTGGTGGAATCAGGCCAACCGGACCGACAACCTCGACCGGGCGGTGTTCACGCCGATCGCCAATGACGCCACCCGCGTGGCGGCGCTGCTCTCCGGCGAGATCGACCTGATGTATCCGGTGCCGCTCCAGGACGTCCGCCGGCTGGAGGGCGACGCCAATGTCGAGGTCCTCCAGGGGCCCGAGCTGCGCACCATCTTCCTCGGCATGGACCAGTGGCGCGACGAGGCGCTCGACATGCCGGGCTCGGGCAAGAACCCGTTCAAGGACCAGCGGGTGCGAGCCGCCTTCGCGCATGCGATCGACCTGGACGCGATCAAGCGGGTGGTCATGCGCGGCGCCTCGACCCCGACCGGGCTGATGATCGCGCCGGGGATCAACGGCTTCCAGGAGGACATGAACCAGCCGTACAAGTATGATCCGGAGATGTCGAAGCAGCTGCTCAAGGACGCCGGCTACGCCGACGGCTTCCCGGTCACCTTCGACTGCCCGAACGACCGCTACGTCAACGACGAGGCGATCTGCACCGCGATCGTGCCGATGCTCGAGCGGATCGGCATCGACGTCACCCTGAACGCCCAGACCAAGTCCCTGCACTTCAACAAGATCGGCCAGGCCACCGGCAACAACACCAGCTTCTACATGCTGGGCTGGACGCCCGGCTCCTACGATGCCTACAACGCCTTGCAGAACCTGATGACCATGGACGGCGAAGGGCAGGGCACCTGGAACTGCGGCCACTACTCCAATCCCAAGGTCGAGGCGCTGACCGACCAGATCGCGGTCGAGATCGACAAGGACAAGCGCAACCAGGAGATCCGCGAGGCGTTCCAGATCCATAAAGACGACGTCGGCCACATCCCGCTGCACCAGCAGGCGCTGGCCTGGGGCGTGCGCACCGACAAGGTCAAGTCGGTGATCCAGCGGCCGTTCAACGACGTCGACCTGCGCACGGTCGTGCTGCAATAGACGCGGCCGGCGAGCGCGGCTGACCGGCCGGCGCGAGCTCCGGGGGCATGCTCGCCTTCATCATCCAGCGGCTGCTCCAGGCGATCCTGGTGATGCTGGTGGTCGCCTTGATCTCGTTCTCGCTGTTCCAGTTCGTCGGTGACCCGATCAACAACATGGTCGGCCAGGAGGCCACGGCGGCGCAGCGCGAGGCGTTGCGTGAGCGCCTCGGGCTCAACGACCCGGTCCCGGTGCAGTTCGTGAAGTGGGTCGCGCACGCGGCGCAGGGCGAGTTCGGGATCTCCTATCGCATGGGCAAACCGGTCGGCGAGCTGATCGCAACCCGTCTGCCGGCGACCCTGGAGCTGGTGTTCCTCTCGGCAGTCCTGGCGCTGCTGATCGGGGTGCCGATGGGGGTCTATACCGGCCTCCATCGCGACTCCTGGCTGAGCCGGCTGCTCCTGACCGTCTCGCTGATCGGCATCTCGCTGCCGACCTTCCTGATCGGCATCCTCCTGATCCTGACCTTCGGCGTGGGGCTCGGCTGGCTCCCGACCTTCGGTCGGGGCGGCACCGTCCAGCTCGGGTTTTGGGAGACCAGCTTTCTGACCCTGCGGGGCTGGAGCCACATCATCATGCCGGCGTTCACGCTCGCGCTGTTCCAGCTGACCTTGATCATGCGCCTGGTGCGCGCCGAGATGCTGGAAGTGCTGCGCACCGACTACATCAAGTTCGCGCGCGCCCGGGGCTTGCGCGACCGCACGATCCATTTCGGCCACGCGTTCAAGAACACGCTCGTCCCGGTCATCACCATCATGGGACTGCAGATCGGCGCCCTGCTTGCGTTCTCGATCATCACCGAGACGGTGTTCCAGTGGCCGGGCATGGGCCTCCTGATCATTCAGGCGATCCAGTTCGTCGACATCCCGATCATGTCGAGCTATCTGGTCCTGATCGCGTTGTTCTTCGTTCTGATCAATCTCGCGGTCGACCTCCTGTACTACGCGGTCGACCCGCGCCTGCGCGTCGAGCGCGCCGTGGCGGCGGTCTGAGGTCATGGCGATCCGCCCGGTCGAGGCCGATCGCCTGGCGCTCGGGTTTCGCGCCCGCCTCGGCGACGCTCGCCGCCGCTTCCTCGACGGCGATCTCTTCTACAGCTTCAAACGCTCACCGGTGACGGTGATCGCCTTTGTCCTGACCGTGACCTTCTTTCTGGCCGCGCTGCTCGCGCCGTGGCTGGCGCCGCACGATACCTACGACGTCGCGAGCCTGAACCTGATGGACGCGTTCCGGCCGCCGGCGTGGACCGACGGCGGCGATCCGCGCTTTCTGCTCGGGACCGACGATCAGGGCCGCGACGTCCTGTCGTCGATCATGTTCGGCCTGCGCATCTCGCTCCTGGTCGGGTTCGTCTCGGTGATCCTGGCGGCCGTGATCGGCACCCTGCTCGGCCTGATCAGCGGCTACGGCGGCGGCCTGCTCGACAGCGTCATCATGCGGATCGCCGACGTCCAGCTGACCTTTCCGGCGATCCTGATCGCGCTCCTGATCGACGGCATCGTCGGCTCGCTGCTGTCGCCCGCGGCGCACAAGGACTTCAAGATCTACGTGCTGGTGGCCGCGATCGCCGCCTCGCTCTGGGTCAACTTCGCCCGCACGGTGCGCGGCTCGACCATGGTCGAGAGGAACAAGGAGTACGTGCAGGCGGCGCGAGTGATCGGCGTCCATCCCGGCCTGATCATGCTCCGCCACGTGTTGCCCAACGTCCTCGGGCCAGTCCTGGTGATCGCGACCTTGAGCCTCGCGATCGCCATTCTGACCGAGGCCACGCTGTCCTTCCTCGGGGTCGGCGTGCCGGTGACCCGACCCTCGCTCGGCACCCTGATCCGGATCGGCAACGACTTCCTGTTCTCGGGCGAATGGTGGATGACCATCTTTCCGGGCGCCGCGCTCGCCCTCCTGGTCCTGGCGGTCAACCTCCTCGGCGACTGGCTGCGCGACGCGCTCAATCCGAAGCTTCGCTGATGGCGCCGGTCCTCGAGGTCGAGAGCCTCAGGGTCGAGTTCCCGACCCGGCGCGGCACGCTGGTGGCGGTCGACGGCGTCTCGTTGCAGATCGGCGAGGGCGAGGTGCTGGGGGTGGTCGGCGAGTCGGGTGCCGGCAAGTCGCTCACGGGGGCGGCGGTGATCGGGCTGCTCGAGCCGCCGGGCCGGATCGCCGGCGGCCGGGTCAGCCTCGACGGCGAGCGGATCGACCAGCTGCCCTACGAGCGCATGCGGCGCCTGCGCGGCAAGAAGATCGCGATGGTCTTCCAGGACCCGCTGACCAGCCTCAACCCGCTGTACACGATCGGTCGCCAGCTGGTCGAGACGATCCTGACGCATGAGGATCTGAGCCCGGGCGGCGCCCGCGAGCGCGCGCTCAGGCTGCTCGCCGAGGTCGGCATTCCTTCTCCCGGCCAGCGCTTCGACCAGTACCCGCATCAGTTCTCCGGCGGCATGCGCCAGCGGGTGGTGATCGCGCTGGCGCTGTGCGCCAATCCGCGGGTGGTGATTGCCGACGAGCCGACCACCGCGCTCGACGTCTCGATCCAGGCGCAGATCATCGCGCTCCTGAAGCGCCTGTGCGACGAGCACGGGGCCGCGGTCATGCTGATCACCCACGACATGGGGGTGATCGCCGAGACCGCCGATCGGGTGGCGGTGATGTACGCCGGCCGGATCGTCGAGGTCGGCCCGGTGCGCGAGGTCATCAAGCATGCCAAGCATCCCTATACCCGCGGCCTGATGGGCTCGATCCCGGTGATCGGGCACGACCTGGACCGGCTCGTCCAGATCGAGGGCACGATGCCGCGACTGACCGAGATTCCGCCGGGCTGCCCGTTCCACCCGCGCTGCCCTGCAGCCTTCGAGCGCTGTCGACGGGCAACGGCCGGAGCTGATGCCGGTCGAGGGCGGGGCGGCCGCCTGCTGGCTGCACGCCGGAGGCTAGCACCGGTGGCGATGGCTCGGCTGGCCGATCCAGCACCGCGGCCGCTGGTGCGGGTCGAGGGGCTGACCAAGCACTTCGACGTCTCGCCGCCGCTGCTCAGCCGCCTGCTCGGCGGTGGCGGCCGCGCGATCCTCAAGGCGGTCGACGGGGTCAGCTTCGGGGTCCCGCGCGGCCGGACCTTCAGCCTGGTCGGCGAATCCGGTTGCGGCAAGTCGACGGTCGCCCGCCTCGTGGTCGGCCTCCACCAGCCGACCCGCGGCAGCATCGAGTTCGATGGCGTCGACATCACGAAGCTGCCGACGCGCCGAGCGATGGCGCCGCTGCGCCGGCGCATGCAGATGATCTTCCAGGACCCCTACGCCAGCTTGAACCCGCGCTGGCGGGTGGTCGACCTCATCGCCGAGCCGCTTCGGGTGCATCGGCTGCTCGACGGCGAGCGGGCGGTGGTGCGCCGGGTCGGCGAGCTTTTGGAGCAGGTCCGGCTCAGCGCCCGCGACGGCGACAAGTTCCCGCACGAGTTCTCCGGCGGCCAGCGCCAGCGCATCTCGATCGCCCGGGCGCTCGCCAGCAACCCGGAATTCCTGGTCTGCGACGAGCCGACCTCGGCGCTCGACGTCTCGGTGCAGGCACAGATCCTCAATCTGATGAAGGACCTGCAGCGCGAGCTCGGCCTGTCCTACCTGTTCATCAGCCACGATCTCGCGGTCGTCTATCACATCGCCCATGACCTCGGCGTCATGTACCTCGGCCGGCTGGTCGAATGGGGCCCGGCGCGCGAAGTGTTCCGCAACCCGCAGCACCCCTATACCCGCATGCTGCTGGACGCGATCCCGGACCTCGAGATGAGCGGCCGCCGGCGGATCCCGGTCGCCGGTGAGGTCCCGAGCCCGATCAGCCCGCCGGCGGGCTGCCACTTCCATCCGCGCTGCCCGTTCGCCAACGCCCGCTGCCGCAGCGAGACGCCGCAGCCGATCGCCGTCGGCGCGAGCCAGGTGCGCTGCCACGCGGTCGAAGAGGGCCGACTGGGCATCGATGCGGTCCGCCGCGAGCTCATGCCGTAGCGCTCATCCGGTCCGGCGATCAGCCGCGCGGTGCCGGGGAATCGTTCGCGCTACGCCGTGCGGTGGTCGAGCGCCGGCAGATCGAGGGGCGTCAGGACGCCGGCCCGTTCGGGGCGAGCACGACCTTCATCGCCGCGTCGGTCTGCGCCAGCTCGACCGCCTCCTGGGCCCGCTCGAGCGGCAGCCGATGGGTGACGATCCGAGCGAGCGGAAGCTTGTCGAGGTGTGCCGCCATGGCCTCCATCGCCGGCACGTAGGCGGTCGCGGTCTCGCCGCCGATGCCGAGCACGCAGACGTTCGGCGCGCAGATGTCGGCGTTGGGGTTGACCGGAACCGGCCCGCGGGGAAACGGGGTCTGGACTCTTTTGCGCCGGGGAACGGGGTCTGGACTCTTCCGCCGGTACGGCGCCCGGATCGCCGCCGAAGTCGAGCGGCGCCGCGTGAGGGGTTATGGGGACACAATAGGCAATTGACGCAGTTGGAGGAGGGCTGGGAAACGCGGTCTGCTGGGAAACGGGGTCTGGGAACTCTTTTTCGGATCGTCAACGGGAACGTGAGAAACGGGGTCTGGAAACGGGGTCTGGACTCTTTTTGCGCCGGTGACGGCACCCGCATCGCCGCCGAGGTCGAGCGCGCCGCGTAATTCGCCCCCCAACGCCCTCGGTGAATGGCGCGATCGTAGCCGGTCTGCAAATTCAGCCGGAACTGCGCGCCGGGGGCGAGATGGCGGGAGAGCGAAGCGCCGTGTCGCCGTTCGGGGGGCAACGTGAGCCCGCTTGGAGCGTCACATCTGTCGCATGGTGTGCATCGTCTCGAGATTGATCCACCCAGTGAGTTGATCCTTTTGGGCTCGTGGCCTGAGTTTGCAAATCCAGGATTCCTGCGGATATCGGCGCCGCATCGTCGTCTCCAGTCAATCCACCTCAGCCTCACCGATTGATCGCGGCCCGTGCGCCCGCCGGCGAGCCGGTCGGAGCGCACGAATCTGTCGCATGCGAAGATCTCGATGCGTCACCCATGCGACACCGCCAAACCGAACATGCGCCATCGGAAGAAGATGCCGGCGATCAATAGTGTATGCAAAACCTTCCAGAATTTGACAGGATCAGGCGGTTACCGTCGCATGATTGTGGATCATGCCTATCTGTGAGGCGGCGGCGTCGAGTCCTTGGCAAGCATGACCAGGCGCTTTCCGACCGAGAACTGTCGAGATTCGGTCGGGTCACCGATCAATCGCGACCGGGAATCGGATCAAGGAGGATCAAGCTTGATCCGAATTGATCGCCCGCCGATCGGGATGGAGGAACAACCCCGGGCGGCTCGCGCAGGTCGGGCGCAGGGCGTGCCGGGCGAAGTCGTGTGTCGCCCGTAGCTGCCTGGTGCCCCCGGCCGGAGTTCGAACCAGCACGGCCTTGCGGCCAACAGATTTTGAGTCTGCCGCGTCTACCAATTCCGCCACGGGGGCCGGCGGCCGGGATCTTAGGCCGGTCGCCGGGCCGGTCAAGCCCGACCTGAGCGCCGTCAGCGGCAGGTTCTTTGGATCCTCAGGCGGTCGGTGCCCTCCGGCTGCGATCCGGCGCCGGCGCGGCGGCGGCTCTGGATCGGAGCGCGCCGCCGCCACGGGCCGCACCTGAAGGAGGGTGCCGTCGGCGGCGGTCACCTCGACGTTGGTGCCCGCGGGCAACTCGGGGCCGGTGACCGGCCAGCTGCCGTCGGCGAGCTCGATCCGGCCCCGCCCGTGGACGATCGGCGCGACCAGCGCGCCCCGTTGGCCGACGTACTGCGCCCCCCGCCGGTTGAGGTTGGGCTCGTCGGTCAGGATCGGATGCGCCTTCTGGACGCGCCGCCAGGCGATCACGCTCGCGACCGACAGGATGGCAAAGGCGACGATCTGGCCGGGCAGCCCCAACCCCGGCCAGACCAGCAGCAGGCAGCCGACCAGCCCGGCCGCGACGCCGATCCAAAGGAACAGGAAGCCGGGCGCGAACACCTCGACGATCGCCAGCAGCCCGCCGAGCGCCCACCAATGCCAGAACTGCCCCGCCTCGAGCATCGGGATCACGGCCGGCCGGCGCCGTTGGCGGCACCGTTCGGCGGACCGAAGGCCTCGCGGGCGATCTCGCCGATGCCGCCGAGCGAGCTGAGCAGCGAGGTCGCCTCGATCGGCAGGAACACCACCTTCTGATTCGGTGAGGTCGCGAACTTGCCGAACGCCTCGACGTATTTCTGGGCGACGAAATAGTTGATCGCCTGGCGGTCGCCGCGCGCCAGCGCCTGGGACAGCATCGCGGTCGCCTTGGCCTCGGCCTCGGCCGCCCGCTCGCGCGCCTCGGCATCGCGAAACGCCGCTTCCTTGCGGCCTTCGGCCTCGAGGATCGCCGACTGCTTCTCACCCTCGGCGCGCAGGATCGCCGCCTGGCGCAGGCCCTCGGCCTCGAGGATCGACGCCCGCTTGTCGCGCTCGGCCTTCATCTGGCGCGCCATCGAGTTCGACCAGATCGGTCGGCGGCGCGATGTCCTTGATCTCGATCCGCGTCACCTTGACGCCCCAGGGCGTGGTCGCGTCGTCGACCGTATGCAGCAGCTGGGCGTTGATCCGGTCGCGCTGCGAGAGCAGCTCGTCGAGGTCCATCGAGCCCATCACGGTGCGCAGGTTGGTCATGGTCAGATTGAGGATCGCGCGCTCCAGGCCGCTGACCTCGTAGGCCGCCTTGGCCGCATCCAGGATCTGAAAGAAGACCACGCCGTCGACCCTGACCATGGCGTTGTCCTTGGTGATCACCTCCTGCGAGGGCACGTCCAGGACCTGCTCCATCATGTTCAACCTGGCGCCGACGCTCTCGACGAACGGCGTGATCAGATGCAGCCCCGGCTCGAGCGTGCGCATGTAGCGGCCGAACCGCTCGACCGTGTACTCCCGCCCCTGGGGCACCGCCTTGACGCCCATGAACACGGTCACCAACGCGACGCCGAGCGCGACCAGTGCCACCAGCCCGAACCCACCGATCTCCATCTCGCCCGCCTCTCCGTCCTCGCCGTGGCCCGCGGGCTTTGTCGCCGACCATGGTTAACGATGGCTTAACGCCAGCGACCGACCCTTTGCGCCATCGGTCGGCGGCGCCCGACCGCGGCCGGGCGGCGGGGGCGAAAGGCGGCGGGCGTTAGTTGTTTGTTAACCGTGAATGAGCAATCTGCAATGGAGCGTGAGGTGTGCCCAGGGAGCGAGCGGCCCTTGTGTTCGGGCGGGTGGTCGGTTAGGAGGCGGCGGGCCCGGTCAGCCGTGGGCCGGCCGCGGTCGGTGGGAGGTGACCCTGAACGAGCCGAGCGAGGGCAGCGTCGAGACGGCGCCGGGCTGGCCGGCCGGGCGCCGGCTGCTGGCCGCTGGCTGCGCAGCCTGGACGACGGCGCGATGGCGAGGCGGAAAAGCCCTATGCGCTCCGGATCCTGGCGCTGATCGCCTTCGTCGAAAGTTCCGTCTTTCCGATCCCACCCGCCGTCCTGTTGATTCCGATGGTGCTGGCGGCGAGGCGGCGGGCCTGGCTGATCGCGGCCGTGTGCACCGCGGCCTCGGTGATCGGCGGCCTGCTCGGCTACGCGATCGGGGCCTTGTTGTTCGAGACCCTCGGCCGGCCGATCCTCGAATTCTATGGCTACCTCGAGCGCTTCACCGAGTTCCGGGCGGCCTACAACGACTGGGGCGCCTGGATCGTGTTCGGCGCCGGCCTGCCCCCATTCCCCTACAAGGTGATCACGATCGCGAGCGGGGTCACGGGGCTGAATCTCGGGACGTTCATGGTCGCCTCGGTGCTGGCGCGGGGGCTCAGGCTTTTCGCGGTCGCCGCCCTGCTCTCGTGGTTCGGCGCGTCGATCAAGCGCTTCATCGAGACCAATCTCGGCTGGCTCGCGGTGCTGTTCTTCGTCCTGCTGTTGGCCGGCTTCCTGGTCCCGAAGCTTCTCTGAGCGCCGGCGGCAGTGGCCGAACTCGAGAACCGGCACGGGCCCGGCGCCGGCCCCTCGGCAGAGGGGCTGAAGCGCGCTCGGCCCAAGCATCGCAGCGACCGGACGGGCGCTGTGGCGCCTGGTAGAGGTGTTGCCATGCTCGAGCCCATCCTCGCACCGCGGAGCGCCTGCCTGCTGCTGACGCTGGCGAGCGCTGTGATCCTGCTCGCGGCCCTGGCGCTTCAGTATCTCGGTGGCCTGGCGCCCTGCCACCTCTGCGTCCTGCAGCGCTGGCCCTACGTCGCCCTGATCGGTCTCGGGCTGATCGGCTGGCGCCGGCAGCCGCGCCCGCTTCTGGCGCTGGCGACCCTGGTGCTGCTCGGCGGCGCCGGCCTCGCCGGCTATCACCTCGGCGTCGAGCAGGGCTGGCTGGTGCTGCCCGAGAGCTGCACCGCTGGCGGCAGCGCCCAGACCGTCGAGCAGCTGAAGCAGCTGCTGGCCGAAGCCCCGCCCGCCTGCGATCAGGTTCGCTTCACCCTGGTCGGCCTGACGCTCGCCGGCTGGAATCTCTTAGCTTCCCTTGCCCTGGCCGCCTACGCCGCGGCCGCAGCGCTTGGCCTCGGCCGACGCACCGCGTAGGATCGGAGTGCTTGAATGCGCGAGATGGACGATCCGGGCGTGGCCGCCCGCATGGACATTGATGAGGTCGGAATTGCGTCAAGAGCGGCCGGCCCATGGAGCCGGTGACATGCGGAAGGTCGATCTCGAGAAGAGCGGCGGGGCGGCATCACGCTGAGAAACGGGCTCAGGGGCCCTGGGTTGGTTCCGATCTCCGACCCTGCGCGCCCATCCCGTGCACGGGTGCCACGCCTGATATGAGGCATCCGGGCTCGTTCGAGCGCTCCCTTGCGGGATCGAGAGTGCGCAGGGCCAATCCCGCCGTCTGCCGCGGGTCCATCAGCGCCCTGACGCGTGCCACGGCCCGTTCCAAGTCCGTCAAGTCCGGCGCCGCGGACGTGACTTGCGCCTGGTCGCCAATCCAGCTCGCACGACCCGACGCGAGGATCGCCTTGTGGACCAGCCGGAGGTCGCGCGTCCGGTTCAGCCGCCCTCGCGGCAGCTGCATGTAGAGGGCGTAGATCCAGGTCTGGAGGTGCCAGTCCCACCACCAGGGGAACCAGCGCCGCCACCCACGTTCCTGACGCGGCGGCCGCATGGCGACGGGGCCGCCGCCGAAGTCGAACATGAACACCGGCTTGCCGGTGGCGCAGGCCTCGGTGATCATGGATATGCTTTCGGCGGTGACGATGACCGCATCCGCGACCGCGAGAATGCCGAAATAGGGATTGTCGGTGGCGTCGTTGGACCAGCGATAGGCGTAGCCCGGAGCCTGAATCGCTGCCCGGAGCGCGTCAGCTGCGGCCGCCGATGTGCGCGCGCTGGTCGTGACCAGGAGCGAGCCGCCGGTGCTGCGGGCCAGGGCGCTGGCCTCGCGGCCCAGACGCTCGGCCGCCCGCCGGTCGAACACATAGGGCCCGCTGCTGCCGCCGACCAGCACGGCGATCCATGGGCGTGGGAGGTCGGCAAAGCGCGGGGCCCAAAGGGCGGCGGCTTCGGGGAGCCGCTGTGCCGTAACCCTGTGCAGGGGCAAGACGTTGTGCAGGATGTTCGGCCCCTCCGGCAGATGGAGCTGGGGCGTCGTGACGACGAGGTCGAACTCCTGTAGAGGCGCCCACGGCCGACCGACCAGGACATAGCGGGTCCGGCCGCCCGCCTGCCGGCGAATCCAGCGCGCGACGTTCTCGTTGGCGCGAAAGGCGAAGATGACGACGTCCGGCCAGGGCGGCGTGAGCCGGCTCGACCGGCGCCGGTCGATACCCGCGAGCGTGGCACGGAACAGGAGGTTGGGCAGAAGCTCGAGCTTTCGATACACGATGCGCTTGATCTCGAACGGCCAACCGAGCGCCTCGGCCAGCGCGATCATCTGCGCATTGTCGCCCTCGCGATGGCACGTGAGCACCCAGACCTTTGGTGGCCAGGGTGCAGTCCGGGCAGCAGAGCCGGGTGCGTCTCTCGGGCGCGCGGGGGCCACCTCCGCAGATTCATTCATGTGCGGTAGCTTCCCAGCGCGCCTAGCGTAGCGGGAGTGTTCTTGACAACAGCCACATGACGCTACCGGTAGACCTGCCCGGGGCCGCCAGTCTGGTGGCCTGTCAGGTAATCGATGAAAACTCGCCCGAGTTGAAAGCAAAGAAATATTGGAGACAACGCGACGATCAGATACTGATTGGGTCGGAGCATATTCGCGATGATCAGCTCCCGATGCCGGCTCCGCGAGAAGAGATGCCGCAGTTTCCGGCGCTTGGACCGCTTGCTCCGGCCGATCCTGAAATCGCTGAGGCTGCCGCTCTGGGTGGCGACCAGCGGAAAGAAGGCGTAGGCGCCAGGTAGCCTCGCGTACGCCGAGTCGATGCCGTTCCCGGCGATCCGGACCTGAGCAATGCCGGGCGTGCCGAACGGATGGTCCCGGAGCCACCGCAGGAGGCGTGAGCTTGCGATATAGGCGTGGGCGGCGGTCGAGGACACGCGCAGCACCCTCGGCCGCACGAAATATGCCCAACGCGCCATGTGCCCCAGGTAAAAAATCATCCAGTCGGGCGGCAACCCGCGCAGGGCGCCCGCGATCGCGCGGACGGTCCGCGGGCGGATGCGCTCGCCGAACAGGACGTCGTCCTCGAGAATGAGGACGGCGCTCTGCTCGTGGGCCAGCGCATGGACCGCCACGGCGCGGTGCGATTCCCAGATCCCCATGACCGTCTTGGTCGGGTGCTTCAGGGGGCGATAGAAGACCACCCGACGGCAGAGGCCCAGGCGATGGAACTGGGCCACGGCGCGTGCCGCCCGGTCGTCGCGGCTCTGCAGGGAGATGCAGTAAATCCCATCGAGGAACGACCAGTCGAACCCCGCCTGTGCGGGCGCCTCCTCCGCGAGGCAATAGCGGCAGCTCGAAGCGCGCGGACAGGGCTGAAACAGCAGGGCCGCCCCGGTCGGTGGCCCCTCAAGACGCCCCATCAGACGGTCTCGCCCGCCAGTTGGTGCAGTGGCTGAGCCGCCTTGCGCCAGCGCCGCTTGAAGCAGAGCCATTGGCCGGGGCGTTCGCTGATCCACTGCTCGAACAGCGCGTTCAGACGCCGGGTCAGCTCGCGCGCTGCCTCCTGCTGCGGCAGGTGCTCGAGTCCCGCCGGACTCAAGGGCTCGTAGGTGGTGATTCGGAACCGGCAGCCGTGGAGCCGCTCGACCCGGGCGGGGACGAGGTCGCAGTTCAGTCGCAGGGCCAGGAGGGCCGGCATCGTCGCGGTCGCCGCGCCGACCCCGAAGAACGGCAACAGCTCGCCCCGATCGTGGCGTTGATCGGTGATCCAGCCGAGGCTCCCGCCGTCCGCCACCTCACGGATCAGCTGCCGGAGGCCGCCTTTGCTCGGGAGATAGCGGCAGCCGAGCACCCGCCGGAAGCGCTCCAGGGAGGCCTGGACCAAGGGATTGCTCTGCGGCGTCGAAACGATGCTGAGCGGTACGCCGTTGCGCGTCGCGGCCGTTACCGCGAGCTCGGAGTTGCTGAGATGCGCGGTCACGAACATCGCCGGCCGCGCGCCGGTCCGGGCCGGGGCGAGGTCGTGCCGCAGGACGATCTCGAGCCGGTCCGCGGCCTCGGGCCCGCAGATCCGGTCCAGAAGGGCAAATTCGGCGATCACGCGGCCAGCCTCGGCCCAGATCCCGCGCGCGATCTTGCGGCGGGCGCGGTCATCCAGGTCGGGCAAAGCGATCTCGAGGTTGCGCAGGATCACCCGCTGCTTGCGCAGGTGCGGGCCGACGGTGCTGCCGAGGATGCCGCCGATGGCCGAGGCGGCGTCGGTCGGCAGGACGCGGCTCAGCCACCAGAGGGCACGCGGCAGCGCTGCTTCGAGCCACCACGTGGCGCGGTCGATAGCCGGCGATCGGGGCAGCCGATCGTGGAGGGCACTCGCAACGTAAAAGCGCGGCATTCCTTCCTCGTGACAGCAGACGCGACGGCCGCAGGATCGGAGCGACCGGCGACGTTACAGCGCCAGTCTAGCATGCTCCGGCCGAGCTTGCGCCAGTCTCGTCGGAAGCTTACGGTTTGGTAAGCTGGTGGGATGAAGCCCGGCGGTTGGCAGCGCCGTCTTTGTCGCGGCAAGGGTGACGGCCAGCGTCCGAGCGGCGTCCGCAGGGGGTGTCACGCCCCGGAATCGCCCACTTCAATTCCAGCTGGCGCCGTCTAAATCCATGCCTGCGGACCGCTGGGATGGGCCGGAGGCATGAAGATCCTTTTGACCGAGGATGATTCCGAAACTGCAGCCTATCTTCAGGCCGGTCTGCAGCAGCATGGTCATGTCGTGGATCGGGCCGCCGACGGACGCGAGGGCCTGTTCATGGCCACCACCGGGGCCTACGATGTCCTGATCGTGGACCGGATGTTGCCCGGCCTCGATGGGCTGTCGTTGGTGAAGGTGGTGCGAACCGCCAACATCAAAACCCCGGTGCTGTTCCTGACCACGCTTGCCGGCATTGACGACCGGGTGACCGGGCTCGACGCCGGCGGCGACGACTACCTCGTCAAGCCGTTCGCCTTCTCGGAGCTGCTCGCGCGCGTGCATGCGCTCGGTCGCCGACCGCCCCTGAGCGACAGCCCGACCGTATTGCGCGTCGCCGATCTCGAGCTGGACCTGCGGCGCCGGACGGCGGCGCGAGGTGGCCAGCGGATCGAGCTGCAACCCAAGGAATTCCGTCTGCTCGAATACCTGATGCGACACGCCGGCCAGGTCGTGACCCGGACGATGCTGCTCGAGCAGGTCTGGGAGTTCCATTTCGACCCCAAGACGAGCGTGGTGGAGACCCACATCAGCCGGCTCAGGAGCAAGATCGACAAGGGCTTTGCTGCCGAGCTGATCCACACCGCGCGCGGTGCCGGATATTGCCTCCGTGCGCCCGAGTGAGCTGATCCGCAGCACCAGCTTCAGGCTGGGCCTGCTGCACGCCTCGGCGTTCGCGATCTCCGTGACGGTGCTGTTCCTCGTGGTCTACTGGACCACCGATCTGGCTCTCAGCCACCAGATCGACAGTGATATCGACGTCGAGTCGGCCGCGCTCGTGCGCCAGGCCCAGAGCCAGGGGCGGGAGGGGCTTGAACAGGCCCTGGCGGACCGAGCCCGAGCTCGGTCGGACGCCTACTACCTCCTGCAGGACCAGCTCGGCCATCGTCTCGCCGGCAACTTGCCAACTCATCCGATTGGACCAGGCTGGATCGATACTTACCGCACGATCGACAAGGACAGCAACCAGCCGAAGGACCGAGCGCACGTGATCCATGCCAAGGGCGTGCTTCTCGCCGACGGCGCGCTCTTGTTCGTCGGCCGCGACACCTATCGCCTCAACGAGTTGCGCGAGGTGGTCGTGCGCGGCTTCGTGATCTGCCTGATCTTGACCGTCGCCCTGGCATTGGGCAGCAGCGTCCTGATGAGCGCCGGTGTATTGCGCCGGATTGCAGCTATCAACCGCACGACGCGAGAGATCATGGGAGGTGAGATTGCGCGCCGGATTCCGACCAGTGGTCGCAGCGACGAGTTCGATGCCCTCGCGGCCCAGCTCAACGAAATGCTCGATCGCGTCCAGGCGCTCATGGAGAACCTGCAGCAGGTTTCCAACGAGATTGCCCACGATCTGAGGACACCCTTGACGCGGCTGCGACAACGCCTCGAACTGGCACTGAGCGGGTCGGACGGAACCAAGGACCAACCGCTGGTCGTTGCCCGGGCGATCGAAGACGTGGACGGGATCCTGCAGACCTTCACCTCGCTCCTGCGGATCGCGCAAATCGAGGCCGGAACGCGCAGGGCTGGGTTCACGATCGTCGATCTCTCGAGCCTGATCGACGATCTGCTCGAGATCTACGTACCCGTTGCCGCCGACGATCACCGCAAGCTTGAAGGCCGCATTGCACGCGACGTCCGCGCGCTCGGCGATCGCGAGCTGTTGACCCAGATGCTCGCCAACCTCATCGAAAACGCCTTGCAGCACACTCCCGAGGGAACGCGTGTCGACCTCAGCTTGAGCGAGACCGATCGCGGCCCGGTCCTGACGCTGGCCGACAACGGCCCCGGGATTCCGGCGCCGATGCGTGACCGCGTTTTCGATCGGTTCACGCGACTCGACGCGAGCCGTACCAAGCCGGGCAGCGGCCTGGGGCTTAGCTTGGTCGCGGCGATTGCCGAGCTCCATGGAAGTGCCGTCGAGCTGTCCGACAACCAACCGGGGTTGCGCGCGACGCTGCGCTTCGCCGGCCTGGGCTCGAGAACAGGAACCGACTGATCAGCGAGTGATCGAACGGCGCAAGGCGGTTCGCGCCCGCGCACGGGCATCGAACAGCCAGCAGGTCGCGGCGCGGACGCCTGCCGGTTGGTTGGACGGCCGCTGCGACGATCGTCGGCCTGTGGCTTGTTGCCTTGGCCCCGCGGCACCATCGCCGTTCAGCTTACCAAACCGTAAAGATCGGTCACGGCTCCGGCAAACGCGCGACGCCTAGCTTGATCCCGTTCGCCCTAGCGGCCGCGGGATCAAGCATGACCACCAAACCTCGACCGGAGTACCGGCATCTGGCTTTCGTCCTCGATCATCTGGGCGCCGGCGGCGTGCAGAAGATGGCGTTGTCGCTCGGTCGCGAACTGGTTGCGCGCGGCCACCGTGTCGACCTTCTGACGTGCCAAGCGAACGGCCGATTGCTCGCCAGCCTTGCGCCCGAGATTCGCCTCTTCGAGCTCGAGCGTGGCAGATCCCTGAAGGCGCGGATCGCCGCGCTGCGCGCCGACCCTGGCGGGCTGCGCACCATGCTGCGACCCGTCCTGCTGTCCCCTCGGGTGCCGGACGTGCTGCGCTACACGGCTTCCTTGGCCAGCTATATCCGACAACACCGCCCTGAGGCACTGGTGGCGGCGACCCGTCCGGTCAATCTGATGGCCGTCTGGGCGGCTCGTCTGTCCGGAGCGCCCCTGCGTGTCTTGGTCAGTGAACGCAATCCGCCCTCGATGGCCCTTGGCGGGTCGCGTCGGTGGCGCCGACGCCACCTGCCGCCGCTGATGGCAAGAACCTATCAGTTCGCTGACGCCATCATTGCCGTGTCACAGGACGTTGCTGCCGATCTGGTCGCCCTGACCGGCATACCCGCCGGCCGCATTGCTACGATTTACAACCCGGTCGTCGGTGACGGCATCGCCGCGCTGGCGCGCGCGCCGGCGCCGCATCCTTGGTTCGCGCCGGGGCAGATACCGATCGTCCTGGCTGCCGGCCGGATCGCGGACCAAAAGGACTATCCTACCCTGATCCGTGCCTTCGCCGATCTGCGACGGCGGCGCTCCGCGCGCCTCGTGATCCTCGGCGAAGCGAACAACCAAAGGAAAGCCGGGGATCTGCGCGATGCCCTGCTTGGCTTGGCGCGGGAGCTGGGTGTCGCGTCGGATGTCGATCTCCTGGGCTACGTCGCGAACCCCTATGCCTACATGGCGCGGGCGACCGTCTTCGTGCTGGCCTCGAAGTTCGAGGGGTTCGGCAACGCGCTGGTCGAGGCGATGGCTTGCGGCTGCCCCGTGGTCAGCACGAATTGTCCGGGTGGCCCGAAGGAGATCCTGGATGGAGGTCGCTATGGTGAACTCGTGCCGGTCGGCGACGGCGCGGCCATGGCTGCCGCGATCGAGCGCGCGATAGCGGGGCGTCATGTCGCGCCGTCGGTGCGAGACCGCGCCGCGCTGTTCACGGCATCGGCCGCAGCCGATGCCTATCTCGCTGCGTTGTTCAAAGAAGCGCGTGGGGATTGTCCTTTCCAACGTATCGATTCTCGAGCGGCAGCCTGATCGGCTCGGCCCCGTCAGAGAATGCAGCCAGGATTGCGCAGGAGCGCCGCCTCTCCGCCCGGGCCCACGCTCGAAGCATTTTCTTTTGAGGCCGCGTCTGCCGTGCCCAACCGCAGTGCGCGGATTGCGTTGTTCCTGCCTGATCTTACCGGCGGCGGCGTGGAGCGGAACACGCTCCTGCTGGCGGCGGCGCTACGTGAGCGCCGCTACGGCGTCGATCTCGTCTTGTGCCGCCTCGAGGGCGCGATGCTGGATCAGGTGCCAGAGGGCGTGCGGGTGATCGGGCTGCGGCCTGGTCCAGGCTGGCGCGGCCGGTTCCACGCCTTGGCGTCCGATCCCGGCGGCATCCCAGCCATGCTGAGACCCGTCCTACTGCCCGTCAGGGGGCCGGCGCCGCTCCGTTATCTCGCCGACCTGGTCCGATATCTGAGGCGCGAACGGCCGGCGGCGCTGCTCGCGGCTTTGCCGCACGAAAATCTGGCGGCGATCGAGGCGCGCCGCCTGGCCGGGGTCTCGACCCGGATCGTGGTCAGCGAACATCACCCGACGACCCGGGCGACGCTGAGGGGTCGAAAATGGAAGCGCCGTTTCCTCGCGCCCCTGGTGCGCCGGCAGTACGCGATGGCCGACGCGATCGTGGCTGTCTCGAACGGCGTCGCCGACGAACTCGTCCGGCGCTACGCTATTCCGCGCGCGCGGATCACGACAATTCATAACCCCATCGTCGGCCCGGCGCTTTTCGAGCAGGCCCGAGAGGAGCTGGCCCACCCGTGGTTGGTCGCAGGCTCGCCGCCGGTCATCCTGGGAGTGGGGCGGCTGGTCGAGGCGAAGGATTTCGCGACCCTGGTCCACGCTTTTGCGCGGGTCCGGGCGATCCGTCCTGCCCGCCTCGTCATCCTGGGTCAGGCGAAGGAAGCCCGAGCAACCGAGGAGCGGCGCGGGCGGCTCGTGGAGCTGGCCGTCAGGCTCGGGGTCGGCGACGACGTCTTGCTGCCGGGCTTTGTGCGCAATCCCTTCGCCTACATGGCGCGTGCCGCCGTGCTGGTGCTGTCGTCGAGGTGGGAAGGCTTCGGCAACGTCCTGGTCGAGGCGCTGGCCTGCGGCTGCCCGGTCGTCAGCACCGATTGCCCGGGCGGTCCTCGCGAGATCCTTGAGGGCGGGCGCTTCGGCGAGCTGGTTTCGGTGGGTGACGATTCCGAGATGGCCGAGGCGGTCCTTCGGACCCTCGATCGTCCGCCTGATCGCGAACGGCTGATCGCCCGCGGCCAGGCCTTCAGTGTCGCTGCGGCCGCCGAGGCCTACCTCAGAGCCTTGTTGGGGGCTGGTTGATTCTTCTGGCGCCGAAGTTGTCGCCGAGCTCGATCCCGGACGGGCGCAGGCGTCGCGCCCGCGCGCTCGGAACGGTTCGGGCCCGTCCTCAGATGTTCTCCGGCCCCTATCCTCCGCCAGCTGCGCGACCCGAGCCACTTCGTCCGCCGCCAGCTGCCGGCCGGGGCCACCCCGCACACCCCGACGCTGCCCGAAGCGCAGGCGGCGTGATCGGCCGTGGCCTGATCGCCCCGCGTTCCATCGTTTGATCGAATCGGACACCGGACTCCGCCTGGTGACCGGTATGAACGACCGGAAAGAGCGACAGAACGCGCTCGTCATGCATCAAATCACATCAATAACCAAAGACTTTTTGATGCGATTGAGGCGATGGTCTATTCCGGCAACGAAAGCATCCGGGGCCAGAGACGGCGAGGCAACCTGCCGCACGAAGCGATCCGGTTCCGGCTGCAGCTGGTGACCGCCCGGGCCGCGTGACCACCAATCAATCAAGATGGGAGACAGGACCATGAGCTGGATCGAGGCCTGCGCCGCCGACGACATCGAGGAGGAGGACGTCATCCGCTTCGACCACGCGGGCCGCACCTTCGCGATCTATCGCTCGCCCGACGACGCGTATTACGCGACCGACGGCTACTGCACCCACGAGCAGGCGCATCTCGCCGACGGCCTGGTGATGGACAACATCATCGAATGCCCCAAGCACAACGGCCGCTTCGACTACACGACCGGCGCGGCCAAGGGGGCTCCGGTCTGCGTCAACCTCAAGACCTACCCGGTCAAGGTCGAGGACGGGAGCGTCTTCATCCAGATCACCGGCTAGATTGGCCGGGCCGATCCGACCAACCGGGACGAGCCCGCGCGCCCTGGGGGGCGACACCCGGGCAAGGGGAGGCGGGGATGCGCACTCAGGCGATGGTGATCGTCGGCGCCGGCCAGGCCGGCGGCCGGGCGGCGCTCACGCTCCGCGAGCGGGGCTTCGACGGGCGGATCGTGCTGCTCGGCGCCGAGGCGGCGGCACCTTACGAGCGGCCGCCCTTGTCCAAGGCCTATCTCACCGGGAAGCGGGCGGCGGACGACTTCACCTTCGCCAAGGCGGACGCGCTCGCGGCCGCGGGGATCGAGTTCCGCCCGGGCTGCCCGGTCGCCGCGAT
The DNA here is from genome assembly GCA_963730195.1 of uncultured Alphaproteobacteria bacterium. Taxonomy (GTDB): domain Bacteria; phylum Pseudomonadota; class Alphaproteobacteria; order Geminicoccales; family Geminicoccaceae; genus DATAOG01. The sequence goes on from CAVSRN010000063.1 coordinate 59,901, forward strand.
CGATCGGGCGGGCAAGAGGGTGCAGCTCGAGGGTGGCGAATGTCTTCCTTATGCCAAGCTGCTGCTGGCGACCGGGCGCGAGCCGCGCCGGCTGGTGCTCGATGATGCGCTCGCCGGGCGGGTGCTCTATCTCCGCGACCTCAACGATGCCGACCGGCTGCGCGAGCAGCTCCGTCCGGGTGGCCGGGTCGCGATCCTCGGCGGCGGCTTCATCGGCCTCGAGGTCGCGGCGAGCGCGGTCGGGCTCGGCTGCCGGCCGGTGGTGATCGAGCTGTTGCCGCGGCTCTTGAGCCGCTGCGTGCCGGCGCCGATCGCGGACGTGCTCCAGGCCCGGCACGAGGCCGCAGGCGTCGAGATCCGGCTCGGCGCCAGTCTGCAGGGGATCGCGCCGGCCGACGCCGGGGTCGCGCTCGCACTGGCGGACGGTGCGGTCGTCGAGGCCGACGCGGTGCTGGTCGGGATCGGCGCTGTGCCGCGGGCCGGGCTCGCCGCGGCCGCCGGGCTCGCGGTCGATCGCGGGGTCCTGGTGGATGCGACCTTGGCCACCGAAGATCCCGACATCTTCGCCGCGGGCGACGTCGCCGCCTGCCCGCACGCCCTGGCCGAGGGCCTTTTGCGCCTGGAAGCCTGGAAGAACGCCGACCTGCAGGGCGCGCATGCGGCGAAGAACATGCTGGGTGCCGGCGAGATCTGGCGCGAGCTGCCCTGGTTCTGGTCCGACCAGTACGAGCTGACGCTCCAGATCGCGGGTTTTCCCGAGGGCGCGCAGCGGATCGTCGAGCGCGACGTCGGCGCCGGGGCGCGGCTGTTGTTCCATCTCGATGGCGGGGGCCGGCTGGTCGGGGTCAGCGGGGTCGGGCCCTCGAGCCTCGCGCGCGATCTCAGGATCGGCCAGATCATGGTCGAGCGCGGCCTCGCTCCCGACCCACAGGCGCTCGCCAACCCCGCGAGCCGGCTCAAAGCGCTGCTGCAGTGATCGGCTCAGTCGACATTCTCGCGGAGCACGAGCCGCGGCGGCTGCTGGACGAACAGCTTGGGGTCCAAAGCGCCGGCGCGGGTGCGCCGGAGCTGCTCGAAGCACCAGCGCATCTCGCCGACGGTATCGTGGTCGATGACCGCGTGCATGCGGTCCTCGAGCAGCAGCTGGCGCGAGTTCCGGTTGAGCTCGTGACCGATGAAGACCGGCGGCCGCTCCAGCTCGAGCTCGGCCAGCGCCCGGGCGATGCCGAGGTTGCCGCCGCTGACCGCATAGATGCCGAGCGGCTGCGGCCCGGTCGCGAACACCTTCTTGATGGCGTGGAAGGCGACGTCGGGGTCGTTGCGCACGTCGACGATCTCGCGCACCAGAAGGCCCGGGCAGCGCTCGCGCAGATACCAGCGAAAACCCATCTCGCGCTCGGCCTGGCAGCGGAAGCTGTTGCCGACCGAGATCACGACGTCGCCCTCGGCGCGGCCCAGGATCATGGTCATCAGGTGGGCGGCGGTGCGGCCGGCCTGGAGCTGGTTGATGCCGACGTAGCCCAGCCGCTGGGTCGCCGGCAGGTCACTGGCGACGCAGATCACCGGCACGCCGGCCGCGACCACGTCGTCGACCGCGCGGTGGATCAGCGGATCCTCGAAGCTGATCACGACCAGGCCCTCGGCGGTTGCCGCGGCCTCGAGGATGCTGGCGGCGATCAGCTGCGGATCGGGCTCGGCGACCGCGCGCAGCTCCGCCTGCAGGCCGGTGCTCGCCAGCTCCCGGGCGGCAATCCCGGCCGAATCGACCATGGTCTGCAGGAACGAGCGCCCGGAATGGGCGACCAGCGCCACGCGCAGGCTGCCCGGATGACCGTTGACCAGGCGCCGGTCGCGCTCGCCGTTCAGGTGCGAGATCGCCCTGAGGACGCGGTCGACCTTCTCCGGCCGGACGTTGGGGCGACCGTGCAGGACGCGATCGACCGTCGCGACCCCGACCCCGGCGAGATGCGCGATCTCCTTGATCGTGGCTTCTCGTTTGATCGTCACGCGTTCCACCTTCTGATGCAGTCGAGAGGTCGAGCGAGGCCGACGCGACCTCGACGCGGTTAGTCTAGGGGCAAGGAAGAAATTTGCCAGGCGCGCGGTCGACGACCAGATACCATCAAAATACATCAACTGCTAAAAACACGTTGATGTGTTTGAGGTCAGAGGCCTATTCCAGAGGGGCGAGGCTCGGGGACGGCAGAGGCAAACCAAACCACCGGCTCCGCGAGCCGCCAAACGTGCAAATCGGTCGGGAGGCTGACATGAACCGTCGGAAGACCGCGCTTGCGGTGGGCACCGTCATGGCCTGCTATGGCCTGGCCATGACCGATGCCGGGCGCAGGACAAGACGTACCACTTCATCATCCCGTTCCTCGACTTCGGCAAGATGAACGAGGCCAGCGCCAAGGTGATCCGGGCGTTCGGGCTGCGCAGCAACGTCTCGGTCGAGGACGAGGTCGCCCTCCTCTCGGGCGGCGAGCGCCAGTCGGTCAAGATCGGCCGCGCGGTCGAGTTCAAGAACCGGGTGATCATCATGGACGAGCCGACCAACCATCTGTCGGTGCGCGAGCGCGAGCACGTCAACGAGATCGCCCAGCAGCTGCGCGCGCAGGGCCTGTTGGTGATCTACATCACCCACGATATCTTCCAGGTCCACCGGATTGCCGATCGGGTCGTGATCATGGAGAACGGCGAGAAGGTCGCCGATGTCCGCAAGGACGAGATGACCGCCGACGAGCTGGAGCACATCATCCGCGACGGCGGCCGCGAGGTCGGCCACGCGGCGGAATAGCACCCGAGATCTTGGGAGAACGCCTCATGAGCCATCTGGTGACCTTCGCCCTCAACCACATGGTGGCGCCGCGCAAGACGATCCCCGAGCTGGTCGCGCTCACGAAAGAGCTCGGGCTCGACCAGATCGAGATCCGCAACGATCTCCCGGGCGTCGCGATCAGCGACGGCACGCCGGCGGCCGACGTCCGCGCGGGCGGCCGAGGCGGGCGGCGTGCGCATCCTCTCGATCAACGCGCTGCAGCGCTTCAACGACTGGACCCCGGCGCGCGCCGAGGAGGCGCAGGCACTGGCGAGCTACGCCAAGGGCTGCGGCGCCGAGGCGCTGGTGCTCTGTCCGGTCAACGACGCGGGCTGGCGCCTGTCGGAGAGCGAGCGCCAGGCGAAGCTGCGCGAGGCGTTGCGCGCTCTTGCGCCGATCCTGACCGACGCCGGCATCACCGGCCTGGTCGAGCCGCTCGGGTTCGAGGAGTGCTCGCTGCGCCTCAAGCAGGATGCCGTCGAGGCGATCGAGGATCTGGATCTGGGCGACCGCTTCCGGCTCGTCCACGACACCTTCCACCACTATCTGTCCGGCGAGCCGCGCATGTTCCCGGACCACACAGGCCTCGTGCACATCTCGGGCGTCGAGGACGCCACGCTGCCGCTCGACCGCATCCGGGACGAGCACCGGGTCCTGGTCGGGGCCGACGACCTGCTCGGCAACATCGGCCAGATCGTGGCCCTGATGGAGGGCTGCAGCGGGCCCTATTCGTTCGAGCCGTTCGCCGCGAGCGTGCATGCGCTGGCCGACATCGCCGCGGCGCTCGAGGCCAGCATGCACTGGATCGATCGCCAAATCGCCAAGGCTCAGGTCTGAGTGCGAGAATGACGATGGCCAAGACGCTGGACGTGATTTGCATCGGCCGCTCGTCGGTCGATCTTTATGGCGAGCAGGTCGGCGGGCGGCTCGAGGAGATGGCGAGCTTCGCCAAATACGTCGGCGGCTGCCCGACCAACATCTCGGTCGGGACCGCCCGGCTCGGCCTCAAACCCGGCCTGATCACCGCGGTCGGCGACGAGCACATGGGCCGCTTCATCAAGGAGACGGTCGTGGCCGAAGGCGTCGACATCCAGGGCGTCAAGACCGACCCCGAACGCCTGACCGCGCTCGTCATCCTCGGCATCCGCGACGAGCACACCTTCCCCCTGATCTTCGTGCGCGAGAACTGCGCCGATGCCGCGCTGACCGAGGACGACGTCGACGAGGCCTATATCGCGAGTGCCGGCGCCGTCGTGGTCTCCGGCACCCACTTCTCCAAGCCCAACCTCGACGCCATGAGCAAGAAGGCGATCCGGCTCATGAAGAAGCATGGCGGCCGGGTGATCTTCGACATCGACTACCGGCCGGTGCTCTGGGGCCTGACCGGGCTTGGGCTCGGCGAGGAGCGCTTCGTCGCCAACGAGAGCGTCTCGGCCCATCTGCAGACCATCCTGCCGGATTGCGACGTGATCGTCGGCACCGAGGAGGAGATCCACATCGCCGGCGGCTCGACCGACACGCTGGACGCCTGCCGCAAGATCCGGGAGCTGGCGCCGGCGGCGCTGATCGTGGTCAAGCGCGGGCCGATGGGCTGCACCGTCTTCGATCGCGCGATCCCCGACGACATCGAGAAAGGCATCAAAGGCCCGGGCTTCCCGATCGAGGTGTTCAACATCCTGGGCGCCGGCGATGCCTTCATGAGCGGCTTTCTGCGCGGCTATCTGCGGGACGCGCCGATCGAGGACTGCTGCAAATACGCCAACGCCTGCGGCGCGTTCGCGGTGTCCCGGCACGGCTGCGCGCCAGCGGTGCCGAGCTGGACCGAGCTTTCCTACTTCTTCGAGCACGGCTCGACCGAGCACGCGCTCCGCAAGGACGCGAAGCTCGAGCAGGTCCACTGGTCGACCACCCGGACCCAGGACTGGCCGCAGGTGCTGGCAATGGCGTTCGACCATCGCGCCCAGCTCGAGGCGATGGCGGATGCGGCCGGCGTCACCCACGAGCATGTTCCCCACTTCAAGAAGCTCTGCCTGGCGGCGGCGCGTCAGGCTGCGCGCGGGCGGCCGGATTTCGGCATCCTGCTCGATGGCCGGCTCGGCCAGGCGGCGCTCGACGACGCGACCGGCGACGGCATCTGGATCGGCCGGCCGATCGAGCTGCCGGGTGCTGTCCCGGTCCGCTTCGAGGGCGGCGCCGACGTCGGCTGCACGCTCCGCGAATGGCCGGTCGGGCATTGCGTCAAGTGCCTGATCTTCTACCATCCGGACGATCCGGAGGCTCTGCGCGCCGAGCAGGAAGCGCAGGCGCTCCGCCTGTTCGACGCCTGCCGCAGGACCTTCCACGAGCTGCTGCTCGAGATCATCCCGAGCAAATCGGCCGCCCCGGTCGACGAGCGGACGCTCGCGCGCGCGCTCGAGCGCTTCTATGCGCTCGGCATCTACCCCGACTGGTGGAAGCTGCCCGATCCCGCGAGCGATGCCGCCTGGCAGCGGATCGCCGAGGTGATCGAGCGCCACGACCCGCACTGCCGGGGCGTGCTGCTGCTCGGCCTGGATGCGCCGATGGCCGAGCTCGAGGCGAGCTTCGCACGGGCCGCGCGCCAGCCGGTCTGCAAAGGCTTCGCGATCGGGCGGACGATCTTCGGCGCGCCCGCCAAGGCCTGGTTCCAGGGCGAGATCGACGATGCCGCCGCGGTCACCCGCATGGCCGAGAGCTATGCCCGCCTGATCCAGGCCTGGGACCGGCTGCGGCCGCCCTCTGCCCCGTCATCCCACCGCCAACCGACCGCCGACGCGGTCTCCTTGTGAGAGCCAACGATGGTCAAGTTCGCCGTTCTCGGTTGCGGCCGCATCGGCCGCATGCACGCCCTCAACCTCGCCCGCCATCCCGCGCGCCGAGCTCGCCTAGGTCTATGACGTCGCCGACGCCGCCGCGGCCGGCACGGCCGAGGCGACCGGCGCCCAGAAGGCGCGCGCGGTCGACCAGATCCTCAGCGACCCTGCGGTCCAGGCGGTGCTGATCGCGTCCTCGACCGACACTCATCTCGATCTGCTCGAGCGCGCGGTCCTGGCCGGCAAGGCCGTGCTCTGCGAGAAGCCGATCGACCTCGACCTCGCCAAGGTCGACGCCTGCTGGGCGCGGATCAAGGACCGGGGTGCCACCATCATGGTCGGCTTCAACCGCCGCTTCGACCCGTCCTTCAAGGCGCTGCGCGAGCGCATCGGCGCGGGCGAGATCGGCAAGCTCGAGCAGGTGGTGATCACCTCGCGCGACCCCGGCCCGCCGCCGATCGCCTACATCCAGGTCTCGGGCGGCCTGTTCCGCGACATGGCGATCCACGACTTCGACATGGCCCGCTACCTGATGGGCGACATCGTGGCGGTGCAGGCGATCGGCGCCAACCTGGTCGAGCCGGCGATCGAGCAGGCGGGCGACATCGATGCCGCGATGATCACGCTGATCGCCAAGAGCGGGGCGATCTGCCAGATCAACAACAGCCGGCGCGCGGCCTACGGCTACGACCAGCGGGTCGAGGCGCTTGGGCGAGAAGGGCATGCTCCAGGTCGGCAACCAGCGGCCGACCACGGTCTCGTTCTGGGGTGCCGCCGCGACCGAGGCCAAGGACCCCGTCCTCAACTTCTTCATCGAGCGCTACACGCCCGCCTACAACGCCGAGATTTCCCACTTTGTCGACTGCGTCGAGCAGGGCAAGACGCCCATGGTCGGCTACCGCGACGGCCGCGAGGCGCTGCGCCTGGCCGATGCCGCGCTCGAGAGCATGCAGACCGGCCGGCTGGTCCGGCTCGGCTGAATGAACCGCAAGCTCGGCGTCTGCACCTGGACCTTCGGGCCGCGCCCGCTCCCGGAGACCCTGGCCCGGATCGCAGCCCTCGGCTATGACGGGGTCGAGCTGCACGGCGACCTCCAGGCCTTCCGGCCGAAGACGGTCGCGATGCTGGTGCGCGATCACGGTCTCGAGGTCTTCTCGTTGACGCCTGCCAACGTCGATCCCGCGACCCCGGACGCCGGCGTGCGCGCGGCGGCGCTCGACTACTACCGCGAGCTGGTCGACTTCGCGGCCGAGGTCGGCGGCGCGGTCGTCTCGTTCCACGGCCTGGTCGGCCGGATCGCGCCGCTCGCCTCGATGGCCGAGGAGGAGGAGTTGCTCGCGCAGTCGCTCGACGTCGTCTGCGAGCATGCGCGCTCCGCGGGCGTCCGCGTGGTGTACGAGGTCCTGAACCGCTACGAGAGCCACCTGGTGAACACCGGCGAGGCGGCGCTCGGGCTGATCGCGCGGGTCGGCGCCGACAACCTCGGCGTGTTGCTCGACGCCTATCACATGAACATCGAGGAGGCGGCCCCGGCCGAGGCGATCCGGGCGGTCGGGGGCCGGCTCGGCCTGTTCCACGTCGCCGATTCCAACCGCGAGGGCATCGGCCGCGGCCATACCGACTTCGCCGCCATCGCCCGCGCGCTCGACGAGGTCGGCTACCTCGGGCCGGTGATCGTCGAGTGCACCGCCGCCGGCGCCAATCCGTTCACGCCGGTCAAGCCCGGCGACTATCAGGCCGTGCTCGAGGGCTACCTCGCGGCCAGCCGCGACTGGCTGCGCGCCGCATGAGATCGGGAGAAAAGCCATGTCCGAACTGCTCTTGAAGACTCATGCGCCCGACCGGCAGGGGCTGGTCCATCGGGTGACCCCGGCGAGCGCCGGCTGGGGCCACGTCGGCTTCGAAGTGTACCGGCTGAAGCCGGGCCAGAGCCTGGCAGCCGAGACCGGCGAGCGCGAGGCCTGCCTGGTGCTGGTCGGCGGCAAGGCGCGGATCAGCGCCGGCGGCCACGACTTCGGCGCGCTCGGGGAGCGCATGGGCCCGTTCGAGGGCAAGAAGCCCTTCGCCGTCTACGTGCCCTGGCGGAGCGACTACCGGGTCGAGGCGTTGACCGACCTCGAGCTCGGCATCTGCTCGGCCCCCGGTGGCGGCGCCCATGAGGCCCGGCTGATCGGGCCGGACCAGGTCGCCTATTCCAAGCGCGGCCAGGGCAGCAACATCCGCCACGTCTACGACATCCTGCCCGAGACCGAGCCCGCCCATTCGCTGCTGGTGGTCGAGGTGATCACGCCCGCGGGCGGCTGGTCGTCCTATCCGAGCCACAAGCACGACACCGACAACCTGCCGCACGAGAGCGAGCTGCAGGAGACCTACTACCATCGGCTCAATCCGGCGCAGGGGTTCGCGTTCCAGCGCGTCTACACCGACGACGGCACGCTCGACGAGACCATGTGCGTCCACGACGGCGACGTCACCATGGTGCCCAGAGGCTACCACCCCTGCGGCACCGCGCACGGCTACGACCTCTATTATCTGAACGTCATGGCCGGGCCCAAGCGGGTCTGGCGGTTCAACACCGAGGCCTGCCATCGCTGGCTGCTCGAGGGAGCCAAGGCATGAGCAGGATCCGCCTGACCGCGGCCCAGGCCGTGGTCCGCTACCTCGCCGCCCAGCGCACCATCCTCGATGGCGCCGAGGCGCCGCTGTTCGCGGGCGTCTGGGCGATCTTCGGCCACGGCAACGTCGCCGGCCTCGGCGAGGCGCTCTACCAGGTCCGGGACGTGCTGCCGACCTACCGGGCGCACAACGAGCAGGCCATGGCGCACGCCGCGATCGCCTTCGCCAAGGCGAAGTTCCGCCGCCAGATGATGGCGTGCACGACCTCGATCGGGCCGGGCGCCCTCAACATGGTGACCGCGGCGGCGCTCGCGCACGTCAACCGCCTGCCGGTGCTGCTGCTGCCCGGCGACACCTTCGCCAACCGCCGCCCCGACCCGGTCCTGCAGCAGGTCGAGGCCTTCGGCGACGGGACCTTGACCGCCAACGACTGCTTCAAGCCGGTTTCCCGGTTTTTCGACCGGATCACCCGCCCGGAGCAGCTGCTGGTCGCGCTGCCGCGCGCGATCCAGGTGCTGACCGACCCGGCCGAGTGCGGCCCGGTGACGCTCGGCATGAGCCAGGACGTCCAGGCCGAGGCCTACGATTTTCCGAGCGCCTTCTTCGCGCCGCGGACGGCCCGCTTCCGCCGGCCGGCGCCCGACGAGGGCGAGCTGGCGGCGGCGGTCGAGCTGCTCGAGCGGGCCGAGCGGCCGCTGATCGTGGCCGGCGGCGGGGTGCTCTATTCGGGCGCCGCAGAAACCCTGCAGGCGTTCGCCGCGCGGCACAGGATCCCGGTCGCCGAGACCCAGGCGGGCAAGGGTGCGCTCGCCTTCGATCATCCGCAGAACGTCGGCTCGATCGGGGTCACCGGCTCGGCCGCCGCCAACGCGCTCGCCGCCGAGGCCGACGTCGTGCTCGCGATCGGGACCCGGCTGCAGGACTTCACCACCGGCTCGCGCGCGCTTTTGCCCGGGCCGGCGAGGCTGATCCAGCTGAACGTTGCCGCCTTCGATGCCGGCAAGCATGGGGCGGTGCCCCTGGTCGGCGACGCCAGACGGACGCTCGAGATGCTCGATCAGGCGCTCGGCGACGGCGCGACCGCCGCCGCCTGGCAGGCGCGCGTGCGCAGGCTGCGCCAGGACTGGGATGCGGTCGTCGATCGGGTGACGGCGGCGACCAACGCCGAGCGGCCTTCGGATGCCCAGGTGCTGGGCGCGGTCAACCGGAGTGCTGCGCGCGATGCGGTCGTGGTCTGCGCCGCGGGCGGCCTGCCGGGCGAGCTGCACAAGCTCTGGCGGACCGGCGCGCCCGGCGGCTACCACCTGGAATACGGCTTTTCCTGCATGGGCTACGAGATCGCGGGCGGGCTCGGCGTCAAACTTGCGCAGCCCGAGCGTGAGGTCTTCGTGCTGGTCGGCGACGGCAGCTATCTGATGCTCAATTCCGAGCTCGCGACCGCGGTCATGCTCGGGGTCAAGCTCACGGTCGTGGTTCTCGACAACCGCGGCTTCGGCTGCATCAACCGGCTGCAGCGGGCGGCCGGCGGCGCGTCCTTCAACAATCTGTTCGACCACGTCGACCACATGGCCGATCCTGCGCAGGTCGACTTTGCCGGTCACGCTCGCGCGCTCGGCGCCGAGGCGGAGAAGGTCGCCAGCATCGCCGATCTCGAAGCCGCCCTCGAGCGGGCGCGGGGCTCGAGCAGGACCAGCGTGATCGTGATCGACACCGACCCCTTGGTGACGACCGAGGAGGGCGGCGCCTGGTGGGACGTGGCCGTGCCCGAGACCTCGGCGCGGGCCGAGGTGCGCACCGCTCGCCAAGCCTACGAGCACGCGCTCGAGAGACAGAAGCTCGCCTGACGCGGGCAGCCCAGAACACCCCCGGAGGGCGGCATGCCGACCGAGATCAAGCATTTCATCAATGGCCGGCTGGTCGCCGGCCGGAGCGGCCGCACGGCACCGGTCTTCAATCCGGCGACCGGCGAGGAGACCGGCCGGGTGCCGCTCGCCAACGCCGAGGAGATGGCCGAGGCGGTCGGGGCCGCGCGCGCCGCGTTTCCGAAGTGGGCGGCGACCACGCCGCTGCGCCGCGCCCGCGTGCTCAACCGCTTTCTGCGGTTCCTGGAAGAGAACGAGGAGCGGATCGCGGCGGTCATCACCGCCGAGCACGGCAAGGTGCTCTCGGACGCCAAGGGCGAGGTCGCGCGCGGCATCGAGGTGGTCGAGTTCGCGACCGGAGCGCCGCATCTCTTGAAAGGAGAAATCACCGAGAACGTCGGCACGCGGGTCGACAGCCACGCGCTCCGCCAGCCGCTCGGCGTGGTTGCCGGGATCACGCCCTTCAACTTCCCGGCGATGGTGCCGATGTGGATGTTCCCGGTGGCACTCGCCTGCGGCAACTGCTTCATCCTCAAGCCCTCGGAGCGCGACCCCTCGGCGTCGCTGATCCTGGCCGAGCTGCTCAAGGAGGCGGGCCTGCCGGATGGCGTCTTCAGCGTCGTCCACGGCGACAAGCAGGCGGTCGACGCGATCCTGCACGAGCCGCGGATCGCCGCGGTGAGCTTCGTCGGCTCGACCCCGATCGCCCGCTACATCTACGAGACCGCGGCCAAGACCGGCAAGCGCTGCCAGGCGCTGGGCGGCGCCAAGAACCACATGATCGTGATGCCGGATGCCGACCTCGACCTCGCGGTCGACGCGCTGATGGGGGCGGCCTACGGCGCCGCCGGCGAGCGCTGCATGGCGATCTCGGTCGCGGTGCCGGTCGGCGACGAGATCGCCGATGCCTTGATCGAGCGCCTCGAGCCCAGGGTCCGGGGCCTGAGGATCGGCCCGGGCACCGATCCCGACGCCGACATGGGCCCCTTGGTCACCGCCCAGCATCTGGCCAAGGTCCAGAACTACATCGACGTCGGCGAGCGCGAGGGCGCCAAGCTCGTGGTCGACGGCCGCGGGCTCAAGCTCCAGGGCTACGAGGACGGTTTTTTCATGGGCGGCACGCTGTTCGATCGCGTGACGACCGACATGACGATCTATCGGGAAGAGATCTTCGGGCCGGTGCTGGCGGTGGTGCGCGCGAAGGACTATGACGCCGCCGCGACCATGATCAACGAGCACGAGTTCGGCAACGGCACCGCGATCTTCACCCGCGACGGCGATGCCGCGCGCGAGTTCGCGCACCAGATCCAGGTCGGCATGGTCGGGATCAACGTGCCGATCCCGGTGCCGATGGCGTTCCACAGCTTCGGCGGCTGGAAGTCGTCGCTGTTCGGCGACCACCACATGCACGGCCCCGAGGGCGTGCGCTTCTACACCAAGCTCAAGACGATCACCTCGCGCTGGCCGACCGGCATCCGCGCCGGCGCCGACTTCGTGATGCCGACCATGCGCTGACCGGACGCGCGCCCTCAGACGACCGGGGTCAGGAGCGGCTGGCCGGCGAAGTGTGCCTTCAGGTTGTCGAGCACCAGCTGGCCCATGGCGTCGCGGGTCTCCCAGGTGGCGCTCGCCTGGTGCGGCTGCAACACGACGTTGTCGAGCCCGAGCAGCGCCTCGGGCACGTTCGGCTCGGCCGCGAACACATCCAGCCCGGCGGCCCCGAGCCGGCCCGCGACCAGCGCCTCGACCAGGGCCGGCTCCTCGATCACCGAGCCGCGGGCGACGTTGATCAGCCAGCCCTCGGGCCCGAGCGCCTCGATCACGTCGCGGCTGACGAGGCCTGCCGTGGTCGGGCCGCCGAGACAGGTCACCATCAGGCAGTCGACGGCCGCGGCCATCTCGACCAGGTCGGGAAAATACTCGTACGCCACGTCCGGCTTGCGGTGCGGGCCGTGATAGACGATCGCCATGTCGAAGGCCTCGGCCCGCTTCGCCACCGCGCGGCCGATCCGGCCGAGGCCGAGGATGCCCATGCGCTTGCCGGTCAGCGAGTTCGACAGCACCGGATCGCCCTCGGTGGGCCAGCGCCCGGCGCGCAGGTAGCGGTCGTTGTAGGCGACCCGGCGGGCGACATCGAGCAGCAGCGCCATGCCCAATTCGGCGACGCCGACGGTCAGCACGTCCGGCGTGTTGGTGACCCGGATGCCGCGGGCGCGCGCGGTCGCGAGGTCGACCGCATCGGTCCCGACCCCATAGACGCCGACGATCTCGACCTTGGGCAGATTGTCGAGCAGGGCCTTGCCGGCGCCGATGATGCCGTTGGTGAAGATGCCCCGCACCCAGGGCGCCACCTCGCGGACATACGCCTCGGCATCCGGCGCGCCCCACAGCTTGCGCAGCGTGAACGCCTCGTCCGCCTGCTCCTGCACCTTGGGCGTGATCGGCATCATCTGCAGAACTTCCGGCTTGTCCATGACCGCCTCCCTTTTTCCCACTCTGCGCCCGATCATCCCCGCCACGCGCGCCGCGTCAATGGCCCCGCGGCATCGGACGCGCTAGGTTCGGGCCATGGCTATATTCCGTCGAGCTCCGGTTCGACCCGGCGCTAGCCGCGCGGATCGTCGCGATATGGCAGACGCTCGCCGACCTCGGCGTCAGCCGCTCCATGCTGGAGTGCGCCGCGGTCCCGCACGTCAGCCTCGCGGTCTATGATGACGAGGCGGCGGTCGATCCCGGCGCCCTGGCCGGGCCGGTCGAGCGGCTGGCCGCGCAACGCTCGCCCCTGCCCGTGACCTTCTCGAGCCTCGGCGTGTTTCCGACCTCGGAGAACGTCCTGTTCCTGGCCCCGATCGTATCCGAGCGCTTTGCTCGCGCTCCACGAAGCCTATCACGACGTCGCAGCAGCGTTCCGACCCGCCTGCCGGCCACATTATCTGCCGGGAAGCTGGGTCCCCCACTGCACGCTGACGATGCTGCTGCCGACGCCGGACCTGCTCCGAGGCCTGGCCCGGCTCGCCGCGGGCTGGACGCCGGTCAATGGCAGGCTCGGCTCGATCGCACTGATCCGGGCATTGCCGGTCACGACCTTGCTTGAGCACGAGCTCACCGGCGCGATCCTGATCCAACTCAGATGTTGGCGCCGCGCAGGAGATCGCACACCCGCGCGGTGACCTCTGCGGTGGTGGCGCGGCCGCCGAGGTCGGGGGTCAGCACGTCGCCGGCGGCGAGCGTGCGCTCGATCGCGCTCATCAGGAGGGTCGCGGCCGCGGGCTCGCCCAGGTGGTCGAGCATCAAAGCGGCGCTCCAGAAGGTCGCGATCGGGTTGGCGATCCCCTTGCCGGTGATGTCGAAGGCCGAGCCGTGGATCGGCTCGAACATGGACGGGAATTTTCGTTCCGGGTTGAGGTTGGCGGTCGGGCCGAGGCCGAGGGAGCCGGAGAGGGCTGATGCCAGGTCGGAGAGGATGTCGGCGTGCAGGTTGGTCGCGACGATCACGTCCAGCGTCCCGGGCTTCAGGACCATGCGCGTGGTCATCGCGTCGACCAGCTCCTTGTCGGTCGCGACGTCCGGGAACTCCTTCTTGAGCTCGAAAAAAACCTCGTCCCACAGGACCATGCCGTGGCGCTGGGCGTTCGATTTGGTGACCAGGGTGAGCTGCTGCTTCGGGCGGGTGCGGGCGAGCTCGAAGGCAAAGCGCATGATCCGCTCGCAGCCGGTGCGGGTGAACACCGCGACCTCGGTGCCGACCTCCTCGGGCAGGCCGCGATGCACCCGGCCGCCGGCGCCGGCGTACTCGCCCTCGCTGTTCTCGCGGACCACGATCCAGTCGAGGTCGCCAGGGGCGACGCCCCGAAGTGGTCCGACCACGCCCGGCAGAAGTCGCGCCGGGCGGACGTTGGCGTACTGGTCGAAGCCCTGGCAGATCGCGAGCCTGAGCCCCCAGAGCGTGATGTCGTCCGGGATATCGGGGGCGCCGACCGCGCCGAAGTAGATCGCATCGAAGGGCTTGAGCTGCTCGAGGCCATCCGCCGGCATCATCCGGCCATGGGCGCGATACCAGGCCGAGCCCCAGTCGAAGCTCTCGACCTCGAGCTCGAGCCCGGGCTCCCGGGTCTGCAGTGCCTTCAGGACCTCGATCCCGGCGGCGATCACCTCCTGCCCGATGCCATCGCCCGGAATCGCCGCAATCCTGTGCTTCGCCATGATGTTACCTCATTCCCATGCCACGCCGCCGGTGAGGCCGGCGCCACAGTGACGGTCCCGCGCGCCGGCGTCAACGATCGCCCGCCACGGCTTTGCCGCGGCTTGCTTGCCTCGCCCTGGGCGCTGGTTTATGGTCGAGCGTATAAGCCTGCGGGAGGCGACGATGGTCGGGCGAATGCGCGCGATCGAAGCGGTGAGCCTCGTCTTCCTGAGCTGCCGGCGGCGGCCCAGGTCAGCTTCCACGACCGTGCCTGACACCTCCACCCTGGTGCCGGGCGGTGGCATGAGCACCTTCACCGCCTTTGACGCCCCGGCGCTGGATGGCGGCCAGGTGGCATTTCGAGGCTTCGGCTCAGGCGGGCAGCAAGGCATCTACCTCGATGGTACCGGCGCGCTCGCGCGGGTCGCCGATCTGACCACCAATCTTCCCGGGAGTGCCAGCACCTTCGCAAGCTTTGGCTCACCGGCGCTGGACGGCGGCCAGGTGGCGTTTCGTGCTGACGGCTCGGCCGGCGAGAGCGGCATCTACCGCGATGGCACCGGGACGTTTTCGACCATCGCCGAGCTGCCGGTCTCGCCGGGCGAGCCGGTCATGTAGGTCGCAGCTGTCGAGACGGGGCGTCGTCGACGCCGCGGCGGGCTGCGGTTGACTATCGATCTGCGATCAGCTGTGGAGGGAGCAGCCATGGGCCGGCGGGCAATCGGAGCCATCGCGACGTTATCGGCGGGACTCGCGCTGGCGGCCGCGCCGGCAGTGGCGCAGGTCAGCTTCACGCAGGTCGCGGACACCAGCACGCTGGTGCCGGGCGGGGCCATGAGCGAGACGTTCTCGGCTTTTGGCGCGCCTGCGCTGGATGGCGGCCAGGTGGCGTTTCAAGGCTTTGGCACGATGGGGCAGGCGGGCATCTATCGGGACGGTATCGGCGCGCTCGGCGTGGTCGCCGATCTCGGCACTGCGATCCCCGACGGCACCGGCAATTTCATGAACTTCTTCTTCCCCGCGTTGCAGGGCGGCCAGGTGGCGTTCAATGGCAGTGCGTTCAATGCCAGTGGTCCGGGGCTGCAGCAGGGCGTCTATCGCGACGTCGGCGGCACGCTCACCAGGATTGCCGATCTGACCACCCCAATTCCCGACGGCTCGGGCACCTTCTCGGGCTTCGGCCTCGTATCGGTGGACGGCGGCCAGATCGGGTTCGAAGGCTCGGGCTTGTCAGGGCAGAGCGGCATCTATCGTGACGGGGTCGGCGCCTTGACCACGATCGTGAACACCAACACCGCCGTCCCGGACGGAACCGGTACGTTCACGATCTTCAACAACTCCTCGCTGGCCGGCGGCCGGGTGGCGTTCGTTGGTCTCGGCACGTCGGGGGAGCGGGGAGTCTACAGGACGGGAGTCGGCGCCTTGACCCGGATCGCCGACCTCAACACCGCGATCCCCGGCGGCACGGGCAATTTCACCGACTTTAGCGATCTCTCGACGGACGGCGACCAAATCGCCTTCGATGGCTTCCGCCCGCCCGACCAGTTCGGCGTCTATCGGAGCGAAGCCGGCACACTGACCGTGATCGCCGATCGGAACAGCGCAATTCCGGGCGGCACCGGCAATTTCCTGATCTTCGACGCCACCTCGGTGGACGGCGGCCAGGTGGCGTTCGCCGGCAGGGATTCGAGCCTGCAGGGGGGGATCTATCTCGAGCGCGGCGGCGCGCTCCAACGCGTGGTGGCAGCGGGCGACCTGATCGACGGTCGGCTGGTGAGTAGCGTGATTCTCGGCCCGCAGGGCCTGAGCGGCGATCAGCTGGCATTCGTGGCCAACTTCTCGGACCAGAGCCGGGGCCTCTTCATCGCCGAGCTGCCGGTCTCGCCGAGCGAGCCCGTGATGTAGGGCCGGCCGACGGCGCCTTGGTCCCGGCTCGGGTCCCGGCCCGGGCTTGACAAGCGGGTGCGGCTGCCATCAATGCCGGGGGCCGCGCGACGCCCGAGGGAGATCGGGATCGCCGCGGACGTCCAGCACCTCGGAGTCATGCCATGTCCGCTCCGCCAGAAGCCCAGGGCGAGCCGATCACCGACGACCGCCAGCTGATCGAGTATCTCGAGGCCGGCTGCAAGCCGAAGAGCCGAGTGGCGGATCGGCACCGAGCACGAGAAGTTCGGCTACACCCACGACGACCTGCGGCCCCTGCCTTACGAGGGCGAGCGCAGCGTGCGGGCGCTGCTCGAGGGCCTCGCCGACGCGCTTCGGCTGGCAGCCGATCCTGGAGGACGGGCGGCCGATCGCGCTCCAGCGGGGCAACGCCAACGTCACGCTCGAGCCGGGCGGCCAGTTCGAGCTGTCGGGGGCGCCGGTCGCGACCCTGCACGAGACCTGCTGCGAGGTCCACGAGCATCTCGACCAGGTGCGCACGGTCGCGGCCCCGCTCGGCATCGGCATGCTCGGCATGGGCTTCCAGCCCAAGTGGCGGCGCGAGGACATCCCCTGGATGCCCAAGGGGCGTTACCGGATCATGCGCGCCTACATGCCGAAGAAGGGCCGGCTCGGCCTCGACATGATGCTCCGGACCTGCACCATCCAGGTCAACCTCGACTTCGCCTCCGAAACCGACATGGTGAAGAAGTTCCGGGTCGGCCTGGCGCTGCAGCCGGTCGCGACCGCGCTGTTCGCCAACTCGCCGTTCACCGAGGGCCGGCCCAACGGCTTCCTCAGCTATCGCAGCCACATCTGGACCGACACCGACCCCGACCGCTCGGGCATCCTGCCGTTCGTGTTCGAGGCGGGCATGGGCTTCGAGCGCTACGTCGAGCATGCCCTCGATGTGCCGATGTACTTCGTCTACCGGGACGGCCGCTACATCGACGCGAGCGGCCAGAGCTTCCGCGACTTCCTGGCCGGCCGGCTGCCGGCGCTACCGGGCGAGATCCCGACGCTGACCGACTGGAACGACCATCTGACGACCCTGTTCCCCGAGGTCCGGCTCAAGCGCTTCCTCGAGATGCGGGGCGCCGACGGTGGTCCCTGGCGCAGCCTGTGCGCGCTGCCGGCGCTCTGGGTCGGCGTCCTCTACCACGACGAGCCGCTCGACGAGGCCTACGGCTGGATCAAGGACTGGACCCTCGAGGAGCATGCCCATCTGCGCGCCGAGGTGCCGAAGCACGGCCTCAAGACGCGGTTTCGCGGCGGCACCGTGCAGGATCTGGCCAGGCGCATGCTGGCGCTCGCCGACACCGGCCTCAGGCGGCGCGCCGAGGAGGACTGGGCCGGCCAGGACGAGCGCCAGTTCCTGACCGCGCTCAGTGGCATCGCCGAGACCGGCCGAACCCCGGCGGAGGGCCTGCTCGCCCTCTATCACGGCCGCTGGGGCGGGTCGGTCGACCCGGTGTTCGCCGAGCTCGCCTATTGAGGGATGGCGGCCTCCCGATCGGTCGCGACATAGGCGAGCGGGAACTGGTCGGGGCTGCGCAGCACGTAGGCCCCGAGCAGGGCGGCATAGGCGGCGAGCAGGGCATCGATGGCGGTGCCGCGGGCCAGCCGGCGGTCGGCCACAAGCGCCGGCTCGACCCGGGTCACCAAGCCGCCGTCAGGAGCGCGCAACGTGAACACCGGCAGCACCGGTGCGCCGGTCTGCCAGGCGAGCGCCAGGGCACCGGTCGCGACCCGGATCTGCCCGCTCAGCAAGGGCACCAACCGGGTCTGCTGACCGGTCGGCGCGACCGTGATCGAGATCAGCCGGTTCTGGTTGAGACGGAGCGCCAGCTCGCGCAGCGGCCCGAGCCGGTGCTCCTCGGTCATGACCAGGCGCTCGGCGACGTAGCGCCGCTCGATGCCGGTCATGATCGGGTTGAGCCAGCGCCGGCCGAAGCGGGTCTCCGAGAAGCCATGGCTGTCGCGGCTGAGGTGGCTGACCGGGTAGCCGGCCTGATGCAGGGCGCGCTTGGTCGCGAGGTCGCTGAAGGCGAACGGGGTCACCCAGAGGATGCCGCCCCTGCCCCGCGCGAGCGCGGCGTCGATTTCGGCCCGGCCCTCGAGGCGGACGGCGGCCGGCCAGCCGCGCGGATGGTAGCAGCGCAGCAGCTGGATCCAGGCGAGGTAGTTATTGGCGAGATGGGCCCGCCAGCACGCGGCCGGGGACAGGCCGAGGGGCCGGGCGCCGACCACCGCCTGGAGCCGGTCGAGCTCGGCGACCGTGCGCGCGCCGCGGAGCCTCAGACGCAGGCCGGCCAGGCGGTCGGTCAGCGCCGGCCAGAGGCGCTCGGGGATCGCGAAGGCGCACGCCGCGAGCACCGGCAAAAGGCCGATCAGCCCGAGGTCCTTGCGGTCGATCCGCGGCACCGCCGGCGGGTGCGGCTGACTCAAGGGCGCGATCGGCGGGCTCCCGCGGGTTCCACAAGCTTGGGGCGCGATCCTGCGGCGCGCGTCCTAATCCCGGGCTTCTGTAATCGGGCCGCGGATGTCAACCCTCACGCTCTGCTCTTGCCGTCACGCCGCGGGGCTCGTGCTTCTGTCCGTGGTCGGCGCCCGATGTCGGAAGCCGCCACATGATGCGATCAGACGGAGCGAGCGAGCCGATCTAACACACGTGGTCCGGTCCAGATGAACCGGCCACTCCCGGATTTGCGGCTTCACCCGATCCGCGCGTCCCCGCGACGGGACCTGGTTGCCGAGGCTGGCGGTCGTGCTCTGCCGTCGCCTCAGGCGGCGCTCACGCCTGCCTCGCCCCAGCGAAAGGTGGTGCCATCGAGCCACATGCGGTGCATCACCACCGCCAGCTTGCGGGCCAGCGCCACCTTGGCCTTCTTCATGCCGTGCCGGCCGGCGACCCGCAGCGCCCAGGCCTTGAGGGTCGAGAAGCGTACCGTGCGGGTCAGCATCACGTTGGCCGCCTCGAACAGCGCCGTGCGCGCCATGGCGTCCCCCACCTTGCTGATCCGGCCGGTGCGGTCGATCTCGCCGGACTGGTACTTCTTCGGCGTCAGGCCGAAGTGGGCGCCCACCGCCTTCGACCTGGCGAAGCGTTCGGGCCGGTCGATGGCCGATCTGTAGGTCATGGCCACCACCGCGCCGACGCCCGGAATGGTCATCAGCCGGCCACACACCTCGTCCTCACGCACCGCCGCGAGCAGCTGCCGGTGCAAGGTCCGGTATTCGGCAGCCAGCGCCGCCCTTGCCCGGAGCAGGGGCGCGGCGACCCGCTCGAGCGTGGCCTGACCGGCCACCAGCTCGCGGATCCGGGTCTCGAACCTGCCCTTGCTCACCGCGCCCACCTTCAGCCCGAAGCCACGCAGGATGCCACGGATACTGCTCTCGACATCGCCCAACTTGGCCACCAGCAACTTGCGGGCGGTCAGCAGGGCGCGGATCTCCTGGGCCTGAAGCGTCTTGACGTGGACCGGTCGGAACCAGCCCATGCGCATCAGCTGGGCCATGCCGCGGGCATCGTTGCGGTCGGTCTTCACCGTCATCGCCCGCAGCGCCGCCTTGACATGCCGGGTCTCGATCAAAATCGCCGGCAGTCCGGCCTCGACCAACCCGGCGTGCAGCCACTGCGACAACGGACCGGCCTCCAACCCGATGCGGGCGAACCGCAACCCACTCTCGGCGAAGAACGCGACCAGAGTCTCGCGCTCGCTCGGCACCTTGGCCTCACGCACGATCTCGCCCTCGGCGTCGATCACGCACACGCTGCTCCATTCCAACGACACGTCGATCGCGGCATAGTGCTCCATGGCTGTCCCTCCTGCTCGATGCTTGGGGCCGACCATCGGACCCCGTTCCATCATCAGCGTGGGGGACAGCTGCCTCCCAGAGAAGCCCCAGACGGCGACCCTGGCCCGATTACCGCATCTAACGGCCCCGCGCGCCGCGAACGAAGGGCTCGGCGTCGTCGTCGTCGTCGTGTAGAAGAGCAGCAAAGCCTGAGGAGGTGACCCATGCCGCGCTTTGCCGCCAACATCAGCACCATGTTCAGCGACCGGCCGTTCGTCGACCGGATCGAGGCCGCCGCGGCCGCCGGGTTCAAGGCGGTCGAGTGCCAGTTCCCCTATGTGGCGGAGGCGGCCGAGCTGAAGGCTCGGCTGGCGGCGAGCGACGTCCAGCTGGTGCTGATGAACACGCCGCCCGGCGACTTCGCGGCTGGCGAGCGGGGTCTCGCCGGCCTGCCCGGACGCGAGGCCGACTTCGAGGCGGCGCTCGGCCAGGCGCTGGCCTACGCCGAGGCGCTGGCCTGCCCGATGATCCACGTCATGGCGGGCGTGCAGCCCGCCGGCACCAGCAGGGACGCCTGCCTGCAGGTGTTCGAGGCGAACCTCAGGCGGGCCGCGCTCGCCTGCGCCCGGGCCGGGCGCCTGGCGCTGATCGAGCCGATCAACACGCGCGACATCCCGGGCTATCTGCTCAACACGCCGGCCGAGGGCGCGGCCCTGATCGCCGAGCTCAATCTTTCGAATTTGAAGCTGCAGTTCGACTTCTACCACGCCCAGATCATGACCGGCGATCTTGCCAGGAGCTTCGAGCGCCATCAGGGCATCACGGCGCATGTCCAGATCGCGGGCGTGCCCGAGCGCCAGGAGCCGGACATCGGCGAGATCAACTACCCCTATCTGTTCGATCTGCTCGACCGGCGGGGCTACGCGGGCTGGGTCGGCTGCGAGTATTTCCCGGCCGGCGACACCCTGGAGGGCCTCGGCTGGGCGTACCGCTACGGCATCGCGCCCAAGCCCACCCTGCTCGCGACCGGCGGCGAGCGGGTCTGAGGTGTACGCCCGGCGGCTCCGTCGTGGCGGCGCGCCGCGCCCGCGAACCTAGGTCCGGATCAGCCGGGACGACCGGGATCGCGCTCTCCGGCTACGAGGCGAGGTCCTGGGGCCGGCGGCTCTGGGCGTTCCTGCGGCGGGAGCCCTTGGTCCACTTCGTGGTCCTCGGCGGGCTGCTGTTCGGGGCGGACGCGCTCCGTCGGTCCGCGGAGCGCGAGACGATCGTGATCGACCCGCCGGCCATCCAGGCGATGATCGACCAGCAGGTGCAGTTCCTCGGCCGGCCGCTGTCGGCGGCGGAGCGCAAGCGCGTCGTGCAGAGCATGATCGACGACGCGGTGCTGCTGCGCGAGGCCTACAAGCGCGGGCTCGAGCAGGACAGCCTGGTCGAGCAGCACCTGGTCCAGAAGATGCGCTTCCTGCTCAGCGAGGACCTGCCGGCGCCGAGCGAGGCCGAGCTGCGGGCGTATCTGCAAGCCAACCTCGAGCGCTACCGGACGCCGGCCAAGGTGACCCTCGACCAGGTCTACTTCGCCGACCCGGCCGCGGTCCCGGATGGCCTGCTCGCGCGCCTGCGCGCCGGCGCCGACATCGAGGGCCTGGGCGATCCGCTCTACATGCTCGGTCCCCGGCTGACCGGCTACAGCGCGCGCGACCTCGGCGACCTGTTCGGTGCCGACAACGCCAGGCGGATCTTCGAGCTGCCGCCCGGCCAATGGCAGGGGCCGCTGCGCTCGGCCGAGGGCGTGCACTTCGTCCGCGTGGTCGCCAGGGAGCCGGCGCACCTGCCGGCCTTCGAGGAGGTCCAGAACTCGGTGCGCGAGGACTGGCGCCGGGCGCGGCAGAGCGATCTCGTCGCCGAGCGGGTCGCGGCGCTGCGCGCGCAGTATCGGATCGTGGTCGAGCCGGGCGCGGGCGCGCCCGAGGGTTCGCCATGACCGGTCGGCGGACTTGGGCCCGGCTGCTGGTCGGTCTGCTCGGTCTCTGGCTGGCGCCGGCCGCCGTGGCGCATGACATCGGGGTCGCGCGCGCCAGTCTCGAGGAGCTGAGCGCGGGCCACTACGCCCTGGAGGTCGACCTCGCCTCCGGTCCCGCCGAGGCGTTCGCGCCGCCGGTTCTGCCGGCGCGCTGCCGCCTCGACCCGGCGCCGCCCGGCGGCTGGGCAGGCGCGGCCAGCCTGCGCTACGTCTTCGCCTGCCCCGGCGAGCCCCTGCATGCGGGCGACGTCTTGGAGCTCGCCTGGCAGCGCCAGGGAGTGATGCTCGCGGTTCGCTGGCTGGACGGCTCGAGCGCGCGCCGGTTCTTCGGCCGCAGCGGCCGCGCCATCGAGGTGCCGCTCGAAGCGCTTCGGGCCGGCTCCGGCTCGCTGGCCGACGCCGCCCGGCGCTACCTGGAACTCGGCATCGAGCACATCCTGTCCGGGATCGACCACCTGCTGTTCGTGCTCGGGCTGCTGCTGATCGTCCGCGGGCCCTGGATGCTGGTCAAGACCGTGAGCGCGTTCACGGTCGCCCACAGCCTGACCCTGGCGCTCGCCACCCTCGGCCTGATCGCGGTGCCGTCGCGCCCGGTCGAAGCCGCGATCGCGCTCAGCATCGTGTTCCTCGCGGCCGAGATCCTGCATGGCCGCCAGGGCCGGATCGGCCTCACCCACCGGTTCCCCTGGCTGATCGCGTTCGCCTTCGGCCTGCTCCATGGCCTGGGCTTTGCGAGCGCGCTCGGCGCGGTCGGTCTGCCGGCGGCCGAGATCCCGCTGGCGCTCCTGTTCTTCAACCTCGGGGTCGAGATCGGCCAGCTGCTGTTCGTGGCGGTCTGCCTGAGCTTCGCCTGGGCGTTCGGGCGCCTCGAGGTGGCCTGGCCGCAGCGGCTCGAGCCGCTGCCTGCCTATGTGATTGGCACGGCGGCGGCGTTCTGGTTTATCGAGCGGAGCGTCGCGATCGCGCTGGCTTCGTGAGGCCGGCCAGTCTGAAGGAGACCGAGCATGTCCAGCCATCCCGGCGCACGGCTTTCGGCCGAACCGGCCCTGGTGGCGGTGGCCCTGATGCTGCTCGCCACGCCAGCGCTCGCGCACACCGGCCAGGGCGTCGCCGGCGGCTTCATGACCGGCTTCCTGCACCCGATCACCGGCCCCGATCACGTGGTCGCCATGGTCGCGGTCGGCATGTGGGGCGCGTTCCTCGGGGCACCGGCGATCTGGCTGCTGCCGATCGTGTTCCCGATGGTCATGGCGTTCGGCGGCGTGCTCGGCGTGCTCGGCGTGCCGCTGCCAGGGGTCGAGATCGGGATCGCGCTGTCCGCGATCGGGCTCGGCGCGATGGTCGCCTTCGCCGCCCGGCCGCCGCTCTGGGTCGCCGCGGTGCTGGTCGGCGCGTTCGCGATCTTTCACGGCTACGCCCACGGCGCCGAGCTGCCGGGGGCGACCAATCCGCTCGCCTACGGCATCGGCTTCGTGGTCGCGACCGGGCTGCTCCACCTCTGCGGCATCAGCTTCGGTCTCCTGGTCCGCTGGCCGCTCGGCGAACGGGCGGTGCGCGCGACCGGCGGCCTGATCGCCTGCGTGGGCTTCTACTTCCTGTTCGGCACGTGAAGTTCTCATGGCACCGGAGAGCGGCGAGCGCGCCGTCCGCGCTCGCTTTGCTCGCCCTCGCCTGGCCAGGGCGGGCGCTGGCGCACAGCCTGGGCGCGCGCTTTGGCGACTTCTATGGCGGCCTGCTGCACCCGACGACCGCGCTCGACCTGGCGCCGCCGCTGGTGGCCCTGGGCCTGCTCGCCGGCCAGAACGGCAAGCCAGCGGCGCGCCGGATGCTGCTGGTCCTGCCGGCGGCCTTCATCCTCGGCACCGGGCTTGGCGGGGTGCTGCCGGCGCCGGCCTATGTCACGACGGTCAATGCCGGCTCGTTCCTGGTGCTCGGCCTCCTGCTCGCGCTCGACGCGGCGCTGCCGTCGGCGCTGTTGCTCGGGCTCGGGGCCGGGCTCGGCCTCTGCAACGGCCTCGCCAACGGCTCGGGCATGGCCGGCGGCGCGGACCCGGTGCTGTTCCTGCTCGGCAGCGCGCTCGCCGGGCTCGGCGCGATTCTCCTGCCGAGCGCGGTGGTGGTGTCGCTTGAGGCTCAATGGCAACGGATTCTGGTGCGGGTCGTCGGCAGCTGGCTGGCGGCGGTCGGCGCCATGATTCTCGCGCTGCCGCAGCGCCTGCCGTCCGGCTGAGCGGCTTTGGCTTGGCCTTCGGGTCGGCTGCGCTTATATAGGCGCAACCTTCCGGGCGGGGTGAGGTCAGTGATGCAGCGGGCGGGGATCGCGATCCGAGAGGCGCTCACCTTCGACGACGTTCTGCTCGAGCCGGCCCATTCCGAGGTCCTGCCGGCCGCGGTCGAGGTCGGGACCCGCCTGACCCGCGAGATCGAGCTCGGCATCCCGCTGCTGTCGGCGGCGATGGACACCGTGACCGAGGCCGGGCTCGCGATCGCCATGGCCCAGCACGGCGGGATCGGCGTGGTCCACCGCAATCTGAGCCCGGAGGCCCAGGCCGACGAGGTCAGGAAGGTCAAGAAGTTCGAGGCCGGCATGGTGGTCAACCCGATCACGCTCGGCCCCGAGGCGAGCCTCGCCGAGGCGCTCGGCCTGATGGCCGCGCACGGCATCTCCGGCATCCCGGTGGTCGAGGGCGAAGGCCGCCGCCTGGTCGGCATCCTGACCAACCGCGACGTCCGCTTCGCGACCGACCTCGAGGTGCCGGTACGCGAGCTGATGACCGCCGAGCACCTGGTCACGGTCCGCGAGGGGGTCGGCCGCGAGGAGGCCAAGCAACTCCTGCATCGCCACCGGATCGAGAAGCTCCTGGTGGTCGACGCCGACTACCGGCTGATCGGCCTGGTGACGGTCAAGGACATCGAGAAGGCGCAGAGCTTCCCCAACGCATGCAAGGACCAGCAGGGCCGGCTCCGGGTCGGCGCCGCGACCGGGGTCGGGCCGGCCGGGCTCGAGCGGGCGGAGGCCCTGATCGAGGCCGGCGTCGACCTTCTGGTGGTCGACACGGCGCACGGCCATTCGGCGCGCGTGCTCGAGGCGGTCGAGCGCATCCGGCGGCTCAGCAACGCGACCCAGGTGCTGGCCGGCAACGTCGCGACCCTGGCCGGCGCCAAGGCGTTGATCGATGCCGGCGCCGATGCGATCAAGGTCGGGATCGGGCCGGGCTCGATCTGCACCACCCGGGTGGTCGCGGGCGTCGGCGTGCCGCAGCTGGCAGCGCTCATGGACGTTGCCGAGCACTGCCACCAGCAAGGCGTGCCGGTGATCGCCGACGGCGGCATCCGGGCGTCCGGGGATCTCGCCAAGGCGATCGCGGCCGGCGCCGACTGCGCCATGATCGGCTCCTTGTTCGCCGGCACCGACGAGAGCCCGGGCGAGGTCTATCTCTACCAGGGGCGCTCGTACAAGGCGTACCGCGGCATGGGCTCGCTCGGCGCGATGGCGCGCGGCTCGGCCGACCGCTATTTCCAGGAGGAGATCCGGGACTCGCTCAAGCTGGTGCCCGAGGGGATCGAGGGCCAGGTGCCCTATCGCGGCCCGGTCGCCAACATCGTCCACCAGCTGGTCGGCGGCCTGCGCGCCGCCATGGGCTACACGGGCAACGCCAACATCGCCGCCATGCAGCGCGGCTGCACCTTCCTGCGCGTGACCCAGGCCGGCGTGCGCGAGGGCCACGTCCACGACGTCGGCATCACCCGCGAGGCGCCCAACTACCGCCGCGAGGTGTAGCGGCCGCGGCGAACGATGGGGCGGCCGCTCAGGACGGTGATTCGGGCGGTAGCTTCTCGGCCGGCACCGGCTCGTCGATGATGATCGGCTTCGGCATCTTGGCGTCGTCGCTCTCCATCTTGACGTCCTTGGTCAGAGGCGCGTCCAGGAAATGCGGGTGCGTGTAGACGCCATCCCGGTACTGGCCCGGAACATAGACGGTGGCCGACGTCGTCCCGACAGCGGCGACCATACCCAAGGCAAGCATCGAAACGACCAGCCACGGCGGCATTGCCGTCTCCTTCCGTGATTCGGCAGGAAACTGATATGGCGCCTGCCGCTAGGCGAAGAAAGTTAATATTTGGTATCTACATACGCCGCTATTGCATTTTCCCGAAAATCGAGAGCTGCTGACAACTGAAGCGATCGGTCAGCCCCGCCTCGTGACCTTGAGCGCGCGACGGTCCAGGACCGCCTCGACCTCGGCCAGATCGACGCCGTGGCGGGCGAGCGTCGCGAGGGTGAAATAGAGGACGTCGGCCGCCTCCTCGGCCACATGGTCGCGGGCGGCCGCCTCTGCCAGCTCGGCCGCTTCCTCCCGGAGCTTGGCCCCGAGCAGGTCGGGATCGGCGAGCAGCCTGGCGGTGTACGAGCCGGCCGGCGCCGAGGACCTGCGTTCGAGAAGACGCCGGGCGAGCGCGCCCAGGCCGCGATCCGGCCCCCAACAGCTTCGCGTGCTCTGGTGACAGAAACCGGGCGGCTGCTGGCGGACGGTGAAGCGCAGCGTGTCGCGATCGCAGTCGGCATCGATCCGGAGCAGCTCCTGGGTCGCCCCCGAGCTCTCGCCTTTGATCCAGAGGCCGCGCCGGCGCGAGTGATAGACGCCCCGGCCCTGGTCCAGCGCGGCGCCGAGCGAGGCGAGGTCCGAATGGCAGACGCCGAGCGCTATGCCCCGCTCGTCGACCACCACGGTCGGCCAGAGACCGTCCGGCCGGTCGCTCCGCAAAGGCGCGGCGAAAGCCTCGGCGAGGCCGAGCTTGCCGGTGTAGAGCGCCATGCCGACCTGGGCGTCGCAGCCGATCCGGTCGAGCTCCCGGACCTCGTCCGCGTCGGTGATCCCGCCCGCGATCGTGACCGCGGCCGCGCCGGCGGCCTCCCGGATCTGCTTCGCGACGTCCAGATCGGTGCCCTCGAGGCGCCCTTCGCGCTCGACGAAGGTCACGAGAAAGCCGCCGACCAGGTCGCGGAGCTCGGCGATTCGCTCCAGGATTCCCCGGCCGGTCCGCTTCTGCCAGCCCTCGACCACGACCTCGCCGTGACGGGCATCGAGCGCCGCGATGACGCGCTCGCGCGGCAGCTTTTCCAGCACGTCAGGCCGCGCGGCGGTGCCGAGCACGACCTTGACGGCGCCCCGATCGAGCCAGCGGATCGCCGCGCCGACGTCGCGGATGCCGCCGCCGACCCGGCAGGGCGCGAGGTCGATCAGCTCCTCGATCACGGCGGCGTTGCGGCCGCGCCCGAGGGCGGCGTCGAGATCGACCACCGCGATCTCGCCGACCCGCCCGAAGCGGGCGGCCAGCGGGCGGGGATCGCCGGCATCGAGCGCCTTGGCCTCGCCGCCGATCAGCTGGACCGCCTGGCCCGCCTCGAGGTCGATCGAGGGCACGATCATCGTCAGGGGACCGTGGGTCGGACCGGCACGCCCTGGGCGGCGAGCGCGCGCTTGACGTCGCCGACCGTCAGCTCGTCGTCGTGGAAGATCGAGGCCGCGAGCACGGCATCGGCGCCGGCATCGAACGCCGCCTTCAGATGCTCCGGGCCCGCCGCCCCGCCCGAGGCGATCACCGGCACGCGCACGGCGGCGGCGACCCGCCGGGTGAGCTCGAGGTCATAGCCCGCGCGGGTGCCGTCCTGGTCCCAGCTGGTCAAGCAGGATCTCGCCGGCGCCGCGCGCCTCGCCATCGCGCGCCCAGCCGATGGCATCGATGCCGGTGGTCTCGCGCCCGCCCTTGACCAGGACCTCGAAGCCGCCACCCCGGCGCTGGGCATCGATCGCGAGCACCGTGCACTGGCGGCCGAAATGCGCCGCGATCTCGGTCAGGAGCTCGGGGCGCTGGACCGCGGCGCTATTGACCGAGACCTTGTCGGCGCCGGCCTCGAGCAGGACCTTCGCGTCATCGAGGGTGCGGATGCCGCCGCCGACGGTCAGCGGAATTCCGAGCCGCGCGCGCACGCTCCGGACGGTCTCGGCCTGGTTGCCGCGGCCCTCAGGGGTCGCCGAAACATCCAGAATGACGATCTCGTCGGCCCCCTGCTGCTCGTACAGCGCCGCCCGCCCGGCGGGATCGCCGGCATCGCGCAGGCCCTGGAACCTGATCCCCTTGACCACCCGGCCGTGGCTGACGTCGAGGCAGGGGATGATCCGCCGCGTGAGCATCAGCGAGCGCCCTCTCCCAAAAGAGTGAGCATCAGCGAGCGCCTTCTCCCAAAAGAGTCGAGCATCACGCCGCCTCCAGCCAGCGGGCGATCAGGGCATGGCCGTAGGCGCCCGAGAGCTCCGGGTGGAACTGGCAGGCCAGCACATGATCGCGCTCGAGCGCTGCGACGAAGCGGCCGCCGTGCTCGGCGGTCGCGATCCTGCAACCGGGTGCGTCCTCAACGCGGTAGCTGTTGGCGAAATAAGCATAACCGGGCGCCAGCAAGCGACAGTCCGCCGCCGGCTCGATCCGGTTCCAGCCGAACTGCGGCACGCGCACCGTGTCCGGGAACCGCCCGACTCGGCCCCGGATCACAGAAAGTCCTTTTGTTCCTGGGCTTTCATCGCTTTCCTCAAACAACACTTGAAGTCCGACGCACATCGCAAGCGTGGCAGCACCGG
Source organism: uncultured Alphaproteobacteria bacterium (assembly GCA_963730195.1). Lineage (GTDB taxonomy): Bacteria > Pseudomonadota > Alphaproteobacteria > Geminicoccales > Geminicoccaceae > DATAOG01. Next base: position 88,593 of record CAVSRN010000063.1, read on the forward strand.
ACCGCACCCGGACAGCGATCGCGTCGTCGAGGCCGGCCTCGCGCAGGCCCGCGAGCGCCGCCCCGAAGGTGCCGACGCCCGGCAGCACGACCCGCTCGGCGTCCCGGACCATGGCGGCATCCGCGGCGATCCGGGTCGTGGCCCCGAGCCGGGCAAAAGCCGCCAGCACCGAGGCGAGATTGGCGGTCCCGGTCGGCAGGACCACGACCTCGGGCGCCATCAGAGCACGCCTTTGGTGCTCGGCACCTGGTCCGGCCCCTCGATCCGCACCGCCTGGCGGAGAGCGAGCGCGGTCGCCTTGAAGGCGGCCTCGGCGCGATGATGGTCGTTCACGCCGCGCAGCACGTCGACGTGCAGAGCCATGCGCCCGGTCGCGGCGAGCGAGGTGAAAAAGTGGGCAATGTTCTCGCAGGACAGTTGGCCGAGCGCCTCGCGCTCCAGTCCGAGCTCGACCACCGCGCAGGGCCGCCCGGAAAAATCGACGACCGCGCGTGCCAGCGCCTCGTCGAGCGGGGCGAAGGCGGAGCCGAAGCGGGCGATGCCGCGCCGTTGCCCGAGCGCCTGATCGAGCGCCTGCCCGAGCGCCAGGGCGCAGTCCTCGACCGTGTGGTGGTCGTCGACCTCGAGATCGCCCGCGCATTTGAGCGTCAGATCGAAGCGCGCGTGCCTGGCGAGCGCGCTCAGCATGTGGTCGAGAAAACCGATCCCGGTTTTCACGTCCGCCCGGCCGCTGCCGTCGAGGACGAGCTCGAGCGCGATCTTGGTCTCGAGGGTCTCGCGACTGACGGTTGCCTGGCGCGCGCTCATCGGGGAACGCTCAGGCCACGATCTGGGCGAGCGCGCTGACGATGATGTCGGTGCCGCCCTTGGCCTTGATCAGGGGGATCACCTGCGGCAGGTCCTTCCTCGGCACCGCGGCCTTGAGCGCGAAGCCCTGATCGCCATGGAGCGGCGCCATGGTCGGCTCGCGCATGGAGGGCAGGACCTCGATCACCGCCTCCAGGCAGTCCGCGGACACGTTGACCTCGAGCATGACCCGCTCGCGGGCATCGAGCACCGAGCGCAGCAGCAGCACCAGCGTCTCGATCCGCGCTCTTTTTTCCGCGTTTTCCAGCGCCTTGGGGTGGGCATAGAGGCGGGTCGAGGAGCGCATCAGCTCGTCGACCACGACGAGGCCGTTGGCGCCCAGCGTCTCGCCGGTCGCGGTGTTGTCGACGATGCAGTCGGCATCCTCGGGCGGAAACACCTCGGTCGCGCCATAGGAATGGACGAAGGTCGCCTCGAAGCCGCGCCTGGCCAGCCACTCGAGCGTCAGCCGCTCGTACTCCGAGGCGACGACGAACGCCGCCCGCTGCCTGCCCGCCGCCGGCGAACTCCGGCGCTGCCGCGGCCACCACACGCACCGGATCGAGCCCGGTATCGAGCAGCTCGACCACGTCGGCCGCGAGCTCGGCGACCCAGTCGGCGCCGGCGAAGCCGACATCCCGGGAACCCAGATGCAGCATCTCGACGATGTTCTGCGGCTTCAGGATCTTGGTCTCGAACCCCTCGAGCGACAGCGCCGGCCGATACCCCCGCCGCCCGAACGCCACCCGGATGCCGGCATCGCCCAGCAGCGCCAGCACGCCCTGCTCCATCCGCCCCTTGGGCAGGGCCAGATGGACCAGGTTTTTCCCACTTCTCAGCCGCGGCGCTCACCGCCTTCGCTCCCTTTCGGCAGCGCAACAACGCGCGCGACACCTAGCCCGAGCCCTCCCCATCTGCAAGCCTGCCGCGGGGCTACCCCAGCTCACCGACTGTGGAACTGCGCCGCGCCCGCAGAAAAACCGACCGGGACTGCGCCCCAGACACGGTACCAAAGATGTAAAGGATCAAGGGGTAAGCGTCCTGGCAACCCGAAAGCCCAGATTACGGGCACCGGCGACGGAATCAACTGCGACACGTATCGCTGAACGGAGGCCCACTGGATCAGTAAGCCAGGATCCGCCGCGTACCAGCCGCCGGAATCGGTCTCCTTCCAGCCACGCGGAACCGTCGGCCGGCGCCCCGGCATCGGACTCATGCCAGCGATCCTCGCACCACTCCCAGACGTTCCCGTGCGTATCACAGAGCTCGAACGGGTTGGGGTCGTAAGCCCCGACTTCGCTCGTCTTGTCGCCGTTGCGCCAGTTGGCGTTCGCGTGCGTGATCTCATCGCCCCACCAATAGCGCGTTCTTGTGCCGGCTCGGCAGGCGTATTCCCACTCGGCTTCGGAGAGCAGCCGATAAGGCTGACGCGTTTGCGTGGCGAGCCATGCGATGTAAATCTCGGCATCGTCCCAGGACACATTGACCGCCGGTCGCCGACCCCGCCCCCAGCCTTCATCGTCGGGCGCGCCATGCCCCGTCTCACCGCAAAACGCGTCGTATTCCTCGAAGGTTACCGGATAGCGGCCGACCGCGAGCGGATAGGCAATCCGAACCAGATGTTGCGGTGCTTCCCCATTCACCTGTTCTCGGTCGCCGCCTTGAGCGATGGCCCATAGCCGCTCGGCCGCGGTCGAGCCCATCGTGAACTCGCCCGGCGGAAATCATCACCATCTCCGGGCACCAGGGCGCGTCGATGTCACGGAAAATGGTGCCGGGCGGTTGCGAGGTGACGCCGATTTGCGAGCGGACGCGCCTTTGCGACATCCCGAGCCAACCGTTCGAGCGCGGTTTTGACGACCTTGGTATTGAAGGAATTGTGCCGCAGCGACCGCCAGTCGTAGCGCTGGCGCTGATGGATCTCCTCTGCCAACGAGTAAGCGGCTCGCAACACCGGATCTTTGAGAACCTCACACTCGATATAATAGATGGGCAAGATCAGGTCGTCGCACTCCTTGGCCTTCTCCGCCACTAGAAACTTTGCGAGCTCATCGCGACAGGCCGGGCTTCGGAAATAGCCCGGCGTCAGGATGGGAATGAATAAAGGTACTTGGCCAATCGCCCCATCCAATTTGCCGGACCAACGCTCGCCGACGGCGATGTCGTCGACGTCCTGAAAGATCTCGAACGGATCGCCGGTCACGGCCCGCACCGCGTCGGCGAGTCGCGCGCGGAATTCGCTGATCTTGCCGCGCTCGTGCCGATCGTCGAAGCGCGTGTAGCTCAGAAAGGCATCCGGCGGCTTGGCCATGTGCTCGGCTCGGTAAGTTCGGGATCGGCCAACCAAGATAGTGCGGCACCAGAATGCGGGGACAACGGCGAGCGCGCAAGCCGATCGGACGGCGTAGCCTTCGACACTTGTGCCGGGGCCTGAGGTACCCCAAGGTTGGGGCGTCTGGAGAGAGGTGGAGAAAAAAATGGCGACGGCGTTGTTCGTGGTGCGGGCGTCGATCCCGAAGGAGCGGGAGGCGGAGTTCAATCGGTGGTACAATGAGGAGCACTGTCCGCAGGTGCTGCAGTATCGAGGCGCGGTCAGCGCCCGGCGCTATCGGGCGCTGCTCGGCGAGGACAAGTACCAGTACATGGCGGTCTACGAGTTCCAGGATGAGCCGACCCTGGAGCGGTTTCTGGAGTCGGAGCATTTCGCCGAGCTGAGGCGGGAGTTCGACGCCCATTTCGGCGGCGTCTCGGAGCGCGCGCGCTCGGCCTACGTCCAGGTCTGGCCGTAGCGGCAGGGGAGCGGGCCGAGCGGGACGTCCGCCAGGCTCTTCGGTCGGGCTCGACCTTGTTCGGCCAGCGGGCCCTGCCCGTTGAGCGATGATCAGACCTTTCGCGCGGTCTGGCTGATCAGCCTGTTGCTGATGGTGCTGGCGGGCAGCCTGCCGTTGCTGCGCAGCCAGCGCCGGGGGCTGCGGCAGGCGGCGGTCTGGGTGCTGGTCCTCGGGTTTCTGTTCGCGGGCTATCGGATCGTCGAGTGGCTGATCGGCCGCTGATGGCCCCGGGCTCGACGGCGGGTGGTCAGGCCTGATAGCCTCCGGCAGGATCTCAGGAGGAGGCTGCATCATGCTCTCGCGTCGCACTTTGGCGGGTGCCGGGCTCGGCGGTCTGGCCGCGCTGGCCCTTGGCGCGTCGGTCGCGCCGGCTCAGGAGCTCAAGACCGTGGCGGTGACCCAGATCGTCGAGCACCCGGCGCTCGATGCCGCGCGCAAGGGGATCAAGGACGAGCTCGCCGACGAAGGCTATGTCGACGGCCACAATCTCGACTTCCTGTTCGAGAGCGCCCAGGGCAACCCGGCGACCGCGGCCCAGATCGCGCAGAAGTTCGTCGGCGACCAGCCGGACGTGATCGTGCCGATCTCGACGCCCTCGGCGCAGGCGGTGGTCGGCGCGACCAAGGACATCCCCGTGGTGTTCACCGCGGTCACCGACCCGGTCGGCGCCAAGCTGGTGCCCAATCTCGAGCATCCGGGCGGCAACGTCACCGGCATGTCGGACCTGTCGCCGATCGGCCTGCATCTCGACCTGATCAAGGAGATCATGCCCGACGCCAAGGACCTCGGCGTCATCTATAATCCGGGCGAGGCCAACTCGGTCACCCTGATCGAGCTGTTGAAGAAGGAGGCGCCGGCCCGTGGCCTGGTGATCGCCGAGGCGGTGGCGCCGCGCTCCGCCGACGTGCTGGCGGCGGCCCAGAGCCTGATCGGCCAGGTCGACGCGATCTACGTGCCGACCGACAACACCGTGGTCACAGCCCTCGAGGCGATCGTCAAGGTCGGCACCGACAACCAGCTGCCGGTGTTCGCCGGCGACACCGATTCGGTGCCGCGGGGCGCGATCGCGGCGCTCGGCTTCAACTACTATGACATCGGCCGCCAGACCGGCAAGATGGTCGCCCGCGTGCTCAAGGGCGAGAACCCGGGCGACATGCCGGTCGAGAGCGTCAAGACCACCCAGCTGTTCGTCAATCCGGGTGCGGCCGAGGCCATGGGCATCACGATCCCGGACGCGGTCATCAAGCGCGCCAAGGTCGTGGTCGAGTAGGCGCGCTGCGGCCGGCGCGGCGGCGCTGACCCGGCGCCGGCGCGCCTGAGCGGCGGGCAGAGGATGCGACGGCCGTGAACCAGGTGGCGCTGTTCGGCGCGCTCGAGCTCGGCCTGGTCTACGGTCTGGTTGCGCTCGGCGTTTTTTTGTCGTTTCAGGGTCCTGAGCTTTCCCGACCTGACGGTCGATGGCAGCTTTCCGCTCGGGGCGGCGGTCGTGGCGAGCGCGATCGTTGCCGGCATCGACCCCTATCTCGCGACCCTGCTCGCGATCCTCGCGGGCGCGCTCGCCGGCCTGGTGACGGCGCTGCTCAACGTCCGCTTCCGGATCCTGCATCTGCTCGCCAGCATCCTGACCATGATCGCGCTGTTCTCGATCAACCTTCGGATCATGGGCCGCCCGAACATCGCGCTGCTCGGCGAGCCGACCGTGCTGACGCCGTTCCAGGGCCTGGGCGTCAGGGACATGCTCTTGACGCCCGCCCTGGTCGGCGTCGCCCTGGTGATCGTCATGGTCCTCCTGACCCGCTTTCTCGCCAGCGACTATGGCCTCGCCATGCGCGCGACCGGCGCCAATCCGCGCATGGCGCGCGCCCAGGGGATCGCGACCGGCCGCGCGATCTGCGTCGGCATGGCGCTCAGCAACGCGCTCGTGGCGCTCGCCGGCGCGCTGTTCGCGCAGACCAACGGCTTTGCCGACATCACGATCGGCACCGGCACGATCGTGGTCGGCCTCGCCGCGGTGATCATCGGCGAGACCCTGCTGCCGGCGCGCCGGATCGGCGTCGTGGTGGTGGCCGCCGTGCTCGGCTCGATCCTCTACCGCCTCGCGATCGCGCTCGCGCTGAACGCCCACGTGCTCGGCCTCCAGGCCTCCGACCTCAACCTGGTGACGGCCGCGCTGGTCGGCCTCGCCCTGATCCTGCCGGGCGCCCGCAACCCGCTCCGGGCGTTGCTCGGCCGCCAGGCGCGGGCATGATCCGGATCACCGGGCTCGAGGTCACCTTCGGCCGCGGTACGGTGCTCGAGACCCGGGCGCTGGCCGGCATCGACCTCAGCGGTCGCCGAGGCCGAGTTCGTGACCGTGATCGGCTCCAACGGCGCCGGCAAGTCGACCCTTCTGAACGCTTTGACCGGCGATGCGGTGCCTGAGCGCGGCCGGATCGAGATCGCCGGCCAGGACATCACCGGCTGGTCCGCGCCTGCGCGGGCAAAACTGATCGCGCGGGTGTTCCAGGACCCGCTCGCCGGCAGCTGCGCGGCGCTCACGATCGAGGAGAACCTGGCGCTCGCCGCCGCCCGCGGCCGCCGTCGCGGTCTCGGCCGCGCGGTCCACCGGGACCTGCGCGAGCGGCTGCGCGCCCGGCTCGCCCGCCTCGGCCTCGGTCTGGAAAACCGTCTCGGCGACCCCATGGGGCTGCTCTCCGGCGGCCAGCGTCAGGCGGTCAGCCTCCTGATGGCGACGCTCGCGCCGATGCAGATCCTGCTGCTCGACGAGCATACCGCAGCCCTCGACCCCAAGACCGCCGAGTTCGTGCTCGAGCTGACCCGCGAGATCGTCGCCGAGCAGCGCCTGACCACGCTCATGGTCACCCACAGCATGCGCCAGGCGCTCGACTGCGGCACCCGCACGATCATGCTCCACGAGGGCAAAATCTGCCTCGACGTCGCGGGCCCCACGCGCGCCGGCCTCGAGGTCGTCGACCTGGTCGCCCGGTTCGGCCAAGTCCGCGGCCAGCTCGAGGACGACAGCCTGCTGCTCGGCTGAGGCCCGGCGGATTGTTGCTGCCGGCACCGCAGGGCGACGGTGGTAGTCACAGTGGCGATCGGAATGGGTTGCGAGAGCCGGCGTGGACATTGCGGCGTGGCTGCAGGACTTGGGGCTGGAGCGCTACCTGGAGGCGTTCTGCGCCAACGACGTCGACGCCGACGTCCTGCGCACCCTGAGCGCTGACGATCTGAAGGAGCTGGGGGTCGCCTCGCTCGGCCATCGCAAGAAGCTGTTGGCGGCGATCGCGGCCCTGGCGGAGCCGGCAGCGGGGCCGGCCGACCGGACGGTGGCCGACGAGGTCGAGGCGCCGGCGGCGGGGCCGCGCGAGGCCGAGCGGCGCCAGCTGACGGTGCTGTTCTGCGACCTGGTCGGCTCGACCGCGCTCTCGGGCGAGCTCGATCCCGAGGAGATGGGCGCGGTGATTCGCGCCTACCAGAACGCGGTCGCCGGCGAGACCCTGCGTTTCGAGGGCCACGTCGCCAAGTTCATGGGCGACGGCGTGCTGGCCTATTTCGGCTGGCCGCAGGCGCATGAGGACGACGCCGAGCGGGCAGTCCGGGCGGGGCTCGCGCTGGTTCAGGCGGTGGCCGGGCTCGCGGCCGCCGGCCGGCCGCTGGCCGCGCGCATCGGCATCGCGACCGGGCTGGTGGTGGTCGGCGAGCTGGTCGGCGAAGGCGAGGCGCAGGAACGCGCGGTGGTCGGCGAGACCCCGAACCTCGCGGCCCGGCTCCAGGCGCTGGCGGAGCCAGGCAGGGTCGTCATCAGCCAGGCGACCCGGCGCCTGGTCGGTGGCCTGTTCGAGCTGACCGACCTCGGCCCGACCCGCCTCAAGGGCTTCGCCGAGCCGCTTGCGGCGTTCCGGGTCGAAGGCGAAGGCCGCGCCGATGGCCGCTTCGAGGCCCTGCACGGGCAGCGGCTGACGCCGCTGGTCGGCCGCGAGCACGAGCTCGCCATGCTGCTGGAGCGGTGGCGTCGGGCCAAAGACGGCGACGGCCAGGTGCTCCTGATCGCGGGCGAAGCGGGGATCGGCAAGTCGCGCCTGCTACGCGCGCTGCGCGAACAGCTGGCCGGCGAGCCGCACCTCACGCTCAGTCACTTCTGCTCGCCCTACCACACCAACAGCGCGCTCTATCCGGTCATCACGCAGCTGGAGCGGGCGGCGGGCATTGCCTTCCATGACGAGGCCGCGGACCGGCTCGCCAAGCTGGAGGCGCTGCTCGGTCAGGGCACCGAGCAGCTGGACGAGGTGGTACCCCTGATCGGGGCGCTGCTGGGCGTCCCGAGCGATGGGCGCTACCCGGCCCCGAACCTCAGCCCGCAGCGGCAGAAGCAGCGCACCCTCGAGGTCCTGATCGAGCAGCTGGCCGGCCTCGCCCGCAGCCGACCGGTGCTCGAACTGTACGAGGACGTGCACTGGGTGGATCCGTCGACCCTGGAGCTCCTCGACCTCCTGGTCGAGCGGGTGCGCGCCCTGCCCGTGCTGGTGGTGCTCACCTACCGGTCCGAGTTCAGCCCACCCTGGACCGGGCAAAGCCATGTCACGGCGCTGACCATGAACCGATTGGGCCGGCGCCAGGGGGCCCATCTGGTGACGCGCGTGAGCGGCGACAAGCCGCTGCCGGCGGCGATCATCGAGCAGATCGTGGTGCGAACCGACGGCGTGCCCCTGTTCGTCGAGGAGCTGACCAGAGCGGTGCTCGAATCAGGGCTGCTGACCGATGCCGGCGACCGCTACGAGCTCGCAGGTCCCTTAGCACCGTTCGCCATCCCGACCACTTTGCAGGACTCGCTGATGGCACGCCTCGACCGCCTGGGCCCGGTCAAGGAGGTCGCGCAGATCAGTGCCGTAATCGGTCGTGAGTTCAGCCACGACCTGCTCGCGGCGGTCGCCGACCGCCCGGAGCCAGACCTGGAGGCTGCCCTCGACCAGCTGGTCGCTGCCGAGTTGATCTTCCGTCGCGGGACCCCGCCCGAAGCGACTTACAGCTTCAAGCACGCGCTGGTCCAGGACGCGGCGTATCAATCGCTTCTCAAATCCAAACGTCACCAATTGCATCATCGGATCGCCGTGGCGCTTGAAGAGCGCTTCCCGTCGGCGACGGCGCCCGAAGTCCTGGCTCATCATTATAGCGAGGCCGGACTGGTCGAGCCGGCCATCGGACACTGGCGCCAGGCAGGCGAACGGGCCGTACGCCGCGCAGCCAATCGTGAGGCGATCCAACACTTTCGTCGGGCGCTCGATCTGCTTAAGTCCCTGCCGGAAACACCCGCACGCGATGAGCTGGAGCTCAAGATTTCGACGCAACTTGGGCCCGCCCTGATGCTCGTCAATGGTTGGGCAGCACCCGCGGTCGAAGCCGTGTACACGCGCGCCAGGCAACTTGCCCACAGCCTGCAACGGTCGGGCGATCTGGTGCCGCCCCTGGTAGGATTGTGGCTGTTCTACATGTCTCGTGGCCGGTACGATGGCGCGGACGAGATCACCGATGAGCTGTTCCAGGTCGCCGAGGCGACCAAAGATGCCGATCTGCTGTTGCAGGCGCACCACGCCGCATGGCCGCTGCCGATGTTGCGGGGGAATTTTGCGGAGGCGTATGGCCACATCGCGAAGGGAATCGAGCTGTACGATCCGGAGCGTCACAAGCAGCACGCCTTTTTGTACATGGGGCACGATCCGGCGGTTTGCGCCCACGCCCTTGGCGCCGGGATCGTCTGGACTCTTGGTCGTCCGGAGCAGGCGCGAGCGCACGCCGACGACGCCATGCAATTTGCGCACCGGCTGCGTCACCCGCCGACCCTGGCCTTCGCGCTTTGGCTCGTCGGGGTGGCCAATGCCGCGGCCGGCGACAGCGGCGCCGCCCTGTCAACGGCAGAACAGCTGCTCAAACTCAGCGAAGAGCAAGAACTGCCCCAGACGCGCGCGAGCGCGTTGATCATAGCGGGCTGGGCCATGGCCCAAGCCGATCAGATCCAGGAGGGATTGAAGCAACTTCGTGCCGGGCTCGCGGATTGGCATCGCATGGGCATCCGGAGCTATCTCCAAGTCTTTACCTGCCTGCTCGCTGAAAGCTGTATGCGTGCCGGACGATACGCCGAGGCGTTGGAGTACCTCGCGCAGGCGTCCGCCATCGGCGAGGAGACGGGGGAGCGATGGTGGGAAGCCAGAATCCAGCGTACGCGTGGACAGCTCCTGCTGTGCGCTCGCGCGGATAGAAGGGACCAAGCCGCAGCGAGCTTCGATCGCGCGATCCACATCGCGCGTGCCCAGGGCGCCAAATCTCTGGAACTGCGCGCCGCGACCAGCCTCGCGCGCCTCTGGGCCGAGCAAGGCAAACGCCAGAAGGCTTACGACCTCCTCGCCCCGGTCTACGACTGGTTCACCGAGGGCTTCGACACCGCCGACCTAAAAGACGCCAAGGCGCTGCTCGACCAGCTGGCGTGAACGGCGGTTGCCGGCGCGGGTAAAGGCGACCAGATTGCGGGAGGCATCACGAGCAAAGGGAGGCCTGCGATGAGCTGGAACCTGAAGGGCACCTATTTCGAGACCTGCAACTGCGATGTCGCCTGCCCGTGCGTGTTCCTCAGCCCGCCGACCGAGGGCGAGTGCCGGGTGCTGATCGCCTGGCACATCGACCAGGGCCAGGACGACCAGACCGACCTCGCCGGCCTCAACGTCGCCATCGCGGTCACCGCGCCCGGCACCATGGTCGAGACCAAGTGGCGGGCGGCGCTCTATCTGGACGAGCGCGCGAGCGACGCCCAGAAGCAGGCGCTGACCAAGATCTTCGCCGGCCAGGCGGGCGGCCATCCGGCGGTGTTCGCCTCGTTCGTCGAGGACGTGCTGGGGGTCGCGAGCGTCAAGATCGACTACCGGGCCGCAGGGCAAGCGGCGGAGCCTCGCGATCCCGAACATCGCCGCAGGCCGAGATCGAGGCGATCGAGGGCCAGGGCGGCGGCGAGGTGACGATCAGCGGCCACCCCTTGTGCATCGCGCCCGGCGAGCCTGTGGTCGTGGCCAAGTCCAAGCGGCTCGACTACACCGACCACCACATGACCTGGGCGATCTCGGACAGCTAACGGCTTCTATTCCCCGTTTGCCTATCAGGGGGTGAGGGCAGCGCCCGACCCGCATGTCCGGAAAGACCTTCTTCTGCATCGACGGCCACACCTGCGGCAATCCGGTGCGTCTGGTGGCGGGCGGCGGGCCGCTGCTGGATGGCGCCTCGATGAGCGCGCGGCGCCAGGATTTTCTCGCCCGCTACGACTGGATCCGGACCGCGCTGATGTACGAGCCGCGCGGCCACGACGTCATGTCGGGCGCGATCCTCTACCCGCCCTGCCGGGCCGATTGCGACATCGGCGTCCTCTACATCGAGGTTTCCGGGTGCCTCCCGATGTGCGGCCACGGCACGATCGGCACGGTCACCTTCGCCCTCGAGCAGGGGCTCGTGAGCCCGCGCACCGAGGGTGAAGTGCGCCTCGACACGCCGGCCGGGCTGGTGCTCGCGGCTTACGAGCGGGCCGGCCGGTTCGTCGAGCGGGTGCGCCTGACCAACGTCGCGAGCTATCTGGCGCTGCCCGAGGTCCGGGTCGAGTGCCCGGAGCTCGGGGAGCTGGTGGTCGACATCGCCTATGGCGGCAACTTCTACGCGATCGTCGAGCCGCAGCCCGGCTACGGCGGGCTCGACGACCTGTCGGCGGGCGACATCCTGCGCCTCAGCCCGGAGCTCCGCCGGCGCCTGAACCAGCGGGTCGAGGTCGCCCACCCGGACGATCCGACCATCGCCCATGTCTCGCACATCATGTGGACCGGGCCGGCGCACGATCCGCAGGCGCACGGGCGCAACGCCGTGTTCTACGGCGCCAGCGCGATCGACCGCTCGCCTTGCGGCACCGGCACCTCGGCGCGGATCGCCCAGCTCGCCGCGCGCGGCAAGCTCGCGGTCGGCGACGCGTTCGTGCACGAGAGCATCATCGGCAGCCGGTTCGAGGGCCGGGTCGAGGCCGAGGCCCGGGTCGGCCAGCACGCGGCGATCATCCCGAGCGTTGCCGGCTGGGCGCGCATGACCGGGCTGAACACGATCTTCGTCGATCCGCGCGACCCGTACGCCCACGGCTTTCAGCTGCGCCAGGGCTGATCGCGCCCGGCCGTGGCGCCCGCGCCCGCGTGACCAGAGCCCTCGGCGCGGGGACGCTGGTCGCCGCCCTCGGCCGGGCGGATTCCCAGCCCTTCACCGGCCATCCGCCCAAGGCGTTGCGGAGCCCGACCATCCGGGCTATCGTCGAGGCTCGTCATCTGCATGATCAGCGGGTTTATTCAGGGGGATCAGCGGATCTTTTCGGGAACCCGGTCGTCAGAACCGGAACATGGCGGACGGGAACCGCCGATCAAGGTTTTGTCTATCGGTCTCGGGAGGCTCGGGCACCGCAGGCTGGTTGCGGGGATGAAGCCCGTCACGTGAACAAACCACAGGAGGCAAACGGGAGATGACCCTACACCCAATCAAGCTGGTGGCCGTCACCGGCATGGCCCTCAGCATGGCGGTCGCGGCGGTGACCGGTGCTGCGGCCCAAGAGCGCGTCAGGTGGAAGATGCAGAGCGCCTTCCCCAGCAGCCTGGTCCATCTGGGCACGTCCGGGGTGCGCTTCGCCAAGAACGTCGAGCGCGTGTCCGGTGGCAACTTCCAGATCAAGTTCTACGAGCCCAGCGCCTTGGTCCCGGCACTCGAGTGCTTCGATGCCGCCTCCAAGGGCTCGGTCGAGGCCTGCTGGACCACCCCCGGCTACAGCACCGGCAAGATCCCGGCGCTGGCGTTCTTCACCACGGTGCCGTTCGGTCCCAGCTACGGCGAGTTCTTCGCCTGGAAGAAGTTCCACGGCGGTGACGAGCTCAAGAACGAGATCTACGGCGAGCACGGCCTGTACTCGATCGACGCGGCCGCCATCGGGCCCGAGACCTCGGGCTGGTTCCGCAACGAGATCACCTCGCTGGACCAGCTGAACGGGCTCAAGATGCGCTTCTTCGGCCTGGGCGCCCAGGTCATGCAAAAGATGGGCGTGTCGACCCAGCTGCTCGCCGCCGCCGACATCTACCCGGCGTTGGAGCGCGGCGTGATCGACGCCACCGAGTTCTCGATGCCCGACATCGACATCAATCTCGGCTTCTATCAGATCGCCAAGAACAACTACTATCCCGGCTGGCACCAGCAGACCTCGGTCAACGAGCTGCTGATGAACAAGGCCGCCTGGGAAAAGCTGCCCGACACTTACCAGGCCATGGTCGAGCTGGCCGCCGGCGAGAGCATTCACTACACCTACGCCGAGACCGAAGCGCAGAACCCCAAGGCCATGGACGAGATGAAGAGCAAGTACGGCGTCACCAACCGGCGCTGGACCGACGAGGAGCTGGCCGCTTTCGAGAAGGCCTGGAATGAGGTCCTTGCCGAGCAGGCGGCCAAGGACCCGACCTTCAAGAAGGTCGCCGACAGCTATCTCGCATGGCGCAAGGAATACAAGCCCTGGGGCGACGCCCAGTCGATCAAGCCCACCTATCTCAGCCAATGATCTGAGCGCGTTCCCGGCCACCGCTCGGTCCGGTGTTCACCACGACCATCCGCTAGCAGCGCCGGGACCCGGCTCGGGTCCCGGTGCCTAGTGCTTGTGCAGGCAGGTCAGCGCCATGGAAGCCATTCTCAGTCTCCGCTGGCTGAACGGCAAGGCCGTCGGCTTGATCATCGCCCTGGTCGTGGTCGGCGGCGGCTTCACCGTCCTGACCAGCCTGTCGCCGGAGCAGCAGAAGCATCTGCTGTACTTCGTCCAGGACTACCTGCCGATCGCGATGTTCATCACGCTCGCGATGCTGTTGTTCTCGGGTTATCCGGTCGCCTTCATCCTGGGCGGGCTGGCCCTGCTGTACGGGCTGATCGGCTATCTGCTCGGGGTGTTCTCGCTGATCGAGTTCTTCAATTTCCTGCCCCGGATCTGGGGCCAGGCGGCCGAGAACCTGGTCCTGGTGGCGGTGCCCGCGTTCGTGTTCATGGGCATCATGATGGAGCGCAGCGGGATCGCCAACGACCTGCTCTATACGGTCCAGGTGCTGCTCAAGCGGGTCCCGGGCGCGCTCGCGCTCGCGGTCACGATCATGGGCACGATCCTGGCCGCGATGACCGGCATCATCGGCGCCTCGGTGACCATGATGACCGCGCTGGCGCTGCCGACCATGATGCGCCAGGGCTACAGCCATGCGCTCGCCTGCGGCACGATCGCGGCCTCGGGCACGCTCGGCATCCTGATTCCGCCCTCGATCATGTTGATCATCATGGCCGACCTGATGTCGGTCTCGGTCGGCAACGTGTTCATGGCGGCGTGGGGTCCGGGGCTGTGCCTGGTCACGCTCTACGTGCTGTTCGTGGTGCTGGTCGCGACGATCAAGCCCGAAATGGCGCCCAAGCTGCCGCCGCATCTTTTGCACGTCCCGAAGGGCGAGCTCGGGCCGCTCGTGCTCAGGGCGTTCATCCCGCCCGTGTTCCTGATCGGCCTGATCAAGGGCGCGATCCTGTTCGGCTGGTCGACCCCGAGCGAGGCGGGTGCGGTCGGCGCGTTCGGCGCCATGCTCCTGGCCTGGTTCAACGGCCGGCTCAACTACGAGACCCTCGAGGGCGTCTGCCACAGCGCCGGGCGCACGGTCGCGATGATCTTCTTCATCATCATCAGCGCCACCTGCTTTGCCTATGTCTACCGCTCGCTCGGCGGCGACGACGTCGTCGACAACCTGATCACCTCGGCGGGCTTCGGCTCGTGGGGCCTGCTGTTCCTGATCATGGGGATCGTGTTCGTCCTCGGCTTCTTCCTCGACTGGATCGAGATCACCCTGATCGTCCTGCCGGTGTTCGCGCCGCTGGTCGCCGGGCTCGACTTCGGCGATCACGTTGCCAAGGAGGACATGATCCTCTGGTTCATCATCCTGATGGCGGTCAACCTCCAGACCTCGTTCCTGACCCCACCCTTCGGGTTCGCCCTGTTCTATCTCAAGGGCATCGCGCCGCGCGAGATCAAGATCCAGAGCATCTACTTGGGCATCATCCCCTTTGTCTTGCTGCAGCTGGGCGCGCTGATTGCCGTCATGCTCTATCCGAATGTCGCGCTCTGGCTGATGCACCTGGTCTACTCGACAGGTGGCGGCATCGACGCCGGCTGAGAAGTGAGGTTTCATGTCGACTGAGGACACTGCCGGGTTCACCGAGCGCAGCGATCTGCCGACCGCGATCCGGATCAGCGACGCCTTGCGCAACTTCGTCGATTTCGTGGGCCGATGGGGCGCCTGGCTGATCGTGCCGCTGGTCCTGATTACGGTGTTCGACGTCACCGCGCGCAAGCTGATCTGGATCCAGATCTGGCTGGTCCATACCTTTGGCCGGATCTTTGAATCGACCCTGCTGCAGGAGCTCGAGTGGCACGTCCACACCGCCCTGTTCGCCCTGGTCCTCGGCTACGGCTATATCTACAATACCCACGTGCGGGTCGATCTGATCCGCGAGACTCTGTCATTCCGCAAGAAAGCCTGGCTCGAGTTCCTGGGCCTGACGTTTTTCCTGATTCCTTACTG
Organism: uncultured Alphaproteobacteria bacterium; assembly: GCA_963730195.1. GTDB lineage: Bacteria > Pseudomonadota > Alphaproteobacteria > Geminicoccales > Geminicoccaceae > DATAOG01. The sequence goes on from CAVSRN010000063.1 coordinate 103,915, forward strand.
CACCGTCGTGATCTACTTCGCGTTCATCTACGCCCACGATTCCTTCGTGATCCACGAGATCTCGGCGTCCCAGGTCGGCCTGACCAACCGCTGGATCATCAAGAGCGTCCTGGCGTTCGGTCTGATCGTCGCGGCGATCTCCGGGGTTGCGGTCTGGCTCCAGGTGGTGATCGTGCTCTGGGGGCCCAAGGATGCGCGCTTCCCGCTGATGACGCTCGAGTGGCCGGAAGAAGAGGGTAGCAAGATCGAGGGCAAAGAGCGGATCAAGCTCGAGGAGTTGGAAGAGGCGGACTGGGACACCGAGACCGAGACGCTGAGCAAGGCATCGAAACCATCGCCGGTGGGCAGCGCCGACTGATCGGCTCCGGGGGGACCGGGCTTCGCGACCCCGGCGGTTCGCGATTCCGGCCGGGCATGATCGGCGGTTGAGCGCAGCATGAACTGGGAAAGCTTCGTCAAGCGCTACGTCTGGGACGACGACCGGACGCCCTATCTCGTCCGGGTGAGCAAGATCACCCGGCGCCAGGCGGGCTACGAGATCTACGCCTATGCCGTCTTCCTGGGCGTCCTGTTCGGCGTGATCACGATCGCCGCCTTGGCCGGCGCGCTGCCCCAGGGCCGCTCCGAGGCGGTCGCGCTGTACGGCTTCACGATGGTCTGCAGCACCATCCTGTTCGGGGCGACCAAGCATCTGTGGCCGGCGCTCTATTGCAGCGCAGCGCCGCTCGCCGTGCTGTTCCACCTCTTCACCAGCGGCTTTCCGCCCCAGCTCGGCGCGATCGACCGCTTCGCGCTGATCGCCTTCGCGCTGATCTGGCTGCGCTACTCGATGCGGATCGTGGCCCTCGCCAAGGCCTACCCCGAGCTGCCCGACCGGGCGCCGGGCGCGTGAGCTGGGGCGTCACCAGAACCGGTCGACGCGAAACGGCGTGAGCTCGGAGCCGGGGGCGCCGCGGCTGACCGTCTCGGCGATCAGCTTGCCGCTGTAGGGGCCGAGCTGGAGGCCGACCGGACCGTGGCCGGTCGCGAGCAGGAGGTTGCGCACGCCCGGCACCGGGCCGAGGATCGGCAGGCCGTCGGCGCTCGCCGGCCGCAGGCCGACCCGGATCTCGTGCAGGCGCGCGTCCTTCAGCCCGGGCGCCACCCGGAGCGCCTCCGCCAGCACCTGCATGATGCCAAGGGCCGTGGTCTGCGGCCGGAAGCCCGCACCGGTCTCGCGGGTCGCGCCGACCACCACCCGGCCGCCCGGCCAGGGCACCAGATAGTGGCCGCGGAACGCCGAGACGATCGACCAGCCATCGGTCTCGATGCCGGGCAGCTGCAGGTGGATGATCTGGCCGCGCTGGGGCGCCACCGGGATGCGCACGCCGAGCTGCTCGCCGAACGCCTGCGACCAGGCGCCGGCGGCGATCACCACCTGGCCGGCGGTGATCGTCTCGGCAGCGAGCGCCACGCCCTGGACCGTGCCGCCCTGGACGATCAGGCGCTCCACGCTCGCGGTCCGCTGCTCGAGCCCGCGGGCGAGCGCGGCCCGCTGCAGCGCCGCCACCAGCAGGCGGCCGTCGACCCGGGCGCTGTGGCTGGCGTGGAGCGCGCGCCGGACCTCGGCGAGCGGCGGGAACCGCACCTGCGCCGCCTGCGCGCCGATCTCGGCATGATCGCCGATTGTGCGCCGGCCGGATCTGAGCCTTTGCGCCCGCGTCTCCTCGAACGGGCCGAGCTCGTCCTCGTCCAGCGCCACGGTCAGGGCGCCGGGGACGCCGTAGCCGGTCTCGCCGGCGCCCTCGGCGCGCAGCGCCGCGATCAGCTCGGCATAGTGCAGGACCGCGCGCGCCCTGAAGCGCTCGAACGGCTCCGGATCGTCGAGCGCCGCGCCGGCGGACAGGATGCCGGCGCCGGCAGCGCTCGCCCGGCCGGGATCGTCGCGATCGATCAGCAGCGTGCGCACCCCGGCGGCGACCAGATGCCAGGCGCTCGCCATGCCGACCACCCCGCCGCCGACCACGATCGCATCGTAGTTTGCCATGGCCTCTCCCGCCCCTCCCGGGCTAGCCTGCCCGGCATCCGAGGTCCCGCAACCGGAAGCAACCCCGATGCCCAAGAAGAAGGCCGCTCTGTTCTACGACTACCCGCTGTCCGATGGCGAGGTCTTCGGCCTCGGTCGGCGCGAGCGGATCGCGGCCTTGACCGAGCTCTATCCCGACGTGATCAACGGCTCGAATTTCGACCAGCACGCCCTGAACTTCGGCGACCTCGAGGTGATCTTCGCGACCTGGGGCATGCCGAATCTGTCGGATCAGCAGCTCGCCCGGCTGCCGAAGCTCGAGGCGGTGTTCTACGCCGCCGGCAACGTCAAGGCGTTCGCCCGCCAGCTGGTCGACCACGACATCATCCTGGTCAGCGCCTGGGCGATCAACGCGATCCCGGTCGCCGAGATGTGCCTGGCCCAGATCCTGCTCTCGCTGCGCGGCTATTTCCGGGCTGTGCGCCAGTACCGCGAGCGCCGGACACCGGATGCCAAGGCGTTCCGGCGATCGGGCGTCGCCGGGGAGACCATCGGCCTGATCGGCATGGGCAAGATCGGCACCCTTGTGCGCCAGCGGCTGCGCGATTTTCCCCTGGACGTGATCGCCTGCGACCCGTTCCTCACCGACGCGCGCGCGATCGAGCTCGAGGTCGAGAAGGTCGAGCTGCCCGAGCTGTTCCGGCGGGCCTCGATCGTCAGCAACCACATCCCGGACCTGCCCTCGACCCGGGGCGTGCTCACGGCCGAGCTGTTCGGGGCCATGCGCGCCGGTGCCACCTTCATCAACACCGGCCGCGGCGCCCAGGTGGTCGAGGCCGATCTGATCGCGGTGCTCGAGGCGAGGCCCGATCTGACGGCGCTCCTCGACGTCACCTGGCCGGAGCCGCCGGCCGCGGACTTCGAAGCTCTGGTCGCTCGCCAACGTCGTGATCAGCCCGCATATCGGCGGCACGATCGGCCATGAGGTGACCCGCCTTGCCGACTGCGCGATCGAGGAGTTCGAGCGCTGGCAGGCGGGCCAGCCGCTGCGCTATCAGGTGACCCGCGAGGTGCTGGCGACCATGGGCTGAGCTCAGTCGCCGAGCTCGAAGGCGCAGGACGGATCGTCCGGGCGGTGTTGGAGGAGGCGGTCGTAGAGCGCGCCGGCGCGCGCGGTGATCGGCCGGACGTCGGCCTCGAGCAGAAAGCCCTTCCGCACCAACGCCTCGGCCGCAGCTTCGACCCTGCTCTCGTAGTCGGCGCGCGAGCGATAGCGCGCCTCGAGCGAAGGACGCGGATCGCCTCCCGCCTGCCGCTCCGCCTCGGTGCGGGCGAACGGAAGCAACGAGCCGGACCAGCGGGCGAGGTGGTCCGGCGCGCCGACCTCGGGCCGGCGCAGGTTCCAGCCGGTGTAGGTGCCGAGCGGGACCGCGACCGCGGGCAGGCGGATGCCGCCCCGATCGTTGCCGTCGGCATCGGGCAGCGGCACCCGGGTGACGAAGGGCGGGCCGAAGTCCGGTGGCACCTGGTCGGCGATGCCCGCGCTCGCGAAGCGGGGGCCGAGATCGAGCCGCGGCGGCTGCAGGTTGCGGCTCGGTAGGCGGACCCCGGGGATCGCCGGGAAGGCGCGCCGGTAGTCGGCGACCGACCCGAGCGTGCCCGTCGGCAAGCTTCGGAAAAACGCTCGCGGGCGGTTCTTTGCCCCGGATCGCCCAGGCGTCGAGGGCCAGGAGAAGGGCGCGCATCGGCGGCCGGTGGTCGAGCGGATTGCCGCAGTTCCGATACGGCCCGCGCACCGGGCTGCGCCAGTTGCCATGCTGAGCGCCCGCGAACATGTAGAGGCGCGCGTTCGGCGCCAGCGGCAGGTCGCGCTCGCCCTCGACGTCGGTGTGCAGGAGCGAGGCCGAGCGGGTCCAGTACTCGGTCGAGGTCGAGGTGTAGAAGAGCTTGGGCAGAGCGCCTGCAGCGCGCGCCCGCATCAGCACGTCACCCTTGGCGCCAGTCACAGGATCGACCTCGGGCGTGGTCGTGAACGGGAAAAAGTCCGCCGGGTACTGCTGGTCCTGGAGCTCGCTCGGATGGCGCGTGGTCTGGGCAAAGCGGTAATTGAAGCTGCCCTTGCCGCCGCCCGGGACGTCGATCAGGGCGCCATCGAACACCATGCGGGAGGCCTCGTCGACGTGCAGCGCCTCGAGCAGCATGTGCTGGAGCACCCGGGCCGACTGCGAGATGCCGAAGGCGAGCCCCGCCTGCGGGTCCGGCTTGCCATCGCTGGCGAGCGGGTTGGGCGTGCCGGAGCCATCCGCGGCGTCGAAGCGGAAAAAGCTGAGCGAATCGCGGATCGCGGCGAGGCCGAGGCCCACGACCCGCGGATCGCGCGCGGTGTAGACGACCTCGTAGATCCGCCCCGGGAGGAAACCGGGGCCGTAAAGGACGCGGGTCGGGCCGTCGAAGCGCCATTGGGCGCGCGGGATCAGGGTGCGCGCGCCGGTCGGCTCATCGCGCACGGTGAGCCTGGCCCCCGGTTCCGCGAGGTCGACCGGCGGATAGCCCCGCAAATCGCCCCACATGAAGGCGGCACTTTGGGCCGGGCGCATGAGCACGAACTCGGCCGCGACCTTGCCCGTGATCGGGGCGCCCGCCGCGGTCGGAATCGGCAGCTCGATCTGGAGCCGGCCGGCGCCCGGCAGCACGTCCCAGTTCCAGGCGCTCCAGAGCAGGCTATAGCCCTGGCGCAGGAGGAAGCCGTTGCCGAGATCGGCCGCGCTCCTCGGGTCGTTGCTCCAGGGCGCGTCGTCGAAGAAGGCGAGCATCCCGAGGTTGCCGCGGTTGTCGACCTCATACAGCAGGCGGTGGTTGCCGCGGCCGAGGTCCTTGGGCCGCAGCAGGAGAAAATCGCCCGCGAAGGTCACCAGACCACGGGCGTCGCGCGGAGCGAGCGTGAGGTCGACGATCCGGGCGTTGGCGGGGTTTCCCGGGTCGACCGCATAGTGCAGCCGGCCCTTGATCCGCTCGTAGGCGCCGACCGGGCCGAACGCCTGGCCGCCCGCGAGCGGCCCACGCTCGAGGATCTCGACCCGCTCGACCCTGGCCTCGAGCGGGCTCGCGAGCCCCGCAAGGAGGGCCGCCAGCAGGATGAGCAGAGCCAAAGCGCGCGCGGAGGGCATCGCGGCCACGATAGAGGCGAGCGCTTTCGCCTGTCGATTGCTATCGTAGCCGGAGATCGGCGCCAGCTTGGGAGGCAAGCGAGTGATCAAGGACTGTCGGGTGACCCGGGTCGAGACCCATCTGGTCGGCGCCCGCTGGTGCAACTGGGTTTTTGCCGAGGTTCACACCGACGACGGCATCAAGGGCATCGGCGAGGGCACCTGCGAATGGCAGGCGAAGGCGGTCGAGGCGGCGATCCATCAGCTCGCCGAACGCCATGTGATCGGCCAGCCGGCGTTCGCGATCGAGCGGCTCTGGCAGGCGATGTTCCGCAACGAGTTCGCGCGCGGCGGGCCGATCCTGAACAGCGCGATCGGCGCGATCGAGTTCGCGCTTTGGGACATCGTCGGCAAGGCGCTCGGCCAACCGGTGCACGCGCTGCTCGGCGGCCGCGTCCACGAGCGGCTGCCGGCCTACGCCAACGCCTGGTACGGCGTCGGCGCGACCCCGGCGGAAATCGCCGCCGCGGCGGCCGAAGTCCGGAAAAAAGGCTACCGCGGGCTCAAGCTCGACCCGTTCGAGAGCTCCGGCCGCGATCCGGACTACGACCTGATCCGCCAGGCGGTCGAGCGGGTGGCGGCGGTGCGCGATGCGGTCGGGCCGGCGATGGAGATCCTGATCGACTGTCACGGCCGCTTCAGCCCGGCGTCCGCGATCGCGATCGCGCAGGAGCTCGAGCCCTATCGCCTCTACTGGTTCGAGGAGCCGTGCGATGCCGAGAACGTCGCCGCCCTCGCCAAGGTCGGGCGCAGCATCCGGACCCGGCTTGCGACCGGCGAGCGCTGCTACACCAAATACCACCTGCAGGCGCTGCTTCGGGAGTGCGAGGTCGGCGTGCTGCAACCCGACCCGATGCACGTCGGCGGCATTCTGGAAGCCAAGAAGATCGCGGCGATCGCGGATGCCAGCTACACCCCGGTCTCCTACCACAACCCGTTCGGCCCGGTCGCGACCGCGGCCGCGCTGCAGCTCGATGCCTGCACGACCAACTTCATCATGCAGGAATCCTTCTGCGAGTTCGGCGAGCCCTGGCGCTTCGATCTTTTGGAACATGCACCGCGCCCGCAAGGTGGCCACTACGAGATCCCGACCCTCCCCGGCCTCGGCGTCGGCGAGTTCCGGACCGAGGTCGCCAAGGCCCATCCGTTCGATCCCAAAGCCTTCCTGCCGATGTGGAGCGACGACTGGCGCAAGCGCTTCTAACTCTAGCCGCGGAAGGATGGGTCATGCAGACCTGGTCGCTGCACGACGCGAAGAGTCGCTTCAGCGCCCTGGTCGAGGCAGCGCGACGCGGCCAACCCCAGCTCGTCACCAAGCGCGGCGTCCCAGCCGTGGTGGTCGTCGCCGCAGAAGAGTTCGAGCGGCTTGAGGCGCTCCAAGCGCAGCGCGTGCCATCCTTTGCGGAGCATCTGCTCGCCATGCCGCAGGATGACGAAGCGTTCGAACCGATCGACGTCGACCTGCGTGACCCCGCCTCTGACGTACCTGATCGGCGCGAGGGAGCTGACTATCGCAAGCGCTTCTAGGCGCCGAAGACCGCCTCGAGGGCCTGGCGCATGACCTGCTCGTCGGGGTCGATGCCGGTCCAGTAGGTGATGCCGATCCGGCCCTGGCCGACCAGCATGGCGAGGCCGTCGATCACCCGGCAGCCCTGCGCCTCGGCGTCGCGGACGAGGCGGGTGCTGCGGCGGGTTCGGGATCACGTCGGCGACGATCATTCCGGGCCTGAGCGTCCCGACGTCGAGCGCCAGCCGGGCATCGACGTCCGGATAGAGGCCGATCGAGGTCGCGTTGACCAGGATGTCGGTGTCCTCAGGCACGGCGTAGTCGCCCCGCCAGGGTACGAGCTCGGCGCTGAGCTCGCGGCCGGTCTCGGCGCGCACTTGGCCGTTCAAAAGATCGACCAGCGTGCGGCCGCGGGCCTGGTCCCGGTTGACGACGGTGAAGCGGCGGGCGCCGGCCAGCGCCATCTCGACCGTGATCGCCCGGGCAGCGCCCCCCGCGCCGAAGATCACGATGCTGGTCCCCGCGGGGTCGCAAAGGCGCTGCAGGCCCTCGACGAAGCCTTTGCCGTCGGTGTTCTCGCCGATGAACCGATCGTCCTTGCGAACGACGCAGTTGACCGCGCCCATCAGCGCCGCCGATTCGCCGAGGCCGTCCAGATGCTCGATCACGGCGACCTTGTGCGGGATGGTGCAGTTGAAACCGCGAAAACCCATCGCGCGCGCGCCCTCGACCGCGGCCTCGAGGCCGGCCGGCGCCACCTCGATGGTCAGATAGCGCCACTCCAGGCCGTGATGGCGAAACGCAGCCTCGATCATCACCTGGGTCGGGTTCTCGGCGATCGGCTGGCCGAACGCGGCGACCAGCTCCTGCTTGAAGTTCAGCTCCCCGGCCACCCCGATCTGCCCGTGGCCCCCTCAGAGTCTGTGAATGTATTGGTGGTTCGAGGGGGATTCCCAGAGGGGATCTGGATGTAGTAGGTTGGGCATGGTGGTCACCGAGATATGGTGGTGGACATGTCTGAGCGAGCGGACGCGGGGCTGTTCGGCGAGCTTGCGGAGCAGTTGGCGCCTGAGGGTGTCGGGGCCGCGGCGCCGCGGTTGCGCCGGCGGGTGGCGTTGCGCGCGGCGAGCCTGGACGAGCTGGTGGCCGAGGATCATCGCGTGCGCCAGGTCTGGGCGTTCGCCGAGCGGCTCGACCTGACGGCTTGGTATCGGGCGATCAGGGCGGTCGAGGGCCAGCCCGGCCACCCGCCGGCCGACCGTGGTCGTGGCGACCTTCGTCCTGTCGCTGCATCCGGCCGTGCACGCCTTCGTGCTGAGCATTCTCGGCCGCTTTCCGAACGCGCGCCTGATCAGGCTGCTGCACCGGCTCTACGAGGCGTATACCCATTTCTCCCGCGCCCGGTGGCCGCTCGCGCTCAACGTCCTGCTCACCCTCGCCGAGCACGGCCTCCAGATGGTCATCTTCCTGCTGCTGGCCCGCAGCCTCGGGGTCGAGGCCGATCCGGTCCTGCTGTTCGCGATCACCGGCGTGCTGTTCCTGGTCTTCCGCATCCCGATCTCGCCCGACGGCTGGGGCATCAGCGAGCTCTCGGCGATCGGTCTCTACGGCTTGATCGGCATCGGCCCGGAGGCGGCCTTCACGATGATGCTCTCCAGCCACGTCCTGGTCATCATCGCCTGTCTGCCGGGGTTGTGGTTCCTGCTGCTGGGCAAGCCCGAGCCCTCGGCGGTCGTGAGCAGCGAGTAGGCATGCACGGCGCATCCAGGCATGGCCGGCCGGCGATCGCCACCGACTATCGAAGCCGCCCGAGGTCTGCTAGGGCTTGTCGGAGGGCGGGTTCGGCGCGGTCGCAGCACGGGGGAAGCAACTTGAGCGAGCGGATTCTGGTGACTGGCGGCGCCGGGTTTCTCGGCTCGCATCTTTGCGAACGGCTGTTGCAGCGTGGCCACGAAGTCCTGTGCGTCGACAATTTCTACACGGGCCACAAGAAAAATCTGCTCGGCTTCCGCGACCATTCCTACTTCGAAGTCATGCGCCATGACATCACCTTCCCGATCTATGTCGAGGTCGATCAGATCTTCAACCTGGCGTGCCCGGCCGCCCCGGTGTATTATCAGTTCGACCCGGTCCAGACGACCAAGACCAGCGTCCATGGCGCGATCAACATGCTGGGCTTGGCCAAACGGGTCAAAGCCAGGATCCTGCAGGCCTCGACCAGCGAGGTCTACGGGGATCCGACCGTCCACCCGCAGCCCGAGAGCTACCTCGGCAACGTCAATCCGCTCAGTCCGCGCGCCTGCTACGACGAGGGCAAGCGCTGCGCCGAGACCCTGTTCTTCGACTACCACCGGCAGCACGGCGTGCCGATCCGGATCGCCCGGATCTTCAATACCTACGGCCCGCGGATGCAGCCCGAGGACGGCCGGGTGGTCTCCAACTTCGTCGTCCAGGCGATCCGGGGCGCGCCGATCACGGTCTATGGCGACGGCCGCCAGACCCGGTCGTTCTGCTTCGTCGACGACCTGATCGAGGGCCTGCTCAGGCTGATGGCCGCCGGCGACGACGTCACCGGCCCGATCAACCTCGGCAATCCCCACGAGGTCTCGGTGCTGGACCTCGCCGAGCGGATCGTCGCCATGACCGGATCGAAATCCCGCATCGAGTTCAAGCCGTTGCCGGCCGACGACCCGCGCCAGCGCCAGCCCGACATCGCCGCGGCGCGGCGGCTGCTCGGCTGGCAACCCAAGGTGCCGCTCGAGGACGGCCTGGCCAAGACCATCGCCTACTTCCAGGCGCGGCTGGGCGAGGCGTCCTGAACCTGCCCGAGCCCGCCGGCCCGGCGCCGCGACTGGTTCCTCGCCCGCCGCCTTGCCTCGCGACTTGCCTTGGCCGGGCCCGGTTGCTAGCATTCGCCGACCAAGCAAGCAGAGCACCGTGAACTTTCCCGATTCGGAGGATGGTCGATGTCGTCGACTTGGTGCCTCTTCAGCCGTGCGGTTGCCGCATGAACCTGATCAACGAGGTGAAGCTGTCGGCGCGGATCGAGCCGTTCGACTCCTATTGGCAGGCGCCGCAGGATGTCGAGCGCGGCTACCAGTCCTTCTATCAGTATTACAAGCACAACTTTTTGCCACATCTCCCGAAGGACAAGCATGCGCGGATCCTGGTGATCAGCTGCGGCCCCGGCTACCTGGTCAACTTGCTCAAGGAACAGGGCTACGACCAGGTGCTCGGCATCGATTCCGATCCCGAGAAAATCGCCTACGCGACCGCCCGCGGCCTGAACTGCCAGGTTGCGCAGGCGTTCCCGTTCCTGCACGACCGGGAGGCCGAGTTCGAGGCCATCGTCGCCGAGCAGGAACTCAATCATCTGACGATCGAAGAGATGATTCGGTTTCTCGAGCTCAGCTGGCGCAGCCTGCGCCCCGGCGGCGTCGTGATCGTCTATGGGCTTAATGGCGCTAACCCGATCGTCGGCGCTGAGAACCTGGCTCACAATATCGATCACTTCAACACCTTTACCGAATATAGCCTGCGGCAGGTCATGGAGCTGGCGCACTTCCAGGATGTCAAGATTCTTCCACTGAAGCTATATGTGTTCTGGCACAATCCTTTGAACTATGTCGGCTTGGTGGCGACTGCGCTCCTCGATCTAGTCTTTCGGGTTTGTTTCACGCTCTACGGCAAGAACGTCAAGATCCTGACCAAGAAGATCGCTGCGACCGGCCGCAAGCGAGCGTGAGCAATGGCCGAGGTGCGCCTCTGTCGGACTGGCATTGCAACGTGACCCGGATCGATCCTGGCACGCGCAGCGCCGCGAGACGTCGATTCGACGGTGGCAGGCGGGGGTCGACGGCATGCGACGCGACCTGACGGCGCTCACCGCGCGCACCTTCGACGTGGTCGTGATTGGCGGCGGGATCTTCGGTGCCTGCGCTGCCTGGGATGCTGTGCTGCGTGGTCTGTCGGTGGCGCTGGTCGAGCGCGACGACTTCGGCGCCGCGACCTCGGCGAACTCCTTCAAGATGGTCCACGGCGGCATTCGCTATCTTCAGCACGCCGACCTGACGCGGGTCCGGGAGTCTTGCCGCGAGCGCAGTGCCCTCCTCCGGGTCGCGCCCCATCTGGTGCAGCCGCTGCCGATCGCCATTCCAACCTACGGCCATGGCAAGAACGGCAGGGCGCTACTTGCCTCTGGCATGTGGACCTACGATCTGGTGACGCTGGATCGCAACCGGGGCATCGGCGATCCGAAGCGGCGCATCCCTTGGAGTCGATTACTGTCGTGCCAGGAGGTGGTCAGCGAGTTTCCGGCCTTGCAGCGGCGCGACCTGACCGGCGCCGGCGTCTTTCTAGACGCGCAGATGTACAATCCTCCGCGGCTCGTGCTCGCATTTCTGCGCTCAGCCGTTGGCGCCGGCGCCGTCGTGGCAAACTACGTCGAGGCCGTCGGCCTGCTCCAAGACGGCAACCGGATTGTCGGTATCGAGGCCCGTGAGCGGCTTGGCGGCGACCGCTTCCCGATCCGTGCCAGCGTGGTTCTGAACGCCACCGGTCCCTGGGCCGAGCATTGGCTGCGCTGCTGGCTTGGCCGACCACTCCAGCGCCCGTCCACCTACTCGCGTGACGCCTGTTTCGTCGTCCGGCGGCAATCGACCAGCGCCTATGCCCTCGCCGTGCTCGGCGAGGCACGCGATCCGGACGCGATGCTCGCGCGAAGCACCCGCCATTTGTTCATCGTACCCTGGCGTGACTATTCGCTGATCGGCGTGTGGCACAAGACCCACCGGGGTGACCCGGATGCGGTCACCCTGACCGAGGCCGAGCTGCAGACCTTCATCGCCGAGATCAACCAAGCCTACCCCGGGCTCGATCTCGGGCTCGGCGACGTCCTGCTGTCGCAGGCCGGGCTATTGCCGTTCGGTGACAACGTGCCCGGCGCGACCGATCTCAGCTACGGCAAGCGCTCGCTGCTCATTGACCACGCCCGGGAGCACGGGCTGGAAGGGCTCGTAACGTTGATCGGTATCCGCTATACCATGGGCAGAGGCGACGCCGCCAAGGCGATCGATGTGGTTGCCCGCAAACTCAGCCATCGCGGACCCAGGCCGAAGACCGATCGCATCCCGGTGTTCGGCGGCGCCATCGAGCATTTCGATTCCGCGGTCGAGGATACCGTGCGCGCCGATCGTTTTGGCCTGCCCGAGACGATCCTGCGGGCAGCGGTGCATAATCATGGCAGCGAATTTCGCCGGGTGCGGGCGTACGCCGAGGCCGAGCCAAGCCTAGCCAAGCCGCTGCCCGGCAGCAACGTGCTCGGGGCCCAAGTGGTGCACGCGGTTCGAGAGGAGATGGCGGAAACCCTCGCCGACGTGGTGTTCCGGCGGACTGACCTGGGGACCGGCGAGGTGCCGGGTGCAGCCACCTTGCTGGCGGTGGCCGAGCTCATGGCGGGCGAGCTCGGCTGGGGCCGCGAGCGCATCCGCAGGGAGATGGCCGAGGTCTCGGCGCGCTACCCGCGGTGGCAGCCGCGCGCCGCCTGACCCGAACCGACAATGCGCATCCTCTTCTGCAACTACGAGTATCCTCCCTTCGGAGGGGGGGGCGGCGCGATCAACGCCCTTCTCGCCGAGCGACTGGCCACACGGCACGAGGTCACCGTGCTTACCTCGCAGGGTCCTGGCGTCGCACCCGAGAGCATCGAGAATGACGTCCGCGTCCTGCGCGTACCGGTTCTGTTGCGTCGCCAGCGGGCGGTCGCCAACCTGCCTTCAATGTTCGCCTACATGGTCCAGGGGGTGCGCCGCGGGCGAGGCCTGCTGCGCGCCGAGCGCTTTGATCTGATCAACACCCACTTCGTCCTGCCCACCGGACCCACCGGAGATGCGCTGGCGCGCTTTTCCGGACTCCCGAATGTTCTCTCGCTGCATGGCGGCGACATCTACGATCCGAGCAAGTGGATTTCGCCGCATCGCCACGCGCTGCTGCGCGCCTGGGTGCGCCACCTGTTGCGCCGGGCCGACCACGTCGTCGGCCAATCGGCCGATACGATCGCCAACGTCCACCGGTTCTACGCCCCCGACCTGCCGGTGACCCGCATTCCGTTGGGCATCCGGCGGCCGCCCCCGGGGAAGGCGCGGCGTTCCGACCACGGTCTGTCGGTGGACCAGGTGCTGCTGGTCACGGTCGGCCGGCTGGTGCCGCGCAAGGCGGTCGATCAGCTGATCGAGCTGATGGTGGAACTGCCGCCCTCTGCCCGCCTCCTGGTCATCGGTGACGGTCCAAAGGCGCCGCAGCTGCAGAGACAGGCGGCCGAGCTCGGCCTGGGCAGCCGGGTCAGTTTTCTGGGATTGGTGTCTGAGGACGACAAGTTCCGTCTTCTGCGCATGGCGGATCTGTTCGTATCGACCAGCGAGCATGAGGGCTTTGGCCTCGCCTTCCTCGAGGCGATGGCCTGCGGCCTGCCGGTGGTCTGCTATGATCGTGGTGGCCAGACCGACTTCTTGGAGGATGGGACGACCGGCCATGTGGTGGCATCGAACGACCGCATCGCTTTTGCCCGCTGCCTGAGCGGGCTCATCGAGCAGCCGATCCTGCGCCGGCGTCTCGGGAGCCTCAACCAGGAGCGGGTTGAGGCGTACTACATCGACCATTGTGCCCGGCGGTACGAGCAGCTGTTCGAGCAGGTGATCGGCATCCGCCGGCCGCCGGCTCGTGTGACCCACCAAAGCCACCCGATGAAACGCTCGATGCGGTCCGCGAGAAGATCGCGATGAGGGCCGCCGAACAGGACCGGCCCGACGTCGCCGGCCAGGCCAGCGCTCACTGCGGCTGGCGCTTCGACCCCTATCTGCCGCCCAACGGCCCCGATCTCAACCCGAGCGAGCCACTCTTCGCCGCGCTCAAGGCCCTGCTCCGGAAGGCCGCCGACCGGACCGACCGAGGCGGCCGGCGCGATCGATCTGATCGGCACCAAGCTCGGCCGCCGGCCGGCGCCGTCCCGGATTGACGTGACGCCGCTCCATGGCGGCGAGATCGACGACCTCGAGACCCTGGTGCGGTCGGCGCAAGGACGATTCCCGAACCTGCCGGCCACCAGCCTGCGCGCGCTGGTCCACAACCACGGCGCCGCCTACCCCCGGGTGCTGGCGGATCTCGACCAGCGGCCGGAGCTGGCGCGGACCCTCGGCGGATCGGCGGTGATCGCTGCCGAGGTGGTGCACGCCGTGCGCGCCGAGATGGCCGTGACCATGGCCGACGTGGCGTTCCGGCGCACCGATCTGGCGACCGCCGGCGATCCCGGCGAGGCCGCGCTACGCGACTGCGCGGCCGTGATGGCCCGCGAGTGCGGCTGGAGCGCGGAGCGGACCCGACAGGAGGCCGACCTGGTCCGCGCCGCCCTGCCGGGCCCCCGGAGCGCGCGGCCGGCCGCGGCGCCGGTCCTGGCTCCCGTATAGCCCCGAGATCGCCGGTCAGCTAAGCGACGGGGGCTGCGAGCGCGCCGGTCCCGACCCGCTGCCGCAGCCAGTCGCACCAACGATCGAGGCCCTCCCCGGTGGTCGCCGAGAGCTGCAGGCATTCGATCCCGGGATGGACCCGGCGGGCGTGGGCGAGGCAGCGCCCGACGTCGAAATCGACATGCGGCAACAGGTCGATCTTGTTCAGGATCAGGAGGTCGGCGGCGCGGAACATGTGCGGATATTTGATCGGCTTGTCCTCGCCCTCGGTGACCGACAGGATCACCACCTTGACGCGCTCGCCGAGATCGAACAGGGCGGGGCAGACCAGATTGCCGACGTTCTCGATCATGACCAGCGAGTTGATCGGCGGCGCGAGCTGTTTCAGGGCGCCGGCCAGCATCTCCGCCTCCAGATGGCAGCCGGCGCCGGTGTTGACCTGGAGGGTCCGGCAGCCGGTGGCGGCGATCCGCTCGGCATCGAGCATGGTTGCCTGATCGCCCTCGATCACGCTGACCGGCACCTCGTCGCCGAGCGCCCGGATGGTCCGCTCGAGCAGCGTGGTCTTGCCGGCGCCGGGCGCGCTCATCAGGTTCAGCGCCAGGATGCCGCGCCCCTCCAGCCAGCCGCGGTTGCGCTCGGCATAGCGGTCGTTCTTGGCCAGAATCCTCTGCTCGAGCGCGACCGTGGTGCCGTGGTCATGCGCATGGTCGTGCCGTGATCGTGAGCATGCCCGTGGTGATGGTGCTCGTGGCCGTGGTCATGGTGATGCGCGTGGGTCCCGATCAGCCGGCTCTCGCCGCTGTTCGGGTCGGTGATCGTGGCCTTGGCGTGATCCGAGCAGCCGCAGGTGGTGCACATTAGATCACCTCCATCTCTTTGATCCTGAGGTCCTCGCCGGCGATCAGCTCGAGGTCGTGAGAGCCGCAGCCGCAAGGAGTGAGCAGGTCGTTCAGCTCCACGTCGTCGCCGCACGCGCGGCAGCGCCCGCGACCTTGGATCTGGATGATCTCCAGCTCGGAGCCTTCGAGGCTCGTGCCTTCGGTGCAGACGTCGAAGCAAAAGCGCAGCGCATCGGGCAGCACGCAGGTCAGCCGGCCGATCTCGAGCGTCACCCGGTTGACGCGGGCAGCCGCCCGCCCGTTCCGCGCAGGCCTCGACGATGCTCTGGGTGATGCTGAGCTCATGCATGGCCGGTGCGGCGCCCTCAACAGATCCTCGGCAGCTGCTCGCCGACCAGCATGTCGACGATCCGGGCGCCGCCGAACACCGTGTCCAGCAACACGGTGCCCGCGGGCGCTTCGTGCACCTTGCCGATCAGCGCCGCGTCCCGGCCCGCCGGGTGCCGGCGCATCGCCTCCAGCGCGAGCTCAGCCTGCCCGGCCGGCACGATCGCCGCGAGCTTGCCTTCGTTCGCGAGGTACAAGGGGTCGAGGCCCAGGAGCTCGCACATGCCCTTGACCTCGTCGCGGATCGGCAGGGCGCGCTCGTCGATCCGCATGCCGACGGCCGCGGCCTGGGCGAACTCGTTGAGCACGGTCGCAAGCCCGCCGCGGGTCGCATCGCGCAGGCAACGGACCTCGGGGCAGGCCGCGAGCAGGGCCTCGATCAGCCCGTTCAGCGGCTGGCAGTCGCTCTCGATCGAGGTCTCGAGCGCCAGATCGCCGCGCGCGTTGAGCACCGCGGCACCATGGTCGCCCAGGAGGCCGTTGACCAGGATCACATCGCCCGGCCGCGCCGCGCCGGCGTGCAGCTCCAGCCCCTCGCGGATCACGCCGAGGCCGGCGGTGGTGATGAACAGCTTGTCGGCGGCGCCGCGCTGCACGACCTTGGTGTCGCCGGTGACCACGGTCACGCCGGCAGCCTGCGCGGCTGCCCGCATCGAGGCGACCACGCGCCGGAGCGTGGCGACGTCCAGGCCCTCCTCGAGAATCACGGCGCAGCTGAGGAACAGCGGCCGGGCGCCGCCGACCGCGAGGTCGTTGACGGTGCCGTTGACCGCCAGCATGCCGATGTCGGCGCCCGGGAAGAACAGCGGATCGACCACGTAGGAGTCGGTGGTGAAGGCGAGGCGATCGCCCGCGCCCAGCAATTCCGCGAGCGGGAGTCGCGCCTGATCGTCCAGGACCGCCAGGATCTCGTTGTCGAAGCTGGCGACGAAGACGTCGTCGATCAGATCGCGCATCGCCTTGCCGCCGCCGCCATGGGCGAGCGTGATCCGGGTGTCGCGCAGCTTGCCGCCGCGCCGGCGGATGCCGCCCGCCGGCGTTCCCGGGGCGATCGGCAGGCCGCGCGCGCTCATCCGGCTGCCCGCTCCGGCTGGCCGGCCCGCTCGCGCAGCAGCTGCTTCAGCTGCACGCCGCCATAGTTGTAATAGGCGGCGCAGGCGCCCTCCGAGGACACCATCAGCGCGCCGAGCGGCGTCTCCGGCGTGCAGGCGGTGCCGAACACCTTGCATTGCCAGGGCTTGATCACGCCCTTCAGGACCTCGCCGCACTGGCAGGACTTGGGATCGGCGATCTTGAGGTTGGGCACCGAGAACCGGCGCTCGGCATCGAACCCGGCATAGGCCTCGCGCATCCGCACGCCCGAGTGATCGATCGAGCCGAGGCCCCGCCATTCGAAGAACTCGCGCAGCTCGAACACCCTGGCGACCGCCTCGAGCGCCGGGCGGTTGCCCCGCTCGGGCACCACCCGCTGGTACTGGTTCTCGACCTCGCAGCGGCCTTCCGCGATCTGCTTCAAGAGCATCCAGACCGATTGCAGGATGTCGAGCGGCTCGAAGCCCGCGACCACCAGGGGCTTTTGGTAATGCCGCGCGATGAAGTCGTAGGGTGCGGTCCCGATCACGGTGCTGACGTGCCCCGGGCCGACGAAGCCGTCGAGCGTCAGCTCGGGCGAATCCAGGATCGCCTTGATCGTCGGGATGATCGTGATGTGGTTGCAAAATAACGAAAAATTCCGGATGCCCTGGCGCTCGGCCTCGAGCACGGTGAGCGCCGTGCTCGGCATGGTGGTCTCGAAGCCAAGCCCGAAAAAGACGACCTCCCTGTCCGGATTGGCCCTGGCGATCGCGAGCGCGTCCATCGGTGAGTAGACCATGCGCACATCCGCCCCGTCGGCCTTGGCCTGGAGCAGGCTTTTTTTCGAGCCCGGCACCCGCATGGCATCGCCGAAGGTCGTGAAAATGACGCTCGGATGCTCGGCCAGCGCCACGCAGTCGTCGACCCGGCCCATGGGCAGGACGCAGACCGGGCAGCCCGGCCCGTGCACCAGCTCGATCTCGGCCGGCAGCATGGTCTCGAGGCCGTATTTGAAGATCGAATGGGTGTGGCCGCCGCAGACCTCCATCAGCTGCAAAGGCCGCCTGCGGCAGGTCTCGATCGCGCCGACCAGGCGCTCGATCTGGCGCAGGAGTGTGCGCGCCTTGTCCGGGTCGCGGAACTCGTCGACGTATTTCATGCCGGCTCCCCGCCCAGGTTGCCCCGGTCGTCCGCGAGCAGCGTGTGCACCAGGTCCCACAGCACGTGGTAGATCGCGACGTGGGTCTCCTGGACGCGGTGGATGCTGTCGGTCGGCACCACCAGACAATGGTCGAGATCGGGGCTCGCCGCCATCTTGCCGCCATCGCCGCCGGCGAGGCCGATGGTGGTGAGCCCCATCTGCTTCGCCCGGGCGTAGGCCGCGAGCAGGTTGCCCGAATTGCCGCTGGTCGAAAACCCGATCAGGCCGTCGCCTTTGCTGGCGTGCGCGATCACCTGGCGGACGAAGATGTGCTCGAAGCTGACGTCGTTGCCGACCGCGGTCAGCATGGCGACGTCGGTCGCAAGGTTGATCGCGGCCAGCGCCGGCCGGCCGGCGGTGATCGGGTGCAGGAACTCGACCGCGAAATGCGCCGCATCGCAGCTCGAGCCGCCGTTGCCCATGGCGAACATGCGGCCGTTGCGCCGATAGACCCCGGCGATCGCGTGCGCAGCGTCGACCACCGCCTGCGCGTTCTCCGCGAAAAACACCCGCTTGACGTCGACGCTGTGGCCGGCCTTCTGGCGCACCGATTCGAGCAGCGCCGCGTTCTCCTTGACCGGGTCCTTGTGGCCGCCGTGCAGGAACGGATACAGCGAGCGCAGCTCGTCGCGTTGATCGGCCATGATCAGCCCTCCGCCGCGGCCTGCATCGCCTCCAGCTCCGCCTGCATCTCGCCGAGCTCGGCCAGCACGGCCAGCGTCCTCGCGGCCTCGTCCTCGTCGATCCGGCTCATCGCGAAGCCGACGTGCACCAGCACCCAGGCGCCGACGCAGGATTCGACCGGGTGCTCGTCGTCGATCACGCAGTGCAGGTTGATCTCGCGTCGCACGCCGGAGATGCTGACGATGCCGCGACTGTTGTCGGCATCGCTGATCGCGACGATCTGGCCGGGGATTCCTAGACACATACCGCCACCTCATGATCGGTTCGGGGCGCCAGCGCGCGCGCCGCGGCGACCGCCGCCTGGCCGAGTGCCAGACCGCCGTCGTTGGCCGGCACGAGGCGATGGCCGAGCACGGTGAAGCCTCTTGCGCGCAGGCCGCCGCTGACCCCCTCGAACAGCAGGCGGTTCTGGAAGACCCCGCCGGACAGCGCGACCGTCTCGAAGCGCCCGCGCCCGAGAGCGCAGACCAGATCCAAAATAGCCGCCGTCAGCCCCAGATGGAAGCGCGCCGCCATCACCGGCACCGGCGTGCCGCGGGTGAGGTCGGCGAGCAGCGCCGGCCAGATCGGCGCCGCATCGAGGACCCACGGCCCGGCCGCGCGCTCGATCGCCAGCGGATAGCCGTCGCCGGCGGCAGCCAGCGCCGCGGCATCGATCGAGGCTTCGAGCTCGATCGCGGCCTGACCCTCGTAGCTCGCCCGGTCCCGGCAGATGCCGAGCGCCGCGGCCACGGCGTCGAACAGCCGGCCGCAGGAGCTCGAGAGCGGGCAGTTCAAGCCCTTGGCCAGCATCGCCTCCAACGTGGCCAGCGGCCGGTCCTGCAGGTCGGCATACAGCTCCAGGTCCGGGTACTCGCGGGCGAACCGCTGCCACCCCAGGGCCGCGCGGATCTGGGCATAGCTGTTCCGCCAGGGCTCGCGAACGGCTTGGGCGCCGCCAGGCATGGGTACGGGCCGGAGATGGGCCAGGCGCGTAAAGCCGCGGTAGTCGGCGGCCAAGAACTCGCCGCCCCAGATCGTGCCGTCCTCGCCATGGCCGAGACCGTCCAGGGCAACGCCCAGCACCGGCCCGGCAGCCAGCGGCACGCCGTTCTCGGCGAGGCAGCTCGCGATGTGGGCGTGATGGTGCTGCACGGCGACGACCTCCGGCCCGAGCTCGCGGCCGAGCTTGGTCGAGAGGTAGTCGGGATGCTGGTCGACCGCCACGATCAGGGGCTCGTGCTCGAGCAGTGAGGCGTACAGCGCGAGGTTCGCGCGATAGTCGGCGTAGGTGGCGGCGTCTTCCAGATCGCCGATGTGCTGGGAGAGGGTCGCCTGGCCGTCCTGGACCAGGCAGAAGGCGTTCTTGAGCTCGGCCCCCATCGCCAGAATCGGCGGCGCGCTCGCCAAGCCCTCGGGCAGCGGCAGCGGTGCCGGCGCGTAGCCGCGCGCCCGGCGCAGCAGGCGCGGCGCACCGTCCATGACCCGGACCACCGAATCGTCGACCCGGTTGACGATCGCGCGATCGTGCATCAGCAGATGGTCGGCGATGCCGGCGAGCTTCGCCCGGGCGGCCTCGTTGCTCGTGACCTGTGGCTCCTCGGAGCGATTGCCGCTGGTCAGCACGAGCGGCCGGCCCAGACCCTCGAGCAGGAGGTGGTGGAGGGCTGTATACGGCAGCATGAACCCCAGCGTGCGCTGGCCCGGCGCCACGCCGGGAGCCACGGCCTCCGGCCCGTCCGCCGCCAGGATCACGATCGGGGCGGCGGGACTTTCCAGCAGCGCCCGCTCGTCCTCGCTGACCGCGCAATAGGGCTCGATGACCTCGAGGCCAGCCGCCATCAGCGCGAACGGCTTGTGATAGCGGCGCTTGCGCGCCCGCAGGCGCTGCACGGCGTCGGCATTGGTCGCATCGGCCGCGAGGTGAAAACCGCCGATCCCCTTGATCGCGACGATCTCGCCGGCCGCGAGCAGCGCGCGCGCCGCCGCGATCGGGTCGGCATCCGCCGCGCGCGCGCCTTCCAGCCAGAGCCGCGGGCCGCACCGGGGACAGGCGTCGGGCTGGGCGTGGAACCGGCGATCGCCGGGGTCGTCGTATTCCGCCTGGCAGGCCCTGCACATCGTGAAGGCGGCCATGCTGGTGCGGGCGCGATCGTAGGGGATGGCGCGCACGATCGAGAGCCTGGGCCCGCAATCGGTGCAGTTGGTGAAGGCATAGCGATGACGCCGGTCGTCCGGATCGCGGACCTCGGCGAGGCAGGCCGGGCAGGTCGCGGCATCCGGCACGATGCCGGTCCGGACCGCGCCGGCATGACTGGCGAGGATGCGAAAGCCGGCGGGCGGCGCCGCGCTGAGCGGCCGGGTCTCCAGGGCATCGATGCGGGCGAGCGGCGGCACTTCCTGGCAGAGCCGCTCGAGAAAACGACGCCGCGCCGCCGCCGGCCCCCAGATCCGGACCACCACGCCCTCGGCGTCGTTCCAGACCTCGCCGGTGAGACCGCACTCGGTCGCCAGGCGCCAGGCGTGGGGCCGAAAGCCCACGCCCTGCACCAGGCCGCGCACGCGGACCGCCTCGCCCGGCGCCCCGGCCGACGCAGGTCCGTCGTCCGGCTGGACCTCGAGAGCAATCGCCAAGGCCTCTCTTTCGCTGCCGGCTCGGCGCCCCCTCGACCCATGAAGCTTACCGTCCACCCGCCCCGCCCGATCCAGAAAGGGCGAGGGGCAACGCTACTCGCCCCAGTGCGATGGTCACGACCCGAGATTGATACCAGCGAGCGCACCGGGTCAAGCCGCGGTCGACCCGTCGAACTCGGATAAGATCGATGCTAAGAGGGGCGGGGTGACAGCCCGGCTCGAACGACAGGGGGAGGAGAGGATGGCGGATACGGAGGAAGCCTTCGAGACCAGGAACGTGGAGGTCGGCGGCCACCGGATCGTCACCTACTCACGCGGCTCGGGCGACCAGGTGCTGCTGTGCCTGAACGGCGGGCCGGGGCTGCCCTGCGACTATCTGCGCGAGCCGCACGCGGTCCTGGCCGGGCAAGGCCTGCGCGTGGTGACCTTCGATCAGCTCGGCTGTGGCGCGTCGGCGCGGCCGAAGGACAAGTCGCTCTGGACCATCGATCGCTATGCCGACGAGGTCGAGGCGGTCCGCCAGGCGCTCGGACTGGGCCCGGTCCACCTGCTCGGCCACTCCTGGGGCGGCTGGCTCGGCATCGAATACGCGCTCAAATACAACAGCTCGATCAAGAGCCTGGTGCTCGCCGATACCTGTGGCGACATGCCCCATCTGGTGGCTGAGCTCAACCGGCTGCGCGGGGCGCTCGGCAGCGAGACGGTCGCCATGATGCTGCGCCACGAGGCCCTGGGCACGATCGAGCACCCGGAATACCTGGCCGCGATCACCATCCTGAACTACCGCCACGTCTGCCGGCTCGACGTCTATCCGGACCCGCTCAAGCGCTCGCTCGACGACTGGAACATGGACGTCTACGGCGCCATGCAGGGACCGAACGAGTTCCTCTACACCGGCAATCTCAAGGACTGGAACCGCATCCCGGACATGCATCGGATCCAACAGCCCTGCCTGGTGCGTGGTCGGCATGCACGACGAGCTGACGCCCGCCTGCGCGATGCGCATGCACCAGGTGCTGCCGAATTCCGAGATCGCGGTGTTCAAGAACAGCTCGCACACGCCGTTCTACGAGGAGCCCGAGCGCTACTTCGAGGTGCTCGGTGGCTTCCTGCGCCGGCAGGCCTGACGACGGCGGCACGAAACTTGCGGCGCGCTCGAGCGTCAGAGAAAAAATGCACCGCTTCCGCTTCGTCCTCTACCGACCCGTCCAGCTGATCCCGGTGCTGCTGGGCATCAGCCTGGTGACCTTCGTCCTGGTCCACCTGATCCCGGGCGATCCGGCGCGCATCCTTCTGGGCGTGCGCGGCACCAAGGAGGCGATCGCGGCGATCCACCACCAGTTCGGCCTCGATCGGCCGATTCTCGTCCAGTATCTCTATTTTCTCTACAATCTCCTGCAGGGCGAGCTTGGCCGTTCGATCATCTATCGGGCGCCGGTGTTGTCGGTGGTCGCCGACCGGATCGCGCCGACCGCCTTCCTGCTCGCCTACGCCGTGCTGCTCTCGGCGCTGCTCTCGAGCCTGCTCGCCAGCCTCGCCGCGGCCAGGCGGGGGCGCGCGCTCGACCAGGCGGTCCGGGTGTTCTCGACCGTCGGGCTCGGCCTGCCGGCCTTCTGGCTCGGGATCGTGCTGATCATGCTGTTCAGCATCCGGCTCGGCTGGTTCCCGGTCTCGGGCTACGGCGAGGGCTTGAGCGACCACCTGTGGCATCTGTTCCTGCCGGCGCTGACGCTTGCCGCCGCGCTGGCGCCGGTCCTGACCCGGAACCTGCGGGCGAGCCTGATCTCGGAAAGCACCGCCGACTACGTGATCGCCGCCCGCGCCAAGGGCCTGCCGCGCCACGTCATCTTCTTCCATCACGTGTTCCGCAACTCCCTGATCCCGACCATCAACCTGCTCGGCGTCAACGTCGGCTGGCTGATCGGCGGCACGGTGGTGGTCGAGAGCGTGTTCTCGGTGCCCGGCATGGGCCAGCTGATGGTGGCCTCGATCTTCGCCCGCGACTACCTGGTGGTCCAGGCGGTGACCCTGGTCCTGGCGCTCGGCGTGGTGCTCACGAACTTCCTCGTCGACATCCTGACCGTGGCCCTCGACCCGAGGATCGGGTGATGGCGGCCGCCGGCGTGGCCGCAGGGTTGCGACCTCGGTTCGAGAGCTTGCCCGTGCTCGCCTGGGCCGGTGGCGCGGTCTGCCTGTTCTGGCTCGGCCTGGCGCTCGCCGCCCCCTGGGTCGCGCCCTACGACCCGATCGCCCAGGACCTGAACGCGACCCTCCTGCCCCCCGGCGGCGCGCATCTGCTCGGTACCGACAACTTCGGCCGCGACATCCTCGCGCGGATCATCTGGGGCACGCGCATCGATCTGCAGATGGGCGCCTTCGGCGTGCTCTTCCCGTTCCTCATCGGCACCATGATCGGGGCGACCTCGGGCTACTTCGGCGGCATCATCGACATCCTCCTGATGCGGCTCCTCGACGTCACGATGTCGTTTCCGTTCTTCGTGTTGATCATCGCGATCGTGGCGACCCTGGGGCCGGGTCTGATCAGCTTCTACATCGCGCTTGCCCTGGTCGGCTGGGTCTCCTACGCGCGCCTGGTCCGGGCCCAGTTCCTGGTCATCAAGCACGCCGACTTCGTGCTCGCGGCGCACAGCCTCGGCTATTCCCATGCCCGGATCGTGTTCCGGCACATCCTGCCCAATGCGATCATGCCGGCGGTCGTGTTCTCGATGTCCGATGCGGTGATCGACATCCTGCTCGGCTCCTCGCTCTCCTATCTCGGCCTCGGCATCCAGCCGCCGACCGCCGAGTGGGGCCTGATGATCGCCGAGGGTCAGGGCTTCATCGCGCAGGCCTGGTGGATCGCGTTCTTCCCAGGCCTCGCGATCGTGCTTCTGGCAGTCGGGTTCAGCCTGCTCGCGGACGGCTTCGCCGAGCGCTTCGGGCTGCGGGACTGACGCCGGTGGCGCTGCTCGACGTCCGGGACCTTTCGGTCGAGTTCGCGAGCCACGGGCGCTGGCTGCGGGCGGTCGAGCGCGTCTCCTTCGCGGTCGCCGAAGGCGAGGTCATGGGTCTGGTCGGCGAGAGCGGCTCGGGCAAGACCGTGACCTGCCGGGCGATCCTGCGCCTGCTCGACGGCCCGAAGGTGCGCACGCCCTCCGGCGAGGCGCGCTTCGAGGGCCAGGATCTGCTCCGCCTTTCCAGCCGCGAGCTGCGGCAGCTGCATGGCCGCCGGATCGCCATGATCTTCCAGAACCCCTCGTCCTACCTCGACCCGCTGATGACCATCGGCCGCCAGGTGGCCGAGCCGCTGGTCCATCACGAAGGGCTGAGCTCCCGCGAGGCCCGCGTCAGGGCGGTCGAGCTGCTGCGCCAGGTCGGCATCCCCGACCCCGGGCACACCGCCCATGCCTATCCGCATCAGTTGAGCGGCGGCATGCGGCAACGGGCGATGATCGCCGCCGCGGTCGCCTGCGAGCCGCGCCTGCTGGTCGCCGACGAGCCGACCACCGCCCTCGACGTCACGGTCCAGGGGCAGATCCTGCGCCTGCTGCTCGAGCTGCGCGACCGGACCGGCCTCGCCATCGTCCTGATCACCCACGATCTCGGCGTGATCGCCTCGACGTGCGATTCGGTGGCGGTGATGTACGCCGGCCGGATCATGGAGCGGGCGCCCAAGCGCGAGCTGATCCGGCATCCCAAGCACCCCTACACCATGGGGCTGATCCGCTCGCAGCCGGGTCTGGTCGCCGAGGGCGGCGAGCTGCCCTCGATCGAGGGCCAGCTGCCGGCGCTCGACCAGCTGCCGCCCGGCTGCCGCTTTCATCCCCGCTGTCCCCACGCGCTGCCCGAGTGCCGGCGGCAGGAGGTCGACCTGGAACCGGCCGCGGGCGATCACCTCGTCGCCTGCATCCGCTGGCGCGCGCTCGAGGCGGCCGCCTGATGGCGCTGCTCGAGGTCCAGGACCTGCATGTCCATTACCGCGGCAGCCGCAGTCTGGCCGACCTGCTCGCGCGGCGGCCCGGCGCCACGACCCGGGCGGTGAGCGGGGTCAGCCTCGCGGTCGAGCGCGGCGAGACGATCGGTCTGGTCGGGGAGAGCGGTTGCGGCAAGAGCACGTTGGGGCGAGCGATCCTGCGCCTGACGCCGGCCAGCCGGGGCTCTGTCCGGTTCGACGGCGCCGACGTGCTCGAGCTCGGGCGGGAGCCGTTGCTGCGCTTCCGACGCCGCGCCCAGATGGTCTTTCAGGACCCGTTCGCGTCGCTCAACCCCCGCTTCACGGTCTTCGAGACCCTGGCCGAGGTGCTGCGCGTGCATCGCGTCGGCCCGGCCGGCGAGATCGGGGCGCGCGTGCACGAGCTGATGGCGCAGGTCGGCCTCCCGGTCGAGCTCGCGGGCCGCAAGGGGCGGTCGCTCTCGGGCGGCCAGTGCCAGCGGGTCGGCATCGCCCGGGCGCTCGCCGCCGGGGCCGAGTTCCTGATCGCCGACGAGCCGGTCTCGGCGCTCGACGTCTCGATCCAGGCCCAGATCCTGAAGCTGTTCCGGCAGCTGCAGCGGGACCGGCATCTGACCCTCCTGTTCATCTCGCACGATCTCGGCGTGGTGCGCTATCTCTGCCGGCGGGTGGCGGTGATGTATCTCGGCCGGATCGTCGAGGAGGGGCCGGCCGCGCGCATCTTCGCCGACCCGAAGCACCCCTATACCCGCTCGCTGATCGAGGCGATCCCGGCCATGGACCCCGATGCGACGCTCGGCGGGGCGGCGCTCGCGGGCGAGCCTCCGAGCCCGCGCGAGCAGCCGGCCGGCTGTCCCTTCCACCCGCGCTGCCCGCGGGTCATGGCCGAATGCCGGGTCGGCGCGCCGCCCGCAGCGCGCGCGGTCGAGGGACGCCGGGTTGCGTGCCACCTCTATCCCGCCGCATCGCAAGTTGAGCAGGCCCGCGAGCTGGCCGACAGCGGCGCTTGACGCTGCCGTCGGCGGGGCCGGATAGTGTCATGAACGAGGGAGAGAAACGATGATCAGGTCACGACGGGATCGAGGTATGGCGCCGGCGCTCGCGATCGGGGCGGCGATCGCGCTCTGGTCAGCCGGCGCGCTGGCCGGCGGCACGCTCAAGATCGCCCGCGAGCAGGACAACACCACCTTCGACCCGATCCTGACCATCCAGAACGCCGACATCTGGGTGATGGACAACATGAACGCCGGCCTGGTCCGGGTCACCAAGGACGGGCTCGGCCTGGAGCCGGACCTGGCCAAAGAGTGGTCGATCTCGGACGACGCCAAGACCTACACCTTCAAGCTGCGCGAAGGGATCAAGTTCAGCGACGGCAGCCCGGTCACCGCCGCCGACGTCAAGTTCAGCCTGGAGCGGCTGCGCGACCAGCAGGACTCGGTCATGGCCAGCATGTACGGCATCGTGGCCGCGATCGAGACCCCGGACGAGGCGACCGTGGTCGTGCATCTCAACGAGCCGTCGGCGCCGTTCCTCTCGACGCTCGCGATGTTCGCGGCCTCGGTCGTGCCGGAGAAGGCGGTCAAGGCCGAGGGCGCGGATTTCGGCACCAAGCCGGTCGGCGCCGGCGCCTTCAAGCTCGACCAGTGGAAGCGCGGCGACCGGGTGGTCCTGACCCGCAACCACGACTACTGGGAGGACAGCCGGGTCAAGCTCGACGGCGTCGAGTGGGTCTACATCCCCAACGACAACACCCGCATGCTCAAGCTCCAGGCGGGCGAGGTCGACGCCGCGATCTTCGTGCCGTTCAACCAGATCGACACCCTCCAGAACGACCAGAACATCGAGGTCCACCTCGACCCGTCGAGCCGCGAGGATCACCTCCTGATCAACCATGCCCACGAGCCGCTCGGCGACGTCCAGGTGCGCCGCGCGATCTGCATGGCGATCGACCGGCAGGCGATCGTCAAGACGGTCCTGTTCGGGCATGGCCAGGTGGCGAACTCGTTCATCCCGGCCGGCGCCCTCTACCACAACGACGCCAACCCGACCTGCAACTACGACCCGGACGCCGCCGGCAAGCTGCTCGCGCAGGCCGGCGTCGGCGACGACCTCGAGCTCAAGTTCCTGATCGCCGCCGGCAACAGCAACGACGACCAGACCGCCGTCCTGATCAAGGACATGCTCGGCAAGGTCGGCATCGCGACCAATATCGTGAAGGAGGAGCAGGGCCAGGAATGGGACAGCACGGTCGCCGGTGACTACGATCTGTCGCTCAACTACTGGACCAACGACATCATCGACCCGGACGAGAAGGCGACCTTCAGCCTCTACGGCAAGGATGAGAACAAATCCTACTACACGAACTACAACAATCCGCAGGTGACCGCGCTGATCGATCAGGGTCGGGTGACGATGGACCCGGACAAGCGCCGCGAGATCTACGATCAGATGCAGAAGATAGCGTCCGACGACGTCAACTGGGTCGACCTCTACTACAGCCCGTTCCGGAACGCATCGCGCTCCTACGTCAAGGGCTTCTATCAGAACCCGACCGGCCGCTTCATGCTCGAGGACACCGACATCGTGAAATAGCTGGTCGCCGCCCGTCCGGCGATCAGCGGTCGGTCCGGCGCCGGCGCAGCAGGACGTAGAGCGCGCCGCTGCCGCCATCGCGCGGCTGGGCCGGGGTGAAGGCGACCACCCGGGCGCGGTTGGGCTCCTCGTTCAGCCAGCGCGGCACCATGTGCCGGAGCGTGCCGCCGGTCTCCAGACCCTTGCCGGTCACGATCAGGACGCAACGGCAGCCGCGGGTCGCCGCATCCGCGACGAACGCCTGCAGCCGCCGGTGCGCCTGCGTCTGGGTCTGGCCGTGCAGGTCGAGCCGCTGCTCGACCTCGACCCGGCCACGCTTCAGGCGCAGCCAGCTCCGGCGGTCGAGGTCGACCGGCCGCTGGGGATCGAGCGCCCGGCTATGGGCGCGCGCCACGACGGGCGGTCGCCGCTGTCGCATCGGCGCCGCCGCCGGCGCTTCGGCCGCGACCGGCGGCCGCCAGGGCTCGCCGGGCGGCGCGATCCCGGCCATGACGCTCTGCCAGAGCGCGAGCTCGGCGGCGCTTGGTCGCCGTTGCCGGCTCATGGCCGGCCGGTCCGGCCCGCGGCGACCAGCTCGTCGACCAGCAGGATGTGCAGCCGCTTCGGCCCGTGGGCGCCGAGCTGGAGGGTCTGCTCGATGTCACCCGAGCGCGACGGGCCGGTGATGAGGTTGATCGAGCGCGGCAGGGCGCCGCGTTCCTCGCGCAGCAGGCGCAGGCCGTCCTCGTAAGCCCGCAGCACCCGGCCCGCCGGCAGGACCACGATCGAGGTCTCGGGCAGGAAGGCGAGCGTGGTCGGCGTCTCGGGCGCCGAGCACAGCATCAAGGTGCCGGTCTCGGCGACGCCGGCGAAGGCGACCGTGAGCCCGACCGCGTCCTCGTCGCCGGCCCGCCCGGTGCGCAGGGTCAACAGCGTCCGCGACCAGCCGATCTGGCCGAGCAGGGGATCGCTCGCCATGACCAGGCGCATCGGCAGGTTGCGCTCGCGCAGATAGCGCTCGATCGCTTCCGCGACCTCGTCGTAGCGGCGAAGACGCCGGACCGTGGCCTGGACCGCCTCGGCCTGGGCGGTGAACAGCTGGATCCGGCCGTCCAGATTGAGCTCGGCCCGGGCCGGGATCAGGCCTGGCCCCGGCTTGGCCAGGCGGGCCTGGACGGCGTTGCGCGCCGCGGTCGCGCCCGGGCCGCGCCGACCGAGGGTCCGGCGCAGACGCTCGAGCACCGCATCGCGCGCCGCCTCGCTCACGACCGGCCGCCCCGCGCCCGCCATTGCGCCTGGAAGGTGCGTCCTTCCGGCGCCGGCAGGTCACGCGATCCGGTCCAGCCGCCGGCGAGCGGCAGGCTGCGAAAACGCCCGCGCCGGCCACCGAGCAGCCCGAGCACGCGCATGCCGATCCGCGCGCCCAGGTGATAGAGCGCCGGCCGCCTGGCGACGAACGCCCACAGCCGGGTGCCGTAGCGCGCGGTCGGCGGCGCGAGGCCCTTGACGAACTCCTGCTCGCGCCAGTAGCGCATCAGCTTGGGCAGCGGGATCCGGACCGGGCAGACCGCCTCGCAGCGGCCGCAGAAGCTGGACGCGCTCGGCAGATGATGGGCCTGCTCGATGCCGATGAACTGGGGCGTCAGGACCGCGCCCATCGGCCCCGGATAGACCCAGCCATAGGCATGGCCGCCGGTGGTCAGATAAACCGGGCAATGGTTCATGCAGGCGCCGCAGCGGATGCAGCGCAGGATGTCCTGGAACTCGGTGCCGACCACCTCGCTGCGGCCGTTGTCGACCAGCACGACGTGGAGATGGGTCGGGCCGTCCAGGTCGGCGGGCCGCTTGGGTCCGGTCAGGATCGTGGTGTAGGCCGAGAACTCCTGGCCGGTCGCGGAGCGCGCCAGCACGCGCAAGAGCGTGCAGGCGTCCTCGAAGGTCGGGACCAGCTTCTCGAGGCTCGCGACCACGATGTGGGTCTTGGGCAGGCCCTGGGTGAGCTCGGCGTTGCCCTCGTTGGTCACCAGGATCACCGAGCCGGTCTCGGCGACCAGGAAGTTGGCGCCGGTGATCCCGACCTCGGCGGCGAAGTAGCGCTGGCGGAGCGCGGCCCGCGCCTCGGCGAGCAGCTCCTCCGGCGCGTCGACCCGCGGCCGGTGGTGATGCTCGGCGAACAGGTCGGCGACGCGCTCCCTTGTCATATGGATCGCGGGCGCCAGGATGTGGCTCGGCGTCTCGCCGGCGAGCTGGACGATGTACTCGCCGAGATCGGTCTCGACCCGGGCGATGCCGTTCGCCTCGAGCGCCTCGTTGAGGCCGATCTCCTCGCAGATCATGCTCTTGCTCTTGGTCACCGAGCGCGCGCCGGCTGCCTTGCAGAGCCGGACGATGACCGCGCGCGCCTCGGCGTCATCGCGCGCCCAGTGGACCTTGCCGCCCTGCTCGAGCACGCGCCGCTCGAAGGCCTCGAGGTAGAGGTCGAGATGGGCCAGCGTGTGGTCCTTGATCGCCTTGGCGGCATCCCGCAGGGCCTCGAACTCGGGCAGCCGGTCGGCAGCCGCGCGGCGCTTGCTCTGAAAGCCGCCGCGGGCGAAGCCGAGCGCCTCCTGCAGCACCCGGTCGCCGAGCGCCCGGTGAGCGTTGGCCTTGAACGCGAGCGAGGTCGGTTCCATGGCGCGCGGGCTCGCCCGGCTCAGGCGCCGGCGCCGCCGATCGGCGGCACGCGCGGCGGGCCGGCCAGGACCTCGGCGACGTGCCGGGCCTCGACCTTGGAGCCCAGGCGCTTGAGGCGGCCGGCGATGTTCATCAGGCAGCCGAGGTCGCCCGCGAGCACCAGCTCGGCCCCGGTCGCCTCGATCGCCGCCACCTTGTCGTCGACCATCTTGGTCGAGATCTCCGGATATTTGACGCAGAAGGTGCCGCCGAAGCCGCAGCAGACCTCGGCGTCCGCGAGCTCGGCGAGCTCCAGCCCCGAGACGCCGGCCAGGAGCTGCCGGGGTTGGCGGCGGACCCCGAGCTCGCGCAGGCTCGAGCAGGAATCGTGATAGGTCGCCCGGACCGGCAGCTCGAGCGCGCTCGAGCCGACGCCCAGGACGTCGACCAGGAAGCCGGTGAGCTCATGGGTCCGATCGGCCAGCTCCCGGGCGCGCCCGGCATCCACCGAGCCGGCCGCGAACAGCTCCGGATAGTGCTTCTTCAGCATGCCGGCGCAGGAGCCCGACGGCGCCACCACGTAGTCGTAGCCCGCGAAGGCGTCGATCGTCCGCCTTGCGATCTCGATCGTGTCGGCGCGGTCACCCTGGTTGTAGGCGGGCTGGCCGCAGCAGGTCTGGGCGCGCGGCACCTCGACCCGGCAGCCGGCCGCCTCGAGCAGCCTGACGGCCGCGAAGCCGACCGCCGGCCGGAACAGATCGACCAGGCAGGTGACGAACAGAGCGACGCGCGGCTGAGACGTGGACACCATGCAAGCCAGCAGCTTGGGTTGAGACGCGCGACCTTAGCCGATGATCGCGTCAGCCGGCAAATGATCGAACGCGGAGGCTCAGCTGGTCGGGACCAGCGCCTTGGGCAGGAACAGCGCGAGGCGGCCCTGGCTCTGCATGCGCCCGGCGATCGCCTCCGCCGGCGCGCCCGCGCCCCAGAAGACGTCGCCCCGGACCACGCCCTTGATCGCGCCGCCGGTGTCCTGGGCGATCATCAGCCGCCGCAGCGGCACCTCGGCCTCCGGGCGGTCCGGCCGGGGCGCGCTGGTCTCCAGCCAGACCGGCGCCCCGAGCGGCAGGTAGCGGCGATCGACCGCCAGCGAGCGGCCGGCGGTGAGCGGCACGCCCGCGGTGCCGAGCGGCCCGTCCCCGGCCGCGAGCTCGGGATGCTCCTGGAAGAAGATGTAGGCGGGATCGTGCTCCATGATCGTCGTCGCATCGGCGGGATGAGCGCTGAGCCAGGCCCGGATCGTCTGCAGGGACACTCGATCGCGACTGATCGCCCCGATCTCGATCAGGTCGCGGCCGATCGCGCGGTAAGGCCGGCCGTTCTGCGCCGCGTAGCCGACCCGGACCACCTCGCCGTCGTCCAGCCGGACCTGGCCCGAGCCCTGGATCTGGAGAAAAAACTTGGCGATCGGGTCGTCGACCCAGAGCAGCTCCAGGTCCCGCCCGGCCAGGGCGCCGTCATCGATCTCGGCGCGCGTGTAGTAAGGCACGAGCTCGCCGTCCGCGACCCGGCCCCAGATCGCGTAGCCGGCGAGCTTCGGGTTGAACCGGCCGAGATCGATCCGCAGCAGATCGGCCGGCGGCGCATGCAGCGGCACCCGGTAGCGCCCGCCGGGGTGGCGGGAGCCGTGCAGCACGGGTTCGTAATAGCCGGTGAACAGGCCGGCCGGCTCGCCGTGGTCGCTCACCCGGTAGGGCCGGAACCAGGTCTCGAAAAACGCCCGCGCGGTGGCGGCGGAGCCCGGGTTCGGAAGGTCGTCGGCGGCGGCGCAGGCCGGCAGCCAGTCGCCGACCCGACCCAACGCCGGATCGGGGCCCATGGGGTCGCTCGCGGCCTGGGTCCGCAGCCTGCCGCAGGAACGCCGGAACGCCGCCAGCGCGGCGCTCGGATCGTCGGCGCGCCAGCCCTCGAGCCGGTCGAAGCCGACCGGCTCGAGCCCGAGCCCCGGCGTCACCGGCGGCGGCGGCGCGCAACTCACCAGCCCGAGCAGCCCTGCGAGCCCGAGCGTCAGTCTCAGAAGGCGGCAGCGTCCCGCCAGCGGCCGGACCCGACGATCCATCAGGACGGCGTACGGGTCTCGACCAGCAGCCAGTTGGGGTCGGGGCTCTGGGTGTCGCGCTCGAAGGTCCAGATGTCGATCACGTCCTCGGCGACGCCAGGATCGCCGTCGACCGGCTTGCCGTCGCGGTCGCGCACGACGTTGACCTGCTCGCTGGTGAAGCGGATGCCGATCCGCGCGTCCGATCCATGCAGCCCCGCCTCGACCACGTCGGCGGCACGAATCGCGATCAGCTGGGAGTCGAGCGTCTGACCGGCGGCCTGGCGCTGGTCGATGGCGGCAGCGAAGCCCTCGAACACGTCGTCGGCGAGCAGGGGCCGGAGCGCGTTCTTGTCGCCGGCGCCATAGGCCTCGACGATCATCTCGAACGCGCCCCGCGCGCCCCGCAGGAACTGCCGCAGGTCGAAGCGGAGGTCCGCCAGCCGGATCTGGGTCAGGCCGGCCTTGACGCTGCCGTCGGTGAGATCGGCGATCCCGGTCTCCTTGTCCAGGGGCGCGCCTTGGCGATCGGGCAGGGCCACCACATTGTCGCTCGCCCCCTTGCCGGGCGCGCCGAAATTGGGCGAGCGCCGCCGTTCGTTACCGGTGCGCCGACCCAGGACGCTGCGCAGCCGAAGCGCAATGAACGCCGCAACCATCGCGAAAAACAGGATATCGATGTAGGCAAAGCCCTCAGACATTCCGGCTCCATCGACGCCCGGGTTGCAGCGGCGGGCGATTTCGCGGATGTTGCCCGCAGGAGCAGCTGGCGCAAGCTAAGGACGCGGTCCTAAACAATCATATAATGCGGAGTTCCGAAAGACAAACCACCCGCCGGATTTGGCTCGGCCCGATTTTGCTCGTGGCGTTCCTGATCGTGCCGCTGGCCGAGATCGCGGTCCTGATCCAGGTCGGCAGTCTGATCGGTCTGGCGCCGACGCTGGCGCTGATCGTGCTGACCGCGGTCGTCGGCACCTGGATGCTGCGCCGCCAGGGCTTCGGCATCCTGGCGCGGGCGCAGCGCCAGCTGGAGCAAGGCGTGATGCCCGTGGCCGAGGTGTTCGAGGGCCTGTGCCTGCTGCTCGCGGGGGCTTTGCTGCTGACCCCCGGCTTCCTGACCGACGCCGCCGGCGCGCTGCTGCTCCTGCCGCCGGTCCGCGCCCTGCTCTACCGGCACCTCGGCCACTACCTCGAGCGCCAGGTCGTGCGCCCGGCCGCCACCCGGCCAGGAGCTCCGGACGGTGCCGGGCCGGTGGTCGAGGCGGAGTTCGAGGAGGTCGAGACCGACGAGGTGCCGCCGCCGCGCGGCGGCTGGGACCGGCGGCCATGATCCTGGTCCGGCACGCCGAATCGGAGTGGAACCGGCACTACTCGCGGACCCGGATCGATCCGGGCATTCCCGACCCGGCGCTGACCGCGGACGGCCGTCGCCAGGCCGAGGAGCTGGCGCTCCGGCTGGTCGCGGCCGGGGTCGACCGGCTGGTCGCGAGCCCGTACCGGCGCGCCCTCGAGACCGCGACGATCGTCGCCCGCGCCCTCGATCTGACCATTGGGGTCGAGCCCCTGGTGCGCGAGCGCTGCGCGTTCTCCTGCGATCTCGGCACGCCGACCAGCCAGCTCACGACGCTCTGGCCGGCGCTCGACTTCGCCCATCTCGAGGAGCTCTGGTGGGGTCAGCCCGACGAGACCGAGGCGAGCCTCGCCCTGCGCTGCGCCCGGTTTCGCGCCAAGACCGACCCGCTGCCCGACCGCCACCGGGTGGCGGTCATCACCCACTGGGGCTTCATCCGGGCGCTGACCGGCCAGGAGGTCGGCAACGCCACCCTGGTCCGCCTGGGCTGAGCCCGCCCCCCGGACCTCGACCAAGCCCGAAAAATCCAGTCCAAGGAAGAGCGCAGCATGGCCGAGACCCCAGAGACGCCGCCCGGCGACGCCGCCAGCCAGGCCAACCAGCCGCGGCTGATGATTCAGACCCAGTACGTCAAGGACCTGTCGTTCGAGAACCCGCGCGGCCCCTTGAGCCTGAAGCCCGACCGGCAGTTCCAGGTCCAGTTCCGCGAGCTCCGGGTGCAGCGCGAGCGCCTGGCCGCCGATCAGTACGAGATCAGCATGGATCTGCAGCTCGAAGGCCGGGCCGGCGAGGACACCGTGTTCGTGCTCGAGCTGGTCTACGCCGGGGTGTTCGTCGTGCTCAACGTGCCCGAGAGCAGCCTCGAGCCCTTCCTGATGATCGAATGCCCGCGCCTGCTGTTCCCCTTCGCGCGGCGGATCATCGCCGACGCCACGCGCGATGGCGGCTATCCGCCCCTGCTGCTCGACCCGATCGACTTCGTCGGGCTGTACCGCCGGCGGCAGCAGCAGGCCGAGGCCGACGCCCAGGCCGACCTCGGCGGCCACGCGGTGCCGAACCCGGTGGTCGGCGATGGCGCGGACAGTTGACGGAGCGCCTCAGCCGGCCTCGGCGGCGCGCAGGCGCGGCGCCGGCAGGCCGACCCCGAGCGCTGACAGGACGGCCTCGACCGTATCGACCACGGTCACCAGGGAGCGTGCCCTGGGGGCGGCGAATTGCTGCTCGATCACCCGATCGACCAGGGCCAGCAGCGGGTCCCAGTAGCCGGCGAGGTTGAGGAGCACGATCGGCTTGTCGTGATAGCCGAGCTGGCGCAGCGTCACCACCTCGAGCAGCTCGTCGAGGGTGCCGAGCCCGCCCGGCAGGGTGACGAAGGCGTCGGCCCGGTCGATCATCTGCTGCTTGCGCTCGCACATGTCCTTGGTGACCACCAGCTCGGTGATCGCCCGGTGGCCGACCTCGCGCTCGAGCAGGCGGATCGGGATCAGGCCGATGACCTCGCCGCCCGCGGCCATGGCGGCATCGGCGACCAGGCCCATCAGGCCGACGTGGCCGCCGCCATAGATCAGCCTGGCGCCGGCCGCGCCCGCGAGCTCGCCAAAGCGCGTCGCCGCGGCCCGAAACCGCGGTTCGGCACCGTATTGCGAGCCGCAGAAGACGCAGATACTGACCGGCATGC
The DNA here is from genome assembly GCA_963730195.1 of uncultured Alphaproteobacteria bacterium. Classification (GTDB taxonomy): domain Bacteria; phylum Pseudomonadota; class Alphaproteobacteria; order Geminicoccales; family Geminicoccaceae; genus DATAOG01. The sequence continues at coordinate 139,196 of CAVSRN010000063.1, forward strand.
AAGGCCTCCAGGCACGGGGCGAGTTTCAGTCTGCGGTCTCCGGGCCGCGGGTTCAAGGCCGAACCGGCGTCCCCGGAGGCAGCTTTCGGGTCGTCGGGCGCGGCGCGGCGCGCGCGGCGCGAGTTCCCGGGGTGGCCCCCGGAGGTTCGCCAAAGCTTTGCAGGCGTGCCCAATTCGACCTATGTTGACGGTTTAAGGTTACGCAAATGTTCACGGCCATGACCCGTCGCCCGATCGTCTGGTTGCTAGCGACGCTGGCGCTGCTCGGCGCCGGCTGGGCCGCCTATGGGCCACTGCGCCAGGCCCTCGAGCCGGGCGCGCCCGAGCGCAGCCCGGAGGCCGGGCCCGCGGCCGTCACCGAAGCCCCGGCTGGCCCACCCCCGGCCGCGGGCGAGGCCGCCAAGGCCGTGGCCGAGCCGCCGGCGCCAGCCCCGCCGCCGGCCGCCGCCGTGCCCGAGACGGCCAGGGCGGGGCCGGTCGAACCCGCACCCGCCGCCGCCGCGGCTGGCCGAGACGCCGCCCGCACCGCCGGCGGTCGCTTCGGCGCCGTCCGAGGCTCAGCCGCCGCCGGCGCCGGTCGGGGCCGCTGTCGGGCCGAGTGAGCGGGCGGCCGCGCCGCCGCTGGCGGCCGAGGCCGCCGCCGAGCCGCAACTGCCCTCAGCCGCCGTTCCGGAGGCCAGCACCGCCGAGGCGGAGCCTAGCGCCACCGAGGCCGCGGTGCCGCAGCTCAGCGAGCTGGCGCCCGGCGCCGGCCCGGCGCCGCCGCCCGCGCCGGTGACCCCGCTCGAGCCGATGCCCGAGGGCCCGGTCGTGGCCGCTTCGCCGGCGGCGACCGCGGTGGCTCCGCAAGCGCCGGCGCCCGCGATCGTCGAACCCTCCGGCGAGCCGCCCGCCACGCCTCCGATGCGGTCCGAAGCGAGCCCGGAGGCGCGCCAGCCGTCACCCGCCCTGGTCACCCGGCCGGCCGCCGCGCCCGAGGCCGCCCCAGTGGCTACCCCCGAGGCTGCGCCCGAGGCCGCCCCAGTGGCTATCCCCGAGGCCGCGCCAGAGGCTGCCCCAGAGGCTGCCCCAGAGGCTACCGAAGTCGCCCGGACCACGCCGCTGCCGTCGACCGCGCCGGTGGCGCCGGAGGCCGGCACCGAGGCGGCCGAGCCGCCGCCGACCTCGCTGAGCCTGGACACGATCCGACGCGCGCTCGCGGCGCTGCTCGGCGGCGCGCCGGAGCCCGCGGATCTGGCCGGGCGGAAGGTCGAGAAGCCCGAGCCCAAGCCGGCGGCGGTCAAGCCCGATCAGGCTTCGGACCTGGCCAAGGCCGTCGAGCCGGCGGCCGGCCCGCCGGCGGCCGTGCGCCCGAGCTTCGACATCGTCCGGGTCGAGCCCGGCGGCCAGGCGGTGGTCGCGGGGCGGGCGGCGCCGGGCGCCGAGGTCGAGCTGCTCGCCGGCGAGCGGGTGCTCGACCGGGCGCGGGCCGACCGGCGCGGCGAATGGGTCGCGACGCCGGCCGAGCCGCTCGCGCCCGGCGGCCTGGAGCTGAGCCTGCGGGCGACCAGCGAGGGCCAACCCGCGGTCGCGGCCGAGCAGGTCGTGGTGGTCGTGGTTCCCGAGCCGCCGCCGCCCCAACCGCCGCCGGTCGCGGTCGCCGAAAGCCCGCCGCCGCAGCCGCCGCCGGTCGCCGGCGCCGAAGCACCCCCGCCCCAGCCGCCGCCGGTCGCCGGCGCCGAAGCGCCGCCGCCGCAGCCGGCGGAGGTCAGGCTCGCCGAGGCGGCGTCCGGGCCGCTCGCCGTGCTGCTCGCCGGCGACGGCCGGGCACCCGGCCGCATCCTGCAGGCGCCCGGACGGATCAGCAACGACGGTCAGTTGGCGCTCCTGGTGCTCGACTACGACGACAGCGGCCGCACCCGCCTGACCGGCGAGGCGCCGCCGGGCGCGCCGCTCCGGATCTACGTCGACAACCAGCCCGCGGCCGAGGCGGTCGCCGAGCCGAGCGGCCGCTGGACCGCGGTCCTGGAGCACAACCTGGCCCCCGGCGACTACACCCTGCGCCTGGATCAGCTCGGCAGCCAGGGTCGACCGGTCGCGCGGCTGGAAACCCCGTTCACCCGGGTCAGCCAGCCGCCGATCCAGGGCAAGACCCAGGTCGACTACGTGATCGTGCAGCCCGGCAACTCGCTCTGGCGGATCGCGCGCCGGCTGTTCGGCAAGGGCATGGAATACGTCCAGATCTACGACGCCAATCAGGCCCAGATCCGCGACCCGGACCTGATCTATCCCGGCCAGGTGTTCGAGATCCCGCCCGGCATGGACTCCGCTGGCTGACCGGCGCGCGGGCTCCGGCGGCTCAGACCGCCTGCTGCTGCGCGGGCTCGCGGGTCAGCGCGTCGAAATCGGCGACCAGCTGGCGGGTGATCCGGCCGACCTCGAAGCGGTGCTCGTCGATCTCGCGCACCGGCGTCACCTCGACCGCGGTGCCGGTCAGGAAGACCTCGCTGGCGCGCGCCAGCTCGTCCGGCTGGATGTGCCGCTCGACCACCTCGATGCCGCGCGCCCGGGCGAGATCGATCACGGTCTGGCGGGTCAGGCCGTCGAGGAAGCAGTCGGGGGTCGGGGTGTGCAGCTGACCGTCGAACACCAGGAACAGATTGGCGCCGGTGCCCTCGGCCAGGTAGCCGCGGTAGTCGAGCATCAGGGCGTCGTCGTAGCCCGCGGCCTCGGCCTGGTGCTTGGACAGCGTGCAGATCATGTACAGGCCGGCCGCCTTGCTCTGGGTCGGGGCGGTGTCCGGCGCCGGCCGGCGGTAGGGCGCCCGGGTCATCCGGATGCCCTTGAGCCGGGCCTCGGGCGTGAAGTAGGCCGGCCAGGTCCAGGCGGCGATCGCGACGTGGATCCGGCAGCGCTGGGCCGAGACGCCCATCATCTCGGCGCCCCGCCAGGCGAGCGGCCGGACGTAGCCGTCGCCGATGCCGTTGGCGGCGACCACCTGCCGGCACGCCTGGTCGATCGCCGCGACCGGGTAGGGCAGCGCGAAGCCCATCACCTCGGCCGAGCGCGCCAACCGCTGGCTGTGCGGGGTCAGTTTGAAGATCCGGCCATCGTAGACCCGCTCGCCCTCGAACACGCAGCTGGCGTAGTGCAGGGCATGGGTCAGCAGGTGCACCTTCGCGTCCCGCCACGGCACCAGGCTGCCGTCCATCCAGATGAAGCCGTCGCGATCATCGTACGGGACGAGAGACATGAGACGCTGCCTTTACCGATTGCCTGTGCTAAGACACAGCGCCTAGCATCGAGCGCCCGTGAGTGTCAATGTGACCGAGCCGAAGGTCGCCCGTAAGCTGCCGTTTGGCGCACCCAACCCGCTGTTCCTGCGCGACGAGGAGCTGAGCCGCGGGATCGAGCTCCTGGATGCCGCCTGGCGGGCGCTGATCGCCCGCCCCGACCGGCTGCTGACCGAGCACGGTTTCGGTCGCAACCACCAGCGGGTGCTGTACTGGGTCGGCCGGCAGCCGGGCATCACCATGGTCGAGCTGCAGGGCCGGGTGCAGCTCACCAAGCAGACGCTCTCGCGCCTGCTCAAGGAGTTGGAGGGCGCCCGCCTGATCGCCAGGAGCCAGAGCCAGCGCGACCGGCGCCAGCGGCTGCTCGAGCTGACCGCGACCGGCCGCGAGCTCGACGAAGAGCTGAACGGCCGCCTGCGCCGCCGGCTCGCCGACGCCTATCGGGTGGCCGGCGCGGATGCGGTCGCCGGCTGCCACAAGGTGCTGCTCGGCCTGCTCGACGAGCCCGCCCGCCGGCAGCGCCGGCGTCCCGGTGAGCCGACGTGACCAGCGGCATGACGACCGGCATGGGGCCGGCGAGCGGCCCGGGCCACCACGTCCTGGTGGTCGACGACGATGTCCGCCTGCGGCGCCTGCTGCAGCGCTATCTGACCGAGCACGGCTATCACGTCACCGCCGCCGCCCATGCCGCGGAGGCCAAGGCGGCGCTCAAGCACTTCGCGTTCGACCTGATGGTGCTGGACGTCATGATGCCCGGCCAGGACGGCATCAGCCTGGTCAGCGAGCTGCGGGCGGCGATCGATCTGCCGATCCTGCTGCTGACCGCGCGCGGCGAGACCGAGGATCGGGTCAACGGCCTGTCGGCCGGCGCCGACGACTATCTGGCCAAGCCGTTCGATCCGCGTGAGCTGTTGCTCCGGATCGCGACCATCCTGCGCCGGGCGGCGCCGGCGACGCCGGCCGACCAGCCGCTCCGGTTCGGGCCGTTCACCCTCGATACCGGCGGTCAGGAGCTCTGGCGCGGCGACCAGCGCATCCATCTGACCGACGCCGAGTGGTCGCTGCTGCAGATCCTGGCCGCCCAGCCCGGGCTCGCGATCAGCCGCCGGGAGCTCGGCCAGCGCAGCCGCATCAGCGGCTCGGATCGGGCGATCGACACTCAGATCGCGCGCTTGCGGCGCAAGCTCGAGCCGGATCCGCGCCGACCCCGTTATCTGTTGACCAAGCGTGGCGAAGGCTATGTTCTCCGGCCTGGCAGCTAGCCGCCCCGACACCGGCCACCCCGGCGAGGCGGCGCCGACGGTTGCGCGTCTGCCGCGGATCGTGCCGCGGAGCCTGTTCAGCCGTTCCCTCCTGATCGTGATCATGCCGCTTGTGATCCTGCAGGCGGTGCTCGCCTACATCTTCTACGAGCGCCACTGGGACTCGGTGACCCGCTGGCTGGCGTCCGGTTTCGCCGGCGAGGTCGGCCTCGTGGTCGAGCTGCTGCAGGCCGCCCCGACCCCGGAGGCCAGGACCCGGGTGCTCGATCTCGCCCGCGACCACCTCGATTTCGCGATCTCCCTGGAGCCGGCCGGCGTGCTGCACCCCGAGGCCGCGAGCAGCGGCCTGTTGTCGCCGAGCGCGCTCGACCTCCGGCTCGCCCAGACCTTCGCCGGCGAGCTCGACCGCCCGTTCGCGATCGACACCCGACCGGTCGCGCAACCGCGGCGGATCGCGGTCTACGTCCAGCTCAAGGACGGCCTGCTGCGCGTGCTGGCGCCGCGCAAGCGGGTCGACAGCACCACCACCCAGGTGTTCATCGGCTGGATGATCGGCATGTCGCTGCTGCTGCTGGCGCTCGCGATCTACTTCATGAACCGCCAGGTCCAGCCGATCCTGAGGCTCGCGCGCGCGGTCGATCAGTTCGGCAAGGGCCGCGACGTCGACGACTTCAAGCTCGCCGGGCCGACCGAGATCCGGCAGGCGGGCGCCGCGTTCAACCTGATGCGCAAGCGCATCCACCGCTACATCGGCCAGCGCACCGAGCTGCTGGCGGCGGTCTCGCACGACCTCAGGACGCCGCTCACCCGGATGCGGCTCGAGCTCGAGCTGCTCGCCGACGGCCAGGCGCAGTCCGGCGATCTCGAGGGCCTGCGCACCGACGTCGCGGAGATGGTCAACGTCGTCGACGGCTATCTGGCGTTCGCCCGCGGCGAGGGCCAGGAGGCGATCGTCGCGACCGACCTCGGTACCCTGCTGCACGAGGTCGCGCAGCGCATGAGCGCCGGCCGGCCCCCGGTCGAGGTCGAGCTGGAGAGCCCGGTCACCCTGTCGCTGCGGCCGATCGCGATGCGCCGCTGTATGACCAATCTGGTCCAGAACGCGATCCGCCACGCGCGCTGGGTCGGCATCCGGGTCGCGGCCCAGGGCGATCACGTCTGGATCGCGATCGATGACGACGGCCCCGGCATCCCGGCCGACCAGCGCGAGGCCGTGTTCAAGGCGTTCTACCGGATCGAGGGCTCGCGCAACCCGAGCACCGGCGGCGTCGGGCTGGGCCTGACGATCGCGCGCGACATCGTGCTCGGCCATGGCGGCGACATCGAGCTGTCCGAGTCGCCGGAGGGCGGGCTGCGCGTGCTGGTCCGGCTGCCGAGCTGACCGCCGGCACGCCGATGACCCCACCCGCGGCGACCCTGCGACCCGTGGCCGCGCCGCCCGTGATCCTGGCCTCGGCCAGCCCGGCGCGGGCGCGGCTGCTCCGGGCGGCCGGGGTCGAGGTCGAGCCGCGGCCGGCGGCGATCGACGAGGAAGCGGTCCGCGCCGCCCTCGAGGCCGAAGGCGTCGGGCCCGGGGATGCGGCGGTGGCGCTCGCCGAGCTCAAGGCCGGCCGGGTCGCGAGCCAGGCGCCGGCCGACGCGATCGTGCTCGGCGCCGATCAGATCCTCAGCCACGCCGACGGCTGGCTCGCCAAGCCCGCCGACCTGGTGGCGGCGCGCGCCCAGCTCGAGCAGCTCGCCGGCCGCCGGCACGAGCTCGCGACCGCGGTGGTCGCGTTCCGCAACGGCGCCCGGATCTGGCACCAGCTGGCGACCGCCAGGCTCTGGCTCAGGCCCTGCTCGGAAAGCTTCCTCGACGCCTATCTGGACGCGCTCGGCGCGACCGCGCTGACCTCGGTCGGCGCCTATCAGATCGAGGGCCTGGGGGCGCAGCTGTTCGCCCGGATCGAGGGCGACCCGTTCGCGATCCAGGGCCTGCCGCTGCTCGAGGTGCTGGAGTTCCTGCGCGCGCAGGGCGTCCTGGCGCGATGACCGTCCCCTATCTCACCGGCCGCGCCCGGCTCGCCGGCATCATGGGCTGGCCGGTCGGCCATTCGCTCTCGCCGCGGCTGCACGGCCACTGGCTGCGCCGGCATGGCATCGACGGCGCCTATGTCCCGCTCGCGGTCCCGCCGGAGCGTCTGGCGGCGGCCTTGGGCGCCCTGCCGGCGCTCGGCTTTCGCGGCTGCAACCTGACCATCCCGCACAAGGAGGCAGCCCTCGCCCTGGTCGACCGCGCGCGCCGGATCGGCGCGGTCAACACGACCGCCTGCCGCCAGGCGCGCTCGTGACCGACGTCGTCTACGCGCCGCTCGAGACCGGCCTGCTCGCCGCCGCCCGGGCGCGCGGCCAGCGGGTGGTCGACGGCCTCGGCGTGCTGCTGCACCAGGCCCGGCCCGGCTTTCACGCCTGGTTCGGGGTCGAGCCGGTGGTCGACGACGAGCTGCGCGCCGTGGTCCTCGCGGGCCTCGGGACTAGAGCATGCTCGTCCTCGGCCTGACCGGCTCGATCGCGATGGGCAAGTCGACCGCGGCCCGGACCTTCCGCAGCTTCGGCCTGCCGGTGTTCGATGCCGATGCCGCGGTCCATCGCCTGCTCGGACCGGGCGGGGCCGGCGTCGCGCCGGTCGGCGCGGCGTTCCCCGATTGCGCCCGCGCGCGGGCGATCGACCGGCAACAGCTCGGCCGGCGGGTGTTCGGCGATCCGGCCGCGCTCGCCCGCCTGGAGGCGATCCTCCACCCCCTGGTCCGGGCCGAGCAGGACCGCTTCCTCGGCCGCTGCCGCGCGCGCGGCGAGCGGCTCGCGGTGCTCGACATCCCGCTGCTCTACGAGACCCGGGGCGAGGGCCGGGTCGATGCCGTGGCGGTGGTCAGCGCGCCCAGGTTCCTCCAGACCCAGCGGGTGCTCCGCCGCCCGGGCATGACGCCCGCCCGCCTGGCGGCGATCCGCGCCCGCCAGCTGCCCGACCGCGAGAAACGCCGGCGCGCCGACTTCGTGATCCCGACCGGCCTCGACCGGCGCCGCGCGGTCGAGGCGATCGCGGCGGTCATCGATCGTCTACGTGGCCGAGCCGCGGCCGGACGAGGAGCACCATGCGCGAGATCGTGATCGACACCGAGACCACCGGCCTGGAGCCGGGCGAGGGCCACCGGCTGGTCGAGATCGGTGCGCTCGAGCTGGTCAACCACCTGCCGACCGGCCGGGTCTTCCACAGCTACCTCGATCCCGAGCGCGACATGCCGGCCGACGCCCAGGCGGTGCACGGCCTGACCGCGGCTTTCCTCGGCGAGCAGCCGTTGTTCGCCGAGGTGGTCGAGGATTTTTGCGAGTTCCTGGATCAGGGCCGGGAGGACGGCGCGGCGCCGGCCGAGCTGGTGATCCACAACGCCGGCTTCGACATCGCCTTCCTCAACAGCGAGCTCGCCCGCCTCGGCCGACCCCGGGTCGACCAGGGGCGGCGCGTGATCGACACGCTGCAGCTCGCCCGCCAGCGCTTCCCCGGCGCGCCGGCCAGCCTGGACGCGCTCTGCCGGCGCTTCAACGTCGACGCCGCGGCGCGCACCCGCCACGGCGCCCTGCTCGACGCCGAACTCCTGGCCGAGGTCTATCTCGCCCTGATCGGCGGCCGCCAGCCCGACCTCGGCCTGGTGGTCGCGCGCGCCGAGCGGCTCACGGCCCTGGTCCGCGAACGGGTGGCGCGCGCGCCCCGCCCGCACGCGCCAACACCCGAGGAGCTGGCCGCCCACCAGGCGTTCCTCGCCCAACTCAAGGACCCGATCTGGCTCCTGTGAGTCCGCCCCGGCAAGGCTCAACTCTGGCGCCGGGCGCGGGCGTCGGTTAAAACCCCGCGAGCCCGCGGCCCATCAGCCCTGAGAGACCGAGCATGGCGAAGATCAAGGTGCAAAAGCCGATCGTCGAGATCGACGGCGACGAGATGACCCGGATCATCTGGCGGATGATCAAGGACCAGCTGATTTTTCCGTATCTCGACCTCGAGACCTTGTACTTCGACCTCTCGATCGAGAACCGCGACGCGACCGAGGACCGGGTCACGGTCGAGGCCGCCGAGGCGATCAAGGTCCACAACGTCGGGGTCAAATGCGCGACCATCACCCCCGACGAAGCGCGGGTCGCGGAGTTCGGGCTCAAGAAGATGTGGCGCTCGCCCAACGGCACGATCCGCAACATCCTGGGCGGCACCGTGTTCCGTGAGCCGATCATCTGCAAGAACGTGCCGCGCCTCGTGCCGGGCTGGACCTCGCCGATCGTGATCGGCCGCCACGCCTTCGGCGACCAGTACCGCGCCACCGACTTCCTGGTGCCGGGCCCGGGCAGGCTCACCATGACCTTCACCCCGGACGACGGCTCGGCGCCGCAGCACTACGAGATCTTCCGGTTTCCGGGCAGCGGGGTCGCGCTCGGCATGTACAACCTGGACGATTCGATCCGCGACTTCGCCCGCGCCTGCATGAACTACGCGCTGTTGCGCGGCTGGCCGCTCTACCTGTCGACCAAGAACACCATCCTCAAGGCCTACGACGGCCGCTTCAAGGACCTGTTCCAGGAGGTCTTCGAGGCCGAGTTCAAGGCCCGGTTCGCCGAACAGAAGCTGACCTACGAGCATCGCCTGATCGACGACATGGTCGCGGCGGCGCTCAAGTGGAGCGGCAGCTTCGTCTGGGCCTGCAAGAACTACGACGGCGACGTCCAGAGCGACACGGTCGCCCAGGGCTTCGGCTCGCTCGGGCTGATGACCTCGGTGCTGATGACCCCGGACGGCAAGACGGTCGAGGCCGAGGCGGCGCACGGCACCGTGACCCGCCACTTTCGCCAGCACCAGCAGGGCAGCCCGACCTCGACCAACCCGATCGCCTCGATCTTCGCCTGGACCCGCGGCCTCACCTACCGCGCCCGGATCGACAATACGCCCGAAGTCGAGGAGTTCGCCCTGACCTTGGAGCGGGTCTGCGTCGCGACCGTCGAGGGCGGCCAGATGACCAAGGACCTGGCGCTGCTGATCGGCCCCGACCAGCCCTGGCTGACGACCGAGCAGTTCTTGGCGGCGCTCGCGGCCGGGCTGAAGCGCGCGCTCGCCAGCTGAGCGGCAGCGCAACGCCTTGAACGCCCGGCTCACCGTCCGGATCGACTTCGCGGGCGGCCGGCGCGTGGGGCCGGGCAAGGTCCGCCTGCTCGAGCTGATCGACCACACCGGCTCGATCTCGGCGGCCGGTCGCGCCATGGCGATGTCCTACCGCCGGGCCTGGCTGCTCGTGGAAAGCCTGAACACCAGCTTCCGGGCGCCGGTGGTCGACACCCGCGCCGGCGGCCGCCAGGGCGGCGGCGCCGAGCTGACGCCGTTCGGGCGCGAGCTCGTGCAGCGCTATCGCGCGATCGAACAGGCGGCGGTGAGTGCCGCAAAGCCGCATCTGGGCGCGATCGAGAGCGAACTGAAGGCCGAGGAGACCGGTTAGTCCGGGGTCGACGCGCCGGCCTGGACCACCCGGTCGAGGGCGATGGTCTTGATCAGCACGTAGACCTCGCAGCCGGGGCTCAGCTGCAGGGTCTCGGCGGCGCGGCGGGTGAGGCGGGCGGTCAGCCGCGGACCGCCGACCTCGCCCCCCCGAGCTCGACCCCCCCAAGCTCGACATTGACCTCGACGAACGGGCCGTCCTGCCAGCCCAGCTCGGCGACCCGGCCGCGCAGCACGTTCTGGATGCTGATCGCCTCCGGCCGGCGGGTCGCGAGCGCGACGTCGCGCGCCCGGATGCGCAGCCGCACCCGGCGCCCGGCCGGGTCCTCGAGGCGCGGCACGGTGAGCTGCTGGTCGCCGAGCGCGACCACGGTCAGCTGATAGCGGTCGTCGTGACCGACGATCGTCGCCTCGAGCACGACGCCGGCCTCGAAGCGCCCGGTCAGCGGCCGCAGGTCGAGGCGGGTCATGACCTCGGCGACCGGCCCGACCGCGGCGACCCGGCCGGCGGACAGCAACACCATGGTGCGGGCGAGGCGCGCGACCTCGTCGATCGAGTGGCTGACGTACACGATCGGCAGCCTCGCCTCGTCGCGCAGCCGTTCCAGATAGGGCAGGATCTCGGCCTTGCGCGGCGCATCCAGCGCGGCCAGGGGCTCGTCCATGACCAGGGCCGCGGGCTCGCTCAGCAGCGCCCGGCCGATCGCGACCCGCTGCTTCTCGCCGCCCGAGAGCGAGCGCGGCCGGCGCTCGAGCAGGTGGCCGATGCCGAGCAGCTCGACGACCTCGCCGAAGCGGCCGGCCTCGGCGCGTCCGGAGCCCGCCCGGCGCCCGGCGAACCAGCGGCCATAGACCAGATTGTGCCGGACCGAGAGATGGGGGAACAGCCGGCCTTCCTGGAACACGTGGCCGATCCGGCGGCGATGGGCCGGCAGGTCGATGCCGCGGCCACTGTCGAACACCAGCCGCCCATCGACCACGATCCGGCCGCGCTCCGGCCTGAGCAGGCCGCCGATCATGTTGACGACGCTGGTCTTGCCGGCGCCCGACTGCCCGAACAGGGCGGTCACGCCGCCCTCGCTCGCGAACCCGACGTCGAGCGCGAAGCTGCCGATCCGGCCGGCGGCGGCGACCTCCAGGCCGGTCGCGGGCCGCCCGCTCATGCCGCGATCCGTCGGGCGAGCGCCCGGCCGAGCAGCTCCGAGGCGAGCAGCGCCAGCATCGAGACCGCGACCGCGACCAGGGTCAGGCGCAGCGCCGCCAGCTCGCCGCCCGGGATCTGGATCGCGGTGTAGATCGCGAGCGGCAGGGTCCGGGTCTCGCCCGGGATGTTGGCGACGAAGGTGATCGTGGCGCCGAACTCGCCCATGCCCTTGGCGAAGCCGAGGATGCCGCCGACCAGGATGCCGGGCAAGGCGAGCGGCAGGGTCACGGTCAGGAACACCCCGACCGGGCCGGCGCCGAGGGTCGCGGCGGCCGCTTCCAGGCGCCGGTCGATCGCTTCGATCGACAGCCGGATCGGGCGCACCATGAGCGGGAACGCCATGACCAGGGCGGCGATCACCGCCCCGGTCCAGCGGAACGCGACCACGATCCCGAACCAGGCCTCGAGCAGGGCGCCGAGCGGGCCGTGGCGGCCGAGCAGCAGGAGCAGGCCGTAGCCGGTGACCACCGGCGGCAGGATCAGCGGCAGGTGGACCAGGCCGTTGAGCAGCTCCTTGCCCGGGAACCGGCAGCGGGCAAGCAGCCACGCGACCGCGACCGCGAGCGGCAGCCCGCAGGCCAGGCTCCAGAGGCCGACCCGCAGGCTGAGGCGAAGGGCCTCGAGCTCGAGCGGGGTCAGCGTCGCCACGGGGTCACCGCGGCACCCTGAAGCCGTAGCGCTCGAACAGCGCCGCGGCGGGCGCGGTCTGCAGATAGGCGACCAGGCCGGCCGCCGCCGGATGCTTGCTGTCGGCGACGATCGCGACCGGATAGACGATCGGCGGATGGCTGTCCGGCGGAAAAGTCCCCACCACGCGCACCGACGGGTCGGCCAGGGCATCCGAGCTGTAGACGATGCCGAGCGGCGCCTCGTCGCGCCCGACCAGGGCAAGCGCGGCGCGCACGTCCTCGGCCCGGACCACGGCCGGGGCGACCGCGGCCCAGACGCCGAGGCTCTCGAGCGCGGCTTTGCCGTAGATGCCGGCCGGCACGTGATCGGGGTCGCCCATCGCCAGCTTGTGGCCGGCGAGCGCGCCCGCGAGGTCGAACCCGGGCGCGATCTCGAGCGCGAGGTCGCTCGCCTTGGGCGCCACCAGAACCAGGCCGTTGCCGAGCAGGTCGGCGCGCGACTCCGGCCGGATCAGCCCGCGTTCCGCCAGATAGTCCATCCACTGGGGGTTGGCCGAGATGAACACGTCGGCCGGCGCCCCCTGCTCGATCTGGCGCGCAAGGGTCGAGCTCGAGGCATAGGACGCGACCGTCGCCCCGCCGCCCTGGCCGTAGTCCGCGAGCACCGCATCGAGCGCGTCCTTGAGGCTGGCGGCGGCGAACACCAGCAGATCCGCCGCCTGCGCGCGCGCCGGCAGAGCCAGCGCGAGCCCGGCCACGACGCCCGCCGCCAGAACCCCCCGCAGACCCCCGAACCGGCTCCCGGGCATCCGCCTCGCCATCACTGCCTCCTCGATCGGGTTTCGTTATATTAAAAGAAATACAACGATGCCCAGGACACGTAAAGTGGACAGTCTGGCGCAGCCGAAAACCGTCAGCGGGCACGGCTGGAGCCCGGCCGGTCCTCGAAGTTGGCGACTTGCCTTTTTTGACTGGACTCCAGGGCATCACCGCTCTAGGTTCACACCCGGCTTTAGACAGGCAGCCTAATCCAATCAAATTTAGCGATTTTTCAGCCGGCGAGTCGGGATGGTGCAGGGTGATGTCGAGATGGGCGGCGCCGCCGCCCCGAAGGGACCGGGCCGCGTCGGCTTGCCGACCGGCTCGTGCCTTTCGCTCCCGGCGCAAGGCCGCCCGCCGGCCCGGCGCTCACAGAATGAACTTGGTCAGGTCCGTGCCCTCGAGCAGATGGCCGACGTTGGCGCGGACGTAGTCCGGATCGATCACCAGCTGCTCGCCGGCCCGGTCCGAGGCGGTGAAGCTGATCTCCTCGACCAGCCGTTCCATCACGGTGTGCAGTCGGCGAGCGCCGATGTTCTCGACCCGCTCGTTGATCTCGGTCGCGAGGCGCGCGATCTCGGCGATCGCAGCGTCGGTGAACTCCAGAGCCACCCCCTCGGTCGCCAGCAGGGCGATGTACTGCTTGACCAGGCTCGCCTCGGGCTCGACCAGGATGCGCGCGAGATCGGCCTCGGTCAGCGGATTGAGCTCGACCCGGATCGGCAGCCGGCCCTGCAGCTCGGGCAACAGGTCCGAGGGCTTGCTGTTGTGGAACGCGCCGCTGGCGATGAACAGGATGTGCTCGGTGCGCACCGCGCCATGCTTGGTGGTGACGCTGGTGCCCTCGATCAGCGGCAAAAGGTCGCGTTGCACGCCCTCGCGCGAGACGTCGGCGCCGCCCCGGCCCTCGCCCCGGCTGATCTTGTCGATCTCGTCGAGGAACACGATGCCGTTCTGCTCGACCGCGCTCAGCGCCTCGCGCTTGACCTGCTCCTGATCGAGCAGCTTGTCGGCCTCCTCCTCCATCAGCAGCACGTAGCTGTCGGCCACGGTCATGCGCCGGCGCTTGGTGCGCTCGCCGAACGCCTTGCCGAAGATGTCGCCGAGATTGAGCATGCCCATCTGGGCCCCCGGCATGCCCGGGATGTCGAAGGTCGGCAGCGCCATGCCCGCCCGGTCGGCGACCTCGAGCTCGATCTCCTTGTCGGCGAGCGCGCCGTCGCGCAGCAGCCGGCGAAACTTGTCGCGGGTCTCCGGGCTCGCGCTGGTGCCGACCAGGGCGCCGAGCACCCGCTCCTCGGCGTTGAGCTCGGCCTTGGCGGTGACCTCCTTGCGCAACCGCTCGCGGGTCATCGTGAGGGCCACCTCGACCAGGTCGCGGATGATCGATTCGACGTCCCGGCCGACGTAGCCGACCTCGGTGAACTTGGTCGCCTCGACCTTGAGGAACGGCGCCTGGGCGAGCTTGGCCAGACGGCGCGCGATCTCGGTCTTGCCGCAGCCGGTCGGGCCGATGGTCAGGATGTTCTTGGGCAGGACCTCCTCGCGCAGCGCCTCGTCCAGCTTCAGGCGGCGCCAGCGGTTGCGCAGCGCGATCGCGACCGCGCGCTTGGCGGCGTCCTGGCCGACGATGAAGCGATCGAGCTCGGAGACGATCTCGCGCGGGGTCAGGTCGCTCATCATGCAAGCTCGATCGTCTCGAGGGTCAGATGGCTGTTGGTGTAGACGCAGATCCCGGCGGCGATCGCCATCGCCTTGCGGGCGATGGTCTCGGCGCCCATGCCCTCGACGTCGACCAGGGCGCGCGCCGCCGCGAGCGCGAACGGCCCGCCCGAGCCGATGCCGATCAGGCCGTCGTCCGGCTCGAGCACGTCGCCGGTGCCGCTCAGCAGCAGCGAGACCTCGGCATCGACCACCGCCATCATCGCCTCCAGACGGCGCAGATAACGGTCGGTGCGCCAGTCCTTGGCGAGCTCGACCGCGGCCCGCATGAGCTGGCCGGGATGACGCTCGAGCTTGGCCTCGAGGCGCTCGAGCAGGGTGAAGGCATCGGCCGTGCTGCCGGCGAAGCCGGCCAGGATCCTGCCGCCGGCGAGCCGGCGCACCTTACGCGCGCCCGCCTTGAGGACGGTGTTCTGCAGGCTGACCTGGCCGTCGCCGGCGATCACCACCTGACGGTCCTTGCGGACCGACAGAATCGTCGTGCCGTGCCAGCTGGCGCTTGGAGATGGGCTCATAGATCCACGTGCGGACGACCGAATCGGGCTCGGCCCTTGATGGGCCGCCGCCAGGATGTGGTCAAGCCTCGCGCCCAGATCAAGCGCCGGCGCCGACCGGACGTCGGCGGGGCGCGCCCGGCGGTTGCGGGCGATCTAGGCGGCCGCCTCGGAGCGCCGGTCCTCGAACAGACGGATCGCGCGCACCAAAAGACGCAGCGCGCTCAGCAAAGCGGTCTGGTCGCGCAGACGAAAGGCGGTCGCCACCAGCAGCGAAGCGCTGACCACCGGCTCGACCTCGTCGAGTTCGGCGCGCAGCCGCATGTTCTGTCGATGCAGATCGGCGATGGCCAAGTCCTCGTCGTCCAGCTGGTCGTTGCAAAGGGCGGCGATCGAGCTGGCTGCCTCGGTCATGGTCGTGTCCTTGGAGCAAGTCTGCCGGGGATCTCCCATCTAGACCCCCTCCAAAAAAGTCGCCCCCGTCAGCCTGTGGCCGACGAGGGCAGTGGAGGGAGGGAGGCACCGTCTGACTTGACGAGCAAGGTGTAACTCAGACGAAAGGAGAAATCAACAAAAAAGTTAGTACGGAAAAACTTATAAAATCCTAGGTAGATGAAATGCGCCCTACCTTTGCGTTGATTTTGACGCAATTGGGCATGGTCTGTGGTTCGCCCGGCGACGCTCGGCGGTCGAGGCTATCGCTGTGTCGAGACGCCGCCGCCCGGACGCGCCCGCGGTTGCAACGTCAGGACGGCTCGACGTTGGCGAGCAGGAACGCGGTCAAGTGTTGACGCGTGCCCGGGTCGAGATCGAAGGCGACGCAGGTGCGTTTGTGTGCGAGGTTGACGACCCGGCCCCGCAGCCGGCCCTCGAAGTTGAAGCGCCGGCTGCGCAGCTCGACCTTCTTGCCGAGCACGGCCGGAATCGGCGGCTCCAGGCCGGCACCGCCGAGCGACAGATCCCGGATCCAGCACCGCCACGTCGCGCCCTCGACCAGAAGCTCGGCCTCGAGCCGGCCCTCGAAGCGCGGGTCGAGGCGCTCGTCCTGCCGCTCGCCACTGCCTGGATCGGTCGTCATGCCCGCTACCCGTGTTGCCCGATGGCCTTACCGATACCGACGCCGGGGCCGTTCGGCCGCCATTACCGCATGACCGAGGTAAACGCGCCCTTAACCGCGGCGCTCGATCGGGCCGATGGGCGGCCACGGCGATCCGTGCTAGACCACCGGTGGCATGCAGCAAGGGCGGTGACTCGATCATGGCTGGCCATTCGCAGTTCAAGAACATCATGCATCGCAAGGGCCGCCAGGACGCCAAGCGGGCGCGGACCTTCACCCGGCTGGTGCGCGAGGTCCAGGTCGCGGCGCGCAGCGGCCTGCCCGACCCGGCCGCCAATCCGCGCCTGCGCTCGGCCCTGCAGGCGGCGCGCGCGGCCAACGTGCCCAAGGACAACATCGAGCGGGCGGTCAAGCGCGCCGCCGGCGCCGACAGCGAGACCTACGAGGAGGTCCGCTACGAGGGTTACGGCCCGGGCGGGGTCGCGGTGATCGTCGAGACGCTCACCGACAACCGCAACCGGACCGCGGCCGACGTCCGCGCCGCGTTCACCAAGCTCGGCGGCACGCTCGGCGAGACCGGCAGCGTCAGCTTCCAGTTCGACCGGGTCGGTGAGATCCGCTACGCCGCCGACGCCGCCGACGCCGACGCCATGCTCGAGGCCGCGATCGAGGCCGGCGCCGAGGATTGCCAGTCGTCCGAGGACGGCCACGAAATCACCTGCGCCCCCGACGACCTGGGCGCGGTCCGCGAGGCCCTCGAGGCCCGGCTCGGGCCGCCCGAGAGCGCGCGCCTCGGCTGGCGGCCGCAGGTCAACGTGCCGGTCGGCCCCGATGAGGCCTCGACCCTGTTCAAGCTGCTCGAGACCCTGGACGACAGCGACGACGTCCAGCGGGTGACCGCCAACTTCGAGGTCGACGACGAGGTGCTCGAGCGGCTGTCGGCGTGATGCGCCTCTTGGGGCTCGATCCCGGCTTGCAGCGCACCGGCTGGGGCGTGATCGAAGTCCACGGCAACGCGCTCCGCTTCCTCGCCGCGGGGGTGGTCGTCACCGATGCCGGCGATGATCTGGCGCTCCGCCTGGACACGCTCTACCGCGGCCTGAAGGAGGTCGTGGCCCGCCATGGCCCCGCGGTCGCGGCGGTCGAGGAGACGGTCGTCAACCGCAACGCCCAATCCTCGCTCAAGCTCGGCCAGGCGCGCGGCGTGGTCCTCCTGGCCGCCGCCCACGCCGGCCTGATCGTGACCGAATACGCGTCCAAGACGGTCAAGCGCACGGTGGTCGGCACCGGCGGCGCCGACAAGCGCCAGGTCGCGATGATGGTGCGCACGCTGCTGCCGACCAGCGGCGCGCGCGCGGGCGATGCCGCCGACGCCCTCGCCGTGGCCCTCTGCCACGCCCAGCATCAGACGGGCCGCGACCGGCTGGCGGCCGCCCTGCGGATCGCCGATGCGCGCCTGGAAGCGGGCTCATGAGCGGACCGTCATGATCGCGCGCCTGCGCGGCCGCCTCGACAGCCTCGGCGAGGATCACGCCGTGGTCGACGTCGGCGGGGTCGGCTATCTGGTCGCCTGCTCGGCGCGCACGCTCGCGACCCTGCCGTCCACCGGCGAGGCGGTCGACCTGCACGTCGAGACCCAGCTCCGTGCCGAGAGCATCACCCTCTACGGCTTTCCGGACCCGGCCGAGCGCGCCTGGTTCCGCCTCCTGCAGACGGTCCAGGGCGTCGGCGCCCGGGTCGCCCTCGGCCTGCTCTCAGTGCTGACGCCCGATCAGCTGGCGCGCGCGGTCGCCGCCCAGGACAAGGCCGCATTGACGCGCGCAAGCGGGGTCGGCCCGCGGCTTGCCTCGCGCATCGTCA
>CAVSRN010000064.1:0-114587 GCA_963730195.1 uncultured Alphaproteobacteria bacterium
AGGCGCTGCTCGACGCGCCAACATTCAGGCGAGGAACGCTCGGCGTTTGGTCTCACAAAGGGAGTGAGGTGAGCGTAGAAAGTTGCCGTACCAAACCGTGCTTCGTTTTGATCCCTGTTCACCCCGCCTGAGCGCAGCTCTTTCAAACCCGCATGCCTTCTGGCCTCCTCTAACCATTGAAGTTCGGGCGGTTCTGACATCCGTACCAAAACGGGCGTGGTTCAGTTGCGTCAGAGAAAGGGGCCGGGGAGAGACAGAAAACCGCGCGAGATGGGCCTGTCGACCGCCGCGCATGGTTCGGATAGATGGCCGCAAAGGCCCGCATTCTGCGCCCTTCAGGCCGGGGCCGAGCGCATGGAAAAGAATGTCCCGAATGGTGAGACTGGCGGTGCGAGAGAGACTGCCAGCAAACCTTCTCAGCTTGAATATCAATAGGTTATGAAGCACACGGATTTTGGTGGAACTTGCCTGGAAAATCCTATGGCAATTCCGGCGGTCTCCAGCCGCGGCGATCGCACGTGGGCTGGGATCGGATGAGGCCCGGCCCTTTGACTTGACCGCCTGAAAACGCCCGAGCGTGAAGACGACAGCACGTTCATACTCGCGCAGGATCTTCACGCTCGCGGTGATCAGAACCAAGGTCACGATCCGGACCACCGGCACGACATACAGAGTTGAGGAGAACATGGCCTTGCTCCCTTCAGAGCGAGCCAGACCGGCCTTCATCCCAGCGGCTGGGGCGAAGCTGCCGGCTGGCTCGATCCGCGCACGTCGGTGACCGCCGGGGCGGATCGGATAGCCTTTGTTGGGGGTTACAGTCGCAGACTACCGATCGACGATGCCGCCACGGTAAACTCGGAAATTACCTACTGCCGACGCCTCGCGCGGCCGTGACTGGCGATCCAGGTTGCTCGGGCGGCTCGGTCGGCGCCATTCCAGGCAGCGGCAAGCGCCAGTCGGGCTAACGCCGGCAGCGATCTCGAGCCGGTTTTCTTCATGATCGAGGCCCGATGGTTCTCGACAGTGCGTTGGCTGATGCCAAGGTCAGCGGCAATATTCTTGCTCGGGTGGCCGGCGAGGACCAGTTCCATGATCTGGCGCTGGCGCGGGGTGAGACCGGCGACGTGAGTCGCCGCATCCTCTCGCCAGGCGGACAGCTTCCTCGAATCCCGCGACTGCTCGAGGGCGCGTCCGATGCTGGCGAGCAGTTCGCTTCGACTGATCGGCTTCTCGATGAAGTCGGACGCGCCCGCCTTCATGGCCTGAACCGCCATCTGCACGTCGCTATTGCCGGTAATCACGATGGCCGGCAGAAGATGTCCCGCGTCCCCCAACCGCTGCAGCAATTCGAGCCCGCTCATTCCCGGCAGGTAGGCATCGATCACGAGGCACGCTTCACGGCCTGGTTGGTAGGCGTCGAGGAAGGCCTCGCCAGCCGCATAATCCTCCACGGTCCGGCCGTCGTCCTCGAGCACGGCGCGAATCGCCTCGCGGACGTGACTGTCGTCGTCGACGACGAAGATGACCGGCTGCTCCGGACTGCTGGCTGCTGCGGTCGTGTGCGCAGCGCGGGCGGGCAACGCGGCTTGCGATCTTGGCAAAAGACGTTGGATGGCCGCCGTCAGCTCCTTCAACTTGACCGGTTTGTTGAGCTGGACACAGTCCTGGCGGGCGATGTCGCGCAAGGTGCCCGTCGCTATGTCACCGGTGAGAATGATGGTCGGGATCTGGCGATGAAGCTTTTCCCGCAGGCTCGCAGCGACCTGGAGCCCGTCCATACCGTTCGGCAGATTGTAGTCCGCAAGAATGAGATCGGGTCGGACCGTGGCGTGCGCCACCAGTTCCAGGGCTGCGATGCCGTCGGGCGCGGTTGCCGAGCGATGGTTCTCGGCCTTGAGGACCAGGTTGAGGAGTTCACAGATCTCAGGGTCGTCCTCGACGACCAGGATCTCGCCAGTATGGCGAACACCTGTCACCTGTCCCGCCAGCCATGGCGTGGCGACGATGTTCAAGCTTGAGTGCCGTTGCGCCCGGTGACAGCGTGACCTCGACGGCGAAGACCGAACCCTTGCCCGGCTGCGAGCGGACGCGGATCGGATGGCCCAGCAAGTTCCCCAGACGCTGCACGATCGAGAGCCCGAGGCCAAGGCCACGGCTGCGCTCGCGCGCGGGATTGTCGAGCTGATGGTACTCCTCGAAGATCGATTCGAGTTCCTCATCGGGGATGCCGACGCCTGTGTCCCAGACCTCGATGCTCAGCATTCCCTGGCGCCGACGGCAACCGAGCAGCACCTTGCCGCGCGTGGTGTACTTCAATGCGTTCCAAAGCAGGTTGCGCATCATCTGTTCGAGCAGATGCGGATCACTATGGATCGAAAGGCCGCACGCGACCACGCGCAAGGCAAGCCCCTTGGCTTGCGCGTGGTAGGTGAACTCGCTTCTCAGCCGGTCAAGCAGATCGTTGACCGGCAAACTGACCGTTTCGGCATGGACCGTGCCGGCCTCGATCTGGTTGATGTCGAGCAGCGTGTTCAGCATGCCCGTGATGGCGCCCAA
Source organism: uncultured Alphaproteobacteria bacterium (assembly GCA_963730195.1). Taxonomy (GTDB): domain Bacteria; phylum Pseudomonadota; class Alphaproteobacteria; order Geminicoccales; family Geminicoccaceae; genus DATAOG01. The sequence goes on from CAVSRN010000064.1 coordinate 2,557, forward strand.
GGTCTCTTCGATCCGTGCGACCAGTTTTTGTGGCCCCTCGCCTTCGACGGTTCTTGCCAACAGCCCCTGAAGCAGGGCCAGCGTTTGCAGCGGCTGGCGGAGATCATGGCTGGCCGCGGCGAGAAAGCGGGATTTCTGGATATTGGCGAGCTCGGCCTGTCTCTTGGCCGCCCCCAGCTCGTCCGCCACGTGCCTGCGTTCGGTGATGTCGGCAAAGGTGATGACGACGCCCTCGACCCCGTCGTCCTCGGTGCGGTAGGGTAATATCCGCCGAAGATACCAGGCGCCGCTTTGCGCTTCGATCTCTAGCTCGAGCGGCGCGCCCGTCCGCAGCACCGTCCTTGCATCGGCCAGCAGAGAGCCGTCAGCCGCCAGCGAGTTGAGGTCGGCGAGCGGTCGGCCGACGTCGCTGGCGATCACGCTGAACAGCGACTTGGTCGCTGGTGTGAAGAAGCGGATATTGAGATCGGTGTCCAGGAACAGCGTCGCGACATTGGTGCTGTAAATGACATTGCGCAAATCATTGGAGGTGGTCCGCTGCCGCTCCAGCGTTTCCTGCAGTTGGCTGTTGAGGGCGGAGAGTTCCTCATTGAGCGACTGCAATTCTTCCTTCGAGGTTAGCAGTTCTTCGTTCGTCGATTGGTATTCCTCATTAACGGACAAGGCTTCTTCATTGATCGCCTTCTGTTCTTCGTTCGATATCTCGAGATTGCGGATGGCGCCCTGCAGCTCGGTTCGCGTGGCTTCGAGCTCGTGCTCGAGCTCGGCGACCCGTGGGAGGTCCCGCGGCGCGATCGGGCGACCCCGCTCTTGCTCGGGCTTCGGCGCCTCGACGAAGCCAATCAACAGCAGCTCCTCGCCGTCGCTGACAATCGGCCGGACGTCAATGCTGAACGAGATCGCCTGGCCATCGTGGTGCGTCTGGCCGCCCGGGACGACGATGCGCGCGTTGTCTTGGCTGGCCCGCTGGATGGCCGACCGGAGCTTGGTACGCATGTCCTGCTGGGCCAAGGCGAGCAGATCGTGGGTCGGGTGGCCCGCCGCCACGCGCAGATAGCGGTCGGTCGGTCCCAGGGAGTAGAGGCACTCGTGCTTGCGGTTGATCAGGACCGCGGCCGGCGCATAGGTCTCCAGCACCAGCCGCCGGCAAAGATCGGCAAGAGCGGCCTGGCGCGAGGGTGCCTGCTCCTGTCCCAGCCGCGCGGGGACCCGGACGCCGCCTCCAACGGTCTTCGGAGAGTCGAATTCGCCCGGCCGGCGGCCGCCGATGTGTCGATAGATCCGCGCCGCCTTGGAGATCAACTCGTAGCGGCCGTCGATGTTGCCGGCCGTCTCCGAGGTGCCAAGAACGAGAATGCCGCCCTCGCGCAGCGCGTAATGGAACAGCGAAACCACCTTCGCCTGTGCCTCGGAGCGCAAATAGATCAAAAGATTGCGGCATGACACCAGGTCGAGGCGCGAGAACGGCGGGTCGGCCAGCACATCCTGGACCGCGAACACGACCGCGGCGCGCAGCTCGGGCAATACCCTGTAACCGTGCTCCTCCTTCGAAAAGAAGCGGGCCAGGCGTACCGGCGACACGTCTGCCTCGATCGTGGCCGGGTACAGGCCTTCTCGGGCCGTGGCCACGGCGTCCGGGTCGACGTCGGAGGCAAAGACCTGCAGCTTGACGGCGCGCTTGGCCGCAGTGATCTGCTCGCGGAAGATCATCGCAAGGGAATAGGTCTCCTCGCCCGTGCTGCACCCGGCGATCCAGATACGGATCGGGTGATCGGCCGAGTGGCTGCGGACCAGGTCAGGAACGATCTTGGCGGCCAACAGATCGAACACCTTCGGATCACGGAAGAAGCTGGTGACATTGATCAGCAGGTCCTTGGCCAGAAGGTCGAGCTCGCTCGGGGCGCGCCGCAGGAGATCGAGATACCGATCCATGTCGTCGGTCTCGATCGCCGCCATCGCCATCCGCCGCTCGATCCGGCGCTGCAGCGTGCCCTCCTTGTAGAGCCTGAAATCGTGGGCGGTCCTGGTGCGCAGAAGATCAATGATCTCGGGCAGCCAATCCGGTGCCGGCGGACGCAAACCGTTCCGCGTGCGCGAACGGACGCTGCGCCGGTCGTGCTTGACGAGCGCTGCCGGTATCTCGCGCCACGGGCAGCACAAGGTCGACCGCGCCGGTCATGATCGCGCTGCGCGGCATGCCGTCGAAGCCGGCCTCGTCCGGGTCCTGGGCGATCACCAGCCCGCCTTTTGCCTTGACGGCTTGCAGCCCAAGGCTGCCGTCTGCCCCGGTTCCCGAAAGAATCACGGCGATCGCGCGGCCGCCGAATTCCTCTGCCAGGGAGTGCAGCAGAAAATCGAACGGCAGGCGCACGCCGTGACGGGCTCGCGGCTGCGAGAGGTGCAGGGCACCGGCACCGACGGAAAGGAAGGTCCCGGGCGGGATGACATAGAGGTGGTCACGCTCGAGCACCATGCCATCCACGGCCTGCCGCACGGTCATCGACGTGTGGCCTGCCAGCAGGTCCACCATCATGCTCTCGTGCGTCGGATCGAGATGCTGGACCAGGATGAAGGCCATGCCGTTGCCGGCGGGCAGGGCGCGCACGAGCTTCCCGCAGGCATCGAGCCCACCGGCCGAGGCGCCAATTCCGACGACCGCAAAGTCCGAAGATCCGCGAGGACGGCCGCGCGCCGGCGAGGGGCGCTGGTCCGATCGCGGCCGGGCGGCGCTCGCCTGAGGGGGCCCGCTTCCTGGCATTCTACACCACGTGCTCCCAGCCCATCGGGGCCTCTATGCACCGGCGAAAACCTACGCCGCATACCGCTAACGTATTTTGCGCATCGTTGCCGACATTGATCTAGCCGGGCGAGACCGAGGGTCAATCCCCGATCCAGCCGGGCGAGATCGAGGGCCAATCCCCGCTTGGTGACGTCAGGCGCGGCCTAGCGCCGCGGGCGTCAGTCAGCCGCGACGCTCAGGCGCCGCCGCAGCAGCTTCACAAGATGGATGCCTGCCGGCGCGCCGCCAACGATCTGTCGGTCGACCAGATCTGTCTCTACGACAATCCGCTATGTGGTCCTGCGTGAGCAGGAGGCGAGCGGCGAAGGATGCCCTATAAGGGGAAGCCGAAGTTTGGCGGGTTGGACGGATCGGACGCCCTCCGTCCGAAGGCGCTGGAAGACCGGAACGCCAGGCAGGAGGCCCGATGATCGTCGCCATCACACTCTCTCTTCAACACCGCACCTCTTCTGCTCCTGTCGAACTCGGGCATCAGCGAAGCCCAAGAAAGCCCAACACGACGACTACGACCACAATGACACCGATAATCCAGAAGATGTTGTTCATTCTCGTCTCCGTCCACTTGCGAAGTTGTCCTGCTTGACCAGCCCCTCGTGGTCACGTCCCGGGAGGTGGTGTAGGAGCTGTGGGTAGGTGGCCTGCCGGAGCGACCGCCAGGAGTCTGGTGTAGGCAGGCCAGCTATCCACAGCTCCTACACCACCTCCCGGGACGTGACCCCGGTCAGCTCAGCCCCGGAGCGATGGCGCAAGCTCGCGCGCCTCGTCCTCGCCGTGCGCCGTCAACGGGATGTCGGTGCGGCCCGTGTGCTGACCGGAAAGCGACCACTCGGTCTCGCCGTGCCGGATCAGGTAGATCTGCAGGGGCTTGGCCGGGATGTCGGTCACGACACCAGAGCTCCTGCGGGCTCCGTCTCCATTGCGGCGCTGTATTCACCGTGGATCGCAGCGCGGTTGCAGCGTGCCCGATGGTACAGGGCCTGCTGGGCCGCCATGCGCTTCGTCTCCTCGCCGTGCCAGATCTCCAGGGCCGGCTGCTGGATGGCGCGCGCGAACGAGAACACCAGCGGCCAGGGGGCCCGCGAGCGGGCTGGCTCGCGCCTGAGGTTGATCGCGTTCAGCCGCGCCGAAGCCAGCTCGCCCGACTGACCGCCCGACAGGAAGGCGATCCCCGCCACGGCAGCGGGAACCGTCCTCAAGAGGCACCCCACCGTGGCGTCGGCGACCTCGTCCAACGAATTCTGCTGAGGCCGGTCCAGGCCTGGCAGCACCATGTTCGGCTTCAGGATCATCGCCTCCAGCATCACCCGTTGGGTGTGCAGCGCCTCGAAGACCGCGCGCAGCACGTCCTCGGTGACCTCGCGGCAGCGCTCCAGCGAATGCTCGCCGGCCATCAGCACTTCCGGCTCGACCACGGGCACCAGGCCCGCTTCCTGGCACAGCGCGGCGTATCGCGCCAGCGCCTGCGCGTTCGCCTCGATGCAGCCCCGGCTGGGGAGCCCGTCGCCGACGCCGATCACCGCTCGCCACTTGGCGAAGCGGGCGCCCATCTGGAAATACTGCTCGAGGCGGGCACGCAGTCCGTCCAGCCCCTCGGTGACTTTCTCGCCCGGGTGGCCCGCCAGGGGCTTCGCGCCCAGGTCCACCTTGATGCCCGGGACGATCCCGCTGCCGGTTAGGATCTCGACGAAGGCGGTGCCGTCCCTGGTCTGCTGGCGGATCGTCTCATCGTAGAGGATCGCGCCACTGATGCACTCCCCAAGGCGAGGCGTGGTCACCAGCAGTTCCCGATAGGCGCGCCGGGCCTCCTCGGTCTGGGGAATCCCGACTGCAGCAAACCGTCGGTTGCAGGTCGGATTGCTCTCGTCCATGGCGAGGAGGCCCTTGCCGCGGGCGACCAGCGTCCTCGCCATCGCCACGAGCGCCTGCTCGTTCATGCGGAGGCGCCCCATTTCCAGTTGCGGATCTCCGGCAGGTCCTCGCCATGCTGGTCGATGTAGTGCTTATGCTGGACGAGCTTGTCCTGCATCGTCTGCTTGAGGTAGGCGCCCCTGGCGCCCAGCTGCGGCAGCCGGTCGACCACGTCCTGCACCAGATGGAAGCGGTCGAGGTCGTTCTGCACCCGCATGTCGAAGGCGGTCGTGATCGTGCCCTCTTCCTTGTAGCCGCGGACGTGCAGGTTGCGGTTGGTCCGCTCGTAGGTCAGGCGGTGGACCAGCCAGGGGTAGCCATGGAAGCCGAACACGATCGGCTTGTCGCGCGTGAACAGGCCATCGTAGTCCCGGTCGCTCAGCCCGTGCGGATGCTCGCTCGCGGGTTGCAGCCGCATCAGGTCGACGACGTTGATGACCCGGATCTTCAGCTCGGGCACATGCTGCCGGAGGATCGAGACCGCAGCCAGGATCTCGAGCGTCGGGGTGTCGCCGCAACAGGCCATCACCACGTCCGGCTCGTGCTCCTGGTCGTTGCTGGCCCACTGCCAGATGCCAAGCCCTTCGGTGCAATGGACGACGGCCGCCTCCATGGTCAGCCATTGCGGCAGGGCGTGCTTGCCGGCGACCACCACGTTGACGTAGTGCCGGCTGCGCAGGCAGTGGTCGAACACCGACAAGAGGCAGTTGGCATCGGGCGGCAGGTAGACGCGCACGATGTCGGCCTTCTTGTTGATCACGTGGTCGAGGAAGCCCGGGTCCTGGTGGGTGAAGCCGTTGTGGTCCTGCTGCCAGACGTGGGAGGCGAGCAGGTAGTTGAGCGAGGCGATCTTGCGCCGCCAGGGCAGCTCGGAGGTCACCTTCAGCCACTTGGCGTGCTGGCTGAACATCGAATCGACGATCCGGATGAAGGCCTCGTAGCTGTTGAACAGCCCATGCCGGCCGGTCAGCAGGTAGCCTTCGAGCCAGCCCTCGCACTGATGCTCGCTGAGCATCGAATCGAGCACGCGGCCGTCGCGGGCGAGGAACTCGTCGTCCTCGACTTCGAGCGCATCCCACTGGCGGTTGGTGACGTCGAACACCGCCCCGAGCAGGTTCGAGAGCGTCTCGTCGGGTCCGAAAATGCGGAAATTCCGCTGCTCCTGGTTGAGCTTGGTCACATCACGCAGGAATTTTCCGAGGATGATCGTATCCTGGCCGTCGACGGCGCCGGGCGAGGGCACGTCGACCGCGTGGACGCGAAAGTCCGGCATCCGCAGGTCGCGCAGCAGGAGGCCGCCGTTGGTATGGGGGTTGGCGCCCATCCGCCGGTCGCCCTTGGGCGCCAGCTCGGCCAGCTCAGGGATCAGGCGGCCGCTGGCGTCGAACAGCTCTTCGGCCTTGTAGCTTCTCATCCAGCTTTCGAGCTGCTGGACGTGACCCGGATGCTGGGCATCGACCAGCAGCGGCACCTGGTGCGCCCGGAAGGTGCCCTCGATCTTGAGGCCGTCGACCATCTTCGGTCCCGTCCAGCCCTTGGGGGACCTGAGGACGATCATGGGCCAGCGCGGCCGCACGGTGTCCTTCTTGGTCCGCGCGTCCTCCTGGATCCGCCTGATGTCCAGGATGACCGCCTCGACGGTCTCGGCCATCAGCCGGTGCATCGCCTCCGGCTCGTCGCCCTCCACGAAATAGGGCGTCCAGCCGCAGCCCCGGAAAAACTGCTCGAGCTCGTCGTGCTCGATGCGGGCGAGCACGGTCGGGTTGCTGATCTTGAACCCGTTGAGGTGCAGGATCGGCAGCACGGCGCCGTCGGTGATCGGATTCAGGAGCTTGTTGGACTGCCAGGCGGTCGCCAGCGGGCCCGTCTCCGCCTCGCCGTCGCCGACCACGCAGGCGACGATCAGATCGGGATTGTCGAACGCCGCCCCGAACGCATGGCTCAGCGAATACCCGAGCTCCCCGCCTTCATGGATCGAACCCGGCGTCGACGGCGCGACATGGCTGGAGATGCCGCCCGGGAAGGAGAACTGCTTGAACAGCCGCTGCATCCCGGCCTCGTCCTGGCTGATGTCCGGGTAGACCTCGCTGTAGCTGCCCTCGAGATAGGTGTTGCCGACCAACGCCGGCCCGCCGTGGCCGGGTCCGGCAATGTAGAACATGTCCAGGTCGTATTTCTTGATGACCCGGTTCAGATGCACATAGATGAAGTTCTGGCCCGGCGTCGTGCCCCAGTGGCCGACCACCAGCGGCTTGACGTGAGCGAGCGTCAGCGGCTCGCGCAGCAGCGGGTTGTCGTACAGGTAGATCTGTCCGACCGACAGATAGTTGGCAGCGCGCCAGTAGGCGTCGATCAGGCGCAACTCGTCGGATTTTGCGGTCGCATGCCGGTTGGTGGGCGAACCGCTGCGATGCGGACGCGCCAGCGTCGTGGTGGCCGTGCCCATTCTCGTGACCCTCATCTCTTTCGGCTGTCTGTCCGTCACACGCCGCCTCAGGAAGCTCGGAGGAGAACGGGACGACGCCTCGTGGTGATCAACCCGATGGTAGCTGCTGCCGGTCGCGCCGGCAGGATCGGAAACTACGCAGGCGGCACCACGATCAGGGCGTGGTTGTCGATGACCGAGGCTTCAGCTCGATTCGTCCGCTTCATCACGCGGCAGCGTTGCCGGGACGTCCAGACGCGCAACGCCGATCCGGTCATCCGCCATGCCGTAATAGATATCGAATCGGTCACGGGTCCCGAGATCATCGCGACGATCGATGCCGCTCGGGAAGACCACGTCGTCGACCGTGCCATGGGATTCCAGCGGCCCCTCGGGGACCAGAACCGGCTCTGCGGAACGATAGAGAATCCGGTTCGGCTGCTCGCGCGAAAGCACCATCGCGCCCGCCGAATAGCACAGCTTGCGCTCGGTCAGGCCGGATCGAGGCCTGCCTTGCACGCCGTGATAGATCATCAGCCAGCCGTGGCGACACATGATCGGCGGGGGGCCGCCGCCGATCTTGAGGCGCTCCCATCTCGCCACAGGACAGGCAAAGGTATGATGCGCCGCGAACTCGCCAAGGCGAGGTGCCCCGTCGCCTGCGGGCAAACGGCAATAAGAAATCCAGATCGACTCCCGATGAAGGTCCATCGCACCGCTTGCCGATTGCCGGACTTTTTCCTCCGGGCGCGTGCCCGGGAACAGGGGCCGGTGCACGAGCGCGACCGCGGGCGCGCCGAAGGGGTCCGGAACCAAAGTCGGAAACAGACTGGCGTCCTTGTCGTCCACGCCATCGAACGTGATGCCATTGAAAGGCCGGAAAACCGCAAGCCCGATGCGCCGCCAGGTCAGGAGATCGTCGGAGACCGCGAGCGCGATGCGTGGCCCGGCGCGCGATAGCGCCGTATAGGTCATCACATAATGCTGCAGGGGTGCGACATAGGATATCCGCGGGTCCTCGCAACCGCCGCCGGTCTCCGACAATTCGTAATCGGCTTCCGGCTGCAGCGCGATCCCCATGCGCTCGACGCCACGCGGATCGCCGGCACCGTCAAACAGCACGCGCGCGATGCCGATCCGCGAATAGTTGCCGCGAGCCACCAGACGCGGGAACAGATAGAGCTGCCCGTCCCGGGCTCGCATGGCGGCGGGGTTGAGGACGCCCTCGACCTCATGGGCGTTGCCCGCCTGCGGCTCCATGATCATGCCGATCCGCTTCATCGCGAGGTCCGGCACGGGCGGTCGCCGCTCTACAGACATGCGATCACGGCCTCGATGACCCGTTTGGTCTCGTGGGGGTCGCGCACCTCGATCGACAGCACGCCCGCCTGCTTGGCCGGATAGTCGTTGCCGCCAGGGAAAATGGCGTCGCCGACGAAAACCATGTCGCTGATCTCGACGTCGAGCATCTCATGGAGTTTTCGGATGCCATAAGCCTTGTCGATGCCCGGTCTGGTGACATCGATCGAGGTCGCGCCACCCAGATGAACGGAGAATCCTGGGATCCACGGCTCCAGAATGGCCTTGATCTTCTCGCGCTTGCTGAAGTCCGGGTCCCACCCTTTCTTCGCCTCGAGCGGCGCGTTCTGGCCAAGGGCGGACAGCGTGATCTGGCTGCCGCGGTCCTCGATCACGTCGCCCCAGGATCGGGCGGCCCGGAAGCCGGATCCATCGAGCGCCTTGTTCAGCGCGGCGATGATCCTGGTCCTGTCCTCGGCGCTGAAATCCTCAGAGTACTGATTCTCCCAGGCCTTCTTGCGACGATAGAATTTGGTGCCGCAGGTCGGCAGCAGCGACAGATTCTTCAGGCGCTCGTCGTCGACCAGATGGGTCAGGATCTGCTCTTGAAACTGCGGCCACGCGCCGCCCGAGATCACGGCCACCTTGACGACCGCGAGCAGCCGGCCGAGCAGCGTCGCCATCTCGGCGTCGAGCGGCGATTTGCTTTCGGCGAGCGTGCCGTCGAGGTCGAATACGATGAGACTTTTCACGGCTGGTCCGGCACGCTGATTTCCAGCAGCTCGACGAAGCCGCTCGGTCGAAAACGGCAGACGCCGACGGCTGCCGGCAGCAACACCACGGCACCTCTCTCCATCCCGAAGTCGGCGCCGTCGTGCTCGATCTGACCACCGCCGTCGATGCACACCAGGACCCGCGGCGCTGCGACGGCGCCGACCATGAAGGACACGGCACCTTGCAGGCGCCACAGGCAAAAATGCGAACACTCAAAGAGCCGTTCGCGCTGGACGGGTTGCTTCGCCTGGACCACCGGCGTCACCGGTCGGGTCGCAGCCTGGCCAAAATCGACGCACGCCAGCGCCTGCTCCACTTGCAGCGGCCGCTTGTGGCCGGTCGTCGGGTCGATGTGGTCCCAGTCATAGAGGCGAAACGTGACGTCACTGTTCTCCTGCACCTCGAACACCACGACGCCGTTGCCGACGGCATGAACGGTGCCGGCCTCGATCAGGACGCCCTGCCCGCGACGGGGCGCGAAGCTCGCCAGATGGTCGTCCGCGGTGCGTGCCGACAGGGCGCGCAGATCGGCAGCGGTCGTGCCCGATCTCAGGCCGGCGTAGACCCGCCCTTGCGGACCCGCTTCCAGAACGACCCACGCCTCGGTCTTGCCGGTCTCGCCTTCCGGGATCAGTGCCGCCTGGCCGTCGCGCGGGTGCACCTGCACCGACAACATCTTCTGCACATCGAGAAATTTCAGCAGCAGGGGAAACCGCCGGAACCGCCGCGCCAGATCGCCCAGGACCAGCTCCGGCGCCGGCGCCATCAACTGCGCGATGGTGCGTCCTTTGAGCGGTCCCTCGGCGACGCGGCTCGGATGGTCGTCGCGATCGCTCAGCAGCCAGGCTTCACCGATCGGCCGATCGCCTGGCAGGGCTGCATTCACCCAGTCAGCCAGACGTCGCCCGCCCCAAAGCCGGTACTGGAAGATCGGCTCGAAGCGCAACGGATAGAACGACGGATCGGTCATGACTTCCCTAAGACCAGGCACAAGCGGCAGATGCCTGCCGGCTTTCCCGGCATCGTGCCGGTCGCGATCAAACGGATGGTAGCTGCAGCCCGGTCTTGCCGGCAGGATCGGAAACTACGCACAAACGGCACGCGGCTCAGCGCGCGCCGGTGCTCCCGGAGGCGGCGGACCGGCGCCGGACCCGGCGGCACGCTCAGCCCAGGGCTGCCGCGTCCGCGCCGCGCTGCACGTGGCGGACCCCGGTCGCGCCGGCCACGATCAGGTCCTGGGCGATGCCGATGAACAGCCCGTGCTCGACGATGCCGGCCCGCGCTCCCAGCGCGCAGGCGAGGGCGGAGGCATCGGCGATCGGGCCGAAGCGGCTGTCGAGGATCAGGTTCCCCTGATCGGTGCGGAACAGGCCGCCATCGCCCGCCCGCGGCGTGACCAGCGCGCCGAGGCTCTCGAGGAAGCGCGCCTGCGAGCGCCAGCCGAAGTCCATCACCTCCACCGGTAGCGGCCAGCGCGTCCCGAGCCTTTGCGACAGCTTGCTCTCGTCGACCACGATCACGATCCGGCGGCTGGCCTGCGCGACGATCTTCTCGCGCAGCAAGGCGCCGCCGCCGCCCTTGATCAGGTCGAGCGCCGGGTCGACCTCATCCGCGCCGTCGATGGTCAGGTCGATCGCCCGCGGCAGGTCGTCGGTCAGCATCGGGATGCCGAGCTTGCGGGCTGCAGCGTCGGTCGCGCGGGAGGTCGCGATCGCGACGATGTCGCGAAGCTCGCCAGCCCGCAGCCGTGCCGCGACCCGGCGCGTGGCGAAGATCGCCGTCGACCCGGTGCCAAGCCCGATCAGCATGCCGGACTCGACCAGCGCCGCCGCCTGCTCGCCGGCCTGCTGCTTGAGCGCGGCCACATGCTCCGTCATCGCCGCAGGCGCCGGTAGCGCTCGATCAGCGCGTTGGTCGAGGCATCGTGGGCGAGCTTCGGCTCGGCGCCGCGGTCCAGCTCGGGGATGATCCGGCTGGCCAGCACCTTGCCGAGCTCGACGCCCCATTGGTCGAAGCTGTCGATCGCCCAGATCGCGCCCTGCGTGAACACGCTGTGCTCATAGAGCGCCACCAGGCTGCCGAGCGTAGCGGGCTCGAGCCGATCGGCCAGGATCATGTTGGTTGGCCGATTACCTTCGGTGACCCGGAACGGCGTCTGGAAATCGGGCGAGCCCTCCGCCTTCAGCTCCTCCTTGGTCTTGCCGAAGCCGAGCGCCTCGGCCTGCGCGAACAGGTTGGCCATCAGCAGGTCGTGCTGGTCGGTGAGCGGGCTGAGCGGCCGGCAGAACCCGATCAGATCGCACGGCACCAGCTTGGTGCCCTGGTGCAGCAGCTGGTAGAACGAGTGCTGGCCGTCGGTGCCGGGCTCGCCCCAGACGATCGGGCTGGTCTGGTAGTCGACGACATGGCCGTCGAGATCGACATGCTTGCCGTTGCTCTCCATCTGCAGCTGCTGGAGGTAGGCGGGGAAGCGGGCGAGCGGCGCCGCGTAGGGCATGATGCCGATGGTCTCGGCGCCGAAGAAGTTGTTGTACCAGACCGTCAGCAGCCCCAGCAGCATCGGCAGGTTGCGTTCGGCCGGCGCGATGCGGAAATGCTCGTCCATGGCGTGGAAGCCGGCCAGCATGGCCCGGAAATGGTCGGGTCCGAGCGCGATCATGGTCGACAGGCCGATCGCGCTGTCCATCGAGTAGCGGCCGCCGACCCAGTCCCAGAAGCCGAAGATGTTGGCCGGGTCGATCCCGAAGCTGGTCGCGGCTTCGATGTTGGTCGAGACCGCCGCGACGTGCTTGGCGACCGCCACGTCGGCGCCGAGCTTCTCGCACCAGCCAGCGGCGCGCCGCGGCCGCGTTGGTCATCGTCTCGAGCGTCGTGAAGGTCTTCGACGACACGATGAACAGGGTCTCGGCGGCGTCCAGGTCAAGGGTCGCCTCGCTGAAGTCGGCGCCGTCGACGTTGGCCACGAAACGGAAGGTCATCGCCCGGTCGCTGAAGGCGCGCAGCGCCCGATACGCCATCTCGGGCCCGAGGTAGGACCCGCCGATGCCGATATTGACAACGTTGCGGATGCGTTGGCCGGTGTGGCCGGTGAAGGCGCCGCTGCGCAGGCGGGTGGCGAACGCGGCCATCGCGTCCAGCACCCTGTGCACGTCCGCCACGACGTCGGCGCCGTCGACCTCGATCCGGGCGCCGCGCGGCGCGCGCAGCGCCACGTGGAGCACGGCGCGGCGTTCGGTCGTGTTGATCTTCTCGCCGGCGAACATCGCATCGCGCCGCTTCGCCACGCCGCGCTCCTCCGCCAGCCGCAGCAAGAGGCGGAGCGTCTCGTCGGTGATGCGGTTCTTCGAGTAGTCGAGGAACAGGCCGGCGCCCTCGGCGGTGAAGCGCGCCGCGCGCCCGGGATCGTCGGCGAACAGGGTGCGCAGATGCACGTCCGTGACCTGCGCATGATGCGCCGCGAGCGCCTGCCAGGCCGGCATCGCGGTCAGCGCGGTCCTGGGCAGTCTCCCGGGCATCAGGCCAGGACCTTGCTCTTGGCGTCGATCGCGCCCAGCAGCTCGCGCCAGGAGTCGACGAAGCCCTTGGCGCCCTCGGCCTGCAACCGCGCCGCCAGCGCGGTGAGGTCGATACCGGCCTTGGCGTGCGCGGCCAGCACCGCTTCCGCGTCGCCGCCGTCGCGGGGCAGCGGGCTCGGGGCGGGCCCATGATCGGCGAAGGCGAGCAGCGTGTCCTCCGGCATCGTGTTGACCGTGTTCGGCGCCGCGAGGCCGGAGATGTAGAGTGTGTCCGGCGCGGTCTTGTCCTTGGTGCCGGTGCTCGCGAACAGCAGCCGCTGCGGCCGCGCGCCGACATTCGCCAGGCGCTGGAACCGATCGCTCTGCAGCAGGTCGCGGTACGCCTTGTAGGCCTGCCTGCCGACCGCGAGACCCAGCGTGTTGCGCATCGCCATCGGCAGCTGCTCGGTCACCGCGCGGTCCCACCGGCTGACGAACAGCGAGGCGACCGAGCGCACGTCCGCCGACAGGCCGGCCGCCACGCGCCGCTCCAGGCCCTTCAGGTAGGCATCGGCGGCGGCCAGGTACTGGTCGGTCGAGAACAGCAGGGTGACGTTGATCGGGACGCCCGCGAAGATCGCGGCCTCGATCGCCGGCAGGCCTTCGGGGGTGCCGGGGATCTTGATGAACAGGTTGGGCCGGTCCGCCTGGGCGTGCAGCGCCTTCGCCTGCGCCAGCGTCGCCCGCGTGTCGTAGGCGAGCAGCGGCGAGACTTCCAGCGACACGAACCCATCGACGGTGCCGGTGCGCGCATGGACGGGCGCGAACAGATCGGCCGCGCGCGTGAGATCCTGCACGGCAAGATTGAAGAACAAGGCCTCGCCCGAACGGCCCGCATCGAGCTGGCGATGGATCTCGGCATCGTACGAGGCGCTGCCCGAGATCGCGCGATCGAAGATCGTCGGGTTCGAGGTCAGCCCGGTCACCGACATGCGGTCGATGTAGCCCTTGAGCGTCCCGCTATCGAGCAGGTCGCGGGTGATGTTGTCGAGCCACAGGCTCTGGCCGAGCTGGTGGAGTGCCTTCGGTGCGTCTGATTGCATGGGTCGGTTCCTTTGCGGTCAAATCCTCGACTTGGTCATCTTGAAGATAGCTCGTCCTCGGCCTTGGTCACCTGCGGGTCGCGCCACGGGCCGTCGGCGCCGATCAGCTGGGTCGCCTCGTCGGGGCCCCAGCTGCCCGGCTCGTACGGGTAGAGCGGGGTCGCGTCGTCGAGAATGTGCTGCACGATCCGCCATTGCGCGTCCACGATGTCCTCGCGCCCGAACAGCTCGCCGTTGCCGTGCATGGCGTCGCCGAGCAGCCGCTGGTAGGGCGGCCGGAACGTCGCGGCCTGTGCGGCCAGCATCAGCTCGACATCGTGGCCGACCATCTGATCGCCCGGCTGCTTGATCCGCAGGCCCATGCCGATCGCCATGTCGGGGCCCAGCCGGAACCGCATATGGGCCGATCCGGCCGGCACCAGCTCGTCCAGGATCTCGCGCGGCGGCCGACGGAACTCGACCGCCACCTCGGTCGCGGTCACCGGCAGGCTCTTGCCGGCCCGGATGTAGATCGGCACCCCTTGCCAGCGCCAGCTCTCGATGGACAGCTTGACCGCGATGTAGGTCTCGACGGTCGAGCCCGGCCGCACGCCGGCGACGTCGCGATAGCCGACATACTGCCCGCGCACGACATCGGGCCGCTCGATCGGGCGCACCGCCTTCAGCAGGCTCGCCCGCTGGTCGCGCATCGCCTCGTGCTCCTCGCCCGTGGGCGGGTCCATGGCCAGATGCGCCAGCACCTGCAGCAGATGGTTCTGCAGGACGTCGCGGTTGGCGCCGGTCGCGTCATAGAAGCGACCGCGATCATGGACGCCGAAATCTTCGGCCAGCGTGATCTGGATGCTGCGCACATGATCGCGGTTCCAGATCGGCTCGAACATCGGATTGGCGAAACGGGTGTAGAGCAGGTTCTGGACCGGCTCCTTGCCGAGAAAATGATCGATCCGGAAGATGTTCTCCTCCGGGAAGTGCTTCCGCAACATCGCGTTGAGCGTCTTCGCCGAGGCGCGGTCATGACCGAACGGCTTCTCGACCACGAGGCGCGCATGCCGCGCGGCGCCGGACTTCGCGAGCGCGGCCGCGACGGTGGCGAACAGGCTGGGCGGCACCGCCAGATAGTGGAGCGGCCGGGTCGCCTCGCCGAGCTCCTCATGGAGCTTCGAGAATGTCGCAGGATCGGCATAGTCGCCATCGATGTAGCGCAGCAGAGACAGCAGCTTGCGCTGCGCCGCCTTGTCGACCGGGCCATGTTGCGCGAGGCTGTCCTTGGCCCGCTCCTTCAGCTGGTCGAGCCCCCAGCCGGACTTCGCGACCCCGACGATCGGCACGTCGAGGCCGTCGTCGCGCACCAGCCCCAGCAGCGAGGGGAAGATCTGCTCATAGGCGAGATCGCCGGTCGCGCCGAAGAAGACCAGCGCGTCCGAGGGCATGACCACGGATCGGGCGGCCATCAATCCTGCTCCTTCGGCTTCTCGACGTGGCCGCCAAATCCGAAGCGCAGGGCCGAGAGCAGGCGGTCGGCGTAGTCGGCCTTGCCGCGCGAGTCGAAGCGGGAGAACAGGGCCGTCGCGATCACGGGCACCGGTACGCCCTGATCGATCGCCGCCCGCAGGGTCCAGCGGCCTTCGCCGGAATCGGAGACGCGGCCGTCGAACTCGTCCAGGTCGGGGCTCGTCCGCAGCGCGGCGGCGGCAAGGTCGAGCAGCCAGGACGCGACCACGCTGCCGCGCCGCCAGACTTCCGCGACCTTGGCGACGTCGATGTCGTAGCGGTAGAGCTCGGGCTGGCGCAGCGGCGCCGTCTCGGCATCGACCGAGTGGGTCGTCAGCCCGACATTGGCGTGCCTGATGATGTTGAACCCTTCCGCATAGGCCGCCATCAGCCCGTATTCGATGCCGTTGTGGACCATTTTCACGAAGTGTCCGGCGCCATTCGGGCCGCAGTGGAGATAGCCCAGCTCCGCGCTGCCCGGATCGCCCACGGCACCCGCGGTGCGCGGTGCGGCGTCCAGTCCGGGTGCCAGTGAGCGGAAGATCGGGTCGAGGCGCTGCACGACCTCGGGTTCGCCGCCGATCATATGGCAGAAGCCGCGCTCCAGCCCCCAGACACCGCCGCTGACGCCGACATCGACGTAGTGCAGCCCCTTCGCGCGCAGATCCTTGGCCCGGCGGATGTCATCGTGGTAGTACGAGTTGCCGCCGTCCACGACGATGTCGCCTGTCTCCAGCAGCGGCACCAGCGAGGCGAGCACCGGATCGACCACGGCGGCAGGGACCATCAGCCACACCAGCCGCGGCTTGCCGAGCGCCTCGACGAGGGCGGCGAGGTCGGTGGTGCCCTTGGCACCCTTGGCGACCAGCGCGTCGACCGCTTCCTGATGGGTGTCGTGGACCACGCAATCGTGGCCGGCCTTGGTCAGGCGGATCACCATGTTGCCGCCCATTCGCCCCAAGCCGATCATTCCTAGCTGCATCGCTCCGCTCCCTTGGTGCTCGAAAGCCCGTCAGACTGACCTCGCCACGTGAAGGCTCGTCGCCGGCGGCGGCTCGGCCTGCGCGGGCGTTCGTGGCAGGTCCGTCCGTGCCGCCTGCGCCAGCCCATAGATCGCCGCACCGAGCAAGGCCGCGTTGACCATGATGACGTGAACCGGCACCCTCGCCAGCATGTTGGCAAAGCGGCCTTTGGCGGTGAATGCGCGCATGAAGGCGCCGTCCTGGAGTTGCGGCACCAGCCGCGGCGGCATGCCGCCGGCCAGATAGACCCCGCCGGTCGCCATCACCTTCAGCGCCAGGTTGCCAGCCTCGGCACCCCAGACATCGATCACGATGCGCAACGTCGCGGCCGCGAGCGGGTTGTTCGCGGTGTCGTTCAGGGCGGCATCGACGATCTGCGGCGTGCGGTCGTCCGCGGCCTGCAAGGTGGCGCGAAAGGCAGCGCTCTCCGAGGCAGGATCACGCGAGCGCACATAGTCATAGACGTTCGGCAGCCCGGAGCCAGCGCAGACCCGTTCGTAGGCGGCGTGGCGGAAGCGCTCGGTCAGGAACGCCCACAGCCCGGCCTGGATCTGGTTGGTCGGCGCAAAATCGGCGTGCCCGCCTTCCGAGGAGCAGGCGATGTAGGCCTCTCCGCCCCAGATCAGGAACGCCTCGCCGAGCCCGGTGCCAGGCGCCAGCACCGCGATCGGCGCGTGGTCCACGGCCTTGCCGGCATTGATCTCGGCCGTCTCCCCCTGCTCGAGATGCGGCACCGCGTGCGCGATCGCCTCGAGATCGTTCAGCAGGTCGACGCGCTGCACTTCGAGCGCGCGGCAAAGGGCCGCCTCGTCGAGATCCCACGGCAGGTTGGTCAGGTGCGCGTGGCCGCCGATCACCGGGCCGGCCACATCGAAACAGGCGGAGGTGGCGTGGCCGCCGGTCTTGGCCAGGAACGCCGCCACGATCGGCTGCAGCCCGTCGTAGTCGGCGCTCTGGAATTCCTGCTCGGCCACGAATTGGCGCGCGCCCGCCTGCGGCGAGACGAGGGCGAGGCGGGTCGTGGTGGCGCCGATGTCGCCTGCGATCAACATCAGGCCGCCTCCTTCCAGAGCTCTTGGATCTGTTCCAGCGACTGCCCCTTGGTCTCCGGCACCCGGAAGTAGATCCAGACCCAGGCGAGCACGCAGAACAGCGCGAACAGCCAGAAGGTCAACGAGTTGCCGATCGACCCGATCAGCGTCAGGAAGAACTGGCTGACCAGGAAGGCCGAGCCCCAGTTGGCGGCCGTGGCGACGGCGACCGCCCGGCCGCGGATGTGGCCCGGAAAGATCTCGTTGATCACCGTCCACACGACCGGCCCCATCGAGAAGGCGAAGCAGATGATGAAGCCGACCAGAGCGAGCAGCGTGATGATGCCCGCGCCGCTCGGCGCCGCCGCCGTCGCCGCCGCGGTCGCCGATGCGGCCGCACCGACGGGGGCCGGGCCGATGAACTGGAAGGCGATGCCGACCACGACCAGGCTGATCGCCATCCCGATCAGCCCGGCGAGCAGCAGCTTCCGCCGCCCGAGGCGGTCGATGTAGGCGATCGCGATCAGGGTGGCGAGCACGTTGACGCCGCCGATCGCCCAGGTGGTCACCGTGGTCTGCGACGATTGCGTGACGAAGCCGGCGGCGGCGAAGATCTGGTCGGCATAGTAGATGATCGCATTGATGCCGGTGATCTGCTGGAAGACCGCCAGCCCGATCCCGATCAGCAGCGGCCGCCGCCATTGGTGGCGGAACACCACGGCCCAGGAGGACCGGCCGCCCTCCTGGCGCAACGCGGTCTCGATGGCATCGAGGCGCGGCTTGGCGTCGACGCCCGGCCGGATCTTGTGCAGCTCCGCGGCAGCGTCGGCACGGCGGCCCATCTTCATCAGCCAGCGCGGCGATCTCGGCGCCACCAGCGCCACCCCGAACAGCAGCAGCCCCGGCACGGCGGACGCCCCGAGCATGATCCGCCAGGCATCGCTGCTCGACAGCCAGCCATCGACCAGGTAGGCGAGGAAGATACCCGCGGCGATGGCGAGCTGGTAGGCGGAGACGAAGCGGCCGCGCAAGGTCGACGGCGCCAGCTCGGCGGCATACAGCGGTGCGGCGACGGCAGCGACGCCAACGCCACCGCCGACGATCAGTCGCCCCGCCACCAGGACGACGGTGTCGGGTGCGAGCGCCTGCACGAGGGCGCCCAGCGTGAACATCGCACCCGCGATCAGCACGGTGCGCTTGCGCCCGATCAGGTCCGCGAGCTCGCCGCCGGCGAGAGCGCCCAACAGCGCCCCGAGCGTGACCCAGCTCGTGACCACCTCGACCAGCAGCGGGCTGAGCGAGAAGGTCGCCTTGATGCCATGCAGGGCACCGGAGATGACCCCCTGGTCGTAACCGAACAGCCCGCCCGAGAAGACGATGACGGCAAGGACGACCAGCAGCCATGGCGTGACGGTCTGTCCGGACAAGGGCGCAGGTGCTGCCGCGGCCGGAGACGTGCGGGCGACCGCTGCGGGCGGCAGATCGGGAGATACCGTTTGCGCTTCCATTGCCGACATCCCAGGTTTTCTGCTGAAGGCGGCCGACGGTGGGTTGCGGGATCGCA
The DNA here is from genome assembly GCA_963730195.1 of uncultured Alphaproteobacteria bacterium. GTDB lineage: Bacteria > Pseudomonadota > Alphaproteobacteria > Geminicoccales > Geminicoccaceae > DATAOG01. The sequence continues at coordinate 21,468 of CAVSRN010000064.1, forward strand.
CGCAGGGCCCTCGCCGCATGGTCCCGGATCGTAGCGGCCGGGCAGGCCCAGGCGGGAGCCTCGGAAATCACTCGGATTGGCGACCTCAGGCGATGAGCTCCGCCCGGATCGACTGCAGTTGCTGCGCGCGCTCGGCCGTCACCTTCGGATAGCTCATGCCGAGCCCTTCCAAGGTGTCGACGACGATCTGGGACACGATCAGCCGGGCGTTCTCCTTGTCGTCGGCGGGCACCACGTACCAGGGCGAATCGTCCGTGCTGGTCGCCCCGAGGCAGTCCTCATAGGCCTTCCGGTAGTGCTTCCAGAACTTCCTCTCCTCGATGTCGGCCAGGCTGAACTTCCAGTTCTTGTCGGGCTCGTCGATCCGCGCCAGGAAGCGCTGGCGCTGCTCCTCCTTCGAGAGGTGGAGGAAGATCTTGACGATCCGGGTGCCGTTGACGTGCAGGTGCCGCTCCAGGTCCACCATCGAGCGATAGCGGCCGTGCCAGACCTTGCTGTCGTGGTGGGGCGCATCCGGGATCGCCTCGCTGTACAGGAGGTCGCTGTGCACGCGGACCACCAGCACCTCCTCGTAGTAGGACCGGTTGAAGATCCCGATCCGCCCGCGTTCCGGCAGATCCCGGGTCGTGCGCCAAAGAAAGTCGTGCTCCAGCTCGTTGGCGCTGGGGTGCTTGAAGCTGAAGACCTGGCAGCCCTGCGGGTTGACCCCGGACATCACGTGCCTGATCGCGCCGTCCTTGCCGGCCGCATCCATCGCCTGGAAGATCAGCAGGACGGCGTGGCGACCGGATGCATAAAGGAGTTGCTGCAATGCGCTCAGCTTCGCGACGTGCTCCGCCAGGATCTCCTCATACTGCGCCTTCGACTTGTAGACGGGATCGACGATCGTCGGCCGTTTCTTGAGGTCGACCTCGTCGCCTTCCTTGACGCGAAAGTCCTTCAGGTGGATTTTCATTCGGTCCTCCTTGCGGCGACTGGTCACTTGGCGGCCTTCGGAGCTGGCACTGCCGGTGCCGGGGCCTTGGCATCGGGCGGCTTCACGACCGCTGAAGGCTGCTCGGCTTCGGCAATGGCTTCGGTGATGAGACGCCCCGCGCCGGCCGGGTCCTTGAGGACGGCGGCCAGGAGGACATCGCCGAGCTTCGTGTCGATGAGGGTCGTGACCTTGGCATTGGCCGCTGCAGGCTGCGGTGCTGGATCGGCTTTGGGCTTGGGCGCCGCCGTGATGCTGGCTCGGGCTCGGCCTTCGCTTCGGGACCATGCTTGGCGCTGGTTCCGGGAGCGGGTCCAGCCTTGGCTTGCGGATCAGGCCCGGCCTTCGCGTCGGGCTTCGCCACGGTCTTCGTTTCAGGCTTCGGCTCGGTATCAGCCTTGGCGAAGTCGAGAATCCGGTACGCCAGCAGCTTCACGGGGTCCGTCACGAGGAACCAGGCCAGGGCGTAGCCCCAGACGAGCAGCGCCCAATACCAACCAAGCGGAGTTACGAGCCAGGCGCCATAGACTGCTATCACCGTCGCCACAGCCTGGGTTCCGAATACCGCCAGCAACAGGATGGGCGCCGGTCGTATCGACCACCACGGGCCGCGCGTGCGCGTTTGGAAGATCGTCAGATGCCCGGCCACCGACAGCATGAGATACATCATCGTCTGGAGATGTGGGCGATCGAGGTGGAAGATGCGGTCGCCAAGAAAGAACAGGCCAAAAGCAGCCACCGGGCCGACGACACCGAGGACCGTCGCGATCCCCAGCACCAAGCGCATGTTCCATGCCTCGGGCGCATTTTTGTAATGCACGTTGTCGTAGGCGATCGACAGGATGGCACCGTCATTGAGCAGCGCCAGCATTACGATCATTACGGCTGTCAATGGATAGAAATTGAAGATCAGGATTGCCAGCGTCATGAACAACAGCACACGTAGCGTTTCGGCGATGCGATACATCGCATAGCTGTTCATGCGCTGGAAGATCTTGCGGCTTTCCTTGATCGCATCAATGATCACCGACAACCCGGGGATCGTGAGCACGATGGCGGCCGCCGCCCGCGCCGCATCCGTGGCGCCGGAAACCGCGATACCGCAATCGGCCTTCTTCAACGCCGGGGCGTCATTCACCCCATCGCCCGTCATACCGACGATGTGGCCGCGCTTCTGCAGGACATCGACGATGTGGAACTTGTGCTCGGGGAAGACCTGGGCGAAGCCGTCGGCCTTCTCGATCGACTCCGCGACCGCGGCGCTCTCGTCACGCTTGGCATCGCCGAGGCTGGCGCCATCGAGGATGTCGGCGCCCATATCCAACACCTGGGCGGTCTCGCGGGCGATCGCCAAGGCGTCGCCGGTCACCATCTTGATCTGCACGCCCATCTGGCGCGCGGTCGCGATGGTTGCCTTGGCATCGTCGCGCGGCGGGTCGAACAACGGCAACACGCCGAGCAGCTGCCAGTCGCCGTCGCCATCCGCACGGGCCACGCCCAGCGCCCGGAAGCCGCGCGCAGCGAAGTCGTTGACGGCCTTCTCGACGGCGGCCTTCACCGCCGCGGCATTGGCGGCCAGCTCGAGGATGACCTGGGGCGCACCCTTGGTGACCTTGAAGGTGCTGCCATCGGCGGCCTTGACGGTCGCCTCGGTCCGCTTGTGCACCGGATCGAACGGCTGGAAGTGCTGCACGTCGTAGCCCTGGAGCGCCTTGTCGTCCTTCAGGCCACCCAGCACGGCGAGGTCGATGGTGTCGTCGTTGTCCGACCTCGAGGCCAGCGCCGCATTGAGGATCACCTCTGCGGCCGGCGCGTCGCCGACGCTGAACGGATCGCCGAGTGTCAGCTTGTTCTGGGTCAGGGTCCCGGTCTTGTCGGCGCACAGGACGTCGACGCCCGCCAGCTCCTCGATCGCGACCAGCTTGCTGACGATCGCCTGCTTCTTGGCGAGCAGGCGCGCGCCGACCGCCATGGTCACCGAGAGGACCGTGGGCATCGCCACCGGAATCGCCGCGACGGTCAGCACCAGAGCGAACTGCAGCGTGGTCAGGATCGGATCGCCGCGGTAGATCCCGACGCCGATGATGACCGTGACCAGACCGACCGCCAGCATGATCAGGTAGTTGCCGATCCTCAGCACGGCTTTCTGGAAATGGCTCGTGTTGTGCGCGCTCTGCACGAGTTCGGCGGTCTTGCCGAAGTACGTCTTGCCGCCCGTGGCATAGACCAGCGCGCCGATTTCCCCCCGCCGGATGATCGAGCCGGAAAACACCGCCTCGCCGGGCTTTTTCGCAGCGGGCAACAACTCGCCCGTCAGCGCGGACTGATCCACGGAGACCTCGTCGCCGTCCAGCAGACGTGCATCCGCCGGCACGATGTCGCCCAGGCGCAGGCGGATGACGTCGCCCGGCACCAGCTCCCGCGCCGGCGGCGTGATCCATTTGCCATCACGTTTCACCCGCGCCTTGATCGCGAGCTTGGCTTTCAGCGCCTCGATCGCATTGCCCGCCTGCCGCTCTTCCCAGAATCCGATCGTCGCGTTCGCGATCAGCAAGAGCAGGATGATGAAGAAGTCTGGCCAATGCCGGACGACCCCCGACAGCACGACCGCGATTTCGATCATCCACGGGATCGGGCCCCAGAAATAGGAGAGAAACTTCAAAAGGGCATTGGTCTTCTTCTCCTCGATCTCGTTCGGGCCATATTGGGTCAGCCGCTTCTGCGCCTCGGCCTGGCTGAGGCCGTCCGGCGACGACCCCAGTTTTTTCTCGACCTCAGGCATGGGCAGGGATTTCAGATCGTCCTTGGCATCGGGCTTCGATCCCGGCTTCGGTTCGGGAGCCTTGGGCGCGTCAGCCTGGGGTTCCATGATCGGTATTCCTTCTGCCTTGGCTACGCCCCAGGTTTCGTCAGTTGCCGGCTATTCGTTGTCATCGATCACTCGGTCGGACGTCGCCGTAGTAGCTATGGAAATGTTTCTCATAGGCCCGATCGACCGTCGTGGAAGCATCGTATGCCGGGCTGTCTTTGACCTTCTGACGATCGACGTCGAGGTTCACCAGTTTATCCCGCCAATTGATCTCTCGTGCCGACCGTGGCGAGATCAGGACCTTTTTCCCTGGCCACCAGTTCTTGGTATCGACGACGAGGTAATGGATGCTCCAATCGGCCTCCTCCAGGAGGAAGTCCTCGACGTGACCGATCTCGCCGTCGCTGGCATGGATATGGTAGCCGGTGACCGCATCGATGCTGCGGAGATGCGGGTCGTCGTTACGTCGCTGAATTTCGGCAATCTGCTCCTCGCGCCGCTGGGCTTCCGGCCACGGTTGCGGCGCCATGGCGCCGCGACCGTAACCGCCCATGTAACCGCCCATGAAAAGTCCGGAACCCCAATACGGAGTCCAGCCGTAGTAATCGTAAAGGTTGGTCTCCATCTGCCGCGACACCGGGCGATCGGTGGCGATCTGCGGGCTGTCCTTGACCTGCTGCATGGTCAATCTGACCGGAAATGCGCGTTCCTGGGGGTCGGGGTGCCCCAGGACCAGGGGGGGCAGAAGGACCTTCCGGCCCGGGAGCCAATTGCCGGTATCGACGACCAGCCAACGAACCATCCAACTGGCGTCGTCGAAGAGAAAATCGTCGACAGTGCCGAGCCGACCGTCACTTGCGGCAATGGCGTAGCCATTGATCGCCGATGCATTCTTCAACATTGCACGCTCCTGTTGGGTTTACGTGTCCCGCCAGTCGACGGGACTCGAACATGGGATCAACCGTTGGATCAGTCGCTGCCTTTGCTCGAGAGGTGCGCCTTCCAGTAGGCATCCACCTTCTGACTCTCCTGATCGAAGTGGGCGGGGGTCAGAACTCGTCCTTGTTCACCTTCGGAGCGGCGTCCAAGGCGGCCTTGGTGGTATCGAGCACGAGCAGGTTGGCGTTCGGGGTGATCTTGAAATCCTCCCAGGGGACCGGCACGTACTTTTCATTGATGCCGAAGATCCCGCCGCGACCGAGCACCAGATAGGCGATCTTGTTCGTCTGCGGACTCATCACGAGGTCATCGACGGTGCCCAGAGCCTCGTTCTGCGGGTTGCGCACGTCGGTGCCGAGCAGCTCGTCGGACCGGAACGAGGTGTCCTTGCTCGTTACCGGCTGCGCGTCGGCGATCGCCCGATTTCGCCAACCCGGCATGTCCGCCATCGGCACTCCCCCGCTGTGCATGCCGGCCATGTAGAGTTTGTAGATATCACGGGTCGTCGCGAGCACGTCCTCACATGGCTGCTGTTGGCCATGTCGGGCGAGAATGTTGGCGGAGGCAATGAGGTTCCGGACCTCGTAGCCCGGCCGCGCGTTCTGGTAACCGGTCGCGCTCGCTGCCGGTTGGCCGCCCAGCGGATAGCCGTAGCCGGACCCGCCCAGGGGATAGCCGTACCCGTAGCCGGACCCGCCCAGCCAGTAGCCATCCTTCTCCATCTGACTGTCGAAGGCGCGCAGATCGCTCAGACACTTCTGCGCGGGCTTGGTAGCGGCAACGTTCGCCCCACTGGCAGACGGACTGTTGACCGGCTCGGGTGCCGGAGGCTGAGCCGCGAGCAGCGGGACGGCGAGGCCGAGGCAAAGATACCCTGCCACGGAGCCGGCCAGAACCGAGCGTTTCATGTGGTCTGTCTCCTCATTGCTGCTGTGATCCGACGCCAACCGGGATTGCCCTCGGGGTTGCCGTCGCATGACCGATGACTTTGAAGATAGGTCTTACCGGTGGCGTCGACAGACTCGGAAACTACCTAGCGCGGCCTACTCATGAAGGATCGTGCGCTTGGCACTGTCCGGGGCGGAGATGCGCGTTCCATTGGAAGCGTTCGCCTGTCCGTCCCCCTGGGCGGTGCCGACGACCAGGCCGCGCTCGCCGTGCAGGCTGGCTGTGATGGCCGATGTCATGACGGTGGCTCAAGTCAGACGACGGCGCGCTGGACCGTCGTTTGCGTGTGGCTTGCGATCATGGCTTCCTCGTCGGTGGCGATGACGCGCACGTCGACGGTGCTGTCCGGCGCGCTGATGCAGGCGGCGCCGGCCGCATTGGCGGCGGGCTCGAGGCGCAGCCCGAGCCACGCCAGGCGCGCGCCCACCGCCGCCCGGATGGCCGGCGCGTGCTCGCCGATGCCGGCGGTGAAGACCAGCCCGTCCAGCCCACCGAGCGCACTGGCCATCGCGGCCGCCTCGCTCGCGATGCGATAGGTGAACAGCTCGATCGCGTCGCGCGCGTGCGGATCGTCGCTTGCGAGCAGGATGCGGATGTCGCCGCTGATGCCGGACACGCCGAGCAGCCCGGAGCGGCGGTAGAGCATGTCCTCGATATCGCTGAGACTGTGCCCCTGGCGGCCGAGATAGAGGATCACACCGGGGTCGAGGCTGCCGCAGCGGGTCGCCATGACCAGCCCGTCGAGCGCGCTGAAGCCGGTGGTCGTGTCGATGCTGCGGCCGTCGAGGAGCGCGCAGAGGCTGGCGCCGGAGCCGAGATGCGCGATGATGACACGGCCGCGCGCGAGGTCGGGGGCGTCCTGCTTCAGGCGGCCGGCGATGTACTCGTAGGACAGGCCATGGAAGCCGTAGCGGCGCACGCCGGCCTCGGACACCGCGCGCGGCAGGGCAAAGCGCGCGGCCACTGGCGGCAGCGTGTGATGAAACGCCGTGTCGAAACAGGCGACCTGGACCAGCGTGGGGCGGGCGGTGACGAGCGCGCGCATCGGCGCGAGATTATCTGGCATGTGCAGCGGATCGAGCGGCGTCAGCGCCTCGAGCGCCGCCAACAGCGCGGGCGTGACCACCTCGGGCCCGATATGGTCGGCGCCGCCATGCACGACGCGGTGGCCGACGGCGGCCAGCCCATCGCGACCCAGATGGGCGTCGACGAACGCCAACAGGGCGTCGAGGACGGTGGCGAACGGAGGCGCGGTCCCTGCCGGCCAGCTTCGTTCGGCCAGCACCGTCCCGGCAGCATCGCGCGCGAGCAGATGCGGCGCCGCGTCCAGGTCCTCGATCTCGCCGCGCACGGTGGCCTGCAACCCGGCGGCGATGTCGAACAGGGCGAATTTCAAGCTGGACGAACCGGCGTTCAGCGTCAGGATCGACCCGGTCTGGCTCATACGGCTCCTCCGATCCGGGCCATCAGCACCCCCAGTGCCCAGGAGGTGGCGCGGTCACGGCCCCATGGTCGACCTACGCCCGCCAGCTCGTCGTTGGCTCGGCGACAGCCGGCCGAGGCCCCAGCAGGGCCGGCTTACTTGTCCGGGGGTCGGATCCTGTCCCAAGCGTCCGCCAGCTCGCGGGACGCCTGCTCGAAGGAGATCTTGGCGCGCTCCCAGCCGTCCGCGCTCGCGGTCTGCAACCTGCGTGCCGCCTCCTCGGTTTTGGTCCAGGCCGCATTCAGCCCATTCTCGGCCGCGTCACCTGCCTTTTGCCCCTGCGCCTTCGCGTTTTCACTGAAGTCGTGCAGCTTCTGCTGCCATGCTTGCATTTCGTCCCGCGCCTTCTGCGTGTACGTGTCCTTGTCGGCGGTCGGACCGCTGTCGGCAGCCAGTTGGATTTGGGGATCGGCGGCGATCGACCGATCGGCAGCGGCGGCCAGTGCGCCGATCAGCATGAGCGCTCCGATCACGACCGAGGCGCTGAGAGTCCTCATGGCAACCTCCCTGGTGTCATGCGTCCGTTCATCTCGACACCGTCCTGGCTACACGATTCAGGCATCCGCATGGACGAGACGACTCGCCGGTTCTGCCGGTTCCACGCCGGCATGCACATCAAGCCGCGAGGGGCTGGCGGTACCGAGGATCGCCTTGGCGCGAGCCATTTCCGCCGCCGTGCCGTGCGCCATCACCAGAAAGCTGTCGGCTTTCAAGGCGGTCTCGTATTGGATCACGCTGTCCTTCGGCACGCCAATGCTGTAGAGCGCCGCGCCAAGCCCGCTCAGCCCACCGACCATGATCGCGCTCTCGACGGCCGAGATCACCATGGCGGCCAGATAGCCAAGCACGACGACATGCCCCACGACCGGGACGGTCATGAACAGCCCGCCAAAGAACAGGCCCCAGAGACCGCCCCAGAACGCCCCCCGCGTGCCCCAGAACTTGATCCGATCGCCGACGTTGTAGAAGCCGACGACCTTCTCTTCCGTATGGTATCCCTTGCCGACCACGCTGAGCTGCTTCATCTCGAAGCCGGCCGCGGTTAGCTTTTTGACCGCTGTTTCCGCAGCGTTGTGGTCTGCGAAGACGGCGACGACTGTGTCAGCTTTTTCCATTTGATCCTCTTTCAGGACGAGGCGGCGCTTGGCATTGGTCTTTGGCATCGCCCGCTTCGGGTCAGACACGAGACCCGGTAAACTCGAGGAGATTCGCTTCTCGGGCGCGTCACGCGACCAAATGCGACAATACCCGGCCGCTCCCTGCGTAGCCAGGCTCGGAAACTACTTAGCCCTGCCCCCCTCGGACGCCGTCAACGTCAACGCGGCAGTCCCACGGTACTTGACCCTGCGGCCGTCATTAGGCGCCTCGGCCTCCTCCTCGAACGGCAGCCCCAGCACCGTGTTGACGAAGCCCTTCATCAGGTCGGGCGCCTTCCGGGCCTGCTCGTACATCTCGGCGGCATCGGCCCAGCTGAACCACCCGACCGGGCTGTACAGGCTGGAGAGGTGGAAGCCCGGCGGTGCGGCCATCGCCCAGGGCCGTCGGCCGCCACTCGCCGTGCTCCAGCATCGAGGTCTTGTGCCGCTCGCCGATCAGGCTGCCGCAATGCGTGCAAGCGTACTCTGCCTCGCGCGGCCGGCCCTCGGGCCAGCGGAGGTTCTGAAGCTCCAGCGTCTGATGCTCGTGGCAGTGCGGGCACGGGACGAAGTACCGGCGCTGGTCGCTCTGGCCGTACTCCCGCTCGATCCGCGACAGGCCCTTGGTCTTGGGCGTCGAGACCAGCAGGATCTTGCGCCGCTGGAAGGTGGCGGACCGCCGCTCGGCGAGCAGGATCGGATCGCCCTCGCCCTCGACGTCGCCCGGGTAGCCGTCGACCTCGTCCAGGAACAGGTAGCGCGCCGGCATCGAGCGCAGCCCGACCGCGCTGTTGGCGCCGGTCAGGATCAGCACCCCGCCCGGGAACTCCTTGGAGAGCACGGTATTGCCGCTGTCCCGGCTGCGGCGCTCCTTGACCCGCTCGCGCAGGACCTCGCTCTCCTCGATCAGCGGGTCGAGGCGCTGCTTGGAGTTGCGCTTGGCCAGCTCCACCGTCGGCGCCACCGCCATCATCGGCCCCGGCGCCTGGTGGATCACGTACCCAATCCAGCAGTTGCCACTTTCCGTAGCCCCGACCTGCGCCCCCTTCATGAACACCACCCGCTGGAACGGCGAGGACGGCGACAGGCAGTCCATGATCTCCTTGAGGTACGGCGTGCGCTCGGTCCGCCAGCGCCCGGGCTCGGACGACGCCCGCTGCGAGAGCACCCGGTAGCGGTCGGCCCACTCCGAGACCGTCAGCAGCGGGTCGGGGGTGAGCCCGTCCCGCCAGGCGCGCTCGATCCCCGCGTCGGGCCCGGAGACCTCGGCGCCGTCATGGCTCGGCTGCGAGGATCAGGGCTGCTCATCCCGGTCGCTTCAGAACACGAGCTTGGCCGCTTGTGCCAGGACCACGAGCAGGACCAGCACCACGGCGACGTAGCGGATGCCATCGACCAGGACCTCGCCCGTGCCGACGAACAGCGGGTGCCGGCGGAGCGTCCTCAACATCAGCTCGATCTCCTGGTTGTGACGATCACCGCAGGCTCGGCCGGACCTCGGCCAGCTCCGCCAGATGCTCGCGCACATGGCGCTCGAGCACGGTGTGCAGCTTGTGCGTGTCGACCTCGAGCTCGGCCGCCATGATCGCCGCCACCCGCGCCGGCCAGTTGACCCAGGCGTCGCGCTCGTCGCGGGCGAGCTTGAACACCTGCGCCACCGCCTTGGCGCGGTCGACCAGCTCGCCCTTCATCCGCTGCAGGCGGACCCGGCGCTCCTGGGCCTTGAGCACCTCGTTCGCGGTCCGCGCCTGCATGAAGGTCATGCCGCCCGCCGAGACCGGCTCGCCGTGCTCGCGCAGGGTCTCGCGGACGGCACCGACCGCCGCCTCGGGCACCGGCTTCATCCGGGCCCTGGCCGGCTTAGCGCCGCGCTGCGGTCGGCGCTGCTGGCTCGGGTCGGTGTTGCTCGACCACGCGGCCTGGACCTTCGCGAGGTCCCACGAGCCGTCCGCCTCGCGCCCGATCCGGCCGGCCTTCTCCGCCCGGCGCACCGCCGTCTCGCTCACCCCGATCTGGCGGGCAAGCTCGCGATTGCTGGTCATGCCCATCCATACAGCGGCCTGATAGTCAAGCTTTAAGTCTCTGAGTCTGATCGACTTTTCTGCTTGATGAGTTCGCCGCGACGAAGCGTTCATGGGCTCATCGAAGTTGCCGATGCGGAGCACCAAGATGAGCCCGAAGCTAAAGAACCAGATCGCCAAGTCGAAGAGAACAGGCGCTCGCCGCCTTCGTCTCCAAGAAGGCTGAGATCGACGAGATGCTGACTCGACTGCAGGCGCTCAGCGACGATCACTTCAACTACAGCCCCGACGAGATCGACTGGGGCCACGTGGGCACCCTCGGGTACTACGCCGAGATGCTGAAGCGGGTCACCGACAGCGCCTTCAAGGAAGGCGAGTGCGCCGAGTAGCCGCGCCGATCTCCCGCACCCGCCCCGCGCGGCTCCGGCCGCCGGGGCTCGGGCTCGTAGGAGGGCGCGGTGCCCTCCGAAGCGATGGAGATCCTCCCATGACCAAGCTCAGCGACACCCAGCTCGTGATCCTCGGCGCCGCCGCGCAGCGCGCCGACCTCTCGGTCCTGCCCCTGCCGGACAGCCTCAAGCTCAAGGGCGGCGCGCTCGCCAAGGTGATGGACAGCCTCCGCAACCGCGGCATGATCCGGGTGATCGGCGCCGACGGCGGGCCCGAGCGGGTGGTCATCACCAGCGAGGGCATGGCCGCGATCGGTGTCGAGCAGGAAGGCGACGAGGCGCCGGCGGGCGCCACGGAGCCCGACACAGCCCCGACGACGGCCGACAGCCGACGGCCGCGGGCGAGTCGAGGCGCCCGGCTCAGAAGCCACCGAGGCCGACACGCGCGCCGCGCCCGGCCAAACGCAAGGCCAGCCCGGGAAGGCGAAGGCCGCCAAGGCCGCGCCGGCCGCCAGCGAGCCCGAGGCGGCGCCCGGTCAGCCGACCGGCAAGCCCACGCCGCGCGCCGGCACCAAGCAGGCGCTGATGATCGACATGCTCAAGCGGCCCGAGGGCGCCACCGTCGAGCAGATCGCCGCCGCCACCGGCTGGCAGCACCACACCATCCGCGGCGCCATCTCCGGCGCCCTCAAGAAGAAGCTCGGCCTCACGGTCGAGGCCACCCGCACCCGCGAGGTCGGCCCCAACAAGACCGGCGCCAAGGGCAGCAGCACGGTCTACCGGATCGTCAGCTGACCGCGACACCGGGCAAGCACTACGCCGCCGCGGCCTCGCGCCCGGCGGCGGTCTCTTCGTCGCGCTCGGCCTCCTGAGGCGTGAAGAATCGTTGATTTGCGCCTCGGCTCCCGCTAGGTCCGAAACGCCCGCCAAGGTTAGGCTGTAGCCTAGTGTTACGTTTCACAAGATAGATGATACCAAGACGCATCATTTACGCCGGATCTGCGCCGGTCCACCTCTCGCTTCATGATCAACTAACTTATGAAACGTCACACTAGTCGGCACGCTGGAGAGATCATAATGGTGTGTGCCACGCCCCCTTCGAAGACTTACACCAGGCTGTCCGCAGGACGATTGGACCTCTCCGCGGTATCGGCGAACTGGCGGTTTACGACGTGGCCTACCGCATCGGCGCCCATCTCGGGCTAGACCCCGATCTAGTCTAGTGTCCGTCCACAAAGGTTAACATGCTGAAATAGTTGTCGAAATCCCCTACTTTTTGGGGAGCGGTTTCCGGCGGTTTCGGGTATGCTTTGGCATCAAGCCACTGATTCCAAACGCAAACCCGAAACCGCCGGAGCCGACAATGCGTCAGGAACGCACCGTCCAGGCCAGTCTATTCGATGTTTTCGCCGGCCACGAGATCGGCCGCGAACTGAAGGCGATGTCGGCGTGGCTGGACGAGCATCGGGAGCTGCTCGGCCCGGTCGCGGCAGGACCTGTGCCGTCACGGCATCAAGGAGACGGGTCGGCGCGGCCTGCCGGTGGAGTCGGTGCTGCGCTGCGCGCTCCTGAAGCAGCATCGGCAGCTGAGCTACGACGAGCTGGCGTTCCATCTTGAGGACTCCGCGTCGTTCCGCGCCTTCGCCCGGGTGCCGGTTGGCTGGACCCCGAAGAAGTCGGTCCTGCACAAGACGATCAGCGCGATCCGGGCCGAGACATGGGAGGCGATCAATCGGACGCTGCTTGCCAGCGCCCGGCGCGACGAGGATCGAGTCCGGCAAGGTGGTGCGGCTCGACAGCACCGTCACTGCGGCGCTGATGCATGAGCCGAGCGACAGCAGCCTGCTGTGGGATGCGGTGCGGGTGATGGTGCGTCTGCTGAAGGCGGCCGATGCCCTGGCCGGCGGGGCCGGGCCGCCTGGCACGACCATCGCCGGGCCGCGAGGCAAGCGCGTCCGCAGCGATCCAGTTCGTTCGCGGCCGGCCCCGCCGGGTTCAGCACTATCGCGAGATGATCAGGATCGACCCGCGCGACCTGGGCCTATCTGCAGCAGGCGGCGGCGTGGCTGGTCCCAGACGGCTGGCCGCCAACGTCGTCAATGGCCGTCACGCTCTGGCAGCGCCAGGTCGCGCCACTACAAGCCACTGATCGAGCGCATTATTTTCCAGACCGAGCGCCGCGTAGTGGCCGGCGAGACGGTGCCGGCCGGCGACAAGCTGGTCAGCCTGTTCGAACCCCATGCCGACATCATCGTCAAGGGCAGCCGCGATGTTCGGCTACGGCCACAAGCTCAACCTGACCACCGGCCGGAGCGGCATGATCCTCGACCTGGTCGTCGAGGCCGGCAATCCGACCGACAGCGACCGGCTCATCCCCATGCTGGAGCGACACATCGCCATCCATGGCAGGCACCGCGGCAGCTCGCTGCCGACGGCGGCTACGCCAGCCGCGCCAACCTCAGCCAGGCCAAGGCTCACGGCGTGCGTGACGTCGCCTTCCACAAGAAGAGCGGCCTCAGGATCGAGGACATGGTCAGGAGCCGCTGGGTCTACCGCAAGCTCAGAAACTTCCGCGCCGGCATCGAGGCCGACATCTCGTGCCTGAAGCGCGCCTATGGCCTCGCCCGCTGCATCTGGCGCGGCCTCGATCACTTCAGGGCCTACGTCTGGTCCTCCGTGGTCGCCTACAACCTCGTCCTGTTCGCGCGCCTCAAACCCGCCTGAGCCCACCGCCGCGCGTCCCGCCGACCCGGTCCCAAAGGCGCCGGTGCCATCACGCACGCCTCGACCTCGCTCAAACCGCTTCCTCACGCCCCCAACCAGCACCACTCCCGGTGCCAAAAGCTTCCCATCGCCCTCCAGGGTGCACAATATACTGCGTCCGCCGCCAAACACAGACCCAACATCTAGCATTTATGGACGGACACTAACTATAAGACCGGTGCGGGCGTGTTCTGGCGAAACGCCCTCTACGTCTGGAAGACCAACGCCGACATCCGCACATTTCTCGCGGGCCCCGAATACCAGACGATCGTGCGGGCGAGCGCCGACGCCGCGGCGAAAGCACGGACTGGCGGGGAGTGCTTCGACACGCTCACCAACCAGACCGCCGTCCTTGTCGCGGCGAGCGCGATGCTGGAGTGATCGCGGTGCAACTCCGGCTTCCTTCAGCAGTTCGGCGGCCGTCTTCGCCGCTCTGTTCTTCCTTCGTTCACTTTCGGCCATCGTGCCGCCGAAGCTAGACCGATCTTCGACAGTGCACGGCTGAATTGGAGCGATTTTGGCGGTTAAGTGAGTGATTTTGCTGAGGTAAGCTTCGGGCCGCAGATCTGGCGCGATGCTAAATAATTTCGCTAGAAGTCGCTTTTGGATTGACATTCGCCGATCTTTCGTAAGGCTTGGCGGAGGTTCGTGCGCGAGAAGCAGATCGGCCCCTACCGCTACGTCTACCTGGTCGAGAGCGTGCGCGAGGGCGGCCGCACCAAGCAGCGCATGATCAAGAACCTGGGCCGCAAGGAGCAGGTCGCGGCCAACGGCGATCTCGACCGCCTGGCCGGTTCGGCCGCCCGGCTGGCGCAGCGCTCGATGATCCTGTCGCTGGTCGACCAAGGCAGCGTGCCGACCCTGGCCGCCCGGCGGATCGGGCCCCGCGCTCGCGTTCGAGCGCCTGTGGCGCGAGACCGGCTGTCGGGCGGTGATCGAGGATCTGACCGCCGGGCGGGGCTTCGGCTTCGCGCTGGAGCGGGCGTGCTTCCTGACCGTGCTGCACCGGATCATGGTCTCGGGCTCCGACCGGGCCGCCGAGGCCTGGCGCGAGAACTACCGCATCGAGGGCACCGAGGAGCTGGCGCTCCATCACCTCTACCGAACCATGGGGTGGCTCGGCCAGGCGTTGCCGGCGGCCGAGCAAGCCGGCCGCACGCCGTTCCGTCCGCGCTGCATGAAGGCTCTGGTGGAGGAACGTCGGTTCGAGCGACGGCGCGACCTGTTCAGCGAGCTGTCGTTGGTGTTCATGGACACGACGAGCTTATACTTCGAGGGCGCGCCGCTCCGCGCCGACCACCGAGGTCGGCGCTGGGAGCCAGGCGCGGGAGGAGAGACCCTGGGCCAGCGCGGCCATTCCAAGGACCATCGCCCCGACCTGATGCCGATGATCGTCGCCGTGGTGATGGACCAGCAGGGTCGGCCATTGTGCTGCGAGATGGGGCCCGGCAACACCACCGACGTCGCGGCTCTGATCCCCGTGGTGGACCGCCTCGGCCAACGCTTCGGCATCAGCCGGGTGTGCGTGGTGGCCGAGCGCGGCATGATCAGCACGACCACCATCGCCACCCTGGAGGCGCGCGGCCTCGAGTCCATCCTGGGCGGGCGCGAACGGAGCACCAAGGAGGTCCGCACCCTGGTCCTCGGTGACGACGCCTGGTTCGTGCCGCTGGTCATTGCGCGCCAAGGTCGTCCCGACACCGAGTTGGAAGCCAAGGCGGTGACCCTCGGCGGCCGCCGCTACATCGTTGGCCGCAACCTGGCCGAGGCCGCCAAGGACGCCGCCGATCGGGAAGCGATCGTGGCCAACCTGCGCCAAGCGCTCAGGCACGGCGACAAGGCGCTGGTCGGCAACACTGGTTACCGCCGCTTCCTCAAGGCGCCCGAGGTGGGCTTCGCGATCGACGACAAGCGGGTCGCCGAGGACGCCCGCTTCGACGGCATCTTCGTGCTGCGCACCAACACCGCGCTCGACCCGCTGCAGGCGATGCTGCGCTACCGCGATCTGCAAGGAGTCGAGCAGCTGTTCCGCAGCGCCAAGTCCTTGCTCGCCACCCGGCCGATCTTCCACAAGGGCGATGCCACCATCCGCGGCCACGTGTTCTGCTCCTTCCTCGCCCTCGTCCTGCGCAAGGCGCTTCAGGACCGCCTCGCCGCGGCCGATCTCACCCCCGAATGGGCCGAGCTCCTGCGCGATCTGGATCGCCTCCAGGAGGTCGAGGTCGAGCAGGACGGCAAGCGCTTCATCCTGCGCACCCCGACCACCGGCTGCGCCGGCACGCTGTTCCAGACCCTGGGCGTCGCCCTGCCGCCCAACATCCGCGACGCCGCTCCCAAGACCCCGACACCGCCGCCGAATCCCCACAACTGTAATGCTAAGAGCGCCCGCGCGCGCTGTAAACCCATGATAACACTAATCTATTCAAACCCCGGTGTCGAAGATCGGTTTAGGATCTGCATGTCCTCCCAGATCGCGTGAGTAAGTTCATCGATGCTGATCGTGCCGAGTTCCTTATAGCTGATCGTCAACCCGGTAGGTTGAAATGGTTGCGTCTTATCAATCATCAAATCAATTTTCAAAATAACCTAAAGTGCATTTACATAATACAATCTTTGGTATTAACAACCTCTTAACCTCAATGCTGCATCGCAGCGCGGAAAGCCTTGCGGAGAGCCACTTTCCGGCTCTTCGATGCTCATTGCTGACCTGGCGGGTCCGCCCTCTCCGTTTCTGCGCCGGCACAACCTGGCAGACAGGGGCTCTGCCCTGCCCATCCGCTCCTCCTGGTCCTCCGTCCGCCGCCCATGGCGGGCCTTTCTTTCGCGATTGTGTGTGTCGGGGCAGCGCGAAAGGCCCTGATGGGCAGGGCCTGCAAACCAAAGGAGGAGACGATGACCAGGATCATCACCCCTGCCGCCCTGCAAGGCCGCAGCCTTACCGAGCTGGAAGCACTGTACCGCGCCGTCGAGCAGGAGCTCGTGCAAGCCGAGCTCGACTCGCAGGCAAGGCGCGAGGCTGTCGCCAGCCTGGACGCGATCAGCGTAGCGATCGCAAGGCGCTCTGCGTGCAGATTGAACGAAACCGCTATCGCGGTATGAGGTGCTGATGGCGACGACGGTGCCTCCTGTCTGAGAGGATGCGGGTGATCCAGACGCACCCCTTCAAACAGGAGGCTTCCGATGGGCCAGATGAGCCCTCTGCGCCGGCGCATGATCGAGGACATGACGGTCCGCAATCTCGCGCCGGCGACCCAGCAATCCTACCTCTACGCGGTCGCCAGGTTCAGCCATCACTTCGCGCGTTCGCCCGCTCGGCTCGGCTTGGAGCACGTGCGCGCCTACCAGGTTCACCTGGCAGCTCAGAAGCGGTCGTGGTCCCATATCAACCAAGCGTCCTGCGCGCTACGGGAGCTATGGTCGAATTTGGGGGATGAGGCGGGAGGCGGCGTATCCTCGGTGATGGATGAAGTCACCGTTGGAGGGATACGCCATGGAGGAGGATACCGTCGTTGGGCTGCCGCGGCCAGGAGGAGCGGTCGAGGATGATCCGCTGCTGGCGGTGTTGCGTGATGGCGCAAGGCGGATGCTGACCCAGGCGATCGAAGCCGAGGTCACGGGCTTCCTCGCCGCGCACGCCGACCGTCGCGACGACGTCGGGCGCCAGCGCCTGGTGCGCAACGGCCACGGGCCGAAGCGGACCATCCAGACCGGCATCGGCCCGATCGCGGTGCAGCGCCCTCGGGTCCGCGACCGCGGCGCCGACCAGAACGCCCGGATCCGCTTCACCTCGGCCGTACTGCCGGCCTATCTGCGGCGGACGAAGAACGTCGAGGAGCTGTTGCCCTGGCTCTACCTCAAGGGTATCTCGACCGGCCAGTTCGAGGAGACGCTCGCCGTGCTGCTGGGGCCGGACGCGCCTGGCCTGTCGGCGACCACGATCCGCCGCCTGGTGGCCGCCTGGCAGGACGAGCACGAGCGCTGGCAGGGGCGCGATCTGTCGGCCAAGCGCTATGTCTACGTCTGGGCGGATGGCGTGTACTTCGCGCCGCGCCTCGAGCATGACCGGCAGTGTGTTCTGGTCCTGATCGGCGCCGACGCGAGCGGCAGGAAGGAGTTGCTCGCGATCGACGATGGCTTTCGGGAGAGCGAGCAGAGCTGGCACGAGCTGCTCGTCCGTCTGCGCGAGGGCAACGGTCTCGAGATCGACCCCGAGCTCGCGACTGGCGACGGCGCGCTCGGCTTCTGGAAGGCGGCGCGCAAGGTCTGGCCCAAGGTCACGCCGCAGCGTTGCTGGGTCCACAAGACGGCCAATATCCTCAATTACTTGCCGAAGTCAGTGCAGAGCAAGGCGAAGGCTGATCTTCATGCAATCTATGAGGCCGACAGCCGGGCGGCCGCCGAGGCGGCGTTCGAGCGCTTCCTCGCCAAATACCACGCGAAGTATGAGAAGGCGGCGCACTGCCTGGTCAAGGATCGTGAAGCCCTGCTGGCCTTCTACGACTTCCCTGCCGAGCACTGGAAGCACATCCGCACCGGCAACCCGATCGAGAGCACGTTCGCGACCGTGCGGCTTCGGACCGACAAAGCGAAGGGCTGCCTGTCGCGGGCGACCGCGCTCGCCTTCGTCTTCAAGCTCACGAAGCTGGCGGAACGTCACTGGCGCCGGCTGAACGGCTCCGAGCGCCTCGCCGAGATCATTGAGGGTGTTCGCTTCCGCGACGGCGAACCCGACACGCCCGCCGAGGATCAAGCCGCCGCCTGATCCCATCCCCCAACATTGACCATAGCTCCGCATCGTTGGATTTTCGTCAATTCCAACGGTTTTGGATTTTCCTGCGAATTTCCGGGGCCGCTATGCGTCTGATTTCGGCCGCAAAACCGCCTGGATTCAGCCCCAAAACCGCTGCTTTCGAGCGCAAAAGTGACGCATGAATGCGTCATGTGGCGCATGGCCGGCGAGTCGGGAAATTTCGGTGATCGCCGCGATTTTCCAATTTCTGTGGTTTCAATCCACGCCCCCGAGCGGGGCAGTCCTGATTGCGAGTGAGGACGCTGCCGTGGGTGGGGTCCATCCCCGCGCGAGCGGGGGAGCCAGGTCGCGGGGTGGGATGCCCGCGGCTCTGCGGGGTCCATCCCCGCGCGAGCGGGGGAGCCGGTCACGACCGAGCCGCAGGCCACGGGGTCGAGGGTCCATCCCCGCGCGAGCGGGGGAGCCCTTCACGCATCGACGTTCCTCAACCAGGAAAGGGGTCCATCCCCGCGCGAGCGGGGGAGCCTCCGGAGTTCAAGCCCTTCCCTCCGGCTCCATGGGTCCATCCCCGCGCGAGCGGGGGAGCCTCGAGCCGGTACAGCTCGACGATGCGCTTGCCGGGTCCATCCCCGCGCGAGCGGGGGAGCCTATACCCCAGTCGCGGGCCTGGTGCCGATCAAGGGTCCATCCCCGCGCGAGCGGGGGAGCCACACAGCCGACGGTGCCGGCGAGGCGGGCGATGGGTCCATCCCCGCGCGAGCGGGGGAGCCGGTCGGGGTGGCCATTCTCGGCGGCTCCAGGGGGGTCCATCCCCGCGCGAGCGGGGGAGCCCTCTCTCCAAGCGACGTGTTCTCCGCCGCTGAGGGTCCATCCCCGCGCGAGCGGGGGAGCCCTCACCGCCCAGCAGCTGATCGACCTCAATACGGGTCCATCCCCGCGCGAGCGAGGGAGCCCTGCGCCGGTGGGCGACCATGAGCGACGCTACGGGTCCATCCCCGCGCGAGCGGGGGAGCCCGATCGACGTCTCTGCCGATCCCGCGAGGGTGAGGTCCATCCCCGCGCGAGCGGGGGAGCCCTAGAGTACGAGGTCGCACCGGGCTCGATCCGGGGTCCATCCCCGCGCGAGCGGGGGAGCCAATAAGTAACAATCTATGCGCGATAAAGTCGGGGGTCCATCCCCGCGCGAGCGGGGGAGCCGCTTGATCAAGCGCTTTGTGTCCAGGAAGCAGGGGTCCATCCCCGCGCGAGCGGGGGAGCCATCGACGAGGCGGTCGCCAGTACCACGGATATGGGTCCATCCCCGCGCGAGCGGGGGAGCCCGAGCAGCACGGACAGAATCGTCGTGATGGTGGGGTCCATCCCCGCGCGAGCGGGGGAGCCGCCGGAGCTCAATTTCCTCTTGGAGGATCACGGGGTCCATCCCCGCGCGAGCGGGGGAGCCGGCCGATGCAACCCCAAGACCGGGCTGCTGATGGGTCCATCCCCGCGCGAGCGGGGGAGCCGGCGCCTTGCTCGCTTGGAGGACTTGCTAAGGAGGTCCATCCCCGCGCGAGCGGGGGAGCCCGCTATCCGGAGCCGCCCCTTGATCTGGCGGGGGGTCCATCCCCGCGCGAGCGGGGGAGCCCGGTGTCGTAGGAGAGCCGAATCTCGTGGTAGGGGTCCATCCCCGCGCGAGCGGGGGAGCCCCGGGAGGCTGGCTGGCACGGCCTAAAATACCGGGTCCATCCCCGCGCGAGCGGGGGAGCCTCTGGCCACTAAAGGCTTGCTTTGCTAGAGTGACGATGTCAAAGAGCATCGGGTTGTGCACGGATCACGCTGTTCGCGTGACGGTCGTGATCAGCCCGCCGTCCAGTTCGACGAACGTTCGACTTGGCAGGCCGCGCGTCCGAATCCCCTGGCCGCACGGCTCGCTCGGGTCGCTCCAGGTCATCAGGATCGCGCCGCCGCCGAGTTGGCGGTGCCACTCGGCGAGCACGGCCCAGACCCGTTCCCGCACGCCCTTGCTCATCCGCGGCGCGGTATAGACGCCGGGGGCGATTTCCAGCATCGCCGAGGCGAGAAAGCCGCGGAACCGGTCGGCGACATCGCGGGTGACGATCACGACCATCAGTGATCGGCCTCGAACAGCGACTTGATGCGTTCGATCAGCGTGTCGACCAGCTTTTCCTTGCGGAACGTATCGCTTGCCTTGCGGCGGAGTTCGCGCTCGAGCACGAGCGTCGGGTCGTCGAGGCCGCGGCGGGCTACGGCGAACGCCAGCGGTACGGTCACGCTGGTCCGCACGAGGTCGGTGATGTCGAGGATGAAGGCCTTGCTGCTGTCCTCGTGAATGAAGCCGAGCTGCGGGATCGTCGCGGTGGCCGCGACCGCGATCGCCGCCGCCGCCTCGACGCAGGTGACCGCGTGGTTGATCGCCTGATTCGGCAGGTCGGCCGCCTCCGGATGATCACGGTCGTAGCGGCGGCCCTGCCACGGGACCCGGTGGCGTTCGGCGAGAAGCTGGTAGGATTTCTTGATGCGGGCACCTTCCATGCCCCGCAATACTGCCGGATCCTCGTGCGGCAGCACCTCGCCGAACCGCCAGGCGAACATTCGCCGGGCGATGCCGGTACGGGTTTGGGGGTCGGCCCAGAGCCGCGCCTGGCGGCGGGCGAGCCGGCTCTCGTCCGGGCCGAAGGGCTGGGCTGTGTAGAGCCGCGTGCCGCCCTCGCCGATCGCGAGCAAAGCGGTGCCGTGGCGGGCCAGGAGGCGGAGCGCGTCGTGGGTCACGCTGCTGCCCGGGCCGATCAGGATGGCCGAGAGGGTCTGAAACGGGATCGCGTAGTCGCCGGCGCCGAGAGTGGCTGAGGCGGCCGCCTCGAAGCGCAAGGTGCCGTCCTCGACATAAAGCCGGCCGCGCTCGAGCCAGACCAGCCCATGCCGGTCGACGTGCGGGATGCGCGCGGTCTCGAGCCCGAGCCGGCCGAGCAGCGCCATGGGTCAGGCCGGCCTCAGCAGCAGCATGCCGAAGCCGAACGCCCGGTGCCGGCCGATGCCGCGCGCGAGGCCGAAGGCGAAGCGGTCAGGATCGGTCACTTCCAGTACGCCCTCGAACACGACCTCCGGCCGGCGTGCCGCCGCGCGTCGGCTCGTGGCTAGAAGTCGTCGGGCCGGCCCGTCCTCGGTCGGCGTGCGCGCCGCGGGCGAGGCGTGGCGGCGTCGGACCAACGGGCTCAGACGGAACGCCGTCATGCGCGCCGCGACAAGCCGACCACCGGCCGCAGCCAGCCGATCCGCGAGCCAGGCGCGATAGACGGGCTCGCGCTCCGGCCGGGGCTCGTCTGCGATCCCGAGCGCATGATGCACGAAGGCATCGAGTTCCCGCTGCCGGCTGCCGTCGCTGCTCCGGGTGCGTGCGATCGGGCAGACGCGGGTTTCGAAGGCCAGCCGCCGGCAGCCCGCGAACGGCAACGGTAACTCCTTGCTCCGGATGCGATCGGGCGGGAAGACCCGATCGAGGTCCGGTGCCGCCAGGGTCAACGCTTCCCGCAACCGATCTTCGCCGGCCGGCCCGTAGCCGAGCAGGCGGAGCGGCTGCGTGCCCAGGTCGTCGCCAGGAACCTGCTTCGGGCTCGAATCGAAGTAACGGAACGGCTGCGGCGCTAGTGTGCCGAAGGCGTCGCGCAGCGCTCGGTGCCAGAGGTAGCCCGGGTCGTCGTCGGGCAGGCCGGCCCGATGGGCGAAGTGCGCAAGGGCCGCGCTATTCGGGACCAGCTGGATCAGATGTAGGGTCATGACGCACCTGACGGCAGCGGCCGGCGCAACTCGCGCCGCCGGCTCTGCCCCACATGCAAGCCGAGCCGCCAATCGCGCCGATCAGCGACCGCGATCAGCCTTTGCGGGTCGGGCTCGCCCGGCTGATCCTCGGTCTCGATCAACAGATCGGTCGATGTTCGGCCGGGGCGGAATGGCGCCACATGATCAAGAGCTGCAACGAGCGATTCGGCTGCGACGGCCCGGTCTACGATGGGCCGACTCGGAGGGCAGCCCTTGCGACCGATGAAGAGCGGACGCTCGGGCCGGCGCAATGCGGCTTCGAGCACATCCAGATCCGGAGCTTCCTCGGCCGGCACCAAGGTCAGCGCAATCGTGACCGCCGCATCCGCGCGGTAGTGGCGATAGCGCAGCGCCGGCCCGCTGTACGACGCCGCCCCGCCGGCCCGCTCCGCCGGTACGCCCCGGGTCGTCCACAATGGATCGTGCTGGCCGAGCTCGGCGGTCTGGAAATCGGCCAGCCCCTGGCCCTCGCGATCGAGCCGGGCGGCGAAGCGCAGACGCTCCTGCAAGCGATCGAGCGCGTCAACGTCTCGATGCTCATAGCCGAGCGCGTTGGCGAGGAGCCCGGTCAGCATCGAGCGGGCCGGCAGGCGTCGGCTCGGGCGGATCTCGTCGATCGCGACATCGCCGAAGCTCATCAGCGGGCCTTCCAGACGAAGGATCAGCACCCGCATCTCAGCCGTCCCCGCGAATCGCAGTCGCGACCGCCTCCGCGACCGCGGGGAGACTCGCGGACTTGGCCGCTGGCACCGCGACCCCCTCGATCCGGGCGGCCATCCAGCGCTGCGCGGTCGCGCCGTACATGCCGTCGATCGCCGTGACATGCGCCACAAGCGCCTGGGCGGCATTCACCTCATAGGGTGGTTGGCGCACCGGATCGAGAAACGCGTTGGCCAGCGTGCGCGGCTGCTCGTCACCGGCCTCGACCAGCACCAGCGACGCCCAGTCGTAAGGCGCCGTCGAGCCCTTCTTGGCACCGGGCGTCACCTTGGCGACGAGATGCAGGAGATGCTCGAGCGTTTTGGCCGCGAGCGTCCGATCGGCAGCCTGCCAGTTCTGGCGGTCGCAGCCTTCGAGGTTCGAGACCAGCAGCGGCAGGTCGACCACGACGTAGCCGTAGTAGAGCCCGGAGGTCAGGTCGGCGGTGTTGAGATGCCCAGCGCCCGAGCCCTGCTCCTCGGCCTGGAGATCGTCGACGGCGGTGAAGTAGTCCGGCTCGCTCGCCTGCTCGTGGACGCTGAAGGCGTGGGCCACGTGCACGGCAGCGTCGACCCGCGCATCGCGATCGCCCGAGACGAAGCGCCCGAACATCGCCGCGTCGATCCCGGCACCCACACGCAATGCGTGGAAGTTCTTGCGCAGGCCTTTGAGCTCGGTGGCGATCGCCTTGGCGTCATCACCGTACAAGGTCACGATGCGCCGCGCCTCCTCGGTCAGATAATCGATCTCCGGGCGACCCAGCACGACAAGCTCGTCCCGCTCGAGGTCGATCTCGGCCTCCTTGCCGGCTTTCGCGGTCTTCGCCTTCTTGCTTTCGCCGTAGAGCTCGATCTGCATGCCAGCCAGGACCTTGCTCACGGCCGCCGATGGCAACCCTTCCGTCACCAGTGGATCGTGGATCAGGACCTTCCAGACGCGCCGCGAGCGGGTCGAGACGCCAATTCCCGGATCGATCGCGCCGAGCGCATGACTATCATCCGCCACGCGCCAATGCCGCTTCAGGCATTGCGAAGAGATGCGCAGACGCTCGACCCCGCCGAAGGGCAGGCGTTTGGCGAGGCCGGCGTCATCGCGATTGAGCAGCGTGCCCGGATAGGAATGCAGGGTGTGGATCTGAATGAATTTCGGCGTGCTCATGCAGCGTGCTCCTCGACCTTCTGCAGGTTGTATAGCTTTCGGTAGTAATCGCGAGCGATGTCGCGACGAAGGTGCTCGCCGTCGGCCCAGAAGAGCAGATCGAAGGCGGCGCTCCAGTCGAACCGTCCTGCGTCGCCCTTGGCTCCCATCAGCCGGGCGAGCCGCCTGAGTTCTGTCGGCAGCTCGCTTCGCGGCAAGCGCAGGATTCGGAGGAGCCGTGCCTCGCTCACACCAGCTTCGGCGAGCGCCTCGCCGAGGCGGCCGCGCCCGCTCAGCGGCCGATGGAACGGATGGGCAATCGCCATGCTCTGGACGACCGCGGCGAGGGCTTCGGACGCACGATCGTCCTCGAACGCCCTCGGCGCATACTTGGCGACCAGCCACCAGAACGCCGCCCCGTCCGGCTTCTTCGGGGTCAGGCGCCGAAGTGTGGCGAGGCTGCCCGTCGGATAGTCTTCAAGCCCGATCCGGCAAGCGATCTTTCGCACCACCTCCCGCCAGTCCGTTGGCTCAGCCGCCATCTGCCGCCTCCTCTGCCGGTGCCACGAGGTATCCTTTGAAGCTTGCCCAGAAGAGCCCACCCAGCTTCTCCTCGGCGACCGCGATCGCCTTCAACCGCCGCACACCGGCGATCGGCACGGCAGAGGCGGCGCGCTCGAAGATCCGATCGGCGATCGCCTTCAAGAAGAGCACCCACGCCTGATCTGCCGCTGACCCTTGCTCGGCGCGGGCGAAGAGATGGTCGAAGAAGACCGGCTCAATCGCCTGGTCGACCTGGTCGAGCCAGGGCTTCGTCCAGGCGTTGGCCATCTTGTCGCGGAAATCGACTACGGCATCGCCCGCCTGGATCAGGGTCAGCAGCGGGATCTTGAGCACCTTATTGCGCAAGGTTGCCGCCTTCTCGATCATGTCCTTGCTGATCCGAGCCAAATGATCGCGTCCCTCGTCGCTCTGAAACAGCCGGCGATGCCGCTCATTTCGGAACCGCACCTCGCGGACGTGATGACCTTCGGTGGTGCCCTGACCGCGGACGATGACGTCGAATCGCGCGGTCATCGGGATCTCGTCAATCCCTTCGTGCCAATCGAGCAGAAGGGGCCGGAGCCATTGGTTTCTGTCGAACAGCACCCCGCTCATCACGCGATAGCTCGGGGCCGTGTTGTAGGCCGCGGACTGCTTGCCGAGATCGATCGGAATCCAGGGATCGCCGACGTTGCCCTTGTAGCTCTTGGCGGCGATACGTGCTGCCGACGAGCCGACGCTCTTAGCCGTGAGCGTGCCCGCCTCGTCGCGGTAGAGCCGGACGCGTCGGCAGATCTCGATAAACCAGGGATCGAGGTCGTCGAGCCCCAGACTCTGCTCGCCATCCCAGGACAGGCACCAGAGCAGTGCCGCGCCATCCACGTCTGCGAACTCCTCGACCCGTTCGAAGAACCAATCGCGGCGCCGCAGCAGCACGGTGACGTCGCGGCACCAATGAGCACCGATACCGCCCGACGGCACGAGGCCGACCCAGGGGCGGGTGGCGAAGCCGCCGTTCATGCGCGCGATGCCGTAGTTGCCGGCGCCGAGGAAGCCGCCGGTCGTCTGCAGGAGAACCAGCGCCGCGACCCAGGCCGCAGGCGACGCATCGGTACAGATCCCTTGCTTGACCCCGTGGTTCTTGGCGGTGACGAGGACGTCGAGATCGTCTGCCATGCCAACCGTGGTCCGATGCGGATCGCCGCTCCCCGCCGGCACCGGCGGTTGCATGAAGGCGGGTTTGGTCACGTCCTCAAGCACGAGCCTCCAGGGCTCGTCTGCGGGCCAGTCCGCGGTCAACCGGCGCAACAGGTCGCACCAGGTCTTGGCATCCGCCACGACCGCGTCGTGGCCGGCGCGGTGCAGCGCCAAGGCCGCGAGCTGGACGCAGAAGCTGTGCCACGGTGCGCGCTGGTGCGGCCGCAGGAAGGGAAGGTCGAGCACGCGGTTTTCTGAAAGAAGTGCGAAGAGAAATGGAACACTGACGTGACGTAGATCCCCCTCAGTTGTGCGTACCGGCAAATGTTGATCGGTCAGAAGATTCATATCTTGGGCCTCGGGGGATGTTCGAGTCCCCACCGAAGCGGGGGAAGATCGTTTAGTAGCCACTCAACGCTGCGGCACCGGGGCCATCCCCGCGCGAGCGGGGAAGCAAGGGGGTCACGGGCGGCGCCGGGACCAGTAGGCGACCCACTCTCGTCCAGCAGGACCTGACTGATAGGTGAGAAGGAAGACGACTGAAGCGAGCCGCCTTCCGCCACCGGTCAGGTAGCCGGCGATACGGGAGAGAGGGGGGACGGTCAGGAGATCGAACATCGCCATTCTCCAAAAACAGCTGGGAGCCTGGTGTCTCAAAGCTGCCGCACCGTTCACATATTACAGCGCCCGAGAGAACGCAAGTGGCTTCACGCCCGCAGTCCGAAGCGGTCATAGCGGTAGACGGCATCGCCGACGCGAAGCCGGCCGTCTTCATCGACCGCGATCACGGGATCGCCTTCAGGCATCGCCTTCGGCGCCATCCAGGCCGGGATCTTCAGATAGCGGAGCGTCGCGCCGAAGGGCGAGACGAGGCACCGCTCGAGCGGCAGGAGCAGGTCGCGCGCGCCGAGCCGAGTCGCCAGCCTTACCTCGGCATCCGGCCAAGCGATCTCGGCAAAGGATTTTCCGAAGTCGATACTGACGTCGCGCCCCTGCCCACGCGCGGCACCCTCGCCTCCCTTGTACTCCTGCCAATAGCGTTGCCAAGCGGGCGCCAAGCTCTCGGCCATCTGCCGCAGGCGCTCCTCGTGTGTTCCAGTTTCGACCAAGCGCCGGTTGTCGACCGGGATCGACCAGGTCGGGCCGTCGGTGACGAGCTGCCGCGCCGCTTCGACCGCGAGCAGGTTGTCGTAGGCCCGGTCCTTGCCGATGCCGAGGCGCGCGCGGTGCAGGAAAGGCGTGAGGTCGGCCGACGAGGGCAACATTACCATGCAGCGGGGGTGCTCGAAGCCCGCCGGGCGGTCCGAGCGGTCATGCCGGTGCAGCCGGCCGATGCGCTGCAAGAGCACGTCGATCGGGGCGAGATCGGTGATCAGCAGATCGGCGTCGACATCGAGCGACTGCTCAAGCGTCTGCGTGGCGACGACCAGGGAGGGCCCTGGCACCGCCTGTTTGCCGAAGCGCTCCTCGACGGCGGCATCGAGGCGCTTGCGATCCTCGGCGGCGAACCGGCCATGGTGCAGGGTCACGATTTCACCAACCCGGAACAGAGCCGGGTGATCGGTCGGCAGCAGCGCCTCGAGTGCCGCTTGCGTCGCGATCGCTGCATTGACGGTATTGCGCAGGATGAGCACTCGGGCACCGCCGGCAACGGCCGCAACCGCCTGCTGCGCGACGGCCTCGGCATCGTCGAGCAACGGGCAGGGCTCGATCCGGACCGTCTTCGCCGGGCCTTCCGGCTCGATGTCGACCGCCGGTGCATGGCTCGCCGTGATCCGGGGATAGGCCACGGCAAGCGCAGCGGCGAAGGCCGGCGGCTTCCGGGCCTGGGCTACGAGCCGCTCGCGCGTTCCGGCGCCTACCGTCGCCGACATCAAGAGCACGTGCCCGCCGGCCGCTCGGAACAGGGTCAGCAGACGCTCGGTCAGCGTCGTCATGTAGACGTCGCTGCTGTGTACCTCGTCGATCACGAGCAGATGCCGGACGAGGCAGGCAGCGCGTAGATGCGCGTGCCGGACCGCCAGGACACCGAGCAGCGCCTGATCGATCGTGCCGACGCCGAAGCTCGCCGCGGCGTAGCGCTTTGGCTGCTCTGCGGCCCAGCGTCGTGACCGCCGATCCTCCGTCTCGGCGTCGCTCCACTGCACGCTGAAGTCGGGCAACTTACGACCCTCCGCCACACCCATCCGGTAGTAGCCCGGCACCGCAAGCAGGGCTTCTGCACGACTCTCGCCATAGGTGGCGTCGAGCCAGTCCTGCATCCGGCCGTGCAACTGTACCGCCGCCGAGCGTAGCGGCACGGCGAAGAAGCAGCCGTCGACCAGCCCGGTATCGATCAATCGACTCGCCCAGCGCAAGGCCGCCTCGGTCTTGCCCGAGCCGGTCTCGCTTTCCAGCAGCACGACCGAGCCGCCCACATTCGGCAGGGGCAGGCCGTCGATCGCACGTTGTGCGGCACGCGGGGGAAACGGGAACTGCTCCGCGAAAGATGGCAATGGCTGGGGCGTCGGCGGCGGGACCAAGCCGATCGCCGCGAGCACGCGCGGCGCGCGATCGCGAACGAAGGCGGCGCGGGGCGGATCGCCGTCCTCTGCAAAGGGGAAACGGTCCGCCTCGTCCGCCGAGCCAAGCCAGTCGGCGAGCATCAGGAGCCCGGCGAAAAGATGCTGAAAAGCCGACGCGATGGGTAGCGGCCGCGCCCCATCCACGAAGGCTCCGACAAACGACAGCCGGCCCGCATCGACGAGCTCCGCGAGCCGCTGCAGCGGTTCTCGTTGACGGCCGGTCCAACCTTGCAAAAGGTCGGTATCTGATCCGTGATCATATCCGAGCTTCGGCGTCCGCCCGTGATGTGCGAACACCGCTATGAGGAGAGCTTCAAGCGCGTCGCCGGCCCATGTGTGGAGTTGCGGCAGGTCGAGGAGATTCCCGAGGTCCTGTGCGAGCGGCCCATCGACCAGTGGCCTGAGTGCCGCGAGATGCCCCGCGGTGCGCCCGAGTTCCGGGGCGACCTTGGCGCGAAAGCCGAGGGCGCATTTGCCGAGGTCGTGGATGAACGCCAGAAAGCAGAGCCGCGCTGCCTGCACCTGGTCCAGGTCGTCCAGCCCGCCCGCCCGGGCCAGACGCCGGCGGATCGTCGGCTGGTGCAGGAGCGCTTCGAGAACACACGCCACATCCGTGCAATGATCGATCAGGGGGTGCCAGGCAGGGCCACCTCGACTCTCATCGCGAAACTTGCCCCAGAGGTCGCCAACGCCGGGCCTACCGTGCATCGGCAGCGCCGTTAGATTGGTGCCGACGCCTTCGACGGCCGGCCGCACAATGTGCGCGCTCGCCCGCGAGCTCGGCCACCTGATGCAGATGCGTGCACAGAGGCTGCCAGTCGGCGCGGTCCCGACGGCTGGTCGAGTGGGCGTAATAGCCGTTGCGAGAGCGCATGCAGCTGCAATCTGTGATTGCTCTGCAAATGCCTCAGATCGATCAGCGGAACAAGCGAAAACTCGGAAGTGGCGGCGCTGAAGCATGCGCCGGCGCCCCGGAGCGGGCTCAGGGCGTGCCGATCAGGAACCCGATGATTCCCAAGGGATGGCGAGCGGCCTTCGGAGGCTGGAGGACGCGCCGACCCGCCTCAGACCGCGCGCACCCGGACGTAGCTGCCGGGGGCGTCCTCGAGGACCGGCAGCTCGCCGTCGCCCGGTTGGCGGGCGGGGACCAGGTCGCCCGCGTGGGTAGCGTTCCATTCCTTCCAGTGGGGCCACCAGCTGCCCGGGTGGTGGGTCGCGGCGGCCAGCCAGTCGGCGGGGTCCGGGGGCAGCTCCGAGCCGGTCCAAAAGCCGTATTTCTGGACCCCCGGCGGGTTGATCACGCCCGCGATGTGGCCCGAGCCCGCGAGCACGAAGGTGGTCTGGCCCCGGTACAGCTGGGTCGCCCGGTAGGTCGAGAGCCAGGGCGCGATGTGGTCCTCGCGGGTCGAGAGGATGTAGACCGGCAGGCGGATCTTGCGCAGATCGATCGGCACGCCGGCGAGCGTGATCCCGCCCGGCGCCACCAGCCGGTTCTCCTGGTAGAACTTGCGCAGATAGAAGCTGTGCATGGCGTAGGGCATGCGCGTGCTGTCGGAGTTCCAGTACAGAAGGTCGAACGGGAACGGCTCCTTGCCCAAAAGATAATTGTTGATCACGAACGACCAGATCAGATCGTTGGCGCGCAGCATGTTGAAGGTGGTCGCCATGTGGCGGCCCTCGAGATAGCCGCGTTTGGCCATCATCGCGTCCATGGCGGCGAGCTGCTCCTCGTCGATGAAGACGCCGAGCTCGCCCGGGTTCTCGAAGTCGACCAGGCTGGCGAAGAAGGTCGCGGCCTTGACCCGCTTGTCGCGCCTGGCCGCGAGATAGGCCAGCATCGCGGCCAGGAGCGTGCCGCCCAGGCAGTAGCCGATCACGGTCGCCTCGGCTTCCCCGGTCGCCGCCGCCATGGCCTCGAGGGCCGCGAGCGGGCCCTCGATCATGTAGTCCTCGAAGGTCTTGTCGGTGTGCTTCGGGCCGGGGTTGACCCAGGAGATCACGAAGACCGTGAAGCCCTGGTCGACCGCGTAGCGGATGAAGCTGTTCTTGGGCTGCAGGTCGAGGATGTAATATTTGTTGATCCAGGGCGGGATGATCAGCAGCGGCCGGCGGTGGACCTGCCCGGTGGTCGGCGCGTACTGGATCAGCTGGATCAGGTCGCTCTGGAAGACGACCTTGCCGGGGGTCAGCGCGAGGTTGCGGCCGAGCGCGAAGGCGTCGAGATCGGTCATCCGGATCGCGAGCTTGCCCTCGCCGCGGGCGAGGTCGTCGAGCAGGTTGTTGAGGCCGCGCAGCAGGTTCTCGCCGCCGGTCTCCAGCGTCGCCCGCAGCACCTCGGGATTGGTCGCGACGAAGTTCGACGGCGCCATGGCATCGACGAACTGGCGGGTGTAGAAGTCGATCTTCTGCCGGCTCTTCTCGTCGAGGCCGTCCAGCCCGTTGACCGTGCTGACCAGCCAGCGCGCGGTCAGGAGATAGGACTGCTTGATGAAGTCGAACAGGGCGTGATCGTCCCAGGCCGGGTCGCGGAACCGGCGATCGCCCTGCTCGGGCAGGACGACCGGGGCGGTCGGCTGGCCCCACAGCCGGCGGCTGGTGCTCTGCCAGAGCCGGAGGTAGTCCTGCCACAGCGAGAGCTGGGCCTGGACCAGGCGCGCCGGGTCGGCCATCAGGCGGGTGGTCAGCTCGAGCAGGGTCGGGCGCAGGTTGAGGGGGTCGGTGCCGCCGGCGCTGCCGTGGCCGGCGTAGCGCCGCTCGGCGAGCGCATGCATGAGCTTCTGGCTCTTGTCGGCGATCTCGGCGAGCACCTGGCCGATCGGCTCGAGATCGTGCGCCGGCGTTTCCTGTTGCTTGGCCATCGGGCGTTCCCTTATGCTTTTTCGGTCCTGGTTCCGGCCTCGAGCACGGAGGATCGTTGGGTCAACGTCATGTCGGGTCGCGATTGCACGTCCAAGCCAAACCTCCGACCAAGCTTCGGGCCACGCTTCCGACCACGTCCCCGACATGGGGGCTGAGCCATGGACCCCGACCAGCCGTCCCGCAACCGGTTCGAAGGCGGCCAGCGCCTCGGCGCCGGACCTTGTAGACGATCTGGCCGCGCCGGCCAACCAGCGGCCGCGGATCGGTGGCGCCGGGCGTGGCGAGCGCGCCCGGCGATGCCGCCTCTGGCGATCCTGCTGGCAGGCCTTGTCGCATTGGCCGCTTGCCAAAGCGTTGACGAACCGGCCCCGGGCGATCAGACAGGTGCGGCGGCGAGCCCGACCCTACCCCCCGACTACCCGAGCCTGCACGCCGTGCCGCCGCGGCCGCAGCTGAGCTACAGCGTGCAGCAGCGCCGCGCGATCGTCGACGGCCTGATCGCCGATCGGGCGAACGCCCGCTACACCGATCAGGTGGTCCGCTATCGGACCGGCCGGAGCAGCCTGCCGCCGCCGCCGGCGCCGCCGTCCGTGGTCGCGACCACCGAGCCGGAAACGCCAGCCGCAGCGACGACCCCGGACGGCGGTGGGGCGCCGACGCCGCCGGACGCCAACGGCGACGGTGGCGCGGCCGACCCGGGCGATTTCAGTAACGACACGCTCGGCGATTTCGTCGACCAGCTGGCTCACGACACCGCAGAGCCGGCGCCGGCGGCCACCGGCACCGGCACCGGCGACTCGAGCGCCGAGGGCGCCAAGTCCGGTGGCTCCGGCTGGTTCGACTGGCTGCGCAACCTGTTCGGGCGAGCCGGCGATCCGGCGCAGCCGGCGGCGGCGAAACCGGCCGCCGCACCGGCGGCGGCGCCAGCGCCAGCCGCTGCCGATGCGCCGATCTCGACCGGCGCGCCGGCCGAGGCCGAGGCCGCGCTGACGACCCTGGTGGCGGAGACCCGGCCCGCGTTCCAGCCGGCCCTGGCGGGTCCGCCGGCGCCGGGAGTGCAGCCGCCCCCGAGGTTGGAGCCAGCCATGGCCCCCGGGCGTGGCGGCCGCCGGTCGCCGGCCGCCGGTGCCGACCCGAGCGGCCCGATCCTGGCGGCCTCCGAAGGCGGCGCGCCGGCGCCGGGCGGTCCGGACGGCGTCGGCATCGCGATCGGCGAGGGCGAGGTCGCGATCGAGGGCGGCGCCGGCGCGGCAGCGCAACCGATGCCTGCCGCCGGCCCCGCCGCCGGCATCCCGGCCGCCCGGACAGCGGCGCTCAGGCCCGCCACCAGCGTGGCGGTCGGGCGGGTCGCGTTCGCGCCGGGATCGGCCGAGCTGCCGCTCGGCATCGGCCCCCAGCTGGAGCAGGTGCTGGCGACGGCGCGGACCGAGGGCGCCCTGATCCGGATCGTCGGCGAGGCCGACGCCGCAGCGCTGGCGCTCGATCGGGCGCGCGCGGTCGGGATCGCTCTGGTCCGCCTCGGCGCCCGGGCGGGCGACCTGGAGATGACCCTCGCCCGCGGCGCGAGCGGCGACCAGGCGCGTCTGTTGCTGGCCCCGCCGGCGCCACGCTGAGCACCGGCACCACCCGGGGGCGCGGGCTCCGTGGGACAAAGCCGGGCTCCGAGCCGGCGGCAGTTGAGGCGAAAGGCGCGATGAGGCAGCCCCAGTTCCACCGTATCCGGCGCTTGCCGCCCTACGTGTTCAGCGAGGTCAACGCGATGAAGGCGGCGGCCCGGAGCGCCGGCCACGACATCATCGACCTCGGCATGGGCAACCCGGACAGCCCGACGCCCGAGGCGATCGTCGACAAGCTGGTCGAGGCGATCCGCGACCCGCGCACCCATCGCTACTCGACCTCGCGCGGCATTCCGGGGCTGCGCCGGGCGCACGCCGCCTACTACCGGCGCCGCTTCGGGGTCGAGCTCGACCCCGAGACCGAGATCGTGGTCACCCTCGGCTCCAAGGAGGGGCTTGCCAACCTCGCCCAGGCGATCACCGCGCCCGGCGACGTCATCCTGGTCCCGAACCCGAGCTATCCGATCCACCCCTACGGCTTCATCATCGCGGGGGCCGCGATCCGCCACCTGCCGATCGCCCCGATCGGCAATCTGATGACCGAGCTCGCGCGCGCGACCGAGCACTCGGTGCCCCAGCCGACCGCGATCGTGCTCAATTTCCCGTCCAATCCGACCGCCCAGGTGGTCGACCTCGATTTCTACAAAGAGGCGGTGGCGTTCGCGCGCCGCCACGAGATCTTCATCCTCTCGGACCTCGCTTATGCCGAGATTTTTTTCGAGGAGGTGCCGCCGCCCTCGATCCTCGAGGTCCCGGGCGCCCGGGAGGTCGCGGTCGAGTTCACCTCGATGAGCAAGACCTACAGCATGCCCGGCTGGCGGATCGGCTTTGCCGCCGGCAACCGGGCGCTGATCGGCGCGCTCGCCCGGATCAAGTCCTACCTCGACTATGGCGCCTTCACGCCGATCCAGGTCGCGGCGACCGCGGCGCTCAACGGCCCGCAGGACTGCGTCGCGGCGACCCGCAGCCGCTACCGCGAGCGTCGCGACGTGCTGGTCGAGGGCCTGGCTGGCGCCGGCTGGCCGGTGCCCTCGCCGCCGGCCACGATGTTCGTCTGGGCGCCGCTGCCCGAGGCCTATCGGGAGCAGGGCTCGCTCGCCTTCAGCAAGCTCCTGCTCGAGGAGGCGCGGGTCGCGGTCTCGCCCGGGATCGGCTTCGGCGAATATGGCGAGGGCTACGTCCGGCTCGCCCTGGTCGAGAACCGGCAGCGGATCCGCCAGGCGGTGCGCAACATCAAGGCGTTCCTCGCACGCCCGCCGGCGGCCCGCCCGGAGGCACCGGCGGCCGCTCAGCCGCGCGCGGTGGCCTGAGGTGATACCGGGGCCGCTGCGCGTCGGCATCGCCGGGCTTGGCACGGTCGGCGGCGCGGTGCTGCGGCTGCTCGAGCAGAACGGCGCTCTGGTCGCGCTGCGCGCCGGGCGCGAGCTGCGCGTGGTCGCGGTCTCGGCGCGCAACCGGCAGCGCGAGCGGGGGGTCACGATCGAGCGCTACCGCTGGTACGACGACCCGTTGGCGCTGGCCGCCGACCCGGAGGTCGATCTGGTGGTCGAGCTGATCGGCGGCGCCGATGGCCCGGCGCTGGCGCTCTGCCGGGCGGCGCTCGAGGCCGGCAAGCCGGTGGTCACGGCCAACAAGGCGCTGCTCGCCCATCACGGCGCCGAGCTCGCCCGTCTGGCCGAGGCCGGGCAGGCGACGATCGGCTTCGAGGCCGCGGTCGCGGGCGGCATCCCGATCGTCAAGACGCTCCGCGAGGGCCTGGCCGGCAACCGGATCCGGCGCGTCTACGGCATCCTGAACGGCACCTGCAACTACATCCTGACCACGATGCGCGAGAGCGGGCGCGACTTCGAGGGCGTGCTCGAGGAGGCCCAAGCGCTGGGCTACGCCGAGGCCGACCCGAGCTTCGACATCGACGGCATCGACGCCGCCCACAAGCTCGCGTTGCTGTCGGCGCTGGCGTTCGGCTGCGCGCCCGCGATCCAGGCGGTCTACACCGAGGGCATCCGCCACGTCTCGCCGCTCGACATCGCGTTCGCGAGCGAGATGGGCTACCGGATCAAGCTGCTCGGGGTCGCGCGGCTGACCGACCACGGCCTCGAGCAGCGGGTGCACCCGAGCATGGTCCGGATCGGCACCCCGATCAGCCAGGTCGAGGGCGTGTTCAACGCCGTGGTCGCCGAGGGCGATCAGGTCGGCTCGACGCTCTATTCGGGCCGCGGCGCCGGCGGCGGTCCGACCGCCTCGGCGGTGGTCGCCGACCTCGCCGATCTCGCCAAGGGCGCCCGGCCGTCGGTGTTCGGGGTGCCGAGCGCGCGGCTCGAGGCGCTGCCGATCGCACCGATGGACCGGCACTACGGCGCCTATTATTTTCGCCTCATGGTGGTGGACAAGCCGGGCGTCATGGCCGACGTTGCCGCCTGCCTGCGCGACCACGAGGTGTCGATCGAGGCCTTGATCCAGCGGGCCCGCAACCCGGGCGAGCCGGTGCCGATCGTGCTGACCACGCACGAGACCGCCGAGGCGCAGATGACCGGAGCCTTGGCGGAGATCGGGAAGCTCGAGGCGGTGCTGGAGCCGCCCCGGATGATCCGGATCGAATCCTTGTAGATCGGCGAGCGCGGCGGCGACGGGCGGCCAAGGGAGAGCGGAACGATGGCGGACGAGATCAGGCTCCAGGATCGCAACCTCGCGCTCGAGGCGGTGCGGGTGACCGAGCGCGCGGCGATCGCGAGCTCGGCGTGGATGGGCCGGGGCGACGAGCACCAGGCCGATCAGGCGGCGGTCGACGCCATGCGCCAGGCGCTCAACGTGCTCGACATCGAGGGCACGGTGGTGATCGGCGAGGGTGAGCGCGACGAGGCGCCGATGCTCTATATCGGCGAAAAGGTCGGCTCGGGCCGCGGGCCCAAGATCGACATCGCGCTCGATCCGCTCGAGGGCACCACGATCACCGCGACCGGCGGCCCGAACGCGATCGCCTGTCTCGCGATGGCCGGCGCCGGCGGCTTCCTGAATGCCCCCGACACCTACATGGACAAGATCGCGGTCGGCGGCGGCCTGCCCGAGCAGCTGATCGACATCAATGCCGCGCCCGCGGAGAACCTCGCCAACCTCGCCCGCGCCAGGAAGGTCGAGGTCGGCGATCTGGTGGTCCTGATCCTCGACCGGCCGCGCCATCAGGAGCTGATCGCCAAGGTCCGCGAGGCCGGGGCGCGCATCCGCCTGATCCGCGACGGCGACGTCGCCGGCGTGATCGCGACCGCGAGGCCCGACAGCGGGATCGACATCTATCTCGGCATCGGCGGCGCGCCCGAGGGCGTGCTCGCGGCGGCGGCGCTGCGCTCGATCGGCGGCCAGATGCAGGGCCGGCTGGATTTCCGCAACGACGACGAGAAGGTGCGCGCCGGGCGCATGGGCATCACCGATCTGACCCGGGTCTACGATCTCCACGAGCTCGCGGCCGGCGACGTCATGTTCGCCGCGACCGGCGTCACCGACGGCACCATGCTCGCCGGCGTGCGGCGCTTTCCGGGCGGCGTGATCACCGAATCGATCGTCATGCGCTCCAAGACCGGCACCGTGCGGATCGTCGGGACCGAGCATTATCTCCACCGCAAGGCCGAGGTGATCGAGGGCTTCGGCAGCTGACGGCCGGCCCGGGATGACCCTGCCGGTGGCGGTCGAGCGCTCGATCAGCGGCCGCTGCTGGCGCTGGCGCGAGCACGACGCCGGGCAGGCGCTGGCGATCTGCCAGCGGATCGATCTGCCCGAGGTGGTCGGCCGGATCCTCGCCGGCCGCGGCGTCGCGGTCGACGGCGTGCCGGCGTTCATGGCCCCGCGCCTGCGCGACGCTTTGCCCGACCCCTCGCATCTGCGCGATCTCGACCGCGCGGTCGAGCGCCTGGCCGATGCCGTGGTCGCCGGCGAGCCGGTCGGCCTGCTCGGCGACTACGACGTCGACGGCGCGACCTCGGTGGCGCTGCTCGCCCGCTACCTGCGCGCGGTCGAGGGCGAAGCGCGGATCGACGTCCCCGATCGCCTGGCGGAGGGCTACGGCCCCAACCCCGAGGCCCTGGCGCGCCTGGCCGCCGAGGGTTGCCGGCTGGTCGTGACCCTGGATTCGGGCACCACGGCGTTTGCCGCCCTCGAGGTCGCGGCCGCACGCGGGCAGGAGGTGATCGTGGTCGATCACCACGCCGCCGAGCCCCGTCTGCCGCCGGCGCTCGCCGTGGTCAACCCGAACCGGGCCGATCAGGTGAGCCCGGTCGGCGAGCTGGCCGCGGTCGGGGTCACCTTTCTTCTGGTCGTGGCGCTCAATCGGCGGCTGCGGGCGCGCGGCCATTTCGCCGGCCGGGCGGAGCCCGATCTGCGCCGCTGGCTCGACCTGGTGGCGCTCGGCACGGTCTGCGACGTGGTGCCGCTGCGCGGCCTCAACCGGGCGCTGGTGTGCCAGGGGCTCAAGATCGCCGCCGGGCGCGGCAATCCGGGGCTGGCGGCGCTGGCCGCGGCGGCCGGCCTCAAGGAGGTGCCCGGCGCCGAGCAGTTCGGCTTCGTGCTCGGGCCGCGGATCAACGCCGGCGGTCGGACCGGCAGCTCGAGGCTGGCGGCCGACCTGCTGCTCGCCGAGGCGCCCGAGGCGATCGCCCCGATCGTCGCCCGGATGGAGCATCTCAACCAGGAGCGCCGCGCGACCGAGCGCCGCGTGCTGGCGGCCGCCGAGCGCCAGCTCGGCCCGGCGCTGGCGGCCGCTGCACCCTTGCTCCTGGTCGCGGGCGAAGACTGGTCGCCGGGCGTGGTCGGCCTGGTGGCCTCGCGCCTGGTCGAGCGTCACCACCGCCCGGCGGTCGTGATCGGGCTCGCGGGCGAGTTCGGCAAGGGGTCCGGACGCTCGGTCGCGGGCTTCGATCTCGGGTCGGCGGTGATCGCCGCCCGCCAGGCCGGGCTCCTGCTCGAGGGCGGTGGCCATCCGATGGCGGCCGGCCTGACGGTGCGCGCCGACCGGGTCGAGGCGCTGGCGCGCTTCCTCGGCGAGCGGCTCGAGCAGGCCCTCGGGCCCGGCCTGCCGCCGCCCCCGGACCTGGCGCTCGACGGCGCCCTCCAGGTGACCGCGCTGTCGCCCGGGCTCGCGGCGCGCCTGGGCGCGCTCGGGCCCTACGGCCGCGGCAACCCGGAGCCGCGCTTCATGCTGCCGGCGGCCCGGAGCTTCCAGGTCCGGCGGATCGGCGAGGGCCATCTCGACTGCTGGCTGCAGGACGCCGCCGGCGGCCGGGTGCGCGCGGTCGCCTTCCGGGCCGCCGAGCGCCCCCTGGGCCAGGCCCTGCTGGCGGCCGCCGGCGCGCCCCTGCATCTCGCCGGCACCCTCAAGCTCGAGAGCTGGCAAGGCCGGGAGCGGGTGAGCTTCCGGATCGAGGACGCCGCCCGCTGCGCATGAGCGACCGCGGGTCCGGCCCGGTCCCGCCCGCCCGGCGGCCGCTTGCTTTTCCCGGCCGCTGCGACTAAACGCTGCCGCCAGCGTCCCCATCGTCTAGAGGTTAGGACGCCGCCCTTTCAAGGCGGAAACCGGGGTTCAATTCCCCGTGGGGACGCCAAGCAAACCTGCGGTTTTTCCCGGTCGCGCTCTGCGAGCGCGGCCTCGAGGGCGGCCAGGCGTTCCTCAAAATCGACGTCTCGCGCGATCGCGGCGAGGGAGTTGAGGATGTGAGTGAGCCGGCCGACCAGTGCCGGCTCGATCAGCCCCCGCTTGGCCTGCCGATAGAGCGCAACCAGCTCGCGGCGAATCGTGCGGTGATCGCGTAGCGACCGCGGCAGGGGCAGGGGTCCAGCATTTTCCCTTGCGGCAGAAGCCATTAGGCGAACCCAGTGTGCAGTTATCCGCAACAATGGATGGCCTTAGGGCGAAATCCCCAGCCGAGATCGCGACGGCGATCCGTGGGTCCAGTCTCTTTCTGGCCTGCCTGTTCAATCCTTGGAGGAGCTCGTCAACCTCCCGTTCCAGCTTGCGGCGGCCTTTGCGGAATCACCACACCGCGCTCGAGGAGCAGGGCGCAGCTGGTTGACCAGCGCCGTGCGCTCGCCGACCAGCCGCTCGCGAACCCGGTGCAGCGACTGCAGGTCGAGCTGCTCCTGGCTCTTCAGCCCGAGCGCGATCCTATCCCTTGTCGGCAATAGGGATTCCAAGTTGCCCGTCTTGCTCCGGTCAGCCTAATCCCTTTTTTCATCCCATAACGTCCGGCTATGCGCTTCGTTGCGGTCGCCTCGGACCGTCACGGGCGGTCGCTGCAAGACGGGATCACCGTCAGGTAGGTGTAGATTGCCGCCAGATCGCCATGGGTCATCTTCCCGAACGGCGGCCATGGCATCACCTGAAGCAGGTCGCCGTTCGCCTCCCGGCCAGTGCGCATCAGCCGGATGAACTGACGGAGCGTGAGCCCCGCCGGCAGGCCATTCGCATCGGGCGAGATATCCGGCGAGAAGAGGTCCGGCCCGAACTGCTGGCCGCCGCAGAGGTAGCCATCGGTATTGATCTGCTCGGGCTCGCCCAGAAACGGATCGCCGCCTGGGGCGTAGGGCGGCGCCGTGTGGCAGTCGCTGCAGCCACCCAGGACGTTGGCGAGGTAGCTGCCGAGAAGGGCCCGCTCCCTCTTTTCCCGGCTCGCGCCCGCGAGATCTAGGGGCACAGGCGCGATCGCGCGCCCGACGCGGATGCGGTTGCGGTCGGCTCCGTTTCTGACATAAGTGTGTGCTGCGGCGAAGGTCACGCTCGAGACGAGCACTAGAACCGCCGCCCCGGCGGCGGCCACGAACCAGGACTTGGGCATTCTGTTTCCTCCTGACTGGCGACCGGCGTCTTTTCAACCGGGATTCCCCGGATGCCAATTCTTGAAGGTCGCCCCTGCCCCGATCCAGCGCGGAAGGCAAGGCTGCAAGGGCCGGGGGCCACGATCCGCCACGGCGTCCAGTGGAACATCGGCCGAATGCCGAGCCCGCTGGCCTTGAGACCTCATCGCTTACAGGCCGGAACGCCAGGGTCTGCGGTCGACGTGCGCTCGTAAGCCCATTTGCAGGTGCCGAAGATCTGCACTCCCTCGAACCCCGGGGCATCCGCGCTCTCGTAAAGGCTATCGGCATCAAAGCTACCAGAGCCGTCCGCGGTCGCGAGCACCCGACGAAGCCGGAGCGTCTCCCGTGCCACATAGGTGCCGTCGCACGCCGACACCACAGCCTCGACGCGCGTCGAACCGTTGATCTCGAGGACGCGGCCCTTGTAGATCAGCGCGCCGCTCTGGGTAACCCGGCGGAAGCGGAGGTGGTGGCCGCGTTGGCTGATCTCGACCCGATCGTCGGTGACGAAGTTGACTTGCTCACCACCCTCGTTGTCGTCGCAGACCTGCTGACCTTCCCAGGTGCCGGTGAGATCGGCGGTCGTCGAAGCGCCCCCGGCAAGCGCGGGGCCGCAGATGGTCAAAGCCACCGCACCGAAGGCAAGGAGAGCGCGGATCATGGGAGCTTCCCCCTTTTCGTGGCGCCTTCCGGGGCGTTCCCGAGCGGGATAGGGTCGATCGGGCCGCCTGTTCGCGCCGGTTCGAGTATTTCGACCATACTCTATCCGTCTACCCGCTCCCGAACACCCGCTCCCGAACGCCGGTCATGCGGCCATTCGCCGCATAAGGCAAGCCTCCGAGGGCCCGAACTGGGCCCGAACCGGCCCGAACCAACCCGCGCGGCCACCCGCAGCCTCATTCTGACGCTTGCGCCAGGCTTTCTGAGCGCGTTTGAGCGGTTCTCGGTCGATCATGGACGCACCTCGCCCGTCGGGTTGCCGTCGATCGTTGCTCTCGGTGCTCATGCCGGGAGCGGCGGTGGCCGTGGTCTCAGCCGGTCGATCCGGCGCAGGATCTCAGCGAACAGCGCTCTGGGCACGGCCACCTCGGCCAGCTGGAACACGACGTAGCCTTGACCAGCTTCTCGCGTAGGGTGGTGAGCGACCAATGCTCGACTTCGTGCGGCAGCGCCAGCGTGCGCAGGAAGTTGGCGAGGTTGTAGGCGAGCGCGTGCAGCTGGAGGCGCACCGCGTTGTGGCGCAAGGCATGCCGACCACGATCGTGCGCACCGCCGCATGATCGAGCGGTGGCACCTGCGTCAGCTCGCCGGCGTCAGCGGCGATGGCGACCTCGAGGTTGCGCGCGCCCGCTCTTTGCCATCGTTACGGCTCGTCAGGCGCAGCGTCATGATGTAGCAAAGGCAGCAAGACGTCTGGGCAACAACCTAGCCTGTCGACCGCTCCGCGGTCGAGCAAGCTCGCGCCGGTGCCGCGATGGCGCCGCGCGGCGTTATGGTCCCTGATGCGCGGGAGCGACGCCGGCTCATGCAGTCAACGCTGGTGATCCTGGTGGTCGGCCTGACGCCGTCTTTGCTAGGCGAGCACACGCCAAACCTCCGGCGCCTCGCCATCGGGGGCGGCCTGCGGCCGCTCGCGACCGTGACGCCAGCGGTCACCTGCACCGCGCAGTCGACGCTCCTCACCGGGCTCCTGCCGCGGGAGCACGGCGCGGTCGCCAACGGCTGGTATTTCCGCGATCTGGCCGAGGTCTGGCTGTGGCGCCAGTCGAACCGCCTGATCGCCGGCGAGAAGATCTGGGAGGCGGCCAAGCGCCGCGACCCGGGCTTCACCTGCGCCCAGATGTTCTGGTGGTACAACATGTACTGGCTCGGCCGACTGGAGCGCCACGCCGCGGCCGATGTACCCGGCCGACGGCCGCAAGATCCCGGACCACTACGCTTACCCGGCGGAGTTGCACGACGAGCTCGACGCCCGGTTCGGCCGCTTCCCGCTGTTCAGGTTCTGGGGACCGGCGGCCGACATCACCTCCAGCCAATGGATCGCGCGCGCGACCGCGCATGTCCGCCGGACCCGCAAGCCCACCCTCACGCTCTGCTACCTGCCGCACCTCGACTACAACCTGCAACGCCTCGGCCCCGACCTCGACCAGCCGCGCCTGCAGCAGGACCTCGAGGAGGTCGACGCGCTCGCCGGCGAGCTGATCGCCGATGCCGAGCATGACGGCGCCCGGATCATCGTGGTCTCGGAATACGGCATCACCCCGGTGACCGCTGCCATCCACATCAACCGCGCGCTCCGCCAGGCCGGCCTGATCCGGGTCCGCCTCGAGCTCGGGCGCGAGGTCCTGGACCCCGGCGCCTCGCCCGCCTTCGCGCTCGCCGACCATCAGCTCGCGCACGTCTACGTCCAGCACGGCGCCAGCATCGCCGAGGTCAAGGCGCTGCTCGAGGCATCGACGGCGTCGAGCAGGTGCTGGACGAGGCCGGCAAGCGCGCCTTCGGGCTCGATCATCGGCGCTCGGGCGAGCTGGTCGCGATCGCGCGCCCGGACCGCTGGTTTTCTTACTACTACTGGCTGGACGACGCGCGCGCGCCGGACTTCGCCCGCACCGTCGACATCCACCGGAAGCCCGGCTACGACCCGGTCGAGCTGTTCGTCGACCCGGCGATCCGCACCCCAGCGCTCGCGATCGGCTGGCGCCTTCTGAAGCGGAAGCTCGGCCAGCGCACCCTGCTCGACGTGATCTCGCTCAAGGACACAGGCCTGGTCAAAGGCTCGCACGGCCGGCTCACCGACGATCCCGCCCATGGCCCGCTGGTGATCTCGAGCGCGCCCGAGCTCTTACCCGAAGGCGCCGTCCCGGCGACCGCCTTCAAGCAGCTGGTGCTCGACCACGTGTTCGGCGCCGACTCACATCGGCGGTGAGGCGCCATCCTCGCCGACGATCACCGCGAGCGCGGTCGGGCTGCCGTCGGCCTCGTCCTTGACGACCACGAAGGCGTCCTTGCCCGGGGCCAGCACCGAGCGGTCGGGCGCCTTCTCCAGGCGCACCACGGCAAGGTCGTCGGGCACGTAGATGGTCTGGCTGCCCTCGGTCTTCTGATCGCCCTGGCCCTGCTTGTAGCTCACCTTGAGCTCGCGCTGATCGCCGACCGCCTCGACCTCGGCGACGGTCGCGTTGGTCATGGTGTTGGGCTCCTTGATCAGGTCCCAGGGCACGTGGCCTTCGGACGCGCCGCGCAGCTCCTCGGCGAAGATGTGCGCCTCGATCGCGACCCGCTTGTCGCCGGCCTCGATCGAGGTCAGGCCGACGTAATCGCCCTTCTTGATCTGATCGAGGCTCGCCGGCCGCACGACCAGGACCCGGGTGTCGTCCTTCAAGGTGACCTCGAGGGTCTCGCCCTCGCGGGTCTTGACCGTCAGCGCCTGGTCACTCACGGCCTCGAGGCTGCCACGCACCCGATAGGGCTTCTGCTCCTCGGCCCCCGCCGGCGCCGCCGCGCCGAGCGTCAGCACCCCGGCGGTGATCACGAGCATCCAAGCCAGTCCCAGCTTCCTCATCGAATCCTCCCCGATGCGCGCCATCCCGTGCGCCATGCCCTCTCCGGAGACGCCGAGGAGCGCTCGCTTATTCCATCGAAGGTCTGGCGTTCCCCGGCCCGGCCGGCCCGCCGGCAGCTACTCGATCAGCAGCTCATCCAGCGGCCGCTTGGCCCTGGGCTCCTCGACCTTGGGCTCGCGGCCGCCCCGCAGGATCGAGTTGCCCTCATAGAGCGTCCGCTGGTCGATCGCCGGCGGGTTCAGCCAGTCGTCCTCGCGGATCTGGCCGCTCTGACCGTAGGCGTCGAGCGCGTTCTGGTAGCAGATCAGGCGGACCTGCTCTTCGGGGATGCCGCGCTGGAGCGCGAGCTTGGCGGTCTTGGGCACGCCGAGCGGCTCCGAGATGCCCCAGTCGCAGGCGGAATCGACGATCACCCGCTCGGGCCCGTACTGGCGCACGATCTCGACCATGCGCTCGTTGCCCATCTTGGTGCTCGGATAGATCGAGAATGCCGCCCAGAAGCCGCGGTCCAGCACCTCCTGCACGGTCTCCTCGTTGTTGTGGTCGATCACCACCTTGGACGGCGCCAGCCCGTGCTCCTCGACCACGTCCATCGAGCGCGTGGTGCCGCGCTTCTTGTCGCGATGGGGGGTGTGGATCATGACCGGCAGCTCCAGCTCCTTGGCGAGCTCGAGCTGGAGCCGGAAATATCTGTCCTCGAGCTCGGTCTGCTCGTCGTAGCCGATCTCGCCGATCGCGACCACGCCGTCTTTGAGCGCGAAGCGCGGCAGGATCGCCATCACGCCTTCGGCCAGCTCCTCATTGTTGGCCTCCTTGGAGTTGAGGCCGATCGTGCAGTAGTGCCGGATGCCGAACTGGCCCGCCCGGAAGCGCTCCCAGCCGACGATCGCCGACAGGTAGTCGATGTAGGTGCCGACATGGGTGCGCGGCTGGCCGATCCAGAACGCGGGCTCGATCAGCGCGACGATCCCGGCCGCGGCCATCGCCTCGTAGTCGTCGGTGGTCCGCGAGATCATGTGGGTGTGCGGATCGATGAACATGGAGGAGCCTCCTCAGAGCGCTGCGGAACGCCGGTCGGAGATGCTAGCATCGGAGCGCGGGCCGCTCCAGGCCTCGCCGTCCGGAGGGAGAGAATGCATGACCGTTGTTCCTGAGGTTTTCGTCCACCGGGACGACGATACGCTGGTGCTGGCGATCGCGCTGCCGGCCACCGCGGCGAGGATCTGGTCGGCGCTGACCGATCCGGGCGAGGTCCACGGCTGGTGGGGCGACTGCGTGACGCTCGACGCCCGCCCCGGCGGCCGCTTCGTCGAGCGCTGGACCGACCAGGGTGGGTCCGGCGTCACCACCTCGGGCGTCGTGACCCGCGCCGTGCCCGAGAAGCTGCTCGAGCTGACCTGGGCGGACGAGCACTGGAGCGCGACCACGACCGTCGCCTTCGAGATCGAGCCGCTCGCGTCCGGCTGCCGGCTGAGGCTCGAGCACCGCGGCTGGGCGGGCTTGCCGGAAGACGAGCGCGCGGAGCTGATGGAGGATCATGCGGCGGGCTGGACCCGACACCTGAAGAGCCTCGCCGCGCACCTGCAGCAGGGGGCGGGCGCGTAGGAGCCGCGGCCCGGTTGGCCCAATCGAAGGTGCGCGCCGGGCGGTCGGCCTCATTGGCCGAGCCCGTCCCAGCTCAGCTCGCCCCGTCCGATCGCCGCTTGGAGCTCGGGGGCGGCGGCCAGCAGCTCCTTGGCCCGCGGCGCCGGACAGGCGGCGAGCGCCAGCGCCGCGGCCCGGCGCTCGGTCGCAGCGCCGGTCGCCAGCACGCGCTGCAGATCGGCCAGCGCATCCTCGTCGGCGAACCGGCCGACGCAGCGCCAGAGCTCGGGGCTGACCGGCCGCC
This sequence comes from uncultured Alphaproteobacteria bacterium, assembly GCA_963730195.1. Classification (GTDB taxonomy): domain Bacteria; phylum Pseudomonadota; class Alphaproteobacteria; order Geminicoccales; family Geminicoccaceae; genus DATAOG01. Next base: position 66,401 of record CAVSRN010000064.1, read on the forward strand.
CGGCCGCCCAGCGCTCGTGCGCGTAGTCGCAGAGCATCCGCATCAGCGCCGGGTTGGCGCGCTGGTCGAGGCCCTGGATGGGTGCCAGCGTGGAGCCGACGAACAGCGTCTTCAGCACCATGTGGTTCCAGCGGTTCTCGGAGAACTGCTCGCGCGGATAGGGATTGCGATGGGCCACCGCCTCGAACACCGAGCGCATGTTGGAGCGCGTGCCCTCCGCGGCCTGGGCCTCGAGGCGCGCCGGCTCGGGATAGAGCGGCAGGCCGCGGTAGAAAGCGATCGCCTCGGCGACGTCCGCGGTCCGACAGAGCTGGACGAAGCGCTCGGCGAAGCGCTCGCCGCTGCCGCCGGCTTTCAGAAGGATCAGGATGCGCGCCGCCTGATCGAGGCTCCAGCCGCGCGGATCCCAGCCGGCACGCGCGGCCTGGGCATGCTCCAGACCGGTCCCGGTCAGCTCGAGATCTTGCCGGCCAAGCTTGCGCGGCACCAGGCCGAGGGCGACGTACAGGTCACGGTCGGCGGCGGCTCCGAGCTTGGCGAGTTCCTGGTCCAGCCAGTCCGCCGCGGCCGCCGGCAGCTGCCGGCGGAGCCACTCGGTCAGGAGATCTGCAGGCGTTGAAACCATGTCGCTCCCGAGGCCCGGCACTACGGCGCCGGCCGCGATCCGGGAGGCATGGGGGCGCTGACCGGTCGTTCGGCCAACGCCCCCGCCATCTCGGCTCGCCCGGTTCCGGGTTACATTGCCTTCTTCTTGATCGTCCAGATCACGCCGGACTTCGGCGTGGTGTAGAACGGCGTCGGCTTGGTGAAGTCACCGAACACCTCGCCGTAGTCGACCACGTACATGGTCTTGCCGTCGTTGGAGAAGACCACGTCGTTCGGCCGCTCCAGGCCGCCCCGGTTCTCGGGCTTCTGATAAGCGTTCGGGCCCATCTCGATGTTGCGGGCAAAGTACGACCACTTGATGCCGGTGGGGTCCAGGAACTCGATCTGGAGGACCGCCGGCCAGGTCGGCGTCAGGCTCTCGGGGCCGGTGTCGAGAATGCCGTAAACCGCCCCGTAAAGGTCATTCTGGCTGCTGAAGTCGTTGTTGCTCCAGGCGATGCCGTCGATCGGGTTGTTGGTGTCCCACTCGAGCACCGGGTTGATGTAGCCGTTCGGGTTGGGGTTGGCGACGATCAGCGGCACGCCGCGATTGCCGTCGACGTGCTTCTGCCAGTGGTAGGGGTAGACCGGCGGGATGAACGGCTTGTCGCCGATGAACAAATTCGGATAGGGGCGCAGCACCGGGTTGCCCCGATAGAAGTCCCAGCCGTAGCGCTTGGTGTCGACGAACAGCATGCCCTCCTTGTCGGGGAAGCCGCCGTCCTGGCCCTTCTCGGTCACGATCCAGAGCTTCTCGGCGCCGTTGGCGACCCGCCGGTTGCCGAGGTCGTTGGCGCCGTTGTCGGAGACCGCGAGCGCGTTCTCGAAGCGCGTGCCCTTGGGCCCGAAGGCGACCCCCGACTGGTTGCGGAAGCCGAACGCGTAGACCTCCATCTTCTCGTCCGGGTAGAGGCCGTCGGCGCCCATGGCGTCGAGCTTGACCCGCATGATCGAGCCGCCGCACGGCACCTGCGCCTTGATCTTCATGCCGGGCGTCGCCGGCACGCCGACCGGCAGCAGGGCCCCGGTCATCCGGCCGTCGGATGACATCATGTTGAGGCCGGTGTGGATGATGTCGCGGCACATCGGGTCATGCGGCGTGGTGCCGAAGCCGTCCGGATGCTTGACCCAGAAGGGATCGTTCGGGATGTCGGTCCAGCCGTGGTTGTCCGGGTCGGCGAAACCGTCGTTGCTCGGGTTCCCGAGCGCAAAATAGAGATAGCCGTCCTTGCACGTGACGCCGCCGTTGCGATGGTCGCCGATCGGCAGGTCCTTGATGATCAGCTTGGGCTCGCTGTCGAGGCCGTCGACCTCCCAGATCTTCTCGGCGTACTCCGGCACGTAGATCTTGCCGTTCTCGGGGCAGTAGGAGAGCTCGTTCATCGCGGTCGTGAACTTGTCGACCCCGATGTCCTTGATGAACTTGCCCGACGGATCGAACACCTTGATGCGCGGGGATTCGAACTCGTCGGCCGCGGGGCTGCCGAGCAGCGGCGGCGAGACCACGACCCAGAGATTGCCGTCGCCGTCGACGGTGGCGGCGGATGGCGCGTTCAGCCCCTTGACGAATACGCCGACCTCGTAGCCGTCGGGCACGACGACCTTGGCCGGGTTGGGCTCGATCGCCACCCGCTTGGCCCAGCCGCCGGAATCGCCGCTGCCGGCCGTGGCGGTCGCCTCCATGTCGGCGTAGGCGAGCGAGGCCGGAATTAACAGCGCTCCGGCCGAGAGCGCGAGACAAGACCAAATTCTCATTACGTCCCCCTGCGATGGACGGCGACCTGGCGTCGCCGCATTTTTTGGTCCCGCAGATTGCTCAGTAGGTCGGCAGGGTCCGGATGAAGGCGATCACGTCTTTGATGTCCTGGTCGCTCAGCGTCGACTTCCAGGACGGCATAAAGCCGCTCTTCCCTACCGCGGCCCCCCCTTCCGTGATCACTGTATACAAAAAGCCGTCGGGGAGGAACTCGATATAATCCTTTTTGGTCAGATTGCCGATGTGTGGCATGAAGGTCTGCCCCGCGCCGCGGCCGTCCGGACCGTGACAGCCGTGACAGTAGCGCTGGAACAGCTGGTTGCCGTGCGCGGCGTCGCCGCCGGTGAAGTGCTCGACGTCGGCCAGCGCCTGATCGTGTGGTATTTGATCGGCCGGCGCCGGTTCGTTCTGGGCGAGCGCGCGGACGCTGAGCGAGAGCAGGCACAGGGCGCCAAGCGCCCAGAAAAGGACAAGCCGCCGCATCTTCCCTCCCTGATCGGTGGTCGTGGCTGGCCTCGGCGTCAATCTAGAAGGGCCGGCGAAGATCCGCCAGCCGGAGATGAGCTTCGCCCTGGTGCACGCCGCGCGCTCAGGTCCCGGCGATGAAGCGCTGCAGGGCGAGGGTGAGCAGGAAGCCCAGGACGGCGAGCCAGGCGACGTGGGCAGCGCCGGCGCCGGCGATCAGGAGCGCGTCGAGCAGGGAGATGCCGGCGATCAGGCTGATCACGGCGCGCGGCACGTCGCCCGGCTGGCGGCGCTTCAGAAACCAGAGCGCGACCCCAATCCAGGCGATGAAGATCAGGAGCAGAAGGGCATTCGCCGGGCCCCGGGTCGCGATGGTCAGGCCGTAGGCGACCGGGGCGGCGAGAAACAGCAGCGGCCAGAGGTTCCTGACCTCGCCCAGCGTCTCCTGCTTGGCGACGTAGGTCAGGCCGATCAGGTAGCAGAGCAACAGCCCGGCGCCGAGGTAGAGGATCGCCGGCCCGGGCACCGCGAAGGCGAGACCGGCGGTGACGTAGACCAGCATCCGGCAGAGCCCCATCATCAACGGGCTCCAGGGGTTTGCCTTGTGGTGCCGGTCGTAGAGGACGATCGCGGCGCCGAGCATGAGGCCGCCGAGCGCCGGCCAGGCCACCTGGCCCGCCCGCAGGCCATAGCCCACCCAGACGAGCACGCCCTCGCCCAGGATCATCATGCCGAAGCCGAACCCGAACACCGTCGGCCGGCTGACCAGGCCCGCAGGGATCGGGCGCTCGGGCCGCTCGCGCGCGTCGATCCCGGCATCGTAGGCGTCGTTCAGGTACATGCCGGCCGTGTAGAACAGCGACAGCGCGACCAGCAGCGGCAGCGTGCGCGCGTCGAGCGCGCTGCCGCCCGCCAGCACGATGCCGGCCAGCGTGTTGGTCCAGACGGTCGGCAGGTTGGAGACGCGGCCGAGCCGGAGCGCGACCCGCCACCTCATCCCTGCAGCTGGTCCCGGACCCAGGTGAGCTCGCGGGCGACCGCGGTATCGATGCCGTCCTGCCGGTAGCGCTCCGGCAGCACGTCCCAGGTGTAGGTCTCGACCTCGAGATGCGGTGAGATCGGCTGGCGCCGGTGGAGGTCGAGGATCTGGCGGAGAAAATCCTGGGTGGTCGAGAAGTGCTGCAGCTCGGGCAGGAAGATCGGGACGTGGAAATGCACGCGCCACTCGGCGCCAGCACTCGCGTCCAGCGTCGCCAGCGCCGGCGGCAGGTCGAGGTGGCGGACGAGCCGCCCGTCCTGGCGCGCGATCACCTGGTGCAGATAGACCGGCTCGTCGAACGGCCGCAGCTGCCGGCCGGTCTCGGGTCCGACCGCGGCGATCCTGAGGGCCGCGCTCAGCTGCAGCTTGGGGATCGCGATGCCGGCCCGGCGCAGCGCCGCCAGGCTGCCGGCGGGGTCCTCGAACTCGACCGCGGCGTGGCAGACATCGTAGCAGACCCCGAGGTGGCGCCGGAGTGCGGCCGCCGCCGCGCCGGGGGTGAGGCCGGTGAGCTCGCAAAGCTCGCGGATCGCGGCGCGGCCGAACAGATGCTGCTCGAAGAAGGCGATCGTCTCCGCGATCGTCTCGAGCAGGCAATAGGGCTCGGGCTCGAGCGCGAGCGCGATGGTCCGGCCGCTGCGCTCGCGCAGGCCGACCAGATGGGCCACGTGCCGGATCAGGTTGGCGGCGATCTCATCGACGACGCCCGGCGCCTCGGCGATCGGCTTGAAGGTCCCGGGCACGGTGCTGACGCTGCCGTCGAGCCCCGGGTCGTCGGGGAGCAGGTCGGCCAGCAGATCGGCCAGAAGGTCCGTGTAGGCCAAGCGCTCGGGGTGCTGCCAGTCGGGCTGGTAGACCTGCTCCTTGACCCGGACGCCGTGGAATGGGCCGTAGGGGAAGCCATTGATCGTGAAGACGTAGAGGCCGGTGGCGTCGAGGAAGGCCCGGAACTCGGCCATCGCGGCCGGCGCGCGCAGCGCCTCGGCGGCGATCGCGGAGAGCCTGAGGCCGACGCCCAGGTCCTGCGCGGGCGCGACCTCCGCCTTGATCGCCGGCAGGTGGCGCTGCAGGTTCGCAAAGACCTCGGGCCAGGTCTCGCCCGGGTGGATGTTGCTGCAATAGGTCAGATGGCCGAGGTCCGCGGTCGCGAGCTTCATGGCGCCCGGTCCCGCTCTTGGAGCCAGGCCATCGCGGCGCGCATGCGCTCCTCGTCGATCTCGTGGACCTCGACGCCGCGGCCGATGCCCTCGAGCAGCGTGATCGTCAGCTCGCCGCCCAGATGCTCGCGGAACTCGCGCAGGCCCTCGAGGATCGCGAGGCTGCCGTCGGCCCGCGGCAGGTCGAGCGCCGGATGCCAGAGCCGGAAGCCCAGATGCTCGAGCAGCGCGCAGATCCGCTCCTCCTGGCCAGCCATGAGTAGGCCCGCGAGCACCGAGTAGCGGGCATCGAGCGCCATCCCGATCGCGACCGCCTCGCCGTGGCGGACGTGATGCTTGGTCAGGCTCTCGAGCTTGTGCGCCGACCAGTGGCCGTAGTCGAGCGGGCGGGCGCTGCCGGTCTCGAACGGGTCGCCGCCGTGCGCGATCTGATACATGTGGAGTGCGGCGCAGCGCCGGATCATCTCGGCCATGGCTGCGCTCTCGAAGGTGATCAGATCGTCGGCATGCCGCTCGAGCCAGGCGAAGAAAGCAGCGTCCCGAATCAGCGCCACCTTCACCGCCTCGGCGATGCCGGCGATCTTGTCGCGTGGTGCCAGCGCGCTCAGCAGTTCGAGGTCATTCAGGACCGCGAACGGCGGCGCGAAGGTGCCGACGAAGTTCTTGACGCCGTAGAGGTTGACCCCGTTCTTGACGCCGACCCCGGAATCGTCCTGGGCGAGCACGGTGGTCGGGACCCGGATCAGGCGCACGCCCCGATGGGTCACCGCGGCGACCAGCCCGACCGCATCGAGCACGGCGCCGCCACCGATCGCGATCACGAACGAGTGGCGGTCGATGTTGTGCTCGTGAAAGCGCTGCTGCATCTGCTCGACAAAGAACAGCTCGCTCTTGATCCGCTCGCCGCCCGGCACCGGCAGCGGCGGGCAGACCAGCTGCATGCGCCCGGCGTGCGCGCGGGCGTAGTCGGCGATCTGCCGGCCGAGCCCGGGCCGGCTCGCGAGCAGGCCGTCGTCGACGAACACCAGGCAGCGGTGGCGCCGCTCGGGCTCGAGCCGGGCGAGCGCGTCGGCCAGGATCGGATTGGCCGGATCGAACAGGCGCTCGGTGAAATAGACCGGATACTCGAACGCGACCGTGAACCGCTGCACATGCAGCGCGGCCGTCTGCGCGCCAAGCTCAAGGCTGGAGTCGTGCACCATCGGGACCTTCTTTCGCCCTGCCTCCGCCCGGGGCACGGAGCCCGGTCGCCTCCCAGGCCCACCACCATAGCCCCTAAATTGCAGCTTGTCCCGAGCGACTTGTCAGCGGCGAGCGCAATCACGCATGATGCAATCACGCATGATGCAATGCAATCACGCTTAATGCACGCCGGTAGGTTTGGCGATGTGTTGCTCCAGATACTGAAGTATCACGTCGTCGGTGATGTTGCCGCTGGTGGTCGAGAAGTAGCCTCGGGCCCAGAAGTGGCAGCCCCAGTAGCGCTTGCGGAGGGCAGGGAATTCCTGCTGAATCTTGCGCGACGAACGACCTTTGACCCGACGCATGAACTCACTGACCGCGAGCTGTGGCGGCAGCGACACGAACATGTGGACGTGGTCGCGCGACAGCACCCCCTTGACGATCGTCACCCCGAGCTCGGCGCACACCTGGCGGACGATCTCGCGCACCCGCTCACGGATCTCGCCCCGCAGCACGTCGTAGCGGTATTTCGTCGCCCAGACGATGTGATAGCGGTGATAGAATACGGTGTGGCAGCCCTTGTCGCATGAACATCTTTGCCTTCATGCTGAAGCACTTCGTCTCGAAGACGAAAGTTTGACACTTGGAACGCGGAAAATCAAGGCTTCACCATCAAGCACTTCCACGCTTCGCGGCCTCGATCGCGCCAAGCGCTGGCCGGACGTGCGTCTCGATCGCGCTACAGGTCGCGCCGAGCGCCTTCCTGTGGCGCGCGTACCAAGCCAGGTAGGCGTCGAGCGCCTCGCCGACAGTGAAAGGGCGATCGTCCCCGGGCGCCTCCCCGGCCGCCCGCCTAAACTCGGCGTGGAACCAGTGGTCGAGTTCGCGCTCGGATAGGCCGGTTGCCTTGCTCGACCCGACCCCCGCCGCGACCGCCCCGAGCAGGCTGACCGTCGCCACGCTGTGGGCGGCGTCGACCGTGACCCGCAAGACGATCGTAAGAGGGTTGCCCTTCGCGGGCGGGGCGGTAGTGTGCTGCAACACCTCGACGACCCACATCCTTGTAGGAGCACGAACGATGACTCTCGGCGACACCCGGCGGGCGCGGCTCGTTATGGCTCTCCCCCAAAACTTACCAAATAAATGCAGCCGAACAATGGTGGATAGTCGAGAACAGAATGGCAGTGTCTTAGCTGGTTACGAGCGTCCGGTGATGTCCGCCTAAGTCCGCTTTACCCCTCTTTCAAGGCGGAAACCGGGGTTCAATTCCCCGTGGGGACGCCACTCATGGCCGGCCTCACAAGGCGGTTCGCCGACGGTGATCTGTGCGATGCTCGACCGCCTGAAGGGGCTCGCGCGCGTGAGCCTCGTGCGCAACATCCTGGCGCTCTACGGCGTGCGCGCGTTCGAGCAGCTGCTGCCGCTGATCGTGCTGCCGTACCTCGCCCGGACGCTCGCGCCGGCGGGCTGGGGCCTGTTCGCGGTCGCCCAGGCCTTCGCGATGTACGGCATCGTGGTCGTGGAATATGGCTTCAGCTTCTCGGGCACGCGGGCGGTCGCGAGCGCCCGCGATCAGAAGGCGCAGCTCGCCGAGCTGGTCACCGGGGTGTTCGTCGCCCAGCTCATGCTCTCGGGCGTGGTGATACTCGCGGCGATCGTGATGCGGGTCGCCGTGCCGGTGTTCCAGCACCAGCCGGCGCTGCTCTGGGCCGGGCTGGCGTTCGCGATCCTGCAGGGCTTCAACCCGATCTGGTACTTCACCGGCCAGGAGCGGATACCCCTGGTCGGCACGATCACGGTCGGCACCAAGCTGGTGGCGACGCTCGCGATCTTCGTCCTGGTCCGCGCCCCCGACGACGGCTGGCTGGTGCTGGTCTGCTACGCCGGCGGCTCGCTGCTGGCGACCGCCACCGGCTACACGCTGATGCTGCGCGAGGTCCGGCCGGGCCGGCTCAGCCTGGGCCTGGTCAGCCGCACGCTGCGCCTGGGCGCCAGCATGTTCCTCATGCGGATCGCGCTGCTCATGCACACCGCCGGCAACGTGTTCCTGCTCGGCCTCCTGGTGGTCCCCCAGCAGGTCGCGTTCTACGCCGCCAGCGAGAAGCTCTGCCGGCCGGTGGCCTGGCTGTTGCAGCCGGTCAACACCGCGCTGCTGCCGCGCCTGTCGCATCTGGTCGGGGCGCGCCCGGACCGGGCACAGCAGCTGGCGGCGCTGGCCTTCGTCCTGCAGGGCGCGACCGGCATCCTGCTCGGCCTGGCGATCGGCCTGCTGGCGCCGTGGCTGGTCGATCTGCTGTTCGGCCAGGACTACACCGCCTCCAAGGCGGTGCTCCGGGTGATGGCGGCGATCATTCCGTTGATGGTGCTGAACGGCGCGCTGGTCACCCAATGGATGATCCCGCACGGCCTCGACCGTCTTTTGAACACCGTGATCGTCATCAGCACCGGTCTCAACCTCGTCCTCGCCCTGCTCCTGGCGCCCCGGTTCGGGGCGCTGGGCATGGCCTGGGTCACGGTCGTGGTCGAGAGCTTCATCCTGGCCGGTCTGCTGCTCAGCCTCCGCCACAAAGGCTTCAGACCGATCGCGCCGGCGCTCCTGCGGCGCAGCCTGGCGGTCCTGGTCGCCGAACGCCGCTGATCGCACCCCAGTCCCCGGCACTCGGTCCCTGGCACGCCGGTTGCACGATTGCATTTGGCCCGCTTTTCGAGCTACACCTCTAGCCAACGCGTCGGGTCCGAGGCGTCATACAGCAGGCCATCGGGGGTGCGGGGTCGGGATCCCCCTCCTCCACCGCAAGGCACGCAAGGAAACGTCGGAATCGGCAGTATGACCCGGAACGGCCCGAAGCTCAGCCTCGGCATCCCCGTCCACAACGGCGCGGTCTATCTCGCCCAGCTGTTCGACTGTCTGCGCGCGCAGACCTTCACCGATTTCGAGGCGATCATCTCGGACAACGCGTCGAGCGACGCGACCGAGCAGATCTGCCGGCGGGTGACCGCCGCCGATCCGCGGTTCCGCTACGAGCGCAACGAGCGCAACATCGGCGCCGCGCCCAACTTCAACCGCGTGTTCGAGCAGGCGCGCGGGCGCTACTTCAAGTGGACGGCGCACGACGACCTGCTGGCGCCGACCTATCTCGAGCGCTGCGTCGCCCTGCTCGACGAGGACCCGAGCGTCTCGGTCTGCCACGCCGCGATTCAGGTGGTCAGCGCCGAGCTGCGGCCGCTCAGCTACGACCCGGAGCTCGGCCGCTACGTCGACATCGACGGCACGCCGGCGCTCCTGCGCGAGCCCGCGGGCCTGGCGACCTCCCGCGACCCGGCACGGCGGTTCGACGACGTGCTCCACGGCATGCGGCTGTGCTCCGAGATCTTCGGCGTGATGCGCACCGAGCTGGTGCGCCGGACCTCGCTCCACAAGAGCTATTACGGCTCCGACAAGGTCCTGCTGGCCGAGCTCGCGCTGCTCGGTCGGATCGAGAGCGTGCCCGAGCCGCTGTTCATCAAGCGTTTCCACAAGGACACGTCGTTTTATCTGACGACCCGCGAGCGGGCCGCCTGGATCGATCCCGCGGCCTCGTTCCGGGTGCCGCAGATCCAGGTGCTCAAAGGCTACCTCCAGGCGCTCTCGCTGGTCTCGCTGACGCCCTCGCAGCGCGCCCGCTGCCTCGGCAGCGTCGCCCGCAAGATCCTGAACACCCAGGCGCTGCGCCGGCTGCTGCTGCCGGCGCCGGACAACTACTTCGGCATCGAGCGGCGGTCGCCGAAACCGGCGGCCGTGTCCAACGAGGCGCGGCGCCTGCAGCGGCGGCTCGAGCAGCTGTCGGCGCCGCAGCTCGAGGCGTTGCTGACCCGGATCGAGGTCGACCGCAGCCGGCTGCCGCCGGCCGAGGCCGAGCCCGCCAAGCGGGTCGCGAAGCTGGTCGAATATCTGAACTTCGACAACCTCGCGCGCTTTCGGGCGTGGACCGTGCTCGACCAGATCAAGTTCCACAAGCGCCCCCTGCCGCAGGGCCTGCTGCCGGTCGACGGCGGGCTGCGGGCGCGCGAGCTGGCGCGCGAGGACGAGCGCGTGGCCCGGTTCGCCGCCCGGGGCCGTGACCCGAGCGAGGGCCGGTCGACCCCCGAGCGCTTCTACACCTTCAGGCGCGATGCCGCCTGGCTCGGCATCTTTCGCGACTGGGACGTCCGCCGCAGCTTCCACGACCAGCTGACGGGCTGCGTGCGGCAGCTGTTCGGCGCCGATCCGGGCATGCGCATCGCCGGTCTGATCGGCCAGGGCGGGACTGGCAAGTCGGTGGCGCTCCGACGCCTCGCGGTCGATGCCGCGGCCACGGGCACCGAGGTCTGGTGGGTCGAGAGCCAGCGCCCGGCGCTCGATCTCGGCCTGCCCGAGCTGGCCGCGCTCGAGGAGCGGCGCCGCCGGCTGGTGCTGATCGATGATGCCCAGCGGCTGGAAGCCAAAGACGTCCGCCAGCTGCGCGAGCTCTTGACCCGGACCCCGGCGATGGTCGCGGTGGTGGCCGGGCGCGAGGTGCCGGCCGGGCTCCAGAGCGCCCTGGTGGCGGGCCGGAACCTGTTCGTGCCCGACCAGGCGACCGATCAGCCGGCGATCCTGGCCAAGGTCGCCGAGGTCCTGCCGGAGTGGGCCGAGCCGGCCCGCGCGCTCGCGGCCGAGCCCATGCGCCAGGCGCGCCTGGTGCGCCTGCTCGTGATCCTGGCGCATGGCCGCGCCCGTCTGCCGCGGACTCTCGAGGAGCTGGAGCTGCGCTTTCGGGAGGTCGTGACCCAGGAAATTTTCCGCGTCAAGGATGTCCATCCGGGGTTCGCCCAGGCCCTCCTGTTCGCCGCCATGGTGCGCTGCTCGGGCTACGACCTCTCCCGCTCGAGCATCATCGCGCTGGCCGACTACTACCAGCCCGGGACCAGCTTCCTGTCCCTGCTCGACCCGGACAACCGGGGCTGGTCGCTGGCGGAGAGCCTGACCTTCCATGACATGATCCACGACACGATCGTGTTCCACCACGACGAGCTCGCCGAGGGCGTGGTCGAGGCGGGTCTGCATGGCTCGTTCGAGCCGTGGGTGACGTTCGGCGACGCCTGGCTCAAGATGGCGCTGGCCAAGCTGGTCCAGGTCGGCAGCGCCCATTCGAGGTCGCTCGCGATCGACGGCCTGACCCGGATGTTCCCGGATCTGTTGAGCGGGGACGAGGTGCTGGCGGCGATCAGGACCCGCGGTGACGGCGGCCGCGCTTTGAGCGGCGCCGCGAGCTGAGCCTCTGACCGCCCGAGACGTCCGGTTGGGGTTCGCCGGCCGCAAACCCTTGCGTTCGAGATAGAGAGACTCGGAATCGACAGGATGACCCGGATCGCCCCGAAGCTCAGCCTCGGCATCCCCGTCCACAATGGCGCGGCCTATCTGGCGCAGCTGTTCGATTGTCTGCGCGGCCAGACCTTCACCGATTTCGAGGCGATCATCTCGGACAACGCCTCAACCGACGCGACCGAGCAGATCTGCCGGCGCGTGACCGCCTCCGACCCGCGCTTCCGCTACCTTCGCCAGCCGCGCAACATCGGCGCGGCGCCCAACTTCAACGACGTGTTCGAGCAGGGGACCGGGCGCTACTTCAAGTGGACCGCGCACGACGACCTGCTGGCGCCGACCTACCTCGAGCGCTGCGTCGCGGTCCTCGACGACGATCCGAGCGTCTCGGTCTGCCATGCTGCGATTCAGGTGGTCAACGCCGACCGCCAGGCGCTCAGCTACGACCCCGACCTCGGCCGCTACGTCGACATCGACGGCACGCCGGCGTTCCCGCGCGAGCCCGCGGGTCTCGCGACCTCCTCCGACCCCGCGCGACGGTTCGACGACGTGCTCCACGGCATGCGGCTGTGCTCCGAGATCTTCGGGGTCATGCGCACCGAGATGTTGCGCCGGACCTCGCTGCACGGCAGCTACTACGGCTCCGACAAGGTGCTGCTGGCCGAGTTCGCCATGCTCGGGCGGATCGAGAGCGTGCCCGAGCCCCTGTTCATCAAGCGCTTCCACAAAGACACATCGTACTATCTGACGACCCGCGAGCGCGCCGCCTGGATCGATCCGGCGTCGTCGCACCAGATCCCGCAGATCCAGGTGCTCAAGGGCTATCTCAAGGCGCTCTCGCTGGTGCCGCTGACGCCCAGGCAGCGAGCCCGCTGCCTCGGCAGCGTGGCGCGCAAGATCGTCAATCTCCAGACCCTGCGCCGGCTGGTGCTGCCGTCGCGCGACAACTATCTGGGCATCGAGTCCCGCTCCGGCGCCAAGCGCAACTAGGCGCGCCGGCCGGCTGGCGGGGCCGGCCGCCTCACTGCCGCCAGAGGCTGAGGTCCCGCCCGAGCAGGTCTTCGAGCGCGCCGATGTCGTCGGCGTAGAAGCGCGCGGTCAGCTCGGGCCGGAGCGCTGGCGGCAGCGCTTGGCTGCGGCTCAGATTGGCGTTGCGCAGGCGATGCTGCAGGCGGGCGAGATGATAGGCGGCGGGCGGTGGCAGGACGCTGCGCATCCAGCTCTTGAGCCGGTGGCTGCCGTAGAGCATGCGGTGGATCGTGGCGCTGCGGGCCGAGCCGGTCTCGTTGTAGCGCAGGGCCGCCGGCCGGAAGCCGTCGTCGACCTCGAGGAAGCGGAACAGCTCGGTGAAGAACCGGTCGCGGTCCCGCTCCAGCTCCTCGAGCAGGACGACCTTGATCTGGCGGCGATCGAAATGCTCGAAGAACGCAGCGAGATGGCGATGGTAGAGCCCGCACTCGACGATCGTCAGGCCGTCGCTCCGATCGCTCGAACTCCTGCTCGGTGATCAGGGCCTCGACGAAGCCCTCGGCCAAGCCCTCGGCGGGCACGCTGCCACCCTGCTGCACCATGTACAGCGAGAGCGCCTGCTCGACCGGCTGGCGGAGGATCGCCACGAGCTTGGCTTCGGGGATGCGCGCCCGGATGCGCGGCGCGACTTCGGGGCACATCAGATAGGCGGGTGACGACTCGCCGATCGCCCGCTGCGCGTCGGTAGCGCCCGCGAACAGCGCCGCGTAGTCCTCGAGCGTGGTCACCGAGCGGTGCTTGATGATCTCGAAATCGCGCGCGGCGATCCCGCTCGGGCGGACCTCGGCGCCGTCGAACAGGAAGAAGTTGGTCTCCTTGTTCGGGCTGACGAAGATCTCCGGGTGCTGGCCCAGCGAGTAGTGCAGCATGGTCGTGCCGCTGCGCGGGGCGCCGATCACCAGGAAGTTCGGGAGTCGCATGCGCGAGCGGCCTCCGGACGGGTCGTCCTCTGCGGGCATGCTAGGCCGCGTCGGCGATCGGGATCAAGGTCTCGGGACGGACGCCCATGCTGTCGAGCTGGGCGTTGATCTCGGGGAGGTAGATCGGGCTCATCACGACAATCACGTCCGGGCGGTAGCTCCTGAGGAACTCCGGGCCGACGATCTCATGGCCGGTGCCGGCGATGTAGGTGCCGCTCCGACGCGGGTTGACGTCGACCGCGTAGGACAACAGCTCGTCGGTCGCGCCGATCGTGGTCAGGAAGGCCACCGCCTTGGAGCCGCCGCCCCAGAGCACGGCGCGCTTGCCGGCGGCCTTGGCCTCGCGCAGGACGCCCTGCCAGCGCGCCCGGTCCTTGGCGACCCGCTCGGGGAACGCCTGCGACCTTGGGCAGCAGCGCGTCGGGCGGCGCCTCGTTGGCCAGCACCGGGCCCTTGCCGAAGCCCGGCCGGGCCGCGATCAGCACGTACTGGTCCTCGTAGTCGGTCCAGACCTCGATCGGGTCCAGCCCGGCCAACCTGAAGGTGCGGGCGAGCGAGCCCGGGCTGAAATACGAGCAGTGCTCGTAGTAGACGTCCCAGAAGGCCGCGAGCTTGAGGATCCGGGTGATCTCCGGGATCATGAAGAAGACCACGGTCTCGGGGTGGTCGCCGACCGTGGCGCGCAGGTCGCGGATGAACTCGCCGGTGTTGTGCACATGCTCGAGCGTCATCTTGCAGGCGACGAAGTCGGGCCGCAGGTGGCTGTATCGGGGCCCGTAATAGTCCTTGATGAACTTGATCCGCTCGCTGCCGGAATCGTCGCGGATCACCTGGTCGAAGCCGTAGCCGTGGTTGTCGCCGTAGTCGGCGAGCATGGTGATGAACTCGCCCTGGCCGCAGCCGAGCTCGACGATCTCCTTGCCGTGGAGATCGAAGCGCTCGATCAGGTCGCGGGCGAGGTGGTCGTGGAAGCGGTTGAAGGTCGGCGACACCGCCTGGGTCGAACTCGTAGTCCTCCTGATACTGCATGAGCGCGACATCGAAGGCGGCGTTCCAGACGAAGCCGCAGCTCCGGCAGAACGCGAGCCGGATGTCGCCCTTGCGGCAGGCCAGGGCCTCGGCCCGGCTGCGCACCAGCTTGACCTGATGGACGGGCACGCCGTCGAGCTCGTAGAAGGTCATGCCGGCGCCGCCGCAGGACGGGCAGATCGGTTCAGTCGCGCCGAGATCGCTCATCGCGTCGTACTCCGAAGTGGCAAGGAACCGGGCATCGCCCGAGGGTTGTCAAGCGATGCGGGGCTCGGGAATCGGGATGATGAAGTGGCCGCCCGCCGCCCGGTACTCGGCCTGCTGGGCGAGGATCTCGTCGGCGAAATTCCAGGGCAGCAGCAGGGTGTAGTCGGGCTGGTCCTCGAGCAGCTTCTCCGGTGCCAGAATCGGCAGCCGGTTGCCCGGCATGAAGCGGCCCTGCTTGAACGTGTTGCGGTCGACCACATACTCGATGCTGTCGCGCCCGAGGCCGCAGTAGGCCAGAAGCGTCGTGCCCTTGGCGGCCGCACCATAGGCTGCGATCCGCTTGCCGTCCGCCTTGAGCCCGGCGACCAGGCCGGTCAGCTTCTCGCGGACCGTCCTGGCGGCCTCGGCGAAGTGCGCGTAGCCCTCCAGCCGATCGAAGCCGCGGCTATGCTCGGTCTCGAGCAGCCCGGTGACCGCCGGCTGGACCGCCGCACCGCGGCCGACGTAGAGGCGGAGCGAGCCGCCATGGATCGCCAGCCGCCGGACGTCGTTCAGCACCAGCCCGTGGCGGCGGAACAGCTGGTCGAGCGCGGTGACCGAGAAATAGCACAAGTGCTGGTGGTAGATCGTGTCGAACTCGCAGTGGTCGATCAGATCGACCAGATAGGGCATCTCCAGGACCGCGATGCCGTCGGGCTTGAGCAGCGTGGCGATGCCCTCGACCAGGCCGTTCAGGTCGGCGACGTGGGCCAGCACGTTGTTGGCGAGCATCACGTCCGCGCTCCGGCCCTCGGCCTTGAGCTTGGCTGCGAGGTCGCGGCCGAAGAACTCGATCAGCGTCGGCACGCCGGCACGGACCGCCGCCGCCGCCGGCGCCTCGGAGGGATCGATACCCAAGACCGGAATGCCGCGCTCGACGAAGTTGCGCAGCAGATAGCCGTCGTTGCTGGCGATCTCGACCACCAGCGAGCCCGGGCCCAGCCCCTGGCGCTCGATCAACTCGAGTGCATTGGCACGCGAGTGCGCGAGCAGCGTGCTCGAGACCGAGGAGAAGTAGGGATACTGGCTGTCGAACAGGATCTCCGGGCGCACGGTCTCGGCGATCTGCACCAGGGTGCAGGCGCGACAGAAGCGCAGGGTCAGCGGCACCTCGACCTTGGGCAGGGCGAGCTGCTCGCGGGTCAGCAGGCGGTCGGCGAGCGGCACCTCCCCGAACGCCAGGATGGTTGCCAGATCGGAGCTGCCGCAGGAGCGGCAGCGGGTCTCGGTGCGATAGACGTCCATGGGCGCTCGCGGCTCAGTCGGCCGCGGCGGCGTCGGGCGGCTCGGCCCAGCGCAGGTCGGACGCCAGCCGCTGGTCGGCCAGGAGCTTGCGCAGGAACGCGATCCGATTGTAGCGCGGACCCTCGAAGTCCTCGCTGCTGAAGCCGGAATCGCGGATCGCGTGGTAGACCTCGTCGATCCCCTGGGCGACCTGCCAGCGCGGATGATAGTCGGGCAGGGTCTGGATCACCCGGTCGCAGTTGACGCGATAGTTGCGGTGATCGGGCGAGGCGTCGGCGGCGAACTCGATCTTGGTGCCCGGCACGTGGTCGCGGACCAGCTCGGCGATCTCGCTGATCCGGTAGTTCTCGTCGGTCTGGCCGATGTTGAAGGCCTGGTCGCGGACCAGCTCGTCCGGCGCCCGCAGGAGCACGATGTAGGCCTGGGCGATGTCCTCGATGTGCACGAACGGGCGCCAGGAGGTCCCGAGGCTCTTGAGATAGACCTGGCCCGTGGTCGCCGCCCAGGCGACCAGATTGTTGACCGCGAGGTCGAAGCGCAAGAGCGGCGAGGCACCGTAAGCGGTCGCGGCGCGCAGATAGACCGGGCTGAAGCTCTGGTCGGCCAGCCGGCGCAGGTCCTGCTCCGAGCGGACCTTGGAATGGGCGTAGGGGGTGACCGGATTGAACGAGCTGTTCTCGTCCAGGAAGTCGTCGCCGGCGGCGCCGTAGACGCTGCAGGTCGAGGCGTAGAGGAAGCGCTTGATCCCGGCGCGCTTGGTCAGCTCGGCGAGACGCACCGTGGCCTCGTGGTTGATCTCGTAGGTGAGCGTCGGATTGAGGTCGCCGAGCGGATCGTTGGACAGGCCCGCGAGGTGGATCACCGCCTCGACGCCGTCGAGATCGCGCGCCTCGACGTCGCGGATGTCCTTGCGGATCGTCGGCACCGGCCGGACCGCGCCGAGCGAGCATTCGCGAAACAGGCCGCTGTCGAGGCCGACGACCTCGTCGCCGACCGCCCATAAGAGCGGCACCAGCTTGGTGCCGATGTAGCCTTCGTGTCCCGTCAATAACACCCGCATCGCTACTCCCAAATCTTCCAGGGTGCCGCGCCTTCTTCCCACAGCCCGCTGAGGTATTCGGCCTCGTGGAGCGTGTCCATACACTGCCAGAAGGCCTCGTGCCGGTAGGCCATCAGTTCGCCCTCGGCCGCGAGCTTAGCGAGCGGGCCGCGTTCCCAGGACACCTCGTCGCCCTCGACGTAGTCGAACACGGCCGGATCGAGGACGAAGAACGCGCCGTTGATCCAGTCGCTCTCGTCGACCACCTTCTCCTGAAAGGCGGCGACCCGGTCGCCGATCAGGCTCAGCCGCCCGAAGCGGGCCGGCGGGTGGATCGCGGTCAGGGTCGCGAGCCGGCCATGGCCCTCGTGGAACGCGCGCAACCGGTGGAGATCGACATCGGCCAGGCCGTCGCACCAGGTGAGCATGAACGGCGCGCGCTCGAGGTAGGGGCCGAGGCGCTTGATCCGCCCGCCGGACTGGGTCTCGAGCCCGGTCTCGACCAGCTCGACGGTCCAGCCCGGCTCGGCGCTCGGGTAGACCACGGTGCAGGGGCCCTCGGTCTGGGGTGGCCGGCGGGCGCCGAGCTCGTCGAAATAGCTGCGGATCGAATCGCCGCGGTAGCCGAGCGCGATCACGAACTCGTTGAGGCCGTACTGCTCGTAGTATTTGAGCAGGTGCCAGAGGATCGGCTGGGGTCCGAGGCGGACCATCGCCTTGGACTTGGCACGGGTCTCCTCGACCAGCCGGGAGCCTAAGCCACCGGCGAGAATGGCCGCTTTCATGCCGCTCCCTCAGCGCTGACGAAGGCGCAGTTCGGCTCCACGCGCGCCACGCACCGCGACCAGCACGCGCTGCCTGATCTCCCCCGCCCGGGCACCAAGCCGCAGGTCGAGGCCGCCGGCCAGCTCGAGCAACAACCGGACCGCAGTCCGGTTCATCGCCAGCGAGCCGATCAGGCAAGCGTAGCAGCGCAGCCGCTCACGGCGCTCGGGGACATGACGTCGCACCATCCGCCAATATTCGGCGTACAGCCGCCAGCTCGGGCCCAGGGCCGCGAAGCCGGACGCGTTGAGGTCGGGGCCGGCGGCGCGCGTCGCGCGATCCGCGGGGTCAGGGTTCATGAACAGCGGTCGATCCCCCATATTCGGCCAGCACGAGGTTCTGGCCCTGTTTCGTCCAGTTGCGGTGGGCGTGGCCACGCGCAACTCATGCGACCTGCCACGGCCAGATCCGCTCCCAATCACCGGTCGATCCGTCGTCGGACACGATCGGCCGGAAATCGGGAAGAGTTGGTCCAACCATCCATACCATGGCGGGCGCAACGTGATTGCTCCCGTTGAAGACCGGCGGGCCGATCAACACCATGGGTCGGCGGTTCGTCATCAAATTGTGCATTTATTGACCTGCGACCCATTACCAGTTATCGGGAATTACTACACCGATCGGGTTCCGGGTCAAGGCCGAACTCAGCGGGGCCAAGGCGCGCCGGCGTCTTGGCCCGCGCGCCGCCGGCGGGCTCGGGTTGGTACCGGTGATCGGCGGGCTCGACCTCGAGCGTTCGTCTCCGAGACCGGGTTGAGCACGGCAGTCGAAATCACAGGACGCTACTTCGGGATAAACACGCCAAGGTATCGGCTGCTTCCATCTATTTTCCCGCCCGACGTCCAGCGGCGCGTGCGACTGATGCGATCGACCAGTCCCGCTCCCGGGTGTTCGTGAGCGCTGCCTCCGCCTGGGAGACCCCCGCCAAGGTGCGGATCGGCAGATCCCGGAAGCGGCGACGAGCGCGCCCGACCTTCCGGGCGTCAGCGGCCGCCGCCTCGCCCGAAGCGTCACGCCACCTTGAGCGGCTTGTACCTGATCCGGTGGGGCTGGTCGGCCGCGGCGCCGAGGCGGCGGTGGCGGTCGGCTTCGTAGTCCTGATAGTTGCCCTCGAACCAGACCACGACGGAATCGCCCTCGAAGGCCAGCATGTGGGTCGCGATCCGGTCGAGGAACCAGCGGTCGTGGCTGATCACCACGGCGCAGCCGGCGAACTCGAGCAGGGCGTCCTCGAGCGCGCGCAGGGTGTCGACGTCGAGGTCGTTGGTCGGCTCGTCGAGCAGGATGACGTTGGCGCCGCTCTTCAGGACCTTGGCGAGGTGCACCCGGTTGCGCTCGCCGCCCGAGAGCTGCCCGACCTTCTGCTGCTGATCGGGGCCCTTGAAGTTGAACGCCGAGACGTAGGCGCGGCTCGGCATCTCGCGTTTGCCGAGCTGGATCTGGTCGCGCCCGCCCGAGATCTCTTCCCAGACGCGTCTTCTTCGGGTCGAGGGCATCGCGGCTCTGGTCGACGTAGCCGAGCACGACGGTCGGGCCGACCCGGAGGCTGCCGGCATCGGCGTGCTCCTGGCCGGTGATCATGCGGAACAGCGTGGTCTTGCCGGCGCCGTTGGCGCCGATCACGCCGACGATGCCGCCGGGCGGCAGGCGGAAGTCGAGGTCGTCGATCAGCAGGCGATCGCCGTAGCCCTTGCGCAGGTGCTGGGCCTCGATCACGAGATCGCCCAGGCGCGGCCCGGCCGGGATCATGATCTGCGCCTGGCCGGGTGCGCGCGCCTCGGCCTGGCTCGAGCAGATCCTCATAGGCGGTGATCCGGGCCTTGCTCTTGGCCTGGCGGGCGCGCGGGCTCTGGCGGATCCATTCCAGCTCGCGGGCGAGCGTGCGCTGGCGCGCCTCCTCCTGACGCTCCTCCTGGGCCAGCCGCTTCTGCTTCTGCTCGAGCCAGGACGAGTAGTTGCCCTGCCAGGGGATGCCGCGGCCGCGGTCGAGCTCGAGGATCCAGCCCGCGACGTTGTCGAGGAAGTAGCGGTCATGCGTGATCGCGACCACGGTGCCCTTGTAGTCCTGCAAGAACCGCTCGAGCCAGGCGACCGATTCGGCGTCCAGATGGTTGGTCGGCTCATCCAGCAGCAGCAGATCGGGCTGCGCCAGCAGCAGCCGGCAGAGCGCCACCCGCCGCCGCTCGCCGCCCGAGAGCGTGCTCACGTCCTGATCGCCCGGCGGGCAGCGGAGCGCATCCATCGCGATCTCGATCGTGCGCTGCAACTCCCACCCATTGACCGCGTCGATCTTCTCCTGCAGCTCGGCCTGCTCGGCCATCAGCGCATCCATGTCGGCATCGGGATCGCCGAAGCCGGCCGAGACCTCGTCGAACCGGTCGAGCAGCGCCTTGGTCGCGGCCGACCCCGTCCATGACGTTGGCCAGCACGTCCTTGGCCCCGGGTCGAGCTCCGGCTCCTGCGCCAGCATGCCGACCCGCACCCCGTCCGCCGCCCAGGCCTCGCCGGAAAAATCGTGATCGAGCCCGGCCATGATCCGGAGCAGGGTCGACTTGCCGGCGCCGTTGACGCCGAGCACGCCGATCTTGGCGCCGGGCAGGAAGGCGAGCGTGATGTTCTCCAGCACCTTCTTCCCACCGGGAAAAATCTTGGTCAGGCGCTGCATCACGTAGATGTACTGATAGGCGGCCATCGGGTCGCTCCTGGCGCAATGTCGGCGGCCTTCTACCAGGGAACCGCCGGCGACGGAAGGACGGGCTTGGGTGCGGCGGCGCGGGCTCTGGACCCGGACGGCTCCGCCGGTTAGAAGCGCCTGGAGATTTCCGGAGAGGGAGGAACCATGTCGGTCGAGATCGCGGTCGTCGGCCCGCAGCGTCCGTTCGTGCTCGAGGCGCTGGAGAAGGAGTATACGGTCCACAAGGTCTTCGAGGCGCCCGACAAGATCGCGGCGCTGCGGCCTCTGGCGGAGCGGGTCCGGGGCGTGGTCACCAACGCCATGGTCGGCCTGTCGGCGGACGTGATCGATGCGCTGCCCAAGCTCGAGCTGTGCGCGATCATGGGGGTCGGGCTCGAGACCACCGATCTGCCGGCGGCGCGCGAGCGGGGCATCGTCGTGACCACGACGCCGGTGCTCTACGACGACGTCGCCGACCTCGCCGTGATCCTCGGCATGTGCGCCGCCCGGCGGATCGCTGCGGCCGACCGCTTCGTGCGCTCCGGGCAGTGGCTCAAGGGCCGGATCGCGCCGGCGCAGAAGTTCAGCGGCAAGCGCGCCGGGATTCTGGGACTTGGCCGGATCGGCACGGCGCTGGCGACGCGGCTGCAGGCGTTCGGCATGCCGATCAGCTACTACGACCCGCTGCCGAAGCCGGACGTGCCTCATCAGGCCTATCCGAGCGCGCTCGAGCTGGCGCAGAACTCGGACATCCTGTTCCTCGCGGCCGCGGGCGGGCCGGGGGTGCGCCACATCGTCAACGGCGAGATCCTGAAGGCGCTGGGGCCCAAGGGGATCTTCGTCAACGTCGCGCGCGGCTGGCTGGTCGACGAGGCGGCGCTGGTCGAGGCGCTGACCTCGGGCAAGCTCGGCGCCGCTGGGCTCGACGTGTTCGAGGAAGAGCCCAAAGTCCCAGAAAAACTGATCGGGCTCGACAACGTGGTCCTGACCCCGCACATCGCGAGCAACACCGAGGAGACCATGCGCGCGATGGGCGAATGCGTGCTCGACAACGTCCGTTCCTGGTTCGCCGGCAATGGCCCGGTCACTCCGGTCGCGTGAGGGCAGGGCGATGGTCGAGGCGGTGCGTCCGCTCGAGGGTCGGGTCGCTCTGGTGACCGGGGCCGGCCGCGGTCTCGGGCGGGCGTTCGCCGAGCGGCTGGCGGCGCTCGGGGCGGCGATCGGGGTCCATGGCATGCGCGAGGCGGGGCCGGCCGAATATGGCGAGGGCACGACGCTCTCCGCGACCGCGGCCGCGATCGCCAAAGCGCATGGCGTCCGCACCTGCCGGGTGCTGGGCGATCTGACCGACGCGGCGCAGGTCGCGAGCGTGGTCCGGACGGTCGAGGCCGAGCTCGGCCCGATCGATCTTCTGGTCCACAACGCGGGCGGCGACATCGCGGCCGCCGGCGGCAGGCCCGACCCCAACGATGCGGTCATGATCAAGGAGGCGGACGTCCGGGCGGTGCTCGAGCGCAACCTGCTCTCGACCATCCTGGTCTGCCAGCAGGTGGCGCGCGGCATGATGGCGCGCCGGCGCGGCCGGATCCTGACCATCAGCTCGATCGCCGCCTTCAAGGGCCGGGCGCAGGGCGCGATCTACGCCACCGCCAAGGCCGGCATGGTGCACTATACCCGCTGCCTCGCCGACCAGCTCCGGCCCTACGACATCGCGGTCAACTCGCTGGCGCCCGGCGAGACCCGGACCGGGCGCTTCCTCGGCACCCGCACGGTCGACCCGGAGCGCCTGGTCGAGAGCGGCACGCTCGAGCGGATCGGCACGGTCGACGAGGTCGCGCGGGTGGTGGAATTCTTCGCCGGCCCGCTTGGCGCCTTCGTCTCCGGCCAGGTGCTCAGGGTCGACGGCGGCGCCCAATGTTGGCCGGGCTGAGGGGTTGGCCGGGCTGAGGGGCTGGCCAGGTTGAGCGCGAAATGGGGAAAGACAGCATGGCCGGCCGGTTTCGGCGCCTCGTCCAGACCATCGATTCCCACACCGAGGGCAACGCGACCCGGGTGATCACCGGCGGCTATCCGATGCCGCCCGGGCGCTCGCTGCTCGACAAGCGCGCCTGGCTCTGGCGCCACGACGACGGCCTGCGCCGCCTGCTCAACTTCGAGCCGCGCGGCAACGGCATGATGTGCTCGGTGCTGCTGCTGCCGCCGATCGAGGACGGCGCCGATTTCGCCGTGATCATCATGGAGCAGGACGAGTACGTGCCGATGTGCGGCCATTGCCTGATCGGCACCGCCATGACCCTGGTCGCGACCGGCATGGTGAGCGCCGAGGAGCCGGTCACGACCGTGCGCATCGAGACCCCGGCGGGCCTGGTCGTCTGCGCGGTCGAGGTCGAGGGCGGCCGGGTCGGGCCGGTGAGCTTCGACAACGTCAACTCCTTCCTCCTGCACCGGGCGGCGCCGGTCGTGGTCGAGGGTCTGGGCGAGCTCGCGGTCGATGTCGCCTATGGCGGCGATTTCTATGCCATGGTCGACGCCGACCCGCTCGGGATCGACCTGGTCCCCGGCAACGATGCCCTGATGATCGCCACGGCGAAAAGAATCATCCCGGCGGTCAATGCCCAGCTAGCCGATCCGGCATCCCGAGCGGCCGGACATCAATCGCTGCTACCAGACCCTGTTCACCTCGGCGGCGACGACCACGGGCGAGCTCAAGCAGACGATCGTCTGCCCGCCGGGCGCGCTCGACCGCTCGCCTTGCGGCACCGGCACCTCGGCCCGGGTCGCGGCGCTGTACACCAAGGGCGAGATGGCGCTGGACCGGCCGGTCCGCTTCGAGGGCGTGCTCGGCACCTGTTTTGCCGGGACGGCGGTCGCCGCCGAGGAGCGGGGCGGCGTGCTCTACGTCCGGCCGAGGGTCACCGGGCGCGCCTGGATCACCGGCTTCCACCAGTTCGTGCTCGACCCGGACGACCCGCTGCCCGAAGGCTTTCGGATCGGCTTCCCGGCACGCGCCACGCCCGACCCTTCGGCCTGGAGTTGATGCAGCGGCGGTCAACCGTGCTATCGACACGCCGGAGCCGGCGAGCGCATCCAGCCTACGTGTGGCGTAGCCATGTTGCGGTCGGGGTCGGATGCCGGGACGAAGGAGCGTGGGCAGCATGACGCGAGCGAAGGCAGCCGAGAGCGAGGCGTACACCTACACCGTGGTGTTCGAGCCCGACGACGAGGCAGGCGGCTACACGGTCACCTGTCCGGCGCTGCCCGGACTGGTCACCGAGGGCGACACGCTGGAGGAAGCCAGAGCGATGGCTGCAGACGCCATCAAAGGTTACCTCGAGAGCCTGTGCAAGCACGGCGATCCGATCCCGCCCGGCGAGGAGCATGAGATCGAGCCGCTTCGCGAATTGGTCACGGTCAGGCTCGCGAGGGGGTGAGTCGCCGACTACCGGCGTTGAGGCCGCGCCGCGTGCTCAGGGCATTGCAGCGCGCCGGCTTTGCGATCGATCATGTGACCGGTGCTCACCACATCCTCCGCCATCCGGCAAAGCCGCAGCTGCGTGTCACCGTCGCCCGCCACAACCGGGACATCAAGCCCAAGACGCTGCACTCGATCATCCGGCAGGCCGGGCTGACCGTCGACGAGTTCGTTGACCTGCTCTGAGGGCGGGCGCTCAGGGCCCAGCTGCGAGAGCGATCTGGCTCGGTCGGCCCGGACTGGCATGACCAAAGGAGGACGGTAGCTGACTGGAGCGAGCGCGGCGCCGGGGGCAACCGAGGTCGTGGTGATCGGCGGCGGGATCGCCGGGGTCGCGACCGCCTGGTATCTGGCGAAGGCCGGCGTCCCGGTGACCTTGTTCGAGAAAGGCCGGATCGCGGGCGAGCAGTCGTCGCGCAACTGGGGCTGGATCAGGAAGCAGGGTCGGGATCCGCGCGAGCTGCCGGCGATCGTCCTGGCGCTCCGGCTCTGGGAGGAACTCGCGGACGCGCTGACCGAGGCCATCGGCTGGCACCGGGGCGGGATCGCCTATCTCGCCGAGACCGAGGCCGAGCTCGCCCGCCACGCCGCCTGGCTGCCCCATGCGCAGGCGCATCAGCTGGACACGCGCCTGCTGTCGCCGGCCGAGACGGATGCGTTGCTCGGGCAGGACGGACGCCGGTTCAAGGGCGCGCTGTTCACCGCCAGCGATGCCCGCGCCGAGCCCGCTCTGGCAGTGCCGGCGCTGGCGCGGGCAGCGGTGGGGCTCGGGGCGATGGTTCATGAGGGCTGCGCCGTACGCGCGCTCGACATGGAGGCAGGCCGGGTCGCGGGCGTGATCACCGAGCGCGGCAGGGTTGTTTGCCGGACCGTGGTGCTGGCGGGCGGCGCCTGGTCGGCGTTGTTCTTTCGCCATCACGGGTTGAATCTGCCGCAGCTCAAGGTCAAGGCCTCGGTCCAGCGCACGACGCCCGGCCCCCTGATCACCGAGACCGCGGTCGGCGCCGCGCGCGCGGCCTTTCGCCGGCGCCGGGACGGCGGCTACACGATCGCCCGCAGTGGTGCCGTGACCTTCGACATCACGCCCGCAGCCGTCCGCCATTTTCGGGCCTTTCTGCCGGCGCTCCGCGAAAAATGGGGCGAGATGAAGCTGCGGGTCGGCCGGCCGTTCGTTGACGAGCTGACCACGTCCGCCGCCTGGCACGCGGACCGGCCGACCCCGTTCGAGCGCACCCGCGTGCTCGATCCGACGCCGGATCACGGCGTGCTCGATCAGGTCCTGCGTGACGCGGGCGACCTGTTTCCGCAGCTCCGCGGCCTCCGCCCGGTCGAGCGCTGGGCCGGGATGATCGACGTCACCCCCGACGAGATCCCGGTGCTCGGCCCGGTCGAGGCCCTGCCGGGGCTGTTGATCGCCACCGGCTTCTCGGGCCACGGCTTCGGCATCGGCCCGGCCGCCGGCTACCTCACCGCCCAGCTCGCCATGGGCCGGACGCCGCTGGTCGATCTCCAGCCGTTCCGCTTCGCCCGCTTTGGCGAGCGCGACCTGACGCGCTTCCCCGAAACTTGAGCGGGGGCGCCGGGTCGCCTCACTCTTCGATCAGCGGCGGGGGCGGGTTGGGGACCCATTTCAGGATGTGTTGGGCGACCGCGAGCAGGCTGCCGTCCTGGTTGGCGACCTTGATCTCGGCGCGCGAGCGGCGCCGCTCGGGGTCGATCTCGGCGATCCGGTAGGTCACGGTGATGGTGTCGCCGATGAACACCGGGGCCAGAAAACGGATCTGGTCGTAGCCGAGCGAGACCGGGGTCTCGTCCGCCGGCACGCCGCCCGCCCGCTCGATCATGAGCGTCGAGGTGGTCGACATGAAGCCCACCAGCAGGGCGCCGTGGGCGATCCGGCGGCCGTAGGCCGAGCGCTGCATGACCGCCTCGTTGACGTGGTTCGAGGAGAAATCGCCGGTGATGCCGGCGAACAGATAGACGTCGCTCTCGCCGACCGTCTTGGCGAAGCGCACCTGGTCGCCGACCGCGACGTGAAACCCGCTCATCCCGAAGCCTCCCCATCCTGCGAAGTCGTTGGACCCGGCGCCGCGACCACCTGGCGCGCGATCAGGTCGTCGATCTCGGCGGCGCCATAGCCGAGCTCGGCGAGCACCGCCCGGGTGTCCTCGCCCAGCCGGAGCGCCAGGTGCCGGAGTGCCGGCACCTCGCCGTCGTAGCGGAGCGGATGGTTCACCAGCGTCGCGGTGCCGCCGCCGACCGGCACCTCCCGAAAAACCTGGTTGTGGCGGATCTGGGGGTCGTCCGGCAGCTCGTCGTAGCTCTGGACCCGGGCGTACCAGATCGCCTGCGCATCGAGGCCGGGCACGAGGTCGTCATAGCGGCGGGGCGCCAGCTCCAGGGCCAGCGCCTGGGCGTAGCGGTCGCGCTCCTCGTAGCGGTCGAGCCCGGCGAGGGCGGCGAGCCGCGCGCTGTTCAGGGCGGCTGCGAGCTTGCTCGGATCGTTCAGGGAGACCGCGAGGAACCCATCGGCGATCCGGTACACGCCGTAGGGCGCCTCGTGGTACCAGGTCGCGAGATTGACGTCGCGCCGGAAGGCGTCGCCGGTGGCGGGGCCGCTGAAATAGAGGGTCAGCGGCTCGGTCTGGAGGTCGAGGCCGGCGTTCAGGAGGTTGGCGTCGATCCGCGTGCCCTTGCCGGTCTGCAGGCGGCGGACGTAGGCGCCGAGGATGCCCATCGCGAGCAGCGCGGCGCCGTGCTGGTCGGCGGCCGCGAAGCCGATCGCGGTCGGCCGCTCGTTGCCGGTCGCGGCGATCAGGCCGGAGAGCGCCTGGATCAAAAGGTCCTGGCCGGCCCGGCCGACCATCGGGCCGCTGGGCCCATAGCCGGTCGCCGAGGCGTAGATGATCTCGGGATGGCGCGCCCGGACCTCGTCGTAGCCGAGGCCGAGGCGGTCCATGACCCCCGGCCGGAAGTTCTCCATCACGACGTCGGCGTTCTCGAGCAGGCGCAGCACCAGCGCCTTGCCGTCCGGCTGCTTGAGGTCGACCGCGAGCGAGCGCTTGTTGCGGTTGGCGGCGAGATAGAAGGCGCTGATGCCGTCGACGAACGCGTTCGCCCCCGACCAGTGGCGCTCGTAGGCGCCGCCGATGGGCTCGACCTTGATCACGTCGGCGCCCATGTCGGCGAGATATTGCGCGGCCGCTGGCCCCTGCAGATAGTGGCAGAAGCTGACCACCCGCATCCGGACCAGCACGCCTTGCCCTCCCTCGCTTCCCCGATCGAGCAACCTAGGCAGCGCGCGCGGGAGCGGTCAAGCGGCCCGATTTGGGCGGGCCCTGGGCCGGTGTTCCGTTGAACCCGGCTAGACACCACCTAGCTCATCACGAGCGGCGAGCGCACTAAGGTAAGCGTTTGGGCGGGGCTTTGGGAGCCAGCTCATGCTACCTTGACAACGCCAGTCGACCGGCGCCCGTTGGTGGGCAGGTGTTCGCCTCGAGCCGCATCGGGTAGCAAGGAGGTGAGCGATGTCGCGCGGCAGACAGTGCGGAGCCGAGGGGGCCTCGATGTCATGCCCGATCCGGGGGGTGGCGATCCGCGCTATCACCGGCTCGAATCGCCCACCCAGACCAGCGCCGACGCTCGGGCGCAATCGTCATCCGGCGAAATTTGGGGGCGTCCTGCGCGCGGGAGCCACCTGGCATGCGTCAAGGCCTATCGAGGCCACCTCCCCGCCAACAGGCGTGGCATCGAATTCGTCACCCCGGTCCGGCCCACCCCCGGATCTGGGCCCCCCCATGAGGCCCGCTGGTATGCGGGGAGTCCGGGGGTCAGCCAAAACCCTCCTGGCTACGCCGTCATACCAGCGACGGTGACCAAGAACACGCAGGTGCCGTGATGATTCGCGCACTATCCTCCGAGATCCTTCACGAACTCGACCTTGTGCCACAGGCCGTAGTCGGGCGTTCCCCCGCCTTTTTTGAGAAAAGCTTGCGCATCAAACTAAGGCCAGGCAGTGATGATCTCGACAAGTACTACGGAGCTGCATTCATTCTAGACAATGAAACCCCCTTCGTCCTTAGGCATTACAGAGGACATCCGACCAACACGATGACAATTTACCTCCCTAGAAAATATCAAAATGTAGATCAAATTACCGAAATCGTGATGCATATCATGCAAGAGCTGCAGATCGAGCGTAGTTACCTTACTTGGCAGCGAGCCGACGATCCGGCTCTGTGAGTGGTGCATCAGCCGCCGCTGCGCGATGTTCAAGTCAATGGGCGCGGCGTCCTGTCGCCTCCGCCCCGCTGGTCCGGCCCCGCTGGTCCGGCCCCGCTGGTCCGGCTTGTCAGCGATCAGGGCGGCCGGTAGGCTCGGGCGAGCCGTCCGTTGCCAGGAGGAGCACGCCATGCCACCGTTTCAGGACTACGAGCCCCAGGGCGTGATCCCCGCCTGCCTGCTGCCATTCTTCGAGGACTTCGCGATCGACGAGCGCGGCTACCGCAAGCACCTCCAGGACGTGGTCGCGGTCGACGGGATCAGCGGGGTCACCGTCAACGCGCACGCCTCCGAGGCCGCCTCCTGCAGCGACGAGGAGCAGGCGCGGGTGCTCGATCTGACCCTGGATGCGGTCGGCGACCGGGTGCCGGTGGTCAACGGCATCTATGCCGACGGCAGCCACTACGCCGCCAGGCTGGCCCGGATGGCCGCGCGCGGCGGCGCATCCTGCCTCCTGGTGTTCCCGCCCAACCCGATGGCGCCGGGCGGGCAGCTGCGGCCGGAGATGGCGCTCGCGCATTTCAAGATGATCGCCGATGCCTGCGATCTGCCGATCATCCTGTTCCAGTACCCGATGGCCTCGGGCCTCGGCTATCCGTTCGAGACCCTGCTGCGGCTGGTCGAGGAAGTGCCGCAGATCCGGGCGATCAAGGACTGGTGCAACGATGCCATGCTGCACGAGCGCCACGTGCGCACGCTGCAGGGCCTGGCCCGGCCGGTGACCGTGCTCTCGACCCATTCGAGCTGGCTGATGAGCTCGCTGGTGATGGGCTGCGGCGGGCTCCTGTCCGGCGCCGGCAGCGTGATCGCCGACCTCCAGGTCGCCCTGTTCCGGGCGGTCCAGGCCCAGGACCTGGCGCGCGCCCAGGCGATCAACGAGCGCATCTATCCGCTGGTCCAGGCGTTCTACGCGCCGCCGTTCCTGGACATGCACAACCGCATGAAGGAGGCGCTGGTCCTGCTCGGCCGGATGGAGCGGGCGGTGGTCCGGCCGCCGCTGATGAAGCTCGGCGCTCCCGAGATCGCCCGTCTGCGCCAGGCGATCGCCGAGGCCCGCCTGACCACCGAGGGCGCGCTCGACCTCGCGGCCTGACCCGCGGCCGGTCACGCGACACCCGGGAACAATCGGCGCGAGATTTGCGCTAGGTCAAGGCGGCCGGCGGCCGGCCTCCTAGGCTCCGCAGGAGAGGGACGGGCGTCGGGCTCGGCGGCAACCGCACCCTGATGCGCGGCGGCCAACCCGAGGATCTGGGAGGCGTTAAGATGACGGGCACGATTCTGGCGGCGATCGACGGCTCGGAGCATGGCTGGAAGGCGCTCGACCTGGGAGCCGACCTCGCCAAGCAGCACGGCGCCCAGCTGATCGTGCTCCACGTCGTGCCTTACGAGCCGATGTCCGGTGCCCTGCGGGCGTTCGCCCGGGCCGAGAACCTGCCGATCGAGGAAGAGATGGCGCGCTTCCATCAGGCCCGGACGCTCGGCGATCACCTGACCCGCGCGGCCGAGGCGCGGGCGCGCGAGCGGGGGCTGACCCAGGTCGTCGGCCGGACCGAGGAGGGCAAGCCCGCGAGCCGCATCCTCGAGGTGGCCAAGAACGAGGACGTCGAGATGATCGTCATGGGCTGCCGCGGCCTCAGCGACGCCCGCGCCCTGTTCCTGGGCAGCGTGTCCCATCAGGTGGCGAACCACGCCCGCTGCACCTGCGTCACGGTCAAGTGACGCCGGCGCCGGGCGTGGGTCAGCGTGTCGAGTTGCTGACCGAGCTCCGGGCTGCCGGGGGCGCCGGCATTGACCCAGATCAAAGGCCGGGCCGGTTCGAGCTCCTATCCTGAGCAGCAAGAGGACGTTGCGGCGTCACGGGGAGCAGCGGGTGGGAGCGATGAGCGTCAAGCGTATTCTGGTGGCTCTCGATGGTTCCGATCACGCGTCGAGAGCGCTCGATCTGGCCTGCGCCCTGGCGAGCCGGTTCGGCGCCGAGCTGATCGCCATGCACGTCGTCCACGACCAGCCGCTGTCCGCGGCCGAGCGCCGGCTGGCGGAGGTCGAGTTCCACACCGAGATCGCCCGGGATTTCGACGTCACGCCCTTCATGGAGGCCCGCAGCGACCCGCAGCGGTTGAGCCAGCGACTGACCGCCCAGGCGGTCGAGACCGGGCGCCGGTTCCGCTTCGCCCTCGGCGAGCGGCTCGTGCAGGACGCCGCCAGCCGGGCCAGGGAGCAGGCCACGACTGTCCGAACCCTCCTGCGTGAGGGTGATCCCGCCACGGCGATCCTGGAGGTCGCCAAGGCGGAGCAGGTCGACATGATCGTGATGGGTCGCCGCGGGCTCGGTGACCTGGCAGGTCTCCTGCTCGGCAGCGTGTCGCACAAGGTCGGCCATCTCGCCGACTGCGCCTGTCTGACCGTGCGCTGACCGGTCCGGCGGGCGCCCGCCCGCGGCAACCCGAATTGAGCCACCGATCGAGGCACCGATGCAGAGACCGCTCGAGATCAGCTTCCGCAAGATGGACCCGTCACCCGCGGTCGAGGCGCGGATCCGCGAGAAGGTGGCCGACTTCGAGCGCTTCTCCGATCGGATCACCGGCTGCCGGGTCACGGTCGAGCAGGAGCACCGCCATCATCAGAAGGGCAACCTGTTCCGGATCCGGGTCGATCTCGATCTGCCCGGCAAGCCGCTGGCGGTCACCCACGCCGGGCCCAGGGATCACGCCCACGAGGACGTCTACGTCGCGATCCGGGATGCCTTCAACGCCGCCACGCGCCGGCTCGAGGATCACGTCCGCGAACGCCGGGGCAAGGTCAAGGCCCATGAAGTGCCGCTGCACGGCACCGTCCGGATGGTCGACGCCGCCGGCGGTTTTGGCTTCGTCGAAACCGCCGA
Organism: uncultured Alphaproteobacteria bacterium; assembly: GCA_963730195.1. GTDB lineage: Bacteria > Pseudomonadota > Alphaproteobacteria > Geminicoccales > Geminicoccaceae > DATAOG01. Next base: position 97,609 of record CAVSRN010000064.1, read on the forward strand.
AGGCGAGGTCTACTTCCACCGCAACAGCGTGGTCGAGGGCACCTTGGAGGATCTCGAGCCGGGTCGCCGGGTGCGCCTCGAGGTCGCGGAGCGCGAGAGCGGCGAGGGTTGGCAGGCGACCACCGTCCGGCCGGTCGGCAAGCACTAGCTGCAGGCCGGGGAAGACTTGAAGGAGCATTGCCCAGTCGGGCTCGGGCCGGGCCGTGGCGCCCTGGGGCGGCGGCGGCAACAGCAGCCGCTCCAAGGGCGGATCGGCCACCTGCTGACGCGGCCGGTGGGGCGGCCGGCCGGCCCAGAAGCCGGTCGTGACCTATGCCAGCTTCCGCTACCAGGCCAACGGTTGGACCCGAGCCCGTCGGGTGGTGGCCAAGGTCGAGTGGCACCAGGGCGAGCTTTATCCCCGCGTCGGCTTCATCGTGACCAACCTGGTCCGACCCAACAAGCGGGTGGTCAAGTTCTACAACCAGGATTTACTGGTCACCGGGCCAACCGGGACGGGCAAGACCTGGTTGTCCTGCGCTCTGGGCCATCGGGCCTGACACCATCTTGTCGGTCAGGGTGGCCGGCACGAGGTCAATGTCCCTTAGCCCACTAATCGGGCAATCATAGCCCAATGGCATTCAGGGGCAGGGTCACCGAAGTAAACATAATCAAATGCTTATGGGAAAGTGATCCACATCATTCTTCCCATAGTTTTGTTGGCTTTTCGAGCTGAGTGTCCCACGTGGCGCGGGATAGCGTGCGCTATTTCTTGAGTAGATTTTCTTGCGCTTCCGGCAGGTTGCCTTCGGATTGCTGCTCCCGCATCTCCACCGTCTCGTTGGACAGGTCGCCTTCGCTGGGCGTCGTATCGCTCATTTCGTCCGCGGCATGGGCCGGGCCGGCACCGCTTGCGGTTTCGCGCGAGGCTTCTGCGGTGCTCGTCATCTGGCTGACGGGAACGCCCTTGGGGAAAATCACTTCGCGTGCGGAATCCGGTAGTTCGATGCCACCCTTGAGGAGCGTGTTCTTGGTCTGGCGCAGCAACGCCGAGTTGATTTTGTAAGGCGAGTAGGTGGCGCTGTCGAACCAATAATAGATGCGCAAATTCACCGTTGCCGGGCCCAGCTCCTCCACCAGCACCAGCGGCTCGGGCGTCTCAAGGACGGCGGGATGCTCCTGCAACACCTCCGCGATTAGGACCTGCGCCTTGGCGGCCGAGGAATCGTAACCGATGCCGACCGTAAACTCGGCGCGGCGGCTCGGAATGCTGCTGTAGTTCTTGATGATGCTCTTGTAGACGGTGGAGTTTGGGATCTGCACCTGATTGCCATCGAGCGTGAGCAGCACGGTGCTGCGCACGTTCAGGTTCTGGACGACACCTGTGTGCCCGCCGACATCGATCAGGTCGCCGCTGTGGAAGGGATTGCGCACGCTGAGCAGTATGCTCGCCAGAAAGTTCTCGGCGATGTCGCGCAGGCCGAAGCCGATGATGATGCCGATCAGCCCGGTGCCCCCAAGCACGGTGATGGCCAGCCGCGTCAGGCCGGAAAATTGCAGCACGAAATAGACGCCCAGCAGAAAGACTGGAATCGCAAACGCGCGCGCCACCACCGACAGCAGCAGCGGGGACTCGATGCGGTCCGCGAACAATAGCCGAACCGCCAGCGCCACCAGTCTGGCGATCAGCCATGTAGCCAGGATGATAAGGACGGCGAGCGCCACCAGCGGCCAAGCCCGGACCATCTGCCGGTAGAAGCTTGTGAATTCCTCGCCTGCGCGCGCCAAGGTGGAGCCGACATCGGGATTGGCCTCGATCCTGTTGACGACGGCGACAGTGCCTTGCGTGTTTTCGGCAAGCGTGCCAGCCCAGGCCCGATGCTCCTGCGTCCCCGTCGTGCCGTCGAGGAAGACCACCCCGTCATGCACTGAGACGCGGGTCGCCTCGAACCATCCGGTCGATTTCAGGATGCGTTGCAGGCGTTCCTCAATCTTCGCATCGCTCGCTTCGGGAACGACCTTCACGGCCTGCGGCGGCGCGGCTGGGGCGACATCCTGCGCCAAGGCAGGCGCCACACAGGCAAACAGCAGCATGGCGGCTTCTGCGGCGCGCAGCCATCCAATGAGCTGGGCGACATGACTTTTCGCACGCTGGCGAAGCTGGGTCATATCTTCCCCCCTTACCGGACTGAATTCGACGCACCGATTGATCCAGCTCAAAGCCGTCGCCGCGGCGTCGCGGCAGAAGCTCAGTCCAGCTTCTGATCAAGGAGGCCAGCTTCTGATCAAGGAGGGAAGTCATGGCACTGCCGTCTTCGGGACGCTCGGGTCGGGGCCGGGGTGAGGGCCTGCCGAGCCGGGACATCTGGGAGCCGTTCGGCTCGCTACGACGCAACATGGAGCGCCTGTTCGAGGACTTCTCGCCCGACTTCGGCTGGGGTCCGCCCGCGGCCGCGGGGGTCGACGTCGCGCCGCGGATCGACGTCAGCGAGACCGAGGGCGAGCTCAAGATCGAGGCCGAGCTGCCCGGGGTCGACGAGAAGGACCTCGAGATCGTGCTCGGCGAAGGCCGGCTCACGATCAAGGGCGAGAAGAAGCAGGAGAAGGAAGAGAAGAAGAAGGACTACCACCTGGTCGAGCGCTCCTATGGCTCGTTCACGCGCTCGATCGGCCTGCCGTTCGCGGCCGATCCGGAGCGGGTCAAGGCGAGCTTCAGCAAGGGTGTGCTGACCGTGACCGTGCCCAAGCCGCCCGAGGTCAAGGCCAAGGAGAAGAAGATCCCGATCGGCAAGGGCTGACCTGCCGGGCGGGTCTCCCGGGGGGCGCCTCGAGCGCCGGTGGCCCCCCGGGAGGATCCGCGCGCGATCAGGAGCCGCGAGGCTCGCGTCGGGGCCGGGCGTCGTGGTTGGCAGGCCGGGCGTCGCGCGGGCTGCTGTGGGTTGCGGCGTGCACGGCGTCGGGGCCGCACCAGGCCAGCCGGCTCGCGATCTCGAGTTGCTCAGCAAGCGCGTAGTGATCGCCGAACTCGGTGAGCAGATGGCCGGCGACCTCGCGCACCGTCTGCTTGACCAGGGCGCTCCGCGTCCCGGGCTCGTCGCTGAGCGCGCCGATCCGGCGCACGAACTCGGCGGTCTCCTCGCGGACCTTGATCGCCAAGGGCTGGTCGGCCCTCGGCTCCGGTGGCGCGGCTGGCATCGGGGAGCGTGGCGAGGTTCGCGTGGCCATCTTTCCTTCCTCGGTTAGCCGGATGCTAGACGGCCCCCGACCCCGCGGTAATCCGGGACAATACCTAAGAATCCGACCCGAGGCGCAGCTGTCGAAGGTGTCGCAGGCCGGATCGGGCACGGCTTGCGGTTGACCGGGGATCGCTGGCGGGGCAGCTTGCCCCGGGGCTGGCGGCGCCATCGCGGTGACGGCGGTCCGGCACAGCAGGGGGAGAGAGCTTTGGGCAAGATGGTTCGAGGCCAGGCTGCGGACGGCCACGAGCTCGGTATCTATCGGGCCGATCCCGCGGGGGCGGCGCGCGGGGCCGTGGTTATCGCGCAGGAGATCTTCGGCGTCAACAGCCACATCCGCGCGGTCTGCGACGACTACGCCAGGCAGGGCTACCTCGCGGTCGCGCCGGCGCTGTTCGACCGGGTCGAGCGCGACGTCGAGCTCGGCTACACCAGCGACGACATCGCCCGCGGGCGGGCGCTCAGGGAGCCGGTCTCGCTCGAGAATGCGCTCGCCGACATGGAGGCGGCGGTCAAGGAGGTCGCCGGCGCCGGCAAGATCGGGGTGGTCGGCTATTGCTGGGGCGGCACCGTCGCCTGGGTGTGCGCGACCCGCTCGACGAGCTTCGCGGCCGCGGTCGGCTACTATGGCGGCGGGGTCACCGGGCTCGCCGAGGAGCGGCCCAACTGCCCGGTGCAGCTGCACTTCGGCGAGCTCGACCAGTCGATCCCGATCGCCGATGTGCGCAAGATGATGGCGGCGCATCCCGAGATCCCGGTGTTCATCTATCCGGCCGGCCATGGCTTCAACTGCGATCAGCGGGCCTCGTACCACGCCGACAGCGCGCGGCTGGCGCGCGAGCGCACGCTCGCCTTCTTCGGCGAGCACGTCGGCTGAGCCCCGAGCGCGGCCACCGGGTGGACCCGGGCCTCGAACGCCGGCCGGCGCTCGGCGAGGAGCTCCGGTTCCTCGCGCGCCGGCATCCGCGGGCGAGCTGGGCGACGCATCAGGACCTCGGCGAGCTGGCGCGCTTCTGGCTGCAGCGCCACCAGATGTTCCGCCGGCTGGACGAGATCCTCCGGACCGGCAGCGAGGCCGCGCTCGCCGAGGGGCTGGACGCGGCCGAGCTCAAGCCCTGGCTCGCCCGTCATCTGCAGACGTTCCTCTGGCAGCTCGAGGAGCACCACCAGGTCGAGGACCTTCATTATTTTCCGGTGTTCCGGCGGGTCGAGCCGCGCCTGGCCGCCGGTTTCGAGCTGCTCGAGCACGACCACGAGGCGCTGCATGCGGCGCTCGGCGGCCTCGTCGAGGTCGCCAACCGGGTGCTGGCGCATGACGGCGCCGATCTGCCGCGTTTTGGCGCCGAGCTGGCGCGCTTTCGCGATGCCCAGGCGGCGCTCGGGCAGGCGCTCCGGCGCCATCTCGACGACGAGGAGGATCTGGTCGTGCCGTTGCTGCTCGAGCGCGGGGAACGCTTCCTCTACGACGGCGGTTGAGCGGCGCGAGGACGGCCGGGGCGGCGAACGAGGCCATGTCTTTGCCCCTGCGCGAGGTTCGCCTGGGACCGTTCGATCTGGTGCTCGAGCGGCGCCCGGATGGCACGCTTTGCGCCCGCTCCCCGCATCCGCTCGGCGACTATCCAAGACGTCTCACCCTGCGCCTCGAGCATTGGGCGGAGCAGGCGCCGGAGCGCACCTTCCTGGCCAAACGGGGCCCGCGCGGCGCCTGGCATCGACTGACCTACGCCGCGACCCTGGAGGGGGTCCGGCGCGTTGGCCAGGCGCTGCTGGAGCGCAGGCTCTCGGCCGAGCGCCCGCTCGCGATCCTCTCCGGCAACGACCTGGAGCACGCTCTGCTGGCGCTCGCGGCGCTGCATGTGGGCGTGCCCTACGCCCCGATCTCGCCCGCCTACGCGCTGCTCTCGAAGGATTTTTCCAAGCTGCGGACGATCATCGGGCTGCTGACCCCGGGCCTGGTGTTCGCCGCCTCGGGCAAAGCCTACGAGGCCGCGATCAGAGCGGCGCTCGCACCTGGGGCCGAGATCGTGGTCACCGAGGATGTGCCGGACGGACGGCCCGCCACCACCTTCGCCGAGCTGCTCGCGACCGAGCCGACCAGCGCGGTCGAGGCGGCGGCGGCGAAGGTGGGGCCCGATACGGTCGGAAAAATCCTGTTCACCTCGGGTTCGACCGGGCTGCCCAAGGCGGTGATCAACACCGAGCGCATGCTCTGCAGCAATCAGGCGATGATCCGGACCATGCTCGCCTTCCTCGCGGACGAGCCGCCGGTCATGGTCGACTGGCTGCCCTGGCACCACACCGCCGGCGGCAACCACAATTTCGGCCTCGTGCTTTACAATGGCGGCTCGCTCTACATCGACGACGGCCGGCCCACCGCCGCCGAGATCGGCGCCACCGTCCAGAACCTCCGCGAGATCGCGACCACCTTCTACGTCAACGTGCCCAAGGGCTTCGAGGTCCTGCTGCCGCATCTGGAGCGGGACGCGGCGCTGCGCCGGCAGTTCTTCAGCCGGCTGCGCCTCATGTTCTACGCTGGTGCCGGGCTCGCCCAGCACGTCTGGGAGGCCTTGCAGCGCCTGGCGCTCGAGACCACCGGCGAGCGCATCCTGATGCTGACCGGGCTGGGTGCGACCGAGACCGCGCCCTTCGTCTTCATGCCCGGGAGCGAGGTCAGCCGCGCGGGCGAGGTCGGCCTGCCGGCGCCCGGCACCCTGCTCAAGCTGGTGCCGCTCGAGGCCGCGCGCTTCGAGGCCCGCCTGAAGGGCCCCAACATCACCCCCGGCTACTGGCGCCAGCCGGAGGTCACCGCCCAGGCGTTCGACGACGAGGGCTTCTACCGGCTGGGCGACGCGCTTCGTTTCGTCGACCCCGCGCACCCGGAAAAAGGCTTCGTGTTCGACGGCCGGATCGCCGACGAGTTCAAGCTCTCGAGCGGCACCTGGGTCAACGTCGGCGCGCTCCGGCGCCAGCTGGTCGCGGCGTTCGCCCCGCTGCTGCGCGATGCGGTGATCGCGGGCCAGGACCGGGCCGAGGTCACCGCCCTTCTGATCCCGGACGTCGAGGCCTGCCGGCGCGCGCTCGGCGATGGCTCCACTCTCGAGCCCGATCTGCTGCTCAGCTCGCGCTTGCGGCGCGTCCTGCAAGAGGGACTGGACCGGCTCGCGCAGAGCGCCACCGGCAGCTCCAACCGGGTCGCCCGCGCCCTGCTCCTGACCGAGCCGCTCTCGATCGACGCCCATGAGGTCACCGACAAAGGCTCGATCAACCAACGCGCGGTGCTCCGCCACCGGGCGCATCTGGTCGACGAACTCTACACCGAACCCTACTCGCCGCGGCTGCTGGTGGCAGCGACAGCTGCGCTCGCTGGATGAAGTCGAATGCCTCGGAAGGTGGCTCGGGCTATGCCTCGGGCACGCGTATCAGGTAGAGTCGGCGATGGGTCGCCGGAGTGGGCGGGTGATGGCCAAGGTCATAACGAAGACGTACCGGGTCGAGGAGTTGCCGCCGGGAATGGTGGCGGAGCTTGACGCCGCACCCGATCAGCTGGTGCGGGTCACGGTCGATGCTCGCCGCCGGCGGGACGTCGATGCCTTGCTCGAGATCACCAGGCAGGCGAGCGGCGAGGCCAGGAAGCGGGGCCTGACCACGGAGAAGCTGGCCGAACTGCTCGATGACCGCTGAGCGGGTGGTCATCGATACCAACGTCCTCGTCAGCTTCTTCCTGCGCCACGGGTCCACTCCCTGGCGCGCGGTCCGTCTTGCGTTGGAGGTCGACGAGCTGGTGATGTCTGACGCGACCTACCGCGAGCTCTGCGACGTGCTCGGCCGAAGGAAATTCGATGCCTATGTTGCACGCGACCTGCGCGCGCACTTCCTGGGGAGCCTTCGTGCGTCCGCGACCTTCGTGACCATCCGCTGAGCACGTTCGAGCGTGCGCTGATCCGACGGACGACAAATTTCTCGAGGCTGCCGTCAATGGCGACGCCCGTGTCCTCGTCACCGGAGATCGCGCCCTGTTGGCGGTGCGGACGTTCCGCGACGTTCGCATCATGACGCCGACCGCCTACGTCCGCTCGGCCGAGGGCCCATAGACAGCTCGGGTGCCATCTGAATCCTCGCCGAACTCGATCTGGTCCATGTCGTCGTCGGAGAAGCCGAAGTGGTGGCCGATCTCGTGGATCAGGGTGTTGCGGACGATGTCGGCGAGCGGCTCCTCGGTCTCGCACCAGTAGTCGAGCAGCGGCCGGCGGTAGAGGTAGATCATGTCGACGCCCTCGCGCGGGGCATCGAAACTCGAGCCGTGGCCGACCGGCACGCCGTGATAGAGGCCGAGCAGGTCGAACGGGCTCTCGAGCTCCATCTCGCGCAGCGTCTCGTCGTCGGGGAAATCCTGGACCCGGACGACGACGCCGTCGATGTGGCTGCGGAACGGCTCCGGCAGCTCCGCCAGCACCGCCTGGCCGAGCCGCTGGAGGTCGGCGGTCGAGGGCGGCAGGCCGCCGACCTTGTCGGAACCGGAGGCCGGGCCCATCGTCTATCCCAGGCAGCAGGGAGGGAGATCGATCATGACGGCAGGCTGCGAGAAACTGACCGGCGTCGCCCGCGAGCAGGCGGTCGCCGAGCTCGACGGCTGGCACGAGGTCCCCGGCCGCGACGCGATCGGCAGGACCTTCACCTTCAGGGACTTCAACGCGGCCTTCGGCTTCATGACCCGGGTCGCCCTCCAGGCCGAGAAGATGAACCACCATCCCGAATGGTTCAACGTCTACAAGACCGTCCAGGTCACGCTCTGCACCCATGACGCCGGCGGCGTCACCGAGCGCGACGTCGAGCTCGCCAAGGTGATGAACGCCTGCGCCAAGCCGTGAGCGTCTATTGCGGCGCCATGCGGATCGCGCCGTCGAGGCGGATGACCTCGCCGTTGAGCATCCGGTTGTCGAGGACGTGGCGGACCAGGGCGGCGTATTCCTCGGGCCGGCCGAGGCGCTTGGGGAACGGCACGCTCGCGCCGAGCGACTGCTGGACCGCCTCGGGCAGGCCTTTGAGCATCGGCGTCTCGAAGATCCCGGGCGCGATCGTGACCACCCGGATGCCGAAGCGGGCGAGCTCGCGCGCCGCCGGCAGGGTCAGGGCCGCGATCCCGCCCTTGGACGCGGCGTAGGCCGCCTGGCCGATCTGGCCGTCGAAGGCGGCGACCGAGGCGGTATTGACGATCACGCCGCGCTCGCCGTCCTCGCCCGGCTCGAGTGGCGCCATGTCGGCGGCGGCGAGGCGGAGCAGGTTGAAGCTGCCGATCAGGTTGACCTGGATGACCCGCGCGAAGTCGGCAAGCGGCATCGGCCCCGAGCGGCCGACGATCCGCGCCGCCGGCGCGATGCCGGCGCAGTTGATCAGGATCCGGGCGGCACCATGAGCGTCCCTGGCGGCCGCGACCGCCTGCTCGGCGCTGGCCGCATCGGCGACGTCGCAGGCGATGCCTTGGCCGCCCAGCCGGGCGGCGGCTTCGGCAACCTTCTCGGCGTCGAGATCGAGCAGCGCGACCCTGGCGCCGGCCGCCGCCAGCATCTCGGCGGTCGCGAGGCCGAGCCCCGAGGCGCCGCCGGTGACGATCGCTGCCTGGCCTTCGATCCGCATGCCCGCCTCCCGCTGCCGCTGCTGGGCTCTGCCTAGCCGATCGCGCGCGCCCGCGGCAAGCCCTTGGAGGGGTTCGCGCGACTTGCCACGCGGGCCGGACATGCCCAATTGTTAACCGTCATGGACGCGACCCGCGAGATCCCGCTCGGGCAGCTGCCGGTCGTCTACCGGCCGCCGGACCAACGCCGGTTCTGGGCCAAGGTCCGGCGCGTGCTGACGCAGATCCCGTTCGCCGAGGACCTGGTGGCGAGCTACTACTGCGCCCTCGATCGCGACACGCCCGCTTACGTCCGCGCCGTGCTGTGTGGGGCGCTCGCCTATTTCGTCCTGCCGGTCGACATGGTGCCGGACTTTCTGGCCGGGCTCGGCTTCACCGACGACGCCTCGGTGCTGGCGGCGGCGCTGGCCGCGGTCGGCCGCCATCTCCAGCCCAAACATCGGGCGCAGGCGCGCGCGAGCCTGGAGCGGTTCGCCGCCTGAGCCCGGGTGGCCGCGGCCGCGGTCGCAGCGTCCGTCTGGGCCGAGCTGGTGTCGGGGCGATCCGCGGGCGGGACCGATTCACCCCTGATTGAGGATCGACCTGTATCAGCAGCCCGCTCTGTGCTTAACTACCAGGCTCAGGGCGCGGGCGGAGGGAGGTCCGATGGCGACCCGGCTACAGGACAAGAAAACCGATCTGCTCGAGCGGGTGGTCGACCGGCTGCACGACAAGTTCACCGATGACGCGGCGGAGCGCGCCGAGGCGTTCATCCGGCACTACTACCGCGCGGTCGCTCCGGTCGATCTGCTCGAGCGCGACCCGCTCGACGTCTATGGCGCGGCGCTGTCCCATCTCCGTCTCGGCGAGCACCGCCACGCCGGCCAGGCGCTGGTCCGGGTCTACAACCCGCAGATCGAGCAGCACGGCTGGCAGTCGACCCACACCGTGGTCGAGGTGGTCACCGACGACATGCCGTTCCTGGTCGATTCGATGAGCATGGCGCTCAACCGGCTCGGCCTCTTGATCCACATCACGATCCACCCGGTGATGCCGGTCAAGCGCGACGCCGAGGGCGTCGTCGAGGCGGTGCTCGACGCGGCCGCGGCCGACGGCGGCGACCCCCGCCGGGAATCCTACATGCATTTCGAGGTCGACCGGCAGAGCGATCCCGAGCGGATCGAGGCGGTCCGGGCCGATCTCGAAAGCGTCCTGGCCGACGTCCGGGTCACGGTCGAGGACTGGCGACCCATTATCGGTAAGGTCGAGGTCGCGATCGAGGAGCTGCAGCGCGGCGCCCGGGTGCTCGAAGCGGCCGATCTCGCGGAGGCCGAGGCGTTCGTGCGCTGGATCGCCGACAACCACTTCACCTTCCTGGGCTACGCCTGCTACGACCTGATCCGCGACAAGGCGGGCGACCAGCTCAAGCGCGTCGAGGCGTCGGCGCTCGGCCTGCTCAAGCGCCAGCGGACCGGCAGCCGGACCTCGCGCAGCTTCGCGAGCCTGCCGCCGGAGCTGCGTCACCAGGCGCGCGCCGCCCTGCCGCTGGTGATCACCAAGGCCAGCACCCGCTCGACCGTGCACCGGCCGGTCTATCTCGACTACGTCGGGGTGCGCCGGTTCGACGCCAAGGGCAAGGTGCTCGGCGAGCACCGCTTCCTCGGCCTGTTCACCTCGGCCGCGTACAACCGCAACCCGCGCAGCATTCCGCTGCTCCGGCACAAGGTGTCGCGCATGGTCGCGCGCGCCGACCTGGCGCCGACCGGCCACTCGGGCAAGGCGCTGGTCAACATCCTCGATACCTATCCGCGCGACGAGCTGTTCCAGACCAGCGACGACGATCTGTTCGAGACCGTGCAGGAGATTCTGCACCTGCACGAGCGCCAGTCGCTGCGCCTGTTCCTGCGCCGCGATGCCTTCGCCCGCTTCGTCTCCTGCATGATCTACGTGCCGCGCGAGCGCTACAACACCGAGATCCGACGCAAATTCCAGGACATTCTGCTGGAGGCGCTGAACGGCACCGAGGTCGAGTTCCAGGCCCAGGTGTCGGAGTCGATCCTGGCCCGCATCCAGTTCATCGTCCGAACCCCGGACGGCATCCCGATCGGGATCGATCGCGGCGAGATCGAGGCCCGCCTGATCGAGGCGTCCCGCTCCTGGAGCGACGTGCTTTCCGAGGCCCTGACCGACGCCCACGGCGAAGAGGAGGGCAACCGGCTGGCGCGCGCCTATGGCGAAGCGATCCCGATCGGCTATCAGGAGCAGGTGCCGGCGCGGGCGGCGGTGCCCGACATCGATCGCATCGACCGGCTGGCCAAGGGCGAGATCGAGCTCGCGATGTCGCTCTACCGGCCGCTCGAGCAGGACACCGGCGAGCTCTGTCTCAAGCTGGTCCGCGCCGGCCACGCGATCGCGCTCTCCGACGTCCTGCCGGTGCTCGAGAACATGGGCCTGCGGGTGGTCCAGGAGCAGCCCTACGAGGTCACCACGGCCGCCGGCACCACCTTCTGGCTGCACAATTTCACGGTCGAGCCGCTCCGGGTCGGCGAGCTCGACCCCGACCAGGCCGGGCCGGACTTCCAGGACGCCTTCCTGCGGGTCTGGCGCGGCGAGGCGGAGAACGACGGCTTCAATCAGCTGGTCCTGCGCGCCGGGCTCAACTGGCGCCAGGTCGTGGTCCTGCGCACCTACTGCAAATACCTGCTGCAGATCGGGATTCCGTTCAGCCAGGCGTATATGGAGCAGACCCTGGTGAGCAATCCCGAGCTGGCGCGCCGTCTGGCCGAGCTGTTCGAGGCGCGCTTCGACCCCGACGCGGCCGGCGACCGCCCGGCGCGCCTCGCGAGCCTGGAGGCCGAGTTCCGCAGCGGCCTCGACGGCGTCGCCAACCTCGACGAGGACCGGATCCTGCGGCGCTTCATGCGCCTGATCCTGGCGACCCTGCGCACCAACTTCTATCAGCCGGGACCCGAGGGCGCACCCGCCCAGCCCTATCTGTCGATCAAGATCGATCCCGCCCTGGTGCCGGACATGCCGCTGCCCCGCCCGGCCTACGAGATCTTCGTCTATGCGCCGCGGACCGAGGGCGTTCATCTGCGCGGCGGCAAGGTCGCCCGCGGCGGCATCCGCTGGTCGGACCGGCGCGAGGATTTCCGGACCGAGGTCTTGGGCCTGATGAAGGCGCAGATGGTCAAGAACGGGGTCATCGTCCCGGTCGGCGCCAAGGGCGGCTTCGTGGTCAAACGGCCGCCCAAGGGCGGCGATCGCGCGGCGCTCCAGGCCGAGGTGATCGCCTGCTATCAGACCCTGATGCGCGGCATGCTCGATCTGACCGACAACCGGGTCGGCGACCAGGTGGTGGTGCCGGCGCGGGTGGTCCGCTACGACAACGACGACCCCTATCTGGTGGTCGCGGCCGACAAGGGGACCGCGACCTTCTCGGACATCGCCAACGCGATCAGCCTCGAGTACGGCCACTGGCTCGGCGATGCCTTCGCGTCCGGCGGCTCGGCGGGCTACGACCACAAGGGCATGGGGATCACGGCGCGTGGCGCCTGGGAGTCGGTCAAGCGGCATTTCCTCGAGCTCGGCCGCGACTGCCAGGAGGAGCCGTTCACGGTGATCGGGATCGGCGACATGTCGGGCGACGTGTTCGGCAACGGCATGCTGCTGTCGGAGCAGATCCGGCTGATCGCAGCCTTCGACCACCGCCACGTGTTCATCGATCCGGACCCCGATCCGGCGACCAGCTTCGCCGAGCGCAGGCGGCTGTTCGAGCTGCCGCGCTCGAGCTGGGACGACTACGACCGCAGCCTCTTGAGCCCGGCCGGCGGGGTCTGGCCGCGGACCGCCAAGTCGATCAGGCTGGCGCCCGAAGCCCGGCGTGCGCTCGAGGTCGAGGCCGAGGAGTTCTCGCCCCAGGAGCTGATCCGGGCGATCCTGCTGGCGCCGGTCGACCTGTTCTGGAACGGCGGCATCGGCACCTACGTCAAGGCCGCCGTCGAGCGCCACGCCGAGGCGTTCGATCGCGCCAACGACGGCGTCCGGGTCGACGCCGAGCAGCTGCGCTGCAAGGTGATCGGCGAGGGCGGCAATCTCGGCCTGACCCAGCGCGCGCGGATCGCCTTCGCCCAGAAGGGCGGCCGGATCAACACCGACTTCATCGACAACTCGGCCGGCGTCGACTGCTCCGATCACGAGGTCAACATCAAGATCCTGCTCGGCGCGGTGGTCGGCCAGGGCGACATGACCGGTAAGCAGCGCGACCAGCTGCTGGCCGAGATGACCGACGAGGTCGGCGGTCTGGTCCTGCGCAACAACGTCCTCCAGGTGCAGGCGATCTCGCTCGCCGAGGCGCGGCCGGCCGAGCTCCTCGACAGCCAGGCGGGCTTCATGCGCCGCCTCGAGGCGAGCGGCCGGCTCAATCGCGAGCTCGAGATGCTGCCCGACGAGGAGACCCTGGGTCGCCGCCGGCAGGCGGGGCAGGGGCTGTTCCGGCCCGAGGTCGCGGTGCTCCTGGCCTACGCCAAGATGGCGCTCTACGACGAGCTCCTGGCCTCGGAGCTGCCCGAGGATCCCTACCTGCTCCAGGACCTGGTCAAGTATTTCCCGCGCCCGCTGCGCAAGCGTTTCCGCGGCCAGATCGCCCACCACCGGCTGCGCCGGGAGATCATCGCGACCCTGGTCGCGAACAGCATCGTCAATCGCGGCCTCGGCGAGTTCGTGAGCGAGCTCGGGGAGCAGACCGGGCGCTCGATCACCTCGATCGCGCGCGCCTACATCGTCACCCGCGACACCTTCGGGCTGGTGCCGCTGCTCGGGCAGCTCGAGCTGCTCGCCGGTCGGATCGCCGCGCCGCAGCTGATGGCGCTGCTGGGCGAGGCGCGGGTCGCGCTGGTCCGCGGCACCGAATGGTTCCTGCGCAACCTGCCGGCGCCGATCGACGTCAAGGCCTCGGTCGAGCGCTTCCGAGCCGGGATCGCGAGCCTGCTCGACAAGCTCGACCTGGTGCTGGCGGCGCCCGACCGGCAGCGCCTCGGTCAGGCGATGATCGAGCATCGCGGCCGGGAAATCGAGGCGGAATCGGCGTGGCGGCTGGCGGCGCTGCCCTATCTGTTCCCGGCCTGCGAGGTGGTCACGGTCGCCGACGTGGTCGACACCGAGGTGGTGACCGCGGGCAGCACCTATTTCGCGCTCGATGCCCGGCTCCATCTCGACCGCCTGCGCGATCGTCTGGAACGCGCCAGCCCGCGCAACCATTGGGAGCGGGTCGCGCTCGCCGGGCTGTACGAGGACATGGTCGACGAGCATCGCCGGCTGACCATCCAGGCCTTCGACAGCGAGCTGGTCCGGCCGCATACCGGGGCCGGCCCCGAAGCCCTGCAGGAAGCGGTCACGACCTGGCTGCGGAGCGAGGTCGCCGGCTTCGGCCGCTGGCAGCGCCTGCTGATCGAGCTCGACAGCCAGCCGAGCGCCGATCTCGCGATGCTCTCGGTCGCGATCCGCACCCTCGGCGCGCTCGACGCGAGCCATGCCGACGCCGCCTGAGCCGGGGCCGGGCCCATGCCGACCATGCCGAGCTCCTGATGCCGACCGTCCTCTGATGGCGACCGTGCTCTGCATGAAGTGGGGTCGGCGGTACGGCTCGAACTACGTCAATGTGTTGTACAGCATGGTGCAGCGCAACCTGACCGTGCCCCACCGCTTCGTCTGCCTGACCGACGATCGCACCGGCATCCGGCCCGAGGTCGAGTGCCGGCCCCTGCCGGCCCTGGAGCTGGCGCCGGAGTGGGAGCGCTCGCCCTGGCGCAAGCTCAGCTGCTTCGCGCCCGAGCTCGAGGATCTGGACGGACCGGTGCTGTTCCTCGACCTCGATCTGGTGATCATCGACAACATCGATTGCCTGTTCGCCTATCCGGGCGAGTTCTGCATCATCGAGAACTGGACCCAGCCGGGCCGCGGGATCGGCAATTCCTCGGTCTATCGCTACTGGGCCGGCGCCCATCAGGACGTCTTCGCGCGCTTTCGCGCCCAGGCCGCCGAGGTGGTCCGCAGCTATCCCAACTCCCAGACCTTCCTGTCGCGCTCGGTGCCGGAGCTGACCTTCTGGCCGGCGTCCTGGTGCCGGAGCTTCAAGCACGACTGCCTGCCGGGCCGCCTGCTCCGGCGTCTGCGCCCGGCCGCGATCCCGGACGGCGCCAGGATCATCGTGTTCCACGGCCACCCCAAGCCGCCGGACGCGGCGCGCGGCATCTGGCCCCAGCCGGGCAGGAGCCTGCGGCCGGCGCCCTGGATTGCCGAGCACTGGCGCTGAGGCGGGATGCTGGCGGCGATTGCCAAGACCGGCGGGCGTCGCTATGGTCGCCGACTACCGATGATCCCGAACGGCTTGGCGAATCGACCGAACTCTGAGACATTCGCGATCATGGTCAGGTTGCGTCCGCTTGACGCCAACCGCGTGGATGTGTGTGGCGGCGCTCGGACCTGACCTTGCCCATGCTGGATCAGCGGGTCCGATGACGCAACTTGAAACCAACGGGTCGGGCGTCCGCAGGGGATAGCGCATGAGTGAGGTCAACGGCCAGACCAAGGAAATCGAGCTGTTCTTCCGGCAATGGCTGCGCTCGCCCAAGTCGATGGGCGCGGTCATCCCGTCGTCGCGGGCGCTCGCCCGCGCGGTCAGCCGGGAGATCGCCTGGCGCCCGGGCCAGGTGATCGTCGAGCTCGGCGCCGGCACCGGGGCGATCTCGCAGGGCCTGATGGACTCGGGCCTGCCGCCCGAGGCCCTGATGATGATCGAGCTCGATCGCCCGCTGTTCGAGTATCTGCGCGAGCGGTTCCCGAAGGTCCGGGTGATCAACGGCGATGCCACCCGCCTGGTCGACATCCTGCGTCAGCAAGGCGTCGAGCAGGTCGGCACCGTGATCTCCGGCATCCCGATGGTCACCATGCCGCTCGACTTCCAGCGCGCGATCATCGAGCAGAGCTTCGCGGCCCTCGGTCCCGGGGGCTGCCTGCTCCAGTACACCTACTCGCCGGTGGTGCCGATCCCGGCCAAGAAGCTCGGCGTCGAGGCCAGGCTGGTCAAGGTCGTGATCCGCAACCTGCCGCCCGCGACGGTCTGGCGCTTCCGGCCGCGCGCCGCCTCTGGTCCCGGCCATGGCCAGGCGAACGGTCGCGGCTGAGCAGCTGCAGGCATCCCTCAAGCCGGGGCCGCTCGCCAGCCGGCGCGATCGCCAGGGCAGCCCCTGATGGCTGGCCCGTCGAATCTGTTCCGCGACCTGACCGCGGGTCCGACCGCGCGTCTGCTGCGCGACCACGTCCGGCCGCAGATCCGCTGGCTGGTCGCGGCGGCGCTGTGCATGAGCGTCTATGCCAGCGCCACCGCCGGCCAGGCGTGGATCATGGAGCCGATCCTCGACCACGTGTTCCTGGCGCAGGATCGGCTCGTGCTCCTGCTGATGCCGGTCGTGGTCCTGGCGCTGGCTCTGCTCAAGGCGGGCTCGGCCTACGGCCAGGCCGTGCTGATGGCCAGGATCGGCCAACGGGTGATCGCCGATCTGCAGCAGCGCCTGTTCGATCATCTGATCGGCGCCGACCTCGGCTATCTGGTCGCGCGCGGCCGGGCCACGTGATCTCGCGCCTGACCTACGACACCCAGCAGCTGCGCATGGCGGTCACCACCGCCTTGACCACCGTGGTCCGCGATCTGTTGACCATGCTCGGGCTGGTCGGCCTGATGATCCATCAGGACTGGCAGCTGGCGGGCGTCGCCCTGCTCGGCTGCCCGGCCGCGATCTGGCCCCTGCAGCGTCTCGGCCGGCGGATGCGCAAGGTGTCGCGCCAGACCCAGAGCCACATGGCCAAGCTGACCAGCCGGCTCGATCAGACCTTCCTCGGCGTGCGCCAGGTCAAGGCCGACAACCGCGAGGCTGACGAATCGCGGCGGACCGGCGCTTTGATCGAGCAGCTGTTCGATCTCAACTTCAAGGCCGCGCGCGTCAATGCCATCAACGGCCCGATCATGGAGGTGGTCGGCGGGTGCGCGGTCGCGGTCGTGGTCCTGTTCGGCGGCTTTCAGGTCCTGACCGGACACACCACGCCCGGCGCCTTCTTCTCGTTCGTCGCGGCGCTGCTGTTCACCTACCGGCCGC